>CAVGXR010000001.1:0-34770 GCA_963633225.1 Collinsella aerofaciens
TCGACGACGCAAAGACCGTCACCCAGCGCAGCGCGATGCGCTATGACCGCGACGGTGACGAGCACTTTGACGCGCTGTCGGCGCTGATGAAGTCGCTGCGCGGCTCCGACCCCGACGCTGCGCTGCACTATCTTGCGCGGCTTTTGGAGGCGGGGGATCTCACCGGCGCGTGCCGCAGGCTGCTGTGCTCGGCAAGTGAGGATATCGGCCTTGCCTACCCGCAGGCCGTGCCCGTAGTCAAGGCCTGTGTTGACTCGGCTCTGCAGCTCGGACTGCCGGAGGCGCGGCTGCCGCTGGCCGAGGCTGCGATCTTCCTTGCGACCGCGCCCAAGTCAAACAGCGGCGTTATGGCCATTGACGCTGCGATAGCCGACGTTCGCGCCGGAAAGAGCGGTCCGCCGCCGCGTGAGCTCCAGAACGTCCACGCCGACGGCACGGGCTTTGAGCGTGAGCAGGGCTATAAATACCCGCACAGCTACCCGAACCACTGGGTGCGCCAGCAGTATCTGCCGGATGCGCTCAGGGGTGCGCACTACTACGACTTCGGCGACAACAAGCTCGAGCAGACAGCAAAAAAATACTGGGACGAGATAAAAAAGTGAGGTGCAGACCATGCCAATGGACATCCGCGTCGGCGATGTGCTGACAATGAAAAAAGCGCACCCCTGCGGCGAGAAGCGCTGGCAGGTGCTGCGCATAGGTGCCGACTTCAAGCTCCGCTGCCTCGGCTGCGGCCGCGAGGTCATGGGTCCGCGCAGCAAGTTCGAAAAAAACATCCGCGACATAAGCCGTGTTGCAAGCTGTTAGTGAGCTGATAGCTGTTAGCGGTTAGCTGGCGGTATTCGCTCTCCGAGCGAATGAAATTTGATCTGTGCGGCAGCGCCGCACACCGCAACCCGTAGGGAACGGGCTTGGCCACTCGCCGTGGCGGGCAATTCGCATGGAGATTAAGCAAGACGTAGTTGCTTGCGCCCGACCAAAACTACCTCCAATCCCCGTAGGGAACAGGCTTGCCTGTTCCGCACAGTCAGAACAAATATCTATATTAAACGCTGAAAAGACAGCTCGGATGTATGTCCAAGCTGTCTTTTGCATATGTATTTGGCTTTAGTCTGGTGCAGACGGACAAGGGTGCGCCGATTTTGGTGCGGTGGAAATTTCAACAAGCGGAACAGGCAAGCCTGTTCCCTACGGGTGCGCCGATTTCGGTGCAGTGGAAACTTCAGCAAGCGGAACGGGCAAGCCCGTTCCCTACAGGTTGCGATGCAGTATTTGAGATGCTGCAAAAACATTGCATCGCATCCACGGTACGCGAAACGTATTTATTTCATCCAATGCCGCCGGTCGGGATACCGCACCCTCCGTATAAGTACAGCCTTAATGCGCCTCTAAAAAAGCGCGAAACGAACTTGTTTCCTCCGATGTTTCGATACCGTGCACCCGAAACATTCCGCCGCGCTAACGGGACGCGAAACGTCTTTATTTTCTCCGCTGTTTACGGTCGGGACACCGCACCCTCCGTATAAGTACAGCCTAAATTCGCCTCTAAAAAAACGTCTCTAAAAGACAAAGGAGGTATCGACGGTGACGACGGCGAAGTGGTCGGGGAGCTTCTGCTCGACGGTGCGGCAGATGATGCGGCGAAACTCCTCGGGAGTCATGCCCGTGGCGGTGTCCATGACGACATCGAAGATGAGGTTTGTGTGGCTCGGCCCCATGACCACGCGGAAATCGTGGATACCGCGCAGCCCCTCAACGCCGCTCAGCGCCTGTTCGAGCGCCGCACGCTCGGCAGCCACCTGCTCGTTGTCGGTCTCGACGGGGTCCATGTGTATTGTCGCATCGCAGCCGAGCGCCGACTTGAGCCCGCGCTCGATGGTGTCGATGCTGTCGTGGAGCTCGAAAATGTCGCCGCGGCCGTCAACCTCGGCGTGCAGCGATATCATCATGCGCCCGGGGCCGTAGTCGTGGACCACGAGGTCGTGCATACCGAGCACCGCATCCGAGCTCATGACGATATCCTCTATGCTCTGCACGAGCTCGGGGTCGGGAGCCTGACCGAGCAGCGGCGAGAGCGTATCCTTGGCAACGCCGTAGCCGGCGAACAGGATAAACACCGCCACCGCAGCGCCCACCCAGCCGTCGATATTGACATTAAACACATAGCTTACGCCCATCGACAGCAGGACGACCGCCGTTGCGACCGAGTCGGACAGGCTGTCCGCGCCCGTGGCGGCCATCGCCGAGGAGGATATCTTTTTGCCCACAGCACGGTTATACGCGAACATATAGAGCTTGACGAGGATGGACACGAGCAGTATCGCCGCCGGAAGCAGCCCTGCCTCGACCGGCTCGGGGCTTGCGATCTTCTCGACCGAGCTTATGAGCAGCTCAACGCCCATGACGATGATAAGCGCTGCGACCGCAAGGCCGGATATATACTCTATTCTGCCGTGGCCGAAGGGATGGTTGGGGTCCGGCCTCTTGCCCGAGAGCCGGAAGCCCAGCAGCGATATCGCCGACGCGCCCGCGTCCGAGAGGTTGTTGAACGCATCGGCGGTGATGGCGATCGAGCCGGAGACAGCCCCCGCAGCGTACTTTCCGGCAAACAGCAGCACGTTCAGGCATATGCCCAGCACGCTGCACAGCGTGCCGTAGGCCTTGCGCACCAGCGGGTCGGCGTACTCCGTCGGATTCTTTATGAATATTCGGGCAAGTAATCTGATCATTTTTTCATCAGCGAATTAACGCTTCTCCTTTTTTCAGTGGCGCATTTAGGCTGTACTTATACATTTATTGCAGGTGCACGGTATCGGAACAATGGTGGAAACTACAGCGTTTCGCATACCGCAGGTGCGCAGTAATGTTTTTGCAGCATCTCAAAAGCTGCGCCAGCCCCCGTAGGGAACGGGCCTGCCCGTTCCGCTTGCTGAAGCTTCCACTGCACCGAAATCGCCGCACAATTTAAATTTCATTCGCTCGGAGAGCGAATACCTTTAGCTAACAGCTAATAGCTAACCGCTAACCGCTTCACTCTCTGTATCGGTACAGCCTAAATGCGCCACTGAAAGTATACTCTTTATTTGGGCGGAGCACAAGAAATTAATAAAAAATTGACGATATTGTCTTGATGTTTGTTTCCTTTTGTAATAAAATAAATAGACACACAATTCAGTGGGAGAAACACATGCACAGATTTGCCAAATTCATAATTGACAGCAGAAGGTTCATGCTTGTGCTTTTCATAGCTCTGGCCTGTCTGTCGGTCTATACCTCGCAGCTGACGACGGTCGAAAACGACCTGTATCACTTCCTGCCCGAGGACACGGAGACGCGGCGCGGCCTGAACGCAATGGACGGCGAGTTTACTACCTTTGCAACAGCCGACCTGATGATCGAGCACATATCGTATGACGATGCCCTTTCGCTGTCGCAGGAGCTTTCGCAGCTCGACGGCGTGCGCTCGGTGAGCTTTGACGACAGCGAGGAGCACTATAAGTCCGGCTCGGCGCTTTTTACGCTGAGCTTTGCCGGCGGCACTGACGACGATGTGAGCAAGAACGCGCTTGCGGATGTAAAAAAGCTCGTCGAGAGCCGCTATGACAGCGACAGCATCAAGCTCTACACCGAGGTCGGCTTCGACTTCAGCAGCCAGCTTCTGGGCGAGATGCTCGTGATCGGCGCACTGAGCGTCGTGACGGTCATCATCCTGCTGCTGCTGACCTCGCGCAGCTACGCCGAGGTGCCGGTGCTGCTGATAACCTTCGGCATGGCGGCGGCGCTCCAGCAGGGCTCGAACTTTCTGTTTTCCGAGATATCATATGTCGCAAACTCCGTGACGCTCATTTTGCAGCTTGCGCTGGCGATTGACTATGCCATCATCCTGTGCAACCGTTTTGCCGAGGAGCGGCAGCAGCTCGATGCATATGACGCGGCGATAGAGGCGCTGGCAAAGGCGATACCCGAGATAGCCTCGTCCTCGCTGACGACCATCGGCGGCCTCGTGGCCATGACCTTCATGCAGTTCGGCCTCGGCGGCGACCTCGGCAAGGTCCTTATAAAATCAATATTCATATCAATGCTGACGGTGTTCCTGCTGATGCCCGGCCTGCTGGTGATGTTCAGCCGTGCGATAGAAAGGACGAAGCACCGCAGCTTCATGCCGAACATAAACGCGGTCGGGCGCTTTGCATGGAAAACGCACAGGCTCGTGCCGCCGGTGTTCATCCTCGCTGCGATCGCCGCGTTCTGGTTTTCGAGCATGTGCCCGTTTTCGTACAACTACAGCGACGACCTGCCGCTGCGCCTGAACGACTCGCAGAAGGCGCATCAGGATATCATAAGCACCTTCGGGAACACAAACATGATGGCGCTCGTCGTACCTACGGGGGACTATGAGACGGAGGCCAGGATGCTCGACGAGATATCGGAGCTTGACCATGTCACCTCCGTTCTCGGCATCGCCTCGGTCAGGGTCGCGGGCGACTACCGCTTGAGCGACAGGCTCAGCATAGCGGAGTTTTCCGAGCTTGCGGGGCTTGACGATACGACGGCCTCCGCCCTGTTCGTGTTCTACGCCGCACACAACTCCGATTACGATCAGGTGCAGGAGAACATGCGCGAGTACAGGGTCCCGCTCATCGATCTGTTCCTGTTCCTGCACGATATCGCCGAGGATGGCAGCATTGAGCTTTCGCAGGACAAGCTCGACATGATAGACAGCCTCTATTCCCAGCTTTCCGAGGCAAAGCAGCAGCTTCAGGGCAGGCATTACAGCCGTATGCTCGTGTATTCGGACACGGCGGTGCAGTCGGATGAAAGCTATGCGCTCATAGAGAGCATACACGGCATAGCCGAGCGCTATTACGGCGACGATGTTTACGTCACCGGCGACGCGACGGCCTCACGCGATCTGAAGGACTCGTTCTCGACGGATAATATAATGGTAAGCGCACTGTCGGCGCTGTTCGTCGTGCTGGTCATAATGCTCGTGTTCCGCTCGGCGGGACTGGCGGTGCTGCTGATCGCTGTCATTCAGGGCAGCATATGGATAAACTTCTCGATATCCTACTTCACTCAGCACTCCGTGTTCTTCGTCGGATATCTTATCGTCAGCGCCATACAGATGGGCGCAAACATAGACTACGCCATAGTCGTTTCAAACCGCTATCTCGAGCTGCGCGGGCAATATGTCTCGCGCCGCAAGGCGATACGCCTCGCGCTCAACGGTGCGCTGCCCACGCTCGTAACGAGCGGCAGCATCCTCGTCGTTGCGGGGCTGCTGATAGGCTTCATAAGCAGCGAGAGCATAATCTCCGTCATCGGACTTGTGCTCGGACGCGGAACTATAATATCGCTGCTGCTGGTGCTGTTCGTGCTGCCGCAGACGCTCGTGTGGGGCGACCGCTTCATAATGCGCACGACGCTCAAGCGGAGGCTGCGCCTGCGTCCGCTGTTTAAAGAGGATATAGACGACATAGCGCAGAAGCACAAGAAGTAATTAATACGCCGGAGGCATTGGGGGAAAGCTGCCTCCGCCGGAGAAAGGAACATAAATGTCATGAAAAGAACGCTGTTAATGGTCTTGAGCATACTGCTTGCGGCAAGCTCGGTTTTCGGCATCGTCGCCGCCGGCAGCGGCTCGGATGAGCTGTCGGACATTCTGCGCTTCAAGCGCGGGCAGAGAGCCGACATCACCGATTTTGTCGATGTTCTCGAGGAGCGTGTTGCCGAGCTGCGCAAGGCGGAGGAAAACCGCACCGAGGACGAGAAGGACTACACCGAGTCGGTCGTTACCGACCAGAAGGGCACGGAGCAGCTCAACGAGGGGCAGCAGCAGTATGACACCGGCGCTGCGCAGATCGCGCAGGGTCAGTCCGAGTATGACGCGGCTGCGGCGCAGTACAACGCAAAGCTCGCCGAGTATCAGGCAGCGCAGAAGCGTCTTGACGATGCCGAGGCGCAGCTCAACGATGCAAAGGCTCAGCGCGACGCGGCGCAGCAGAAGCTCGACGAGGCAACGCCGGCATACGAAAAGGCAAAGCCTGTTTACGACATTATCCAGCGTCTGGGCTCATGGGGCGACCTCGTCTCGCAGACGCTTGCAAAGTACGGCTACACCTCCATCGAGGATCTCAAGACCGACATGAAGGCCTATGAGGACGGTCAGGCGCAGCTTGCCGAGGCAAACACCCAGATAGCCGCCGCCGAGCAGGAGATAGAAAACGGCAAAACTCAGCTTGCCGCCGCGAAGGTGCAGCTGGATAACGGCAAGGCACAGCTGGATGCCGCGAAGGTGCAGCTGGATAACGGCAAGGCGCAGCTGAACACCGCAAAGCAGCAGCTCGATGCCGGTCAGCAGCAGCTGAACGAAAACGTTGACAAGATGAACGAGCTCAAGGATACGCTCACCGAGCAGGACAACGCCGAGGATGCGGTCAAGGCCGGCATCGAGGTGCTCATGGACAACGAGGGCATCGCCGAGCGCGTCAGCGACGAGAGCGATTACGAGGCTGTGCTTCAGGCCGCACGCGACTATGTCGAGGAGGACGTTGACAGCATGAACGCCGAGCTCGACCTGCGCAAGACCCTGTATAACGCCCTGCGCGTCATCGGCATCATCGGCCTTGTCGCGGGTGTTCTCGGCGTGCTTGCAGCTCTCAAGCCCAACAGGACCCGCATTCTCGCCGCGACCGCCGTGTCCGGCCTTGCCGCCGTCGCAGCCCTCGCGCTCAACATCTACGGCATGTCAAACGGCTACCGCAGCTTCGTCTACGCCCTTGAGGACGGCTCCGGCAGCGGCAAAACGCAGCTTATAGCAATGCTCGTGCTGCTGGGAGTGGCCGTCGCAGCCGCGATAGTCGCGCTTCTGTGCAGCCGGACCTACTCCGATATCATAAAAGGCAGGGAAAGGCCGCAGTATGTCCGTCCCGAGGCAGCCGCCGGCTCCGGCGATGCTTCCGAGCCCGAGGACGATGAGGAAGAGGACGACGATGAGGAAGAGGAAAAGCCCCTCCGCCGGAGTCTGAAAAAGGACGAATACAAGTCCGCCCCCGCGGCAGAGGATATCGACGAGCTCACCGAGCAGACCCGCCGCCTCAACGAGGAGGCCGAAAAGCTCGAGGCCGAGGCGCGGCAGAACGATTATGACAAGGCCCGCAGGGAATACGAGGAGGCCCGCCGCCGCTTCGAGGCCGCCCGCCGCGGCGTATCCGGCAAAGACAAGTAGTTTTAGAGGCGCATTTAGTCTGCACGTATACGTTTATTGCGGTGGCACGGTATCGAAACATTGGTGGAAATAAAGACGTTTCGCCTCCCGTAGGTGCGCAGTAATGTTGTGGGTTCTTTTATATCGGTTTCCTGCGCGGCTGCCGGTCGGGACACCGCAAATAGCGTATCGGCATAATGTGGCTACGCCTCTGAAAAAACTTGCCTGTTCCGCATAGTCGGAACTAAATTTAATATTAAAGGCTGAAAAGACAGCTTGGATGTTTAAGTCCAAGCTGTCTTTTGCGTATGTATTCTGTTTTGTCTGGTGCTAACGGCTAACCGCTAACCGCTAACAGCTTACCCTCCGTATAAGTACAGCCTAAATGCTCTATTAAAGAAATTGACTTAATCGCGTCATATGATATAATCAAGGCATCACTTGCCGCAGGGCGGCAGATCGGAGTAATGACTATGAACAAGCACAAGATTAACATATTCATCGCGCTCGTGCTGGTGCTGATAATAATCGCCTCGCTTTCCGCATGGCTCACCAGCCGTGACATCAAGGACACCCTGCCCGCCGAGAGCGCCCAGCCCACGCCCGCGCTCACGCCGAGCGTTGTGTCAACGCCGACTCCCGCGCCCACGGAGAGCGCAAGCCCCTCGGCCTCGCCGAGCGCTTCCCCCGCTCCCAGCGCTTCGCCGAGTGCATCCCCTGCACCCAGCACAACGCCCAAGCCGTCGGCGCAGGTCATAAGCCGCACGATAAACCAGTCGGGCAGCTTTGAAAGCAACACCGGCACAAAAATGATAATGTACACAAACTGGACGGCCAGCTCCCAGAACAGCGAGACCGTCACCATAAAGCTTGACATTGTCCTCAGCACCTACACCTTCTCGGTCGGCGCACACAGCGGCGTTATCACAGTCGCGGGCGTTGACTACGCCTTCACGAACCCCGCCATAGACTACAAGAGCGAGACGGCGCGAAACAACGCCCTGCTCACCAGCCGCAGCATCGAAGTGACCGTTCCCGCAGGTCAGGCGACCTCCATCCCCGTCTCCGTATCGTGGACCTTCAACGGAAAGTACGGCGGCGTTGCGATAGATCAGGTCACGGCTGGCGGCACGATAAACATTCAGGGATGAAGGTGAGAGCATGAGATCCACTCTTCGCAGGACATGGGCAGAGATAGACCTTGACGCGATACGGCACAATTACGAGACGCTGCGCCGGCGCACCGGCGCAAACGTCAAATTCCTCGGCGTTGTCAAGGCCGACGCATACGGCCACGGCGCAGTGCACGTCGGGCGCACGCTTCAGGAGCTGGGCGCGGATTATCTGGCGGTGTCGAGCCTCGACGAGGCGATGGAGCTTCGCGCAAACGGCATCGTCATGCCCATACTCATCCTCGGCCACACGCCCACCGAGCAGGTGCCGAACCTCATCGCAAACAACATCACCCAAACCGTGACCTGCCTTGCCAAGGCGCACGAGTACAATGCCGCCGCAGCCGCGTTCGGCGGGGTGCTGCGCGTGCACATGAAGGTCGATACGGGCATGTCGCGCCTCGGCGTGCTCTGCGCCGGACGGCATTTTGACACGGGCGTTGACGGCATTGTTGACAGCTGCAATATGCCCAACCTCGATGTCGAGGGCATCTTTACGCATTTTTCCGTCTCCGATGAGCTCGACGAGGACGACGTTGAATACACAAAGCGGCAGTTTGAGCTGTTCAAGGCCACGATCGCCGCTGTCGAGCAGCGCATAGGCCGCCGCATAGCGCTGCACCACTGCGCAAACACCGGCGCGGTGGCGCGTTATCCCGAAACGTACATGGACATGGTACGTCCGGGTCTGCTGCTGTACGGCTATGGCGAGTTCGCTCCCGAGCTCGGGCTGCGTCCGGCGATGGCGCTCAAGGCCATGATAAACACGATAAAAATTTACGACGAGGACACGGACATCAGCTATGGCCGCATGTTCCGCACAAGCGCAAAGACCCGCATCGGCGTTATACCCTACGGCTACGCCGACGGCTTCTTCCGCTGCCTGTCAAACCGATGCAGCATCATGACCGCCGACGGCCCCGCGCCCCTGCGCGGCAGGATCTGCATGGATATGAGCATGATAGACTTAAGCCAGCTGCCCAATGTCGGCGTGGGCGATGAGGTCGAGATCTTCGGCAGACACAACCCTGTCGAGACGCTTGCCCGGCTTGCCGGAACCGTGCCATATGAGCTCGTCTGCGCCGTCAGCAAGCGCGTGCCTCGTGTGTACCTTAAAAACGGCGTCGAGATCGACCGCGAGCTCCTCCTCCGTTTTTAATTTTTAGAGGCGCATTGAGGCTGTACCTATACGGAGAGTGCGTCAGCACGGTATCGAAACAATGGCATAAATAAATTCGTTTCGCTCCCCGTGCGTGCGGCGGAATGTTTTTGCAGCATCTCAAATGTTGCTCCAGCACCCTGTAGGGAACGGGCTTGCCCGTTCCGCTTGTTGAAGCTTCCACTGCACCGAAACTTTGCCCGTCTGCCCCAGACTAAAACCAAACGTAAAACAAAAAAGACAGCTTGGACTTAAAACCTAAGCTGTCTTTTCAGCATTTAATATAGATATTAGTACCGACTATGCGGAACAGGCAAGCCTGTTCCCTACAAGATTTGGCGAAAGTTTCGGTCGGGCGCAAGCAGCAGCATCTTGCTTAAGCTGACGGGAATCGAACCCTGTCGGTTTTGACAGGCTGATTTTCACTCATGCGGCGTTAAAGCCCTTGCGAATACGACAGTATGCGCTGCGGACTTTGCCTTGCCTGAGCAAAAATCAGCTTTGTCAAAACTGCTCGCACCTGTCAGCAGACAATTTTCAGGTGATTTCCGGCTTTCTTTGATGCAGATGGGCTGTCGCCCATCAAAGAGAAAAAGGCGGAAAGCGCCGAAAAGGGGCGCTGACAGGCGACAGGGTTCGGTTCCTGTCAGCTTTAATCTCCATGCGAATTGCCCGCCACGGCGAGTGGCCAGGCAAGCCTGTTCCCTACAGGAACTGGAGGTAGTTTCGGTCGGGCGCAAGCAAATGCATCTTTCTAACCGCTAACAGCTAACGGCTAACTGCTAACCGCTAACGGCTAACAGCTATCAGCTCACGGGACGCGAAACGATTTTATTTATTCCAATGTTTCGATACCGTGCACCTGCAATCACCGTATAGGTGCAGACTAAATGCGCCACTAAAAAAATGTTGCGTTTTGTGAGCTTATGATGTAGAATGACAGTGAACTTTGCGTTCAATTTGTCAAAGCTATGAAAGGATGACCCTATGAACGGATTTGTAAGCAGGCTGTGCGACCTTGACGGCGTTTCGGTGCCTGCCGAAATGCTGGAGCTCAAGATAGACGCACAGCGTATCGAAGGTGAGATAAAGGCTCTTTCCCTGCGCTGCGCGAAGGAGAGCGCCGTGGAGCTGGCCGAGAACGGCGACATTGTCCGCTGCACGGCGGATAAGGAAAGCTATCCCGACGGACGGACGATCCTCATATTTACCGGCGCGGAGCTGCCGGGTGCGCAGGAGGCTGCCAAGGCCGCGCTCGGAAAACGCAGAGGCGATGTTTTCCCGGCACCTCTTGCGGGAAAGACGGTGAACCTGCGCGTTCAGACCGTTACCCGCCGCACGCCGGTCGAGGTCAACGACGCGCTGATAGCGTCGCTGGGTATCGAGGGCGTAAGCAGCGTCGAGGGCTACCGCGCCTATCTGACCGAGAAGGCCGAGGGCGAGCAGAAGCTCGAGCGCAGCAAGATGATCATGCGCTATCTCATGGACGCGCTCGTAAACGGCAGCGAGTACAGCTACGACGAGGGCGAGATGCAGGCATATGTCGAAAAGGCAAAGACCGAGCGGCCCCAGCCCGAGGGCGTTACCGAGGAGATGGTGGTCGAGTCTATCGTCTATCAGTGCAAGCAGCTGTGGGTCGCGGAGGCGTTCTGCCGTCAGCAGGGCATCGAGACCGGCGAGGCTGAGGTCGAGCAGATGGCCGACCAGTTTGCCGAGATGATGCAGCTCATGGGCGAGGCCGTACCCGAGCGCAGCGAGCTTCTGGAAATGGCACGCGGCGAGCTGTGCCTCACGCCGCTGTTCGAGCACATAAGCCGTCTGATCGAGCAGAAGTTTGGAGGTTAAACATGGTCAAAGAGCTCAAAGAACAACAGTGGAAGGAATTTTCTCAGGCCGAGTACGCGGTCATTGACTGCTACGGCGAAAACTGCTTTGCCTGCGTCATGCTCGCGCCGGTGTACGACGCCGTCGCAGACGAGCTGGCGGGCATTTCCTTCGGCAGAGTCAATATAACGTTCAACCCCGATATAGCCGACACGCACGGCATCGACGCGATGCCGACGTTGCTGTATTTCCGCCGCGGCGAGCTTATAGACCGCACGGTCGGCAGCATTGACCGCGCAGAGCTGCTCGAGCATATATCGAAGCTGCTGTACGAATAAGGAAAGCGTGATGCATATGGGAAAGATACGACTCAACGACGACCCCGCAGTCGTTGCGAAAATAAAGGCCGGGCTGAAGGAAACCGGCGGCTACTGTCCGTGCCGCAGGGAGATAAAGCCCGAATACAAGTGCATTTGCGAGGAATTCCGGCAGCAGATGCAGGACCCCGGCTTTGAGGGCTACTGCCACTGCCTGCTGTATTACAAAGAAAAATAAAGGAGAAGACCAAGATGAAAAAACTCGTATCCGTTCTGCTGGCGGCTGTCCTCGTGTTCAGCCTTGCCGGATGCAGCCTCTTCAGCAAGGCCGACGAGGTCAAGCTCGGCGACTACTCGCACAAAGACCCCAGCGGCCTGAGCTACGATACCCGCACCGTTCTCAAAAACGACAGCTTCGGAGAAACCCTTTCCGAGTACGCAAGCAGCGATGCCTATCCCAGCACCGTGATGTGCGACGAAAGCGGCAACCCCATCGGCATGTACGACTATGACGCGGCGACCGGCCTTGCAAAGGGCTGGATAAACGTCACCACCGGCGAATACACCGCCTACGCCGAGGGCGAGGAGGTCGATCTCGGCCTGCCCGACGAGTCGAAGATGGTCACCATCCCGGGAACCGTCACCCTCTACTTCGTCGTCTATTCCAAGGACGGCACTGCCGTCGAGTGCGACGCATACCTCATGCTCAGCGACGCAAGCGCGAAGGACACCGTCCTGAACACCATGTCCTCGACCTTCGGTATGCCGTACACCGCCGAGAGCGACACCGTTCTCAAGTACAGCATCGGCGACGAGCAGATAGCCGCCGAGTGCGAGAGCATGGGACTTTCCGGCGACTCGGGCTATATCACCTACCTCCAGCAGAGCTACGGCGTGCGCGCCGACTCGAGCGAGAACCCCTACAAGCCCTATGCCGAGCACAAGGACCCCACCGACATCGAGTATGATGAGAAGGTAGTCCTCACCGGCAGCGGTCAGGCCGCGGTAGACAGCAGCGAGAGCGACTGCATCTCCTCGCTGAGCACCTTCCTCTACGGCAAGGACGGCGACATGGTCGCAGCCTACACCTATTACGAGTGCCCCTCCAAGGAGGCGGCTGACAAGCTCGCCGAGAGCACCAATGACGAGGTTCGCGTTTCCGACACCGTGCTCATGGTCTCCTACACCGGCGATGTGCTCAACGCATCTATCGACAGCTACATTTCCATGAGCCTTCTGAAGGATCACTCCGTTGCCGAATACACCCGTCTGATCGAGGAGACCTTCCTTTCGACCATTTACGAATAAGCAATAATGAACCGGCGGGTGCCATGAAATATGGCATCCGCTTTTTCAATTAACAGGAGTTCAGTATGGGACCTAACGAAAAAAATACGAGCGGAACGTGGAAAAGCCTGTTCCAAACGCTCAAAAAGCTCCGGCTCCCGTGGCTGTGGGTGCTCGCTGCGCTGGCGCTGAACCTCGCCTTCAACCGGCTGCTGCTCGACCTTCCGAACACGACGGCGAGCCTGCTCGGAGGTGAGCTCTCGGGCAAGGCGATAAGGGATGCCGTTATCTACTATGTCATGCTCGGCGTGCTGTCGTTCGTGGTGGTGGCCGCTCAGGTGCAGGCGCAGTCGCTCGGCGTGCGCAGGGCAAGGGAGAGCGTCTGGAGCAAGATGCTCGGCATGAGGATGGAGCACTTTGACCGCAACGACCCCTCGGATCTCATGAGCGCGATCATAAACGATACAGGCTCTGCGGTCAACAGCATGATCAACGTCATCATCTACCTCGTTCCCGATATCTATTACATAGTTGCGGCGCTGCTGCGGATAAACGAATATCACTGGGTGCTGGCCGTGTCCTGCTTTGCGATGCTGCCGCTGAAGTACCTGTATGCGCTGATAATGGGCAAAAAGGTGCAGACGGCAACAACGAAGGTCTATGGCCGCATCGGACTGCTCACGAGCTTCCTTGCCGACAGGATAGGCCATCTGCCGCTGGTGAAAACCTACACCAACGAGAGCTTCGAGAGCGAAAACGGACGCGAGGCCGCCGTCGAGATAATGAAGGCGAACATGAAGATAGTGCACCTGACGAACATCTCCTCCGGCATTGTCGCGGTCATTGACATATTGCAGAAATTCATAGTCGTCGTCATTGCGGTCATCCTGCTCCAGCGTCAGGAGATCGACGTGACGATGTGGCTTGCCTTTTTCCTCTTCGCGCAGAACCTGTTCCCGATAATGGACGGCGTTTTCACGCGCTGGGTGACGATAAAGGGCATCAAGGGCAGCTTCGAGCGCAGCGTCGGCATAATGAACGGCAGCGACGAGTGCGGCGGCACGGCGGCCTTTCCCGACAGCGGCGAGGTACGCTTTGAAAACGTGAGCTTCACATATCCGGGCGCGGATGAGCCGGCTCTCAGGAACGTGTCGTTTACAGTGCCCGACGGCGGCAGCGTCGCCATAGTCGGAATGTGCGGCAGCGGCAAGACCACAACGGTGAGTATGCTCGAGCGCTTTTACATGCCCGACGAGGGCAGGGTGCTCGTCGGCGGAACGGACATTGCGGATATATCGCTTTCCGAGTTCCGCAGAAGGCTTGCCTATGTCCAGCAGGGCGCGGGCATATTCAGCGGCACGCTGCGCGAGGCGCTCAGCTACGGCATAGACCGCGAGGTCGATGACAGCGAGATCCTTGCAGCCGCAGAGCGCACGGGCTTTACCGAGTATCTTGAGCTGTGCCCCGAGGGGCTCGACACGGCGATAGCCGCCGGAGGCGAGTCAATGTCCGGCGGTCAGAAGCAGCGGCTCGTGCTCACCCGCGAGGTGCTGCGCGGCGGCAGCATCATACTTATGGACGAGCCGACCAGTGCGCTCGACGTGCGCGTTTCGGCCAGAATACAGGAGACGATGGACGCTGTTTTCGCGGGAAAGACGCGCATACTTATAACGCACGACCTCGATTACGCAAGGCGCTGCGGACGCATCATCGTCCTTTCCGGCGGCACGCTTGCCGGTGACGGCGCTCACGAGGAGCTCATGCGCAGCTGCCCGGTTTACCGCAGAATGGTCGAGAACACGCTCGGGGAGGAGGAAATATGAAAAAGCTTTCGGAATATTTCAGCGTCCTCAAGGGCGTGAAGCTGCCATGGCTGCTCATCATACTGTGCTTTATCTTCTCTGCCTCGACAATGAGCGCGGAGCTTCAGAGCGCAACGCTCACGGCAAGCGTTATTGACACGAGCCAGAAGGCCATCGACGGCAAGGCGCTTTTCAGCTACATGGGCGTGACCGCGGCGGCGGCGGTGCTGTCGATCGTGGCCTATTACTTCACGCGGAAAATGGAGGAGACGATAAACCTCCGCGTAAGGTGCAGGCTCTGGGAAAAGATAATGCAGCTGCCGATGAAATACTACGACGAGGACAACGGCAACGAGCTCGTCAGCCGTGTCACCTCGGATGCGAGCGCACCCTCGACGCTGTTTTCGATGGCGGTGTCGTTCGTGGTCTGCATCGTGACATCGGTGCAGGCGTTTATAAAGCTCTATGACTACAATACGATGCTGGCAAATTATTCGCTGCTTATAATCCCGCTGACGCTCATCGTCTGCATCATCTACGGAAAGCTCATGTATAAGCTCGGCGTTTACAGCACCGTAACCATGGCAAGCAGCCTCGGCTATCTGGCCGAGCGCGTGCGCAATCTCCGCCTGATAAAAAGCGCGGCGGCGGAAATGCTCGAAAGCCGCAAGGGAAACGCGACCTTCAAGCGCATGTACATTGCCGACTTCCTCAACTGGATACTCGTAGCCGGTTATCAGCTTGCATCGAGCATGTTTTCGATCATGTTCATCTTCATCGTCTTTGTCATCGGCGGAAGGCTCGTGCCCACGGGCGAGCTCAGCATCGGCGACCTGACTGCGTTTTACATGATAACAGGCATCGTCGGGCTCCAGCTCATGCAGTTTTTCATGAACGTCGGCTCGGTCTCCGGCATTTTCGGCACGATGCAGAAGATAAACCGCGTCTCGGCGGCAGAGCCGGAGCAGGCAGACGGCGCAGACGTGCCCGATGTGTGCTCGGATATACTCTTTGAAAACGTGAGCTTTGCCTATTCCGAGGAGCGCGAGGTCCTCAAAAACGTCTCCGTGACCATACCCATGGGCAAGGTCACGGCCATCATCGGCGGCAACGGCGCGGGCAAGAGCACGCTCTTCAAGCTGCTCGTGCGCCTGTACGAGCCCTCGGAGGGCAGGATAATTTTCGGCGGCGAGGATATCTCGAAGCTCGATCTTGCGCAGTGGCGAAGGCGCTTTGCCTATGTGTTCCAGCGCGAGGCGCTTATCGGCGGCACGGTGCGCGAGAATATGCTCTACGGCCTTGAGCGCGAGGTCAGCGAGGAGGAGCTTATCGAAACGGCGAAAAGAGCCAACTGCTATGACTTCATCATGGAAAAGCCGCTGGGCTTTGACGAGGATGTGGGTCTGGGCGGCTCGAACTTCTCCGGCGGTCAGGCGCAGTGCATATCCATCGCCCGTGCGATGCTGCGCGGCTCGGACTTCCTGCTGCTCGACGAGGCGACGAGCAATCTTGACGTGATGAGCGAGGCGCTCGTCACCGATGCGCTCGATAAGCTCATGCAGGGGCGCACGACGATAATGATAGCGCACAGCTTCGCGGCGACAAAGAATGCCGACAACATCATCGTCATGAAGGACGGCTGCCCCGAGGCATCCGGCACGCCTGCCGAGCTTGAAGAAAACAACGATTACTACAGGCTTTTCAGCAAAACGCTGTAAAGCGGGGATGCGAGGAAAAATGATAAAAGAAAAAACCAAGCTTGCAGAGCTTGAGCAGGGCGGCTGCGTTTCCGGCTTCGAGCTCGAAAAAAAGGAATACATCGAGGCGAAAAAGGCGCAGCTTTACACCCTGCGGCACAAAAAATGCGGCGCAAGGCTCCTGTACTTCGACAGAGCCGACAGGAACATGACCTTTGCCGTCTCCTTCAAGACGCTGCCGGAAAACGACACGGGCGTTTTCCACATCCTTGAGCACAGCGTGCTCAACGGCTCAAAAAAATATCCCGTCAAGGAGCCCTTTGTTTCGCTGCTGCAAAGCTCGATGCAGACGTTTTTAAACGCCTACACCTTCGGCGACAAGACCATGTTCCCAGTCTCCAGCCGGAACGAGCAGGATCTCTTTAACCTCATGAGCGTGTATCTCGACGCGGTGTTCTGCCCCGCGATCTACGAAAAGCCCGAGATATTCATGCAGGAGGGCTGGCATTACGAATTTGACGGGGAAACGGGAGAGATAAGCTATAACGGCGTCGTTTTCAGCGAGATGAAGGGCGCATATGCCGACGTTGAGCGGCTTATGGGCGACGCTGCCGACAGGCTCATGTATCCCGACACCTGCTACGGCTTTTCCTCCGGCGGCCTGCCGGAGAAGATAAGCGAGCTCAGCTACGAGCAGTTTATCGCAGCCCACAGGCGCTTTTACCACCCGTCGAACGCACGCTTTTTCCTCGACGGGCATATGGATATCGACAGCGTTCTTGAGTACATAGACAGCGAATACCTCTCCCATTACGATTACCGCGAGCCCGACTTTGACTTTGCCGAGCAGAAGCCCGTCACCGGCGAGGCCACGGTTCTGTTTGAGCCGCCCGAGGGCGAGGATGAGCATGCACACATGGTCATATCAAAGCTGCTGTGCCGCTTTGACGATATCGAAAAGCTCTATGCCGCCAAGATCCTTGCCGACTATCTCACCGGCTCGAACGAAGCGCCGCTCAAGCGTGCCTTCCTCGAAAAGGGTCTTGCGCAGGATGTGGGGCTTGAGATAAGCGACGGCATATATCAGCCCTCGCTGTCGCTGGTTGTCCTCAACACCTCCGCAGAGAGCTTTGAGACGATACGCGCCTTCGTTCCGCAGAAGCTCAGGGAGCTTGCCGGAGCGGGACTTGACCGCAGCGCACTGCGCGCCTGCATCGAGCGCTTTGCCTTCAGCTGCCGCGAGGTCACCGAACCCTACGGCGTGGAGCTTGCAATAAAGGCGCTCGACGGCTGGCTCTACGGCGGCGACCCGATGCTGCACATAGAAAACGCATGGGTGTTCGACTCCCTGCGCGAAAAGCTCGACACGGATTATTTCGAGGCTCTGGCGCTGGAAATGCTCGCGGATGCGGACGATAAGTGCTATGTATATGCCCTGCCGTCGAAAACGAAGGTCGCAGACGACGCGGCAAGGGAAAAAGCCCGCATCGCCGAGCAGACCGCCGGCTGGGACGAGCGGAGGCTCAGCGACGAGAAGCTTGCCGTCGAGAAAATGCAGCAGTGGCAGCAGAGTCAGGACAGCGAGGAGGCCTTATCGACGCTGCCCGTGCTCGAGCTTGCCGACGTGCCGCGTGAGGTCGAGCCCATCGGTACCGAGCTGTGCGACATAGCGTCCCGTCCCGCGCTGCGCGTAAAGACCGGTGCGGACGGAATAGTCTACCTCAACCTGTATTTTGACGTTTCCGACCTCGACACGCAGCAGCTGCGCGGGCTTTGCATCCTTGCCTCCTGCCTCGGCGAGCTGCGCACGAAAAGCCTCAGTGCGCCGGAGCTTCAGAACAAAATAAAAGCCACCCTCGGCGGTCTGGGCGCAAGGGTGGAGCTTATATCGCGTGAGGGCGAGCTGGATAAATGCACGCCCTACCTGCTGGTATCGGCGAGTATGCTGCGCGAAAACACCGCGGCTGCCGCGCAGCTGCTGGCGGAGATACTCAGAAACACCTGCTGGGACGAGAAGGAGCGCATCGGCGAGCTGCTTGTGCAGACCGATTATTTCATGAAGCAGTCGCTCATCGGAAACGGGCACAATTTTGCCGTGACCAAGGCGCTGTCGGGCTTCTCGGCTGCGGGAGCGCTGCGTGAAGCGCTCGAGGGCGAGAGCTTTGCCGGATGGCTGTCGGAGCTCTGCGGCTGCTTCGGAGAGCGCGGCGATGCATTCTGCGCAGAGCTTTCCGAGCTTGCAGACCGCGCCTTTGCCGCAAACCGGCTGTTTGCCGGCTTCGGCGGCGAGCCCGACACAGGCGCTATAGAGAGCCTTGTGTGCGCACTGCCGGAGCGTAAGCTCGCTCCCGCAGCCGCAGCGCCCGCCGGAGCGGACAGCGACTGCACGGTCGAGATACCGGCGGATGTCGGCTTCAGCGCCCTCGGCGGCAACCTCTTTGCCCTCGGCGGAAAATATTCGGGTGCGTGGCCGGTGCTGTCGTCGCTGATGACCTTCGGCTATCTCTGGGGCGCGGTGCGCGTTCAGGGCGGAGCCTACGGCACGGGCATGAACGTCCGCGCCTCCGGCGATATCTTCTGCTACTCCTACCGTGACCCGAATCTGGCGGCCTCGGCTGAGGCCTTTGCGGCGCTGCCGGATGTGCTCGAGCAGATGCTTGCAGAGGATATGCCGCTTGACGATATCATCATCGGCACGGTCAACACGACCGACCCGCTGCTCGATCCGGCGGGCATGTGCGAGCTCAGTTGCCGCCGCTGTCTCAAGGGCACGAGCGCACAGAGCATAGCTCAGCTGCGATGCGAGATACTCGACACGAATGCGCAGGAGCTGCGCTCGCTCATCCCGACGCTGCGGCGCTTTGTCGAAAACGGCGTACTCTGCGCCGTCGGCAACAGCAGCGCCACCGCGTTTGTTAAGTAACATTGTAAAAAAAGATAGTGCAGATGAAAATTCTGCACTATCTTTTTTGTTTAATATGAGCCTTACAGCACGAAGCCGAAAACGATATACAGCACCAGCGAAACGGCGGCGTAAATTGCCGCATAGGGGATCTGGGTCTTTACATGGTCGATAATATCGCAGCCGGAGGTCGCGCAGGACATAATGGTCGTGTCGGATATCGGTGAGCAGTGGTCGCCGAAGATGGAGCCGCCGAAGATAGCGCCCGCTACGAGCTCGATATTGACACCCATGTTTATTGCCATCGGCAGACAGATGACGGACATTATCGCCATCGTGCCCATGGAGGTGCCGGTTGCGAAGGACAGGAGCATGCACAGCAGGAAGCTCAGCACCGGCAGCAGCGCGGGACTGAGAACGTCCATGAACAGTGCGGTGAGGTAGTTGCCGGTGTCAAGGCTCTTGACGAGCGTGCCCATGGTGAAGCCGAAAAGCAGCACCGCGGCCATCGGAAGCATGGTGCCCATGCCCTTGAACATGTCGCTTATGACCTCCTCAACGCTGTACAGCTTCTGTGCAACGCAGAGGATGCAGATAGTCAGCACCGCGAGGATGCAGCCCCAGAGCAGGCTCTGCATACCCGAGCCCTGAGTCGGGTTGCCGCTGCCGGTAATGGTGAGCACTGCAAGGATGGTAACGATGAGCACGCCCATAGGCAGCGCCATGTTGATGACTCTGGGCTTTGCGTCGCTGACCTTGCCCGAGTCCTCGCTCAGTGCACCGCCGTGACCCGGCTCGTCAAGCTCGCCGGTCTCCTCGGCGCGGGCCTCCGCCTTGCGCATCGGACCGATGTTTATGTTGAACAGGCAGACAGCAAGCGTGCCGAATACGGCAAGGATGCAGTAGAAGTTGAGGGGTATGGACTTGAGCAGCACGGATATCGACTCGCTCTCGGCAACGCCGCCGGAGATGAGGTAGCCGGTCAGGGAGGCCAGCCAGCCGCTGAGCGGGAAGAGCACGCACCAGGGAGTGGAGGTCGCGTGGATAATGAGCGCCGACTTCTCGTGCGGGACCTTGAGCGCCTCGTTGAACGGGCGGGAGATGGAGCCGGTCACCATGCAGCTGAGGGAGCCGGAGGTGAAGATAACGATGCCGAGCAGCCATGTGAAGAGGTTCGCGCCGCGCTTGGACCTGATGAGTGCGCGCTTGTTGAGCATGACCTCGGTGAAGCCGTCGATGCCGCCGGACTTCTCGATGAGGTAGATAAGTGCGCCGATCAGCAGGAACGATACGATAACGATGGTGTTGCTGTTGCTTTCAAATGTGTGGATAAAGCTGTAGAACGTCTCGTTGAGACCCGTCAGCAGATTGCCGTCGCAGAGCACGACGGAGCCCACGAAGATGCCTATCAGCAGCGAAATAAATACGTTCTTGGTCACCAGCGCCAGCACTATTGTCAGCAGCGGCGGGACGACCGACCAGAAACCATATTCCATTTTTGTTTTCCTCCTGTGTTTTTCTCTGAATTTCTCTGTTTTTCCTGCGGCGGCACCGTGCGGCGCCGCCATTATTGTATGGTGCTTACAGCTTGCGGACGCTTCTGCCGAGTTTTGCGTTTACCGTCCGGCAGTCCTTTGCGGCGATCTGCCCGCCTATCAGCACATAATCAATGCCCTCCGGCGGCAGCACGGGCTCGCTGAAGCTTGCACAGTCGCTTATCTTCTTCGGATCAAAGACAACTATGTCCGCATCGGCGCCGGCGTTCAGCCTGCCCTTGCTTTTGAGCCCCAGCCGCTCTGCCGGCATGGCCGTCATCATATTTATCGCCTCGTACATGCCGAGCTTTCCGCCTCTGACGAACTGCGCGATAAGCCTCGGGAAGGCTCCGGCGGCACGCGGGTGCCCCTGACCGTGAGACATGATCCCGTCGCTTGCAAGCATCACGTTCGGATGCCGCAGCGCCATGTCAACGTCCTGCTCGCGCATGACGTAGCAGACCGTCAGACACTCAGGCATTTCGCGCCGCAGCTTTTTGAATATCTCCTCCGTGCAGCGCAGACCCTTGTATTCGCCCTCGCACAGCTCGACCGCATCGTAGCCGCAGCCGTAGCGCTCCATCCAGCCCTCGTCATAGGTCGCGGAGCCGATGGAGGTTGAAAATGCGTAGTACGGGTAGCAGTCGCAGCTCACGTCGAGGCCGCCGAGCCTGTACTCGTCGGCGATGCGCAGAAACTCCTCGGTCTGCCCGAAGCCGGCCATGCTGCCGATGTGCGAGACCTGAACGGGTATGCCCAGCTCGCAGCCGATATCGAGAAGCTCGCGCTCGGCATCGAACACTCCGGCGGCATCGTCGCGGATATGCGCGGCTATGAGCCGTTTTCCCTCGCGGCAGGGAGCGGCGGTCTCGAGCAGCTCCTGCTTGTCGAGCCCGGGCACATAGCGTATACCGTATGACACGCCGAAGCAGCCGCGCCGCAGACAGCCGGCGATCTCGCTGCGCATCTGTTTTCGCTGCTCTGCGCTCGTTTTGCCGTAGCGATCGACTGCGCCCGCGTGCTCGCGGAACCATGCGTGTCCTGCCAGCATCGCAACGTTGACGGCAGCGCCGTCTCTGTCAACGATATCGAGATAGTCCGCGGGATTGCAGCTGCTCAGCCCGCAGTTGCCGCCGACAGCCGTCGTCACGCCCATGCGCAGCATACAGCCGAATATGCTTTTTTCGCTGTCGGAGTATATCCTCCCGTCGGGCTCCACGGGGTCCTCATGCATATGAATGTCGATAAAGCCCGGGCAAACTATTTTTCCCTCGGCGTTTATGAGCCTGTCCGCCTCGGGCATTTCGCGTGTGACGGCTGTTACCCTGCCGTCCTCCGTCAGCAGGTTCAGCCTGCCGTCGCAGCGGTTTGCCGGATCGATCAGATGCCCGCCGTATATCAGCGTTTTCAAAGAAACTGCCTCCTGTTTTCGGTTTTCGCACTCCGTTAATTTCTTTACACCCCGTTATTATACACAAAAATTATAGTGTGAACATTGTAAAAAGTGCCGAAAACCTTGCTGAAAGTGCTATGCAGGAAATCCCTTGGAGCTTAAAAGCTCAAGCCCCGCAGCTGCTGTTAAGCGCCTGCGGGGCTCGTTCGGTTCAGATATTCGGTTTACAGCTCGAGCGTTTTTTCGAGCTCGGCGGTAAAGGCGGCAAACTCCTCCTTGTCGCCGGTGAATTTGTACTTGTGCTCGGGAGCGGGGAATGCGCCGGATTTGACCTCGGCGATGTAGTCCTTCATGCCCTGAGTGGCGATATCGCCGAGGTTGCAGTATTTCTTGGCAAACTTCGGCGTGAAGTTCTTGTACACACCCAGCGCGTCGGCGGCGAGGATGACCTGACCGTCGCAGCACGCGCCCGCGCCGATGCCGTACACGGGGATGGGCAGGATCTTGTGGACAAACGCGGCGGTCTCCTCGGGAACGCCCTCGAGCAGCAGCACGCGGGCTCCGGCTCTGTAAACCGCGATCGCGTCGTCAATGACGGCCTTTGCAGCAGCCGTGGTCTTGCCCTGAACCTTGAAGCCGCCCATGGCCGCGCTGCTCTGCGGGGTCAGGCCGATGTGGCCGAACACGACGATGCCGGCCTTGGCTATGGCCTCGATCTTGTCGGCAACGGCAACGCCGCCCTCAAGCTTCACGGCATCCACGCCGCCCTCCTTCATGAAGCGCACCGCGTTGTTTACGGCATCCTCGGTGCTGGCGTGGTACGCGCCGAAGGGCATGTCGCCGATGATGTAGGTGTTGGGAGCACCGCGCCGCACGCCCTGACAATGGGCGATCGACATGTCCATCGTCACCGGCACCGTGCCCTCATAGCCGTAGATTATCATGCCCATGGAGTCGCCCACAAGGATCATGTCCATGCCGGCCTCCTCCGCGAACGAGGCCATGCACGAGTCGTAAATGACCATCCATGCGGCCTTTTCGCCGCTCTCCTTCATTTTCTGAAGATCAAGTATTGTTTTCTTCTTTCCCATTCTTGCTGGTTCCTCCTTTTTTTAATAGCGCATTCAGGCTGTATTTATGTGGTGAGTGAAGCTGATAGCTGTTAGCTGTTAGTAGTTAGTGGTTAGTGGTTAGCCACGACGATTTCAGTGCGGTGGAAATTTCAGCAAACGGAACAGGCAAGTTTTTTAGAGGCGCAGCTACATCATACCGATACGTTTGCTGCTTTATCCCGACCGTCAGCCGCGCAGGAAACCTATACAAGCGGAACAGGCAAGCCTGTTCCCTACAGGTTGCGGCGCAGCATTTGAGATGCTGCAAAAACATTCCGCTGTACCCGCGGGTAGCGAAACGTTCTTATTTCCCGCAATGTCTCGATACCGTGTTAACGCAATCAACGTATAGGTGCAGACCTAATGCGCCTCTGAAAAAAGCGCCTCTAAAAAATTAGAGCGGGTGAGGGCGTAGAGCACGAGGGTCTGCACTGCGAGCATGATTCCGAACTGTCCCAGCCGCGTAACGAACAGCGGGCCGAGCGGCGGGCCGTACACGAGCGATATCATCAGGGTGTTGAGCAGCAGCGTGACGACAGAGCAGTTCAAAAACGCGGTCACGATGCAGCCGGCAAGCCCCGGGCGCTTTTTGTACAGCGCCGCGCCGAAGATCGCGCCGCCGAGCGCGGCGGTCAGGGTGAAGCCCGGAAAATACGCCCCCGTCGGGAACAGCAGCGCTCCGACAAGGTCGCCGAGCCCCGCGCACAGCGCGGCCCAGCCCGGCCCGTACAGCATTCCGCAGACCATCACCGCCGCAAAGCCGATGCCGATCTTCATCAGCGGCGTGTTCAGCGCCAGAACGCGGGTAAATATTACGTCAAACGCGATGAGCATCGCGCTTATAGCTATCTTTTTTGTGTTAATTTCCATATCTTTTTAATAGCGCCTTTAGGCTGTGCGTATACGGTGAGTGAAGCGGTTAGCTGATAGCCGTTAGCTGTTAGCCAAATGTATTCGCTCTCCGAGCGAATGAAATTCAATCCGTGCGCTTTGCGCACACCGCACTTATTACCTGTTACTTTTTACTTCTTCACTCGCAGCCACAGGCTTCGCGGCGGATTAGGTGTAATTCAAATCCGTGCGGCAGCGCCGCACACATTCAGCTAACCGCTAACGGCTATCAGCTAACCGCTCGCTGCGGTATCCGCCGCAGCGTCAAAGCGAAGCTGAAAAAACGGCGAGGGCGTTGACGGACATGTGGAAGAAGATACCCGTCCAGATCGAGCCGGAGCGCCTGTAGACAAAGCACAGCACGAAGGCTGCGGGGATGTACTGTATCGCAAGCAGCAGATAGCCGGCATCGTGCAGCAAAACGGCATACTGCCAGACGTGGTACAGGCAGAACAGCGCGATCGACACGAGGTAGGCGGCTGCGCGGCTGCGCGGATACAGGCCGCAGAACAGGCCGCCGCGGAAGATCGACTCCTCGACGATGGGAGCCATGAAAACGGTCACGGCGACAATGATGCCGCGCTCCTGACCGAGCAGGAGGTTGACCGTGTCCTCGTTGAGGTTATCGAACGTGATGCTGAGCTTACGCATCAGATACGCGGCCAGCAGGCTCAGCGCGAAATACATGAGCCAGCCGAGCGCGAAGGACGACAGGCAGCGCAGCGGCGCGTCGATGAGCCCGTCGAAGCTGCGGCGCAGATATCTGCCCAGCAGCAGCGCCGCGAGCAGCAGCGAGGCCGCGTAGTAGATAAGATTGAGCTGCGCGTTGCTCAGCGTGTCCGGCATGGCCTGCGCCAGCAGGTTGAGGACTGTCGGAAACGCAGCCGTGTGCAGCACGAGCAGCAGCAGTGCGTTCCGAAACTCTGAGCTCTGGAGTCTGTCTTTCATCAGCCCCTCGCTTTCTGCTGAAGCTCGCTGAGCAGGTTCAGCGCCTCGAGCGGCGTGAGAGAATTGATATCGGTCGCACGCAGTATGCGGCCAACCTCGTCCGTTCCCGCATCGACAAGGCTTATCTGATCGCTCTCCTCCGGCTTTTCAAGCTTTGGCGCTGCTGCCTCTGTTTCAAGCTGCCTGAGATAGGTCTTGGCCTTTGCTATGACCTTGTCGGGAACTCCGGCGAGCTTTGCGACCTCGATGCCGTAGCTGTCGTCGGCGGCGCCGGGCACGATCTTGCGCAGGAACACAAGGCTGTCGCCCTGCTTTTTCGCGCTGATGGAGTAGTTGTGCACGCCCTCGACGCTGCCCTCGAGCGCACTCAGCTCGTGATAGTGCGTTGCGAACATCGTCTTTGCGCCGAGCCTTTTCTTGTCCGCGCAGTATTCGAGCACCGCACGGGCTATCGCCATGCCGTCGTAGGTCGAGGTGCCTCTGCCTATCTCGTCAAGGATCAGCAGGCTCTGATTTGTCGCATGGCTGAGGATGTTTGCGACCTCGCTCATCTCGAGCATGAAGGTCGATTGCCCCGAGGCGAGGTCGTCGGATGCGCCGATGCGGGTGAAGACCCTGTCAACAACGCCGATAACGGCGCTTTTTGCCGGAACAAAGGAGCCTATCTGCGCCATGAGCGCTATGAGCGCGGTCTGACGCATATAGGTGCTCTTACCTGCCATGTTCGGACCCGTGACGATGGCGACGCGGCTGCCCTCGCAGTTGAGGAGCGTGTCGTTCGGCACGAAGGCGACATCGCTGAGCGTCTGCTCGACGACGGGGTGCCGTCCCTCGCGGATCTGGAGCTCGCCGGAAGCATCGACCTCCGGCATACAGTAGTCGTTTCTCACGGCGACCTCGGCAAAGGCGCACAGCACGTCAAGCTGCGCTATCGCCGCAGCCGTTGCCTGCACCTTTTCGACCTGCTCGGCTATCGTGCTGCACAGGTCCATGAAAAAATCGTACTCGAGCTGCTTTATCTTGTCCGAGGCCGTCAGGAGCGAGGTCTCCAGCTCCTTGAGCTCGGGTGTGAAGTAGCGCTCGTTTGAAACAAGCGTTTGCTTTCTGATGTAGTTGTCGGGGATCTTACCCTCACCGGCGGATTTGGGAACGTCGATGAAGTAGCCGAAAACCTTGTTGTAGCCGATCTTGAGCTTTTTGATGCCGGTGCGGATGCGCTCCTTGGCCTCGAGCTCGGCCACGGCCTCCGCGCCGTTGTCGCGCATTTTGCGGAGCTGATCGACCTGATCGGAGTAGCCTGGCTTTAAAATGCCGCCCTCGCGCACGGAAAACGGCGGATCGTCGCAGATCGCCCAGTTTATGCGCATGTGTATCTCGTCGAGGGTGTCAAGCTCCGCTATAGAGCACAGCAGTGCGCTCTTAAAGGGCTTTAAAAGCTCGACTATCCTCGGCAGCGCCGCGGCGCAGTCGCGCAGAACCAGAAGGTCGCGGCCATTTGCCGTGCCGTAGACGACCCTGCCTATGAGCCGCTGCATATCGCCCATGCCGCGCAGCGTGTCGATGAGCTCGCCGCGTGCAACATTGTCCTTGTAAAGCTCGTCAACGGCGCTGAGCCTGCGCTTTATCGCAATGGGGCTCAGGAGCGGCCGCTCTATCCATGCGCGCAGCTCCCGCCCGCCCATGGGCGTTTTCGTCTTGTCGAGCACCCACAGCAGCGAGCCGCGCTTTTCGCCCGTGCGCAGGGACTCGGTGAGCTCCAGCGAGCGGCGCGTCGCCCAGTCGAGCTCCATGTATTTGCCGCCCGTGAACAGGTCTATGCGCCGTATGTGCGCCATGTCGGTTTTCTGTGTTTCGCTTATATAGAGCAGCAGCGCTCCGGCAGCCGACACCGCCTCCGGCGTGTCTCCGAGTCCGGCCTCGTCCACCGAGGACAGCCCGAACTGCTCGCACACACGCGCAGCGCAGGCCATGTATTCGTAGTCGTCGCCGCCCATTTCCAGCAGGCAGCCGAGCTTTTTCCGCGCAAAGTCGGGTATGGTCTGCGTCTCCGCAGCGCCCTTGTTCATGATGAGCTCACGCGGCGCGAACCTGCCGAGCTCGTTTAAAACGTGGCTTATCCCGTCACCCGTGAAGGCCGCGGCGCAGAACTCGCCCGTCGAGATATCGCAGAACGCCGCCGCGCATTTTCCGGCCTCATAGTACACAGCGCCGAGATAGTTGCTCCTGCCCTCCTCAAGCATTGAGGCATCGGTCACCGTTCCGGGGGTTATGATCCTTATAACGTCGCGCTTGACCAGACCCTTGGCCGTCGCGGGGTCCTCTATCTGCTCGCATATGGCGACCTTGTAGCCCTTTGCGATCAGCCGCGCAATATAGGTCTGGCTGCTGTGATACGGCACTCCGCACATGGGCGTGCGCTGCTCGGGGTCGGAAACCGAGCGGTCGCGGGTCGTCAGCGCAAGGTCAAGCTCGCGAGATGCCACGCGGGCGTCCTCGTCGAACATCTCATAGAAATCGCCCAGACGGAAAAACAGCAGACAGTCGCTGTACTGCGACTTTATCTGCTGATATTGCATTTTCATCGGTGTTAGCTCTGCCATTTTTTCAGCAGCGAATTAACGCTTCTCCTATATATATTGCTGTTAGCCGTTAGCCGTTAGCTGTTAGCTGTTAGCTGAATGTGTGCGGATGTTTCGGTGCGCAGATAGACACCACAAGCGGAACAGGCAAGGTTTTTCAGAGGCGCAGCTACATCATACCGATACGTTTGCTGCTTTATCCCGACCGTCAGCCGCGCAGAAAACCTATACAAACGGAACAGGCAAGCCTGTTCCCTACGGAGAATGGCGCAGCATTTGAGATGCTGCAAAACATTGCACCGCACCTGCGGGACGCGAAACGCTCTTATTTATTCCAATGCTTCGATACCGTGCTGACGCACTCACCGTATACGTACTGCGTCAATGCGCCACCGAAAAAGCCTTGGACCAGGCCTCGTCCATTACGGACTTGAACTTCTCGGGCAGAAAGCGCATGAACTCCTCCCAAGTGTTGTCGGCGTAGCTGAAATAAAACACGCCCTTTTCGACAAACTCGGGGAACTCCCTGCGCTCGCGTGCGCTCAGCTCGTGGTCTGAGACGTAGCACCACCACGAAAGGCGCGTCTTTTCCATGCCGCAGCAGACGACCTCGTTCCAGCCGAGGCGGTACTCGCGGTTGTTGTCGCCGCCGGTGCGGAAGATAAGCCCCTGCTCGGTGAAGGAAATATTCGCAAAGCCGAAGGTGGATTCGGAAATAAAGCGCGAGGCGAACAGCCAGATGATCGACAGCACCGCGAGGATTATCGCAAGCCCGCGAAAGGGCACGAGCGCCGGAACGAAGATGCCCAGCAGCGCGACGATGATGCCCGCCGGAAGCAGGACAAGCCCCGCGTAAAAGAAGCCCTTGAGTATGTTGGAGGGGAAGCGCAGCGACTGCGACACCTGATATCTCTTGAGTTTTTCGCTTTTCATTATTCTCCGACCTTTCCGTAGAGCGCCCATGTGTTGCCCGATGTTATCTCAACGTCTATGAATTTTCCTATCAGCGACCTGTCGCCCGATAAGTGCACGAGCCTGCCGCCGTTTGTGCGTGATGAGAGGTTGTACTCGGCCTTGCCCGTCTCACCGTCAACGAGGACGCGGACTGTCTTGCCGATATATTCGGCGTGCTTTTCGGCGGAAACGCAGTTTGCCGCCTCCAGCAGCCGGTCAAAGCGGCGCTGCTTATCCTCGCGTGTAGCAGCGTCCGGCATACTCGCCGCCGGAGTGCCGACGCGCTTTGAGTAGATGAAGGTGAACATCGCATCGTAGCGCACCTCGTTGCACAGCCTTATCGTGTCCTCAAACTCCTCGTCCGTCTCGCCCGGAAAGCCGACGATAATGTCCGTCGTCAGCACGAGGTCGGGCATATAGCTGCGTGCAAGGCGCACCTGCTCAAGATAGCGCTCGGAGGTGTAGCTGCGGTTCATGGCGCGCAGCACGCGGTCGTTGCCCGACTGCACGGGCAGGTGCAGCTGGTGTGCGCACTTTTCGCACTCGGCCATGGTTCTGAACAGCTTTTCCGTCGCATCCTTGGGATGGCTTGTCATGAAGCGGATGAGAAACTCGCCGGGAATGTCGTTTATCATGCGGATAAGGTCTGCAAAGTCAATGTCGGAGCCGAGGTCCTTACCGTAGGAGTTTACGTTCTGACCCAGCAGCGTAATGTCCTTGCAGCCGCCCGCCACGAGCTCCCTTGCCTCAGCGACGATATCCTCCGGCCTGCGCGAGCGCTCTCTGCCGCGGACATAGGGCACGACGCAGTAGGTGCAGAAGTTGTTGCAGCCGTACATGATCGAGAGCCATGCCTTGACCGTTCCGTCGCGGCGCAGGGGCATACCCTCGGCGACATAGCCGTCGCTTTTCTCGGTCGCAAAAACGCGCTTGTGTCCCGTCATGGTCTTCAGCAGCAGCTCGGGGAAGTGCCACAGATCGTGCGGGCCGAAAACAAGATCTACGACGGGGTAGGACTTCTTTATCTTCTCGGCCATGTGCTCCTGCTGCACCATGCAGCCGCACACGGCGATTATCTGATCGGGGCGCTGCTTCTTGCTGTGGTTGAGCTGCCCGACGTTTCCGAGCACGCGCATCTCGGCGTGCTCGCGCACCGCGCAGGTGTTCACGACGATGATGTCGGCCTCAAACTCGTCCTGAGTGAAGGCGTAGCCCATCTCGGCGAGGTAGCCGCGCAGCTTTTCGCTGTCGGCCTCGTTCTGCTGGCAGCCGTAGGTATCGACCATGGCCAGCGGATGCGCCTTTTCGGAAACGAAGCTTTCGTTTATCTCGCGGCAGATAGCCTCCTGCCGGCGAATTTCCTCTATGCTTATCTCTTTTCTTTCGTATGCCATTTCTGAGTTCCTTAAAAAATTAATGTACATTGTATATTAACATAAAATCAGTGGAATTTTCAACACAAATCATGTATAATAGCATAATTAACAATGATGAGGTTATTATATGACACGCATTAACATTCTCCCGCCGCTGCTGGCCGACATGATCGCCGCCGGTGAGGTCGTCGAGCGGCCCGCCTCGGTCATAAAGGAGCTCATGGAAAACTCCTTTGACGCGGGCGCGAAAAAGCTGACGGTCGAGTTCAAAAGCGGCGGAGCGACTTATATAAAAATATCCGACGACGGCTGCGGCATGAGCCCCGAGGATGCCGGTATCGCCTTCATGCGCCACGCAACGAGCAAGCTGCACGACGAAAAGGGGCTCGAGGCCATCGGCACGATGGGCTTTCGCGGCGAGGCTCTGGCAGCAATAGCCGCCGTGAGCCGCATTGAGCTCGTAACACGCGAAAAGGGCGCGTCCGAGGGCGTGCGCGTCACGGTTCAGGCAGGAGACATCATCGACATGTCGCCCTGCGGCTGCCCAGAGGGGACAACAATAACTGTGCGCGATATCTTCCACAACACCCCCGCGAGGCTGAAATTTTTGAAGTCCGACCGCTCGGAGGCCTCGGCCTGCACAGCCGCCGCCATGCACTGCGCCCTTGGCCGCCCCGAGGTCTCGGTGCGCTTAAAGCGCGACGGCGAGGAGCTTTTCTTCACCCCCGGCGACGGGCGCGGCGAATCGGCGGTGTACGCGCTGCTCGGGCGCGAAACGGCACGCGGAATGCTGCCGGTTTCCGGCAAGACCGATGCAATGTCGCTCACGGGCTTCACCTCGTCTCCCGCCTTCGGGCGCGGCAACCGCGCAAACCAGCATTTTTACTGCAACGGCAGGTACATAAAATCGCTGCTGCTGCAATCGGCGGTCGAGCAGGCGTATAAGAACACGCTTCTGACGGGGCGCTTTCCCTCCTGCGTGCTGTATCTGGAGCTTTCAAACGGCGCGGTGGACGTGAACGTCCATCCGGCCAAGACCGAGGTCAAGTTCTCCGACGAGAAAAAGGTCTTTGACCTTGTTTATCAGACCGTGCGCGCCTGCCTCGAAACGGAGCAGAAGCCCATCGAGATATCCCTCTCCGAGGGGACGCGCCGCGCCGTGGCAGAGCCCAGGCCCGACTTCTTCCGCAGTATGCCGTCAGAGGAGTACAGAGCCAAGGCCGCGGCTCCCTCACCCGCTCCCGAGCGGCGGCAGAGCCCCGTTTTCCGCGCACCGAGCGCGTATGAAAAGCCTGCTGCGCCGGTAAATTTTGCCCCGAAAGCGGACGTTTCGACAAAAAACGACGCTTTTCCTGCATTTTCGAGCGCTCCGGCACAGGCAAATGTTGAAAAAACGGTTGAAAATGTTGAAAAAATCAGCACTCCGGCCTGCCGCGTGATCGGCGAGGCGCTGGATACCTACATCATCGCGGAGCTCGGCGAGGAGCTCCTGCTTATCGACAAGCATGCAGCGCACGAACGCATGATATTCGACCGGCTCAAAGCTCAGGAGCGGCAGATAATGAGCCAGACCCTGCTCTCGCCTGTCATCCTCCGCCCGACGGCGGAGGATGCGGAGCTGCTCGATAAAAACGCCGCCCTTCTCGACGAGCTGGGCTTTGAGGTCGAGCCCTTCGGCCAGAGCTCCTATGCCGTGCGTGCGGTGCCGGACGATGTTGACGCAGGCGATGCCGCGTCCGCTCTTGAGGAGATATGCGAAAAGCTCAGAGGCGGCGGCGAGCTCTCGGCGCAGTCGGCGCGGGATGAGATACTGCACACCGTGGCCTGCAAGGCAGCGATAAAGGCCGGCAGGCGGCACGACCGCGCCGAGCTTGAGCGCATAGCGGCAGCCGTCGCCGCCGGAGAGGTCAGATACTGCCCCCATGGCCGGCCCGTTTCGGCGCGGCTGACGAAAAAGCAGCTCGATAAATTTTTCAGCAGGATAGTGTGATATGGCCGAAAAAATTCTTGTTATAACAGGCCCCACGGCGACGGGCAAAACGCGTCTTTCCGTCGAGCTTGCAAAAGACCTTGACGGCGAGGTCGTCTCGGCTGACTCCATGCAGGTCTACCGCGGCATGGATATCGGCACGGCCAAGGTGACAAGGGACGAGATGCAGGGCGTTGTGCATCACATGATAGACATTGCCGAGCCCTCGGAGGACTACTCGGTCTCGCGCTATGTCGCCGAGGCGGATGCCGCCGTGCGCGATATCCTGTCACGCGGGAAGCTCCCGATAATCGCGGGCGGCACGAATCTGTACATAGACTCGCTGATCTCGGGGCTCGACTTTGCCGAAAGAGCCGAGGACAGCTCCCTGCGCGGGAGCCTGAATGCGCGGTACGATGCGCTCGGCGGAGAGGCGATGCTCGAATACCTGCGCGGCTTTGACCCCGAGCGGGCTTCAAGGCTCCACCCTGCCGACAAGCGCCGCATAGTCCGCGCCGTCGAGGTCTACAGCCTCACGGGGCAGACGATAACGCAGCACGACGAGGAGACGAAAAAGCGCCCGAAGCGCTACGACGCGGTGAAGCTCGCGCTGAGCTTTGCCGACCGCACCGCGCTCTACGGCAGGATAAACGCCCGCGTCGATAAAATGGCAGAGGACGGCCTGTTTGACGAGGTGCGCTCGCTGCTCGACGGCGGCCTTTCGCCCGAGAGCACCGCAATGCAGGCCATAGGCTATAAGGAGCCGGCGGCGTATCTGCGGGGCGAGATATCAAGGGACGAGGCGATAGAGCTCATAAAGCTCTCCTCGCGGCGCTATGCCAAGCGGCAGCTGACATGGCTGCGGCGTGATGACAGCGTGTGGTGGTACCTCTGGCCGGATGAGCCCGATTTTAATGCCGCACGACAGGCTTCGACCGAATATTTGCACTCGCGTGGTTTATGATACTTCTGTCAAAATTACATAGACAGGAGTAAGAAAAAAATGCAGAAGACACAGAATTTACAGGAAGCGTTCCTCAATCAGCTGCGCCGCGAGAGGGCGCTCGTGACGGTGTTCCTCGTCAACGGCTTTCAGATGCACGGCCTTGTCCGCGCCTACGACGGCTTCACGCTCGTGCTCGATTCCGACGGCAGGCAGCAGCTTATCTACAAGCACGCGATATCGACGATAATCCCGCCGAAGCCGGTTGAGCTCAGGCTCGAGGCGTGAAGGGCGCAGCGTATCTCAGATACGCCGCCTGTGCGCTGTTTCTTGCCGCCTGCGCGTGGACGCTGGGCTTTTTCATCACCCGCGGGCAGTCGCCGCAGACGGTGACTGCCCAGCGCACGGAGGAAGAGCTCTCCGTCATCGCCGAGGGGCTTATCCTGCGCGACGAGTGCGTCGTGTACGGCGATGAGTCTGCCCGACTTACGCACATAACCGGCGACAGGGTCACGGGCGGCAGCGTGCTTGCCGTTACGCAGGACGGAGAGAGCATTTACGCGCCCTGCGGCGGAGTGTTCAGCAGCCTCACGGACGGCTATGAGGGCCTGTCTCTCGAATCTATCTCCTCCGCAGAGCCTGCCGACACGCAGGGAGCGCTGGGCAGGATCGTATCCGGCGGCTGGTATTTTGCCGCCGAAACGGAGGAGTTCGACAAATTTCGACAGGGACAGAGCGTTTTGCTCTCTCTGCCGGACGAGTGCCCCGCGACGGTCGTTTCCGCAGAGAACGGGCGGCTTATCCTGCGCTGCCGCGCCGGACTTGAAAGCGTCATAAACATCCGCCGCGCAGTCTTCAGGATAAGTCTTTCCGAAACGCAGGGGATAAAGGTGCCGGAAAATGCGCTGCACTGCGATGCGGACGGGATGTTCGTCTGCGTCCTCCGCGCCGGTATCCCCGAGCGCTACAAGGTCGATATCCTCCTCTCCTGCGGGGACTATTGCCTCGTCAGGGAGGACGAGCTCAGAGAAAATATGCAGATTATTTTAGACTGATTTCAAATTTGAGGTCTATAATTTATAAAAATAACGCCGGCATACGCCGAACACCTGCCGGCAAAAACAAAAAAGCTGGGATGATAATGAGTAACAGTATTGCAGAAAACGTCAAGGAGATAAAGCGGCGTGTTGCCGAGGCCGCGCTCAGAAGCGGCAGAGCGCCGGAGGATGTGCGCCTGTGCGCCGCGACGAAGATGAACGACGCTGCCCGCGTGCGCGAGGCGGTGGAGGCCGGAGTGGATATCTGCGGCGAAAACCGCGTGCAGGAGCTGACGGAAAAATACGAGCAGGGTGCGTACACGGGCTGCCCGCTGCATTTTATCGGCCACCTGCAAAAGAATAAGGTAAAATACCTTGTCGGAAAGGTGCAGCTGATAGAGTCGGCAGACTGCATGGAGCTTCTTGAGGCGATAGACAAAAGAGCCGCCTCGATGGGGCTTAAGCAGGATGTCCTGCTGGAGGTCAATGTCGGCGGCGAGGAGGCAAAGTCGGGCTTTGCACCCGAAAGGCTGATGGAATATCTGCCTCAAATGGCGCAATTTGGCTCTGTTGGGGTGCGCGGACTTATGGCAATACCCCCAATTTGCGAGAAAACGGAAGAAATTCGCCCATATTTTCGCACAATGAAGCAGCTTTTTATTGACA
>CAVGXR010000002.1:0-20912 GCA_963633225.1 Collinsella aerofaciens
ACATACACCGCGGTGCAGGCATAGGCTTGAGCTGCGCCCGCGCATATGAACGTAAACGCCAAAGCAGCGGAGCAGAGCTTGCGCAGAAGTCTGTGTCTTTTTTTCATGTTCACCGTTCTCCTTAATTATTCGTATTTGTATTTATATATATATCGGCTGTCAGCCGAGGCTCAGACCGTTTGCCAGAATGTATGCGGTAAATGCACCGGCGAATATAAGCGCGAGCAGGATGGATACGAGCCGGTATTTCTTTTCCTTCTGGATGTAAAAGCTCATTATAAATATGGATGCAAAGCAGACGATGCCGCTTAAAAGATGATGCGGGAAGCTTTTAGATGCCTGATAGAAGTAGGATATGCCCATAAATGCCTGTATCGTGTTTCCGAGTCCGAGGATCACTGCTCCGAGCAGGTTCTGCTTTTTGCAGTAATACGCTATAAAGCCGCCAGGCAGGGTGAGGAAGGTCGCCGGAAGCCATATGGTTCTGTAGTAATACCATGCATTGCTGGCGGTGAGCGATCCGAACAGGAACTGCACAATATATACAAGCGGCTGGCTTATGAGGAAGAACACAAAGCACTTGAGCATTGCCTCCCAGCCTTTATTGCAGTTTACAACGATGATAACGGCAAAAATGACCCACCATTCGTAGGCAATTCCTATGTCCTGAAACGATGTATCCTCCAGCGCGTCTATCAGCATTACCAGACCCGTGTAAACGCCTGCCGCGACTGCGAACAGAAGCACTGTGGGCCAGCTCATCTTCAGACTTCCGTACAGCTTTTTCATCTATATCCTCCTGGATGACGCCCCGCGGCGGCATTTTCAAAATGCACAGTACGGAGCAGATGTTTTTAATTAAATCAGTATATCAAATAAATACTGAATAAGCAATAACGCAGCGTTAATTATTAGTCACAAAACAGAAAAATGATAGCGGCTATTCGGAAGGCTTGCTGATATCGACTATGTTCTGCTCACGCATCTTGACGGCGGCTATTCCTCGCGCTCGTGGCAGGAGATGATCTCCTCCGGCATAAGCATGAATAAGGCTGAGCAGCGCCGCTCACTTGCGTGGATACGCGAGCAGAGCCTGAGCCCCGACTGCGTTGAATCGCTTGCAAACCACGATCCCGATGTTGTGCCGCATACAATTGAATTATAATTTAAACTGCTTTCTGCCTTCGCTGCACGCTGCGGCGAAGGCATTTAAATTCTGTAGGATAACATAATATCCTGCTCCTGAATTTAACAATTTTACACTACAGAAACAAAAGATACTCAAATTGAATAACAGCCCACAAAATTTCGTTAACAAAGCATGCCGTAACGGAATTTTTTTTGATTTTCTATACAAAAATTATGGAATTATAACAAATAAGGTGCTATACTGTATGAGCATTATGTAAAGTAAATAATTATTTTTCCCGAGGCGCATTATGAGCTATATTGAGAAGAGAATAGACAGTGAACGAGTGTACAGCGGCGTGATAGTAAATGTACGTCTTGACCATGCCGAGCTTTGCGACGGAAGAGTCGTCAAGCGCGAGGTCGTCGAGCATCCGGGCGGCGCAACAATACTGCCCATTGACGACGAGGGCTATTGCTACTGCGTGCGTCAGTTCCGCTATCCTTATCAGAAAGAGCTTCTTGAAGCGCCTGCCGGAAAGCTTGAGCCGGGCGAGGATCCGATGGAATGCGCCGTGCGCGAGCTCTCCGAGGAGACGGGCTTTACCGCCGATGAGATCATAAGCCTCGGAGAGGATTACACCTCGCCCGGCTTTTCGACCGAAACGCTGCACATCTATCTCGCCCGCGGACTTCACAGGGGAGCCATGCACCTTGACGACGGCGAGTTTCTGAGCGTTGAGAAGCACCATATCGACGAGCTGACTGAGCTCGTAATGGACGGTACGATAGCTGACGGCAAAACGGTCATCGCTGTCCTGAAGGCAAAACGTCTCTTGGAAAGCGAAAAATAGTTACGGTTTGTTTACATTGCTAATTGCCTCGGCATACTCGCTATGCTATAATAACAGATCGGTGATCTAACACCGATGAAAGGTGCTATATATGGAAAAATACGTCATAAACGGTGGAAAACCGCTTCAGGGCGAGGTTGAAATAAGCGGAGCAAAGAACGCGGCGGTCGCAATAATTCCGGCGGCGCTGATGGTGGACGGTGTATGCCGCATAGAAAATATGCCGCAGATCAGCGATACCGATATGCTTCTGACGATATTGTCTCAGCTCGGGGCCGAGGTAAGAATGATCTGCCCGGGCACTATAGAGATAGACAGCAGCAATGTCCATTTCTGCGATGCCCCCTTTGAGCTCATGCGCAAGATCCGCGCATCGTATTACCTCATCGGCGCGATGCTCGGCAGATTCGGCAGTGCAAAGACCACGATGCCCGGCGGATGTAATTTCGGCGTTCGTCCCATCGACCAGCATATAAAAGGAATGACGGCGCTCGGCGCGGACGTTGATGTCCGCAACGGCTTTGTCTATGCAGAGGCAGCCGACGGCAAGCTGCACGGGGCAAAGATATATCTCGATAAGGTCTCGGTCGGCGCAACGATGAACATCATTCTCGCGGCGACCATGGCAAGCGGCAGAACGATAATTGAAAACGCGGCAAGAGAGCCGCATATAGTTGACCTTGCAAACTTCCTCAACTCCATGGGCGCGGATGTGCGCGGAGCCGGCACGGATACAGTCAAGGTAAACGGCGTTGAGCGCCTGCACGGAGGCAGCTACTCCATCATTCCCGACCAGATCGAGGCCGGAACCTACATGGTAGCGGCAGCGGCCACCGGCGGCGAGGTGCTTGTCAAGAACGTTATTCCCAAGCATCTTGAGTGCATCTCTGCAAAGCTGCGCGAGACAGGCACCATCGTTCAGGAGTATGAGGACTCGGTTCTTGTCAAGGGCAACGGACACCTGCGCAAAGCAAACGTAAAGACCCTGCCGTATCCCGGCTTCCCGACGGATATGCAGCCGCAGATGGGTGCGCTGCTGTGCATGGCAAACGGTACGAGCGTCATAACCGAGGGTATTTACGATAACCGCTTTAAGTATGTAAACGAGCTGCGCAAGATGGGCGCAGATATTCAGGTTGACGGACGCATAGCCATTTTTGAAGGCGGCACGAAGCTCACGGGAGCTCCCGTCATGGCCTGCGATCTCAGAGCGGGCGCGGCAATGGTCATTGCCGGACTCTGCGCCAGCGGCAAGACCGAGATAGAGGATATACATTTTATCGAGCGCGGTTATGAAAACTTTGTCGGCAAGCTCAGAAAGCTTGGTGCGGACATCAGCATCGTCACATATCCCGACGAGCCGGAGCTGCACGAAAAAATAGTATCAATAGGATAAACAAAACATGCGTATAGTGACTTTTGCCAGCGGCTCTTCGGGCAATTGCAGCCTCGTTTCTGAGGGCAAAGCGAATATACTTATAGATGCGGGGATATCCATGCGCAGGACTGTTGCAGCTCTTGCGCAGCTTGGACTTACTCCGCAGGATCTGTGCGGAGTGCTCATAACCCATGAGCACTCCGATCACATTTCAGGGCTTTCGATGCTCATAAAGCACCATGACCTGAGTATATTTGCGCCAAAGCCTCTCTGCGAGGAGCTCTGCCGCGTAAAGCCTGATATAAAACATAATTTAAATAGTATACCCGAGGACGGGCACTTTGAGCTCGGCGGTGTTGAGCTCGGCTGCTTCAGAACGATGCACGACGCGGCCTACAGTGTCGGCTACCGCTTTGAAGGAGAGCAGACCCTCGGCTTTGCGACCGATACCGGCAGCATAAACGACGAGCTTCTGGGCGGACTCGAGGGCGCATCCCTTGCGCTTATCGAGGCAAACCATGATATACAAATGCTCAAAAACGGACCATATCCGTACTTTCTCAAAAGCAGGATACTTGCGCCCACGGGACATTTATCCAATGACGACAGCGCTGTTCTTGCAAATTATCTTGCATCTCACGGCACAAGGCATATAATATTGGGGCACCTGAGCCGCGAAAACGACACGCCCGAGCTTGCTCTCGGAACGGTCAGAGCGGCTGTTTCGAGCGAAAATGTGCAAATTAGTGTCGCTCCGGCAAATAATATGCTTGCAGTGGAGGCAGGTGAGAGGGTACAATGCTCAATATAAGGATAGTGTGCGTGGGAAAGCTCAGGGAGCAGTTTTACATAGAGGCGTTCAGCGAGTATTCAAAGCGCCTGTCGGCCTACTGCAAGCTCGAATGCATAGAGCTCAATGAAACAAAGCTGGGCTCCTCGCCGTCTGATAAGGAGATAGCCGCTGCGCTGGACAAGGAAGCGGCGGATATAGAGCGTGCTCTCAGCAGGGATGCCTACGTCATAGCCATGTGCGTTGAGGGCGGGCAGCTCGGCAGCGAGAGCTTTGCACAGAAGATAAATTCCCTTGCCGTATCGGGACGGGGGAGGCTGTGCTTTGTTATCGGCGGCTCCTTCGGCATATCGCCGAGGATAAAGCAGCGTGCGGATATGCGCCTTAGCATGAGCGAAATGACCTTTCCGCACCACCTTGCGCGGGTAATGCTCGCCGAGCAGATCTACCGCGCCTTCAAGATAATCGAGGGATCAAAATATCACAAATAACGGAGGGAACAATGGACGAGAAAGCAAAGCCCGAATGGGGCAGACGTATGACGGGCGAGCTCCTGAAGAAGTGGCCGAAGGACGAAAACGGCGAGCCGGTCGAGCCCGTTTTCCTTACTCACTGCAAGTGCCTTGACATCAATGACGAAATGATAGTAAACTTACTTGAGGCGTATGGTATCCCGTGCATCAGACAATATCCGAACGACGGCGACTTTGGCCGCCTCATACTCGGAACGAGCGGTACGGGAGTTGAGATATATGTTCCGAAGACGATGTATGAGGATGCTGTCAATTTAAGTGAAGGGAGAGCAGAATATGACGAAGAACTATAAGGAAGAATATCAGAGGTGGCTGGACAGCCCCGCACTGAGCGAATCCGAGTGGGAGGAGCTCAATTCCATAGCAGACGACGAAAAGGAGATAGAAAGCCGCTTTTTTGCCCCGCTTGAGTTTGGTACGGCAGGACTGCGCGGAACTATGAAGCTCGGCCTGCATCAGATGAACGTTCACATCATCCGCCATGCTACTCAGGCCTTTGCAAACGTCATAAAGGCCGAGGGCGAGGACGCGATGAAAAAGGGCATAGCCATATGCTTTGACTGCCGCAATAACAGCGAGCGCTTCGCGCATGAGGCCGCCTGCGTTATGGCCGCAAACGGCATACATGTCCGCATTTTTGACGCTCTGCGCCCCACGCCGGAGCTCAGCTTTGCCGTGCGCTATTACGGAACGTGCGCGGGCCTTAACATAACGGCGTCGCACAATCCCAAGGAGTATAACGGCTATAAGGTCTACTGGTCCGACGGCGCGCAGCTTCCGCCGCAGCACGCGGAGGCAATAGCCGAGCAGATGAGCAGAATAGATATCTTCGATGATTTCATAAGCTGTGATTTTGACGAGGCTCTCGCACAGGGAAAGATCGAGATCATCGGAAAAGAGACCGACGAGGCGTATCTTGAGCAGGTGCTCGGTCAGGCGATCAATAAGGCCGTCGTTAAAAAGACCGCAGCTGAGCTTAAGATAGTCTACACCCCGTTCCACGGAGCAGGTCACAAGCTTGTCCCCGAGGCGCTGCACAGGCTTGGCATAACCCAGCTTTACCCCGTGCCCGAGCAGATGGTCATAGACGGCAATTTTCCCACCGTCGAAAGCCCCAACCCCGAAAATCCGGAGGGCTTTTATCTTGCGATTGATCTTGCCAAAAAGGTCGGCAGCGATCTTATAATCGGAACGGACCCCGACTCGGACCGTATTGGTGTAATGGTGCGCTCCGGCGAGGACTATGTGCCCATCACCGGCAACCAGCTCGGCGTTCTGCTGCTGGACTATGTGATCAATGCGCGCAGGGCAGCCGGTACTCTGCCGGAAAACGCCGGTGCTCTCAAGAGCATCGTCACGACCGAAATGGCAAAGACCGTTGCTGAGACAAACGGCGTGCATTTTGAGGATACCTTCACGGGCTTCAAGTTCATGGCCGAGCGCGTTGCGCAGTGGGAAAAAGCCGGAAGCTATAAATATATCTTCGCCTTTGAGGAAAGCTACGGCTATATGATGGGCGATTATGTCCGCGATAAGGACGCAGTGACGGCATCAATGATGGTCGCGGAGATGGCAGCCTACTATTATGATAAGGGAATGAACCTCAGTCAGGCCATGGAGAGCCTGTACGAAAAGTACGGCAGATATGCCGAAAGGACGCTCAATCTCGTTATGCCCGGACTTGACGGCCTCGCAAAAATGAAAAACCTCATGACGGGTCTGCGCGAGAACCCGCCAAAGCAGATAGCCGGAGTCGAGGTGTTCAGGCTGCGCGATTATTCCGACGGCAGCATAAGAGTTCCCGAGCTCGGCCTTATGGGTCAGACCCCGATAAAGGGCTCGAACGTTCTGTACTTTGAGCTTGCCGATGCAACGAGCTTTATCGTCCGTCCTTCCGGCACCGAGCCCAAGGTCAAGGTCTATATCCTCTGCCGTGGCGAGGATAAGGCCGATTGCGATGCAAAGCTTGCAAAATATTCCGAATATGCAGAAGGCCTCAGAAAATGAAAAATAAAATAAGTCAGTTAGCCACACTGTTCATTACCTTTGCGGTTATAGGTGTTACCACCTTCGGCGGCGGCTATGCAATGCTTCCTGCCCTGCAGCGCGAGGTCGTCGAAAAGCGCCGCTGGGCAAATGACGAGGAGATCATGGACTGGTACGCGATCGGCCAGTGCACGCCCGGCGTTATCGCGGTCAACACCGCTACCTTCGTAGGACAGAAGCAGGCGGGCGTTATCGGCGGCATAGTCGCAACCCTCGGCGTTGTGTTCCCGTCGCTTGTCATAATAACGATCATTGCGGCCTTCATTCAGAACTTTGCCCACCTTCCCGCGGTGCAGAGCGCCTTTGCCGGTATCCGTGTGTGCGTGTGCGTTTTGATCCTCAATGCCGTAGTGAAGCTGTGGAAGAAATCAGTTATCGACTGGAAAACGCTCCTTATATTCATAGCTGTGTTCCTTGGCAGCGTGCTCTTGGATATATCGCCGGTGGTCTATGTCGTCGCGGCAGCGCTTGCCGGTATAATAATAAAGGAACTGGAGGCGCGTAAGTCATGATATATCTGCGCCTGTTCTGGGAGTTTTTCAAGACCGGCCTCTTCGCCGTCGGCGGCGGACTGGCAACGCTCCCGTTTATCTACGATATGTCCGACCGCACGGGCTGGTTTACCTATCAGCAGATAGCGGACATGATCGCAATATCCGAGTCAACGCCCGGACCTATCGGCGTTAACACCGCAACCTATGTCGGCTTTATAACCGGCGGCCTGCCCGGAGCGCTCATTGCAACGCTCGGCCTTGTGACACCGGCGATCATTATCATACTCATCATTGCGACCTGCCTTAAAAAGTTCAGGGAAAACCGCTTTGTGGATCATGCCTTTTACGGGCTGCGCCCCGCATCTGCCGGACTTATCGCGGCAGCGGGCTTTTCTGTTGTGCTCATAGCGCTCGTTCAGGTGGATGCATTTAAGGCAAGCGGCAGCTTCGCTGACCTTATCTCGTGGAAGGGGCTGCTGCTCGCGGCGGCGATATGGGTGCTCACAAATCTTGTGAAGAAAACAAAGGATCTGCATCCGATATTCTATATCGCGGCCTCCGCCGTTGTTGGAATACTGGTGTTTTAAAAAAATACAGCCGCGCCGAGCAGCGCAGCAGCCGCTGCCGTAAGCGCAATGCAAAACCGTCCGATCATGTATTGGGCGGTTTTTATATCCGTTCCGGCAGTCATGGCAAAGGTCTGGAAATGGACCGACAGCCCGCCCCACGAGAGGATAAACGCTGCAAGCGCGAGATTAACGGGGCTCATATCGAGCCCGGCCATGCTTCCGATGCCGTTTCCGAGCTCAAGCACACCGGCCAGCAGCGCACGGCAGAAGCCGAGCTCTGCGCCGAGCCTGTATGACAGCTCACCGGCCAGCGCGTAAATTATGCCCATGCCGTCGAGCACGCCGTTTATTGCTGAAAACGCGAGTATAAAGGCGCACACGCCTATGACAGAGTCGGCAGAGCGCTTTACGGATGCAGTGAAGGCCGCCGAAAAGCTCACGGGAGAGAAGATATCGTCGTCATAGCTGATATCGCAGGGTACCTTCGGACATATTATAAGCCCGAATATGAGCGCTGCAAGAATGTGCACCGTGTATAAAAAGAAGCCGGCGGCAGCCGAGGAAAATACGCCGGCGCCGGCAGCCCCAATTATGAATGCAGGGCCGGAATTGTTGCAGAATATAAGTGCTCTCGATGCCTCCTTTCGGCTCATAAGCCCCTGAGAGCGCAGCCGTGCGATATACGCAGCGCCCAGAGGATATCCGCCCGTCACGCCTATTATAAACGCCGTCACTCCGCAGCCCGATATGCCGAGCCTTGCTCCAAGGGGGGCAAGGGCGTTCGATATGAGCCTTGACGCACCCAGCTCGTTTAAAAGATTCACCGCTGTAAAAAACGGCAGCAGCGACGGAATTATCACCTGAGCACACAGGAAAAGTCCGTCCCTCACGGCCTCAGCCGCAGCCTTCGGAAAGATAAGCAGCGCTGCAAAGGCTGCAAGCGATGCAAGAATATACAGTGCCTTTTTCAATATATCAGCTCCTTGTCCATGTATTAAGCTATGCCCTCCGGCATAGGTTTAGACTGCGGAGGTGAGCGGATATGAAGGCAAAGCGTGACAGAGCCGAGCTCCTTGCCGACAGGCTCGGTATCCCTGCCGATGCTCTGGGCAGCATGAAGCTCAGCCTGTGCGGAAGGAGCCGCCTGCTTGTCGAAAACCACAGCGGCATAATAAGCTACGGCGATGCGCTTATCGTGATAGACTGCGGCGGTGCAAGGCTCGTTGTGCACGGCTGCGGCCTGCGCCTTGCAGCCATGTGCGCCGGAGATATGCTCATCTGCGGCACGATTACGGCATTGGAGTTTGAATGATGAAAAAGCTTTACGATCTTGCCCGCGGAACGGTCAGGCTTGAGGCCGGAGGTGCCGAGCCCGAGCGTATACTCAATTTCTGCGCCGGACGCGGCATAGCATTCTGGAAAACAAGCCCCTGTGAGGATTTTAAGATAACGTTTTTCGTATATACATCCGATTTGCCTGCGCTTATGTCGCAAAACGGGAAAAACGGCCTTGAGATAAGTGTTCTGGAGGAAAGGGGCGGCAGAAGGCTTTTGCTGAGCGCCAAAAGGAGGGCGGCGCTCATAACGCTCGGAGTTTTATGCACGGTGCTTGCCGCCGTATCCTCTCTGTTTTTGTGGAGCATAGAGATAGAGGGAAACGACACGCTCAGCGACGCGCAGATACTGCGCACTTTAGCCGATTGCGGCGTTGAGTACGGCGCGTTCTGGCCATCGCTTTCGTCGGATGCGGTGCGCAGCCGTGTCGCTGCCGAAATGCCGCAGATAGCGTGGCTCAGCCTGAACGTGCGCTCGTCGCGTGCGCAGATAGTCGTTCACGAGCGCGTGGATAAGCCGGAGATCGTCAACGAAAAATCGCCCTGCGATATCATTGCCGCAAAAAGCGGAGTCATAAGGCGCATGTCCGTTCTGGAGGGCGAGAGCGCGGCAGCGAAGGGCAGCACAGTTGCAAAGGGCGATGTGCTCGTGCGCGGCCTTATGAGCAGCGAAACGGGTGATGAGCGCTATGTGCACTCCATGGCGCAGGTGATCGCCGACACATGGTACGAGATAAGCGCCCAAACGCCGCTCACGCAGGAGTGTAAGGCCGAAAAGCAGGGGACGGACACGGCTTTTTCGCTCGTTATCGGGAAAAAGCGGATAAATTTTTTCTCCGACAGTAGAAATAAATACACAAGTTGTGATAAAATAAATAAATTAAGGTATCTATCTCTCGGCGACGTGTTTACGCTGCCGGTCGGATATGCCATTGAGCGCACGACGCGGTACGGGACAAAGACCGTTCCCATCGACGAGGATGAGGCCGCCGGACGGATGAAGGCTTCGCTGAGAGCAGAGCTTCAGCGCCGCATCGGGGACGGGCAGATCGTCTCCGAGCGGTACACAGTTTCCAAAACGGAGACTGTGCTCACGGTGACGCTGCGCGCTCAGTGTACGGAGAACATTGCCAAGGAGTCAAGCTATGATTGAAAGAACGATAGAAGTCGAAAGAATGGAGCACGTCATAAGCGTGTTCGGCTCCTTCGACCGCAATTTGAGCATAATCGAGTCCGAGCTCGGCGTTAAGGTACTCGACCGCGAAAATAAGATACACATCTGCGGCGAGGAGGAGAGCGTCATGCTCGCGGAAAAGGCCATAAACGGGCTTCTTACGCTGTCAGCCCGCGGCGAGAGCATCGACGCGCAGAGCGTGAGGTATATCCTCAAGCTCGTCTCGGAGGGGAAGGAGTCAAAAATAAACGAGCTTGCAAGCGACGTTGTGTGCATAACGGCAAAGGGCAAGCCCGTAAAGGCCAAGACCCTCGGCCAGAAGAGCTACTGCGACGCTATTGCAAACAACACCATAACCCTCGGCATAGGCCCCGCCGGCACGGGCAAGACCTACCTTGCCGTCGCTGCGGCTGTCGCGGCGTTCAGAGCCGAGGAGGTAAACCGCATAATCCTCACGCGCCCCGCGGTCGAGGCGGGAGAGCGCCTCGGCTTCCTGCCGGGCGATCTTCAAAGCAAGGTAGACCCATATCTGCGCCCGCTGTACGATGCACTGTTTGACATGCTCGGAGCCGATACCTATCAGAAATACCTCGAGCGCGGCAACATCGAGGTCGCGCCGCTTGCCTACATGCGCGGCCGCACGCTTGACGACAGCTTTATAATTCTGGACGAGGCGCAGAACACCTCGCGTGAGCAGATGAAAATGTTCCTCACGCGCATAGGCTTCGGCTCGAAGGTCGTCATAACCGGCGATATCACGCAGATAGACCTGCCCGAGGATAAGGTCAGCGGCCTGAAGATAGCCATGAAGGTGCTCGATGGCATTGAGGATATATCCATCTGCCGGCTCACGGGGGCCGACGTTGTGCGCCACAGGCTCGTTCAGAAGATCATAGAGGCATACGAGGTGTACGATAAGAAAAATCCGCCCGAGCCCGTTAAAAAGACCGGAGCGTACAAGAGGAAAAAGCAATGATAAAGCATGAGATATATGTAAGCCGCGAAAAAAGCGGCATGGGACACAATAATGCGGCTGCGCTCATAAAAAAGGCTGCCGCCGGAGCGCTTGAGGCCGAGGGAGTGGACAGACCCTGCCTTATAAGCGTTATGCTCACGGATAATGAGGGCATACGCGAGACAAACCGCGATTTCCGCGGCATAGATGCCGCAACGGATGTGCTGTCCTTTCCCTTGAACGAGCTGAGCCCCGGCAGCTTTGATCCCTCGCTTTGCGATACCGACCCATACACCGGTGCTGTCATGCTCGGCGACATGATGATATCGCTCGAACGCTGCGCCGAGCAGGGCGAGGAGCTTGGCCACGGCTTTGACAGGGAAGTGAGCTACCTTACGGTGCACAGCGTCCTTCATCTTCTCGGCTACGACCATATCGACGAGGGCGAGATGAAAAAGCAGATGCGAGCAAGAGAAAAAGAAATTATGGGAGACATGTGATATGATAAGCAAAACAGCGATGATAACGATATGTGGCCGCCCGAACGTCGGCAAATCTACGCTCACAAACGCCCTTGTGGGAGAAAAGATAGCAATAGTATCGAATAAACCGCAGACAACGCGCAATCGTATAAGCGCCGTAGTAAACCGCGGCGATACGCAGTTTGTGATAATCGACACGCCGGGCTTTCACAAGCCGAGAACGCGCCTCGGCGACTACATGGTGAGCCTTGTGAAGGAAAGCGTTGCCGATGTTGACGCGGTCATGCTGCTTGTAGAGCCGATCGCCAATATAGGCCGTCAGGAGGAGGAGCTCATAGCCCGCATCAAGGAGACCGGCGTTCCGGCGATACTTGTCATTAATAAGATAGATACCGTCGAGAAAACGGAGCTTCTGGAGGTTATGGCAAGGTACTCGGCTGCCCATGATTTTGACGCAGTCATCCCCATGTCGGCAAAAAACGGCGAGGGACTCGACGAGCTTCTGGCTGAGCTCGAAAAATACGCCCAGCCCGGCCCGCAGCTTTTCCCCGATGATATGATATGCGACCAGCCGGAAAAGCAGATCTGCGCAGAGCTTGTGCGCGAAAAGCTCCTTCTGTGCCTTGATAAGGAGATACCGCACGGAACGGCTGTCGAGGTAACGCGCTTTACGGAGCGCGATAACGGCATCATAGACCTTGATGTGACCATCTACTGCGAAAAGGCCAGTCACAAGGGCATCATTATCGGCAAGCAGGGCGCGATGCTCAAGAAGATCGGCGAGCTTGCCCGATGCGATATCGAAGGCTTTATGGGAACAAAGGTCTTTCTCCAGACCTGGGTAAAGGTCAAGGAAAACTGGCGCGACAGTACGGCGCAGCTGCGAAACTTCGGCTTTACGGAATAATTACCACGAATACTCGCCTCATGCCTGTCCGATACTGAACGTATCGGAGGTAGTCATATGAGCGACGATATACTGTGGCAGGTATTTGCCGAAACCGGCGATCCGATGAGCTGGCTGATGTACAGAGCGTCGGAAAAGCAGAAGCAGAATAAGGTATCGGCGGAGGCAGCCCCTTCGCCGGAGGACTGACAGATTACATATGTTTAAAACGACAAGGGGCCTCATACTGCGCGAGGTGCGGTACAAGGAGGCCGACAGGATACTCACGGTCCTGACGGAGGACATGGGCAAAATGACCGTCAAGGCTCGCGGAGCGCTGCGAAAAAACAGCAAGAACTCAGCATCGACGCAGCTGCTGGTGTTCTCCGAGCTTACGCTGCTTGAGCGCAGCGGCTTCTGGTCGGTGAGCGAGGGCTCGACAATAGAGGAATTTAAGGGACTGCGCGGCGATATAAGTGCGCTGTCGCTGGCAAGCTATTTTGCCGAGTGCGTCGAGGCGCTTTCCGAGGAGGGCAACTCCGACCCGCTGCTTCTGCAGCTCATACTCAACTGCCTTTTCGCCCTGTCAAACGGCATGTATCCGCAGGAGCATATAAAAACCGCGTTCGAGATGCGCCTGATGGCACTTGCCGGTTATGAGCCGAACCTCACCTCATGCTGCGTATGCGGCTCGTCCGAGCCCGCTTCTCCGCGCTTCAGCCCCCGCAACGGCGTTATCTGCTGCCGCGAGTGCAATAATGCGCAGGTGCAGGCAAATTACGAGCTGTGTCCTGCATCGCTGCAGGCACTCAGATATATAATTTACGCTCCGGCACGCAAAATGCTTGCATTCACGCTCACGGACGATGCGCTCAAGCGTGCGTCAAGGGCAGCCGAGGCGTATCTGCTCACGCAGACAGAAAGAAAATTTTCCACTCTCGATTATTGGAGACAGATAAAATAATGGATTTCTACGAAAAATCACTGAGAATACTGGAGCTTCCCGCAGTGCTCGATATGCTTGCTGCGGAGGCTGTAACGGACGGAGGCAGGGAGGCCTGCATGAAGCTGCGCCCGAGCGCGGACAGGCTTGAGGTGAAAAACCGCCTTGCCGAGACGAGTGCGGCGAAGGATATGATGGTCGTGCGCGGCAGCCCCTCGCTGTCGGGTGTCAAGGATATCCGCCCCTCGCTCAGCAGAGCGGATCTCGGCGGCAGCCTGAATACGATAGAGCTTTTGAATATTGCCCGCGTTCTGCAGTGCGCCCGTCTGGTCAAGGGCTATACCTCCGACGATAAGCTCGGCAAAAGCTGCATAGACCATCTGTTTGCGGCGCTTCATGCAAACAGGTTTCTTGAGGAGAAGATAACGGGCTCGATAGTGGGCGAGGATGAGATAGCAGACGCGGCCTCGCCGGAGCTTGCAAATATACGACGCAAGATCCGCGCAGCCGGAGCGCGTGTACGCGACTGCCTGCAAAAGATAATCTCCTCGCCGTCCTACGCGAAGATTCTGCAGGAGCCTATCATAACCATGCGCTCGGATCGCTTTGTCGTTCCCGTCAAGGCCGAGTGCAAGGGTGCGATACCCGGCCTTGTGCACGATATCTCGGCCTCCGGCGCTACGCTTTTTATTGAGCCCATGGCTGCTGTAAAGGCAAATAACGAGCTGCGCGAGCTCACGGCAAAGGAGAAAATGGAGATAGAGCGCATACTCGCTGAGCTTTCCGCCGACTGCGCATCCCACGCAGAGGATATAGCCTCGGACTATTCCTATCTCATAACGCTCGACGGTATATTTGCCCGCGCAAAGCTTTCGTATAAGCTCGGCGGCATAGAGCCGGAGCTGCGCGATAAGGGCGTTGTACTGCGCCGTGCGCGGCATCCGCTGCTCCCGAAGGACAAGGCCGTGCCCATAAGCCTTGAGCTCGGCGAGGATTTTGATACGCTTATCATAACGGGTCCCAATACCGGCGGCAAGACCGTCACGCTCAAGACCATAGGCCTTTTAAACATTATGGCGCAGTGCGGCCTGCATATCCCTGCCGACGACGGCAGCGGCGTTCCGGTATACGGGCATGTGCTTGCCGATATCGGCGATGAGCAGTCTATAGAGCAGAACCTCTCCACCTTCTCAGCACATATGACGAATATCGTGCATATCCTGAAGGAGTGCGGCGATGAGTCTCTTCTGCTGTTTGATGAGCTCGGCGCTGGCACCGACCCCACGGAGGGCGCAGCGCTTGCCATTGCGGTCATAGAACATGCACGCAAAATGGGCGCAGACATTGCCGCAACGACGCATTATGCCGAGCTCAAGGTCTATGCGACGAACGAAAGCGGCATCCAGAACGCCTCCTGCGAATTTGACGTGGAGACGCTCAGCCCGACGTACAGACTGCTCGTCGGCGTTCCAGGCAAGTCCAACGCCTTTGCAATATCCGAGCGGCTGGGACTTTCCAAGGACATAATCGACGATGCGAAGGCGCGCATAGGCGTTCAGAACGCAAGCTTTGAGGCGACGATAGAAAAGCTCGAGCAGACAAGAGCACTGCTTGAGCGCGACAGGGCTGAAACGGCGAAAAAGCTGCGTGAGGCGGAGGAAAATGCGAAAAAAGCGGCGTTTTTACGCGCCGAGCTCTCTGTTCGGCTCGAAAAGGCCGATGAGAAGGCCCGCCGTGAGGCCGAGCGCATAATAGCCGAGGCCCGCGAGACGGCAGAGAGCACCTTTGCCGAGCTTGACGATATGCGGCGGAAGATAAACGAGGATGAGCAGGCTCAGGAGGTAAACCGCGCACGCAGCGAGCTCCGGCGCAGACTCAACGAGCAGCAGGGAAAGCTCAAGGCAAAGGAGCCGGAAAAGCCGAAGGAGGACAAAAAATCTGCGCGTGAGATCAGAGCGGGCGACACGGTCGAGATAAAGTCAATGGGCGTAAAGGCCGAGGTCATAGATATTAACCCCGATGGAACGCTCAATCTTCGCGCCGGCATTATGAGCGTAAAGCTCAAGCCCGAGGATGTATACCTCATCGAAGGCCATGCGGCAAAGCAGAAAAAGCAGAGCGTGACGATAGCGGGCAGCACTGCGCCGCGGGCTGCCGTAAGCCCCGAGATAGACCTCCGCGGCATGGAGAGCATAGAGGCCGTGAATGCCGCCGAGCAGTATATCGACAGTGCTGTTATGGGAAAACTGAAAACTGTGACGATAATACACGGCAAGGGCACCGGCGCACTGCGCGCTGCCGTCCAGCAGATGCTCAGGCGCAACAAAGCGGTGAAAAGTTTCAGATTGGGTCGCTTCGGCGAGGGCGAAAGCGGCGTGACAATAGTCGAATTGAAATAAAAGCAATCGAGAAAATTTATTAATAATGTGTAAATCTACGAAATAGACAAAAGCAGTTGACCTTTTTTAAATAATTTGCTAAAGTATGATTAATCTTTTGTGATCAAGAGGAGTGGCGAGAATGGTAACCAAAGAAGTAGTTATTAATAATCAGGTGGGACTCCACGCAAGACCTGCTACTTTCTTCATTCAGAAGGCTAATGAATTTAAAAGCAGCATCTGGATCGAGAAAGAGGACAGGCGCGTTAATGCCAAGAGCCTGCTCGGCGTTCTCTCTTTGGGCATCGTCAAGGGCACTGCCGTGAACCTTATTGCCGACGGTGCTGACGAGGCAACTGCTGTCGATACGCTTTCTGAGCTTATCGCATCCGACTTTACCGAGTGATATTAAAAAGCTAAAACGAAGCCAAGGGCGTGTTGAAAACACGCCCTTGTTCGCTATGTAAGGATAGATGCTGACATGAAACAGGAAAACAGAGCAATACTTGAAATGCTCATATGCGCAGCGCTCTGGAGCATTGCGGGTATATTTATAAAGCTGATACCGTGGAACTCCTTTGTCATATCCGCGCTCAGGAGCTTTTTCGCGGGGCTGACGGTGCTTGCATACATAAAGCTCAAGGGCTATAAAATAATAATCAACCGTCACACGCTTATCCCCGGCATCCTGCTGGGCATAGTGTATATTGCCTTTGTCGCTGCCAACAAGCTCACCACAGCGGCAAACGCCATTGTCCTGCAATTTACCGACACAATATTCATAGTCATTTTCTCGGCGCTGTTTTTCGGCCAGCGCTTTAAAAAGCGTGACTTCATTGCCGTTATATGCACCTTCATCGGCATAGCCATGTTCTTTCTCGATCAGCTTTCCGACGGATATCTGCTCGGGAATTTTGTGGCCATCTTTGCCGGAGCCTGCCTCGGCGGAATGTTTATCACCATGGGCAAGGCAGAGCCTCCCGAGCGCTTTTCGGCAATGCTCATCGGGCAGACCTTTGCGTTTTTATTCGGCCTGCCGTTTATAATAACGACAAAGCCGGAGTTTTCCGCGCTGCCGGTGCTGTATATAATCATCCTCGGCGTATTGCAGCTTGGCATACCGTATATTCTTTACGGCAGGGCGGCAGAGCACTGCCCGCCGCTTGCGTGCAGCCTCCTCGGCGCGGTAGAGCCGCTTTTGAATCCAGTGTGGGTGCTCATATTTGACGGCGAAAAGCCCGGCATTTTCGCACTCATAGGCGGAATTATCGTTATCGCCTCCGTAACGATCTGGTGCATTGCAGGAAGCAAGGATGACAAGGATGGGAAAAATGCGCGAGAAGCTGCTTGAAAAAGCAAACAAGCTGCCGCTGCTGCCGGGTGTGTACATCATGCTCGACGAGGCAGGACAGGTTATATATGTAGGCAAGGCCAAAAAGCTCAAAAACCGCGTGACGAGCTATTTTCGCGGCTCGCACCTGCCGAAGGTGGAGGCGATGGTGCAGAAGGTAGCGGACTTCAATGTCATTGTCGTCAACTCAGAGTTTGAGTCGCTGATACTTGAAAACTCGCTTATAAAGCAGCATCAGCCGCATTATAATATCCTTCTGAAGGACGATAAGGGCTATCCCTTTATAAGACTCGATAAGAAAGCGCCGTATCCGCGCTTTACGATCACAGGCAGCGCAAAAAAGGACGGAGCCGTGTACTTCGGCCCCTTCGGCGGCAGGAGCGTCACGCACGATATAATCGATGCCGTGTCCAAGGCAGTCGGCCTTGCAGTATGCTCAAAGCATTTCCCCCGGGATATCGGCAGGGACAGACCCTGCTTGAACTATCAGATGGGCAACTGCCGCGGCTGGTGCAGGGGAGAGCTGACGCAGGAGGAGTACCGCCTTGCCGTTGAGCAGGCCTGTCTCATCTTAGGCGGCAAGACCTCGGAGCTCATCGAGGAGCTGACGGCGAAAATGCTTGAGGATTCCGAGCAGCTGCGCTTTGAAGCGGCAGCCGAGAAGCGCGACAGAATAAGGTCGATACAAAGCGTTTCCAATAAGCAGAAGGTCATAGCCACGGCCTTTTCCGATACCGATGCGATAGGCTTTTCACGCGGAGCAAAAAGCTGCTTTGTCGTTCTGCATTTTAACGACGGTTCATTGACCGGCAAGGACTTCGAGCTTGCCTCCGAGCCGCTTGAGAGCGACTGCGAGGCGGTGTCGGCCTATATGCGTCAGTATTACGCCATGCGCGGCACTATGCCGAGGAATATCCTCCTGCGCGAAATGCCGGAGGATGCCGAAGCGCTGGAACAGCTGCTCACGCAGCTTTCGGGACACAGGGTCAGCATAGAGACTCCGCAAAGAGGCGACAGGCTGCGTCTTGTAGAGCGTGCCGAAATGAACGCATCCGAGGAGATACTGCGCGCCACCACAGTGCAGCAGCGGCGCAGAAATACGCTGCTGTGGCTTCAGAGATCGCTGGAGCTGCCGGAGTATCCCGAGCGCATCGAGGCCTTTGACGTGTCAAACCTCGGCGATACGGGAATCGTTGCTGCAATGACTGTGCACCGCGACGGTAAGCCGTATAAAAAGGACTACCGCAAATTCAGGATACGCGAGCTTGATATACGCGACGACTACGCAAGCATGTCGCAGGCTGTCTACCGCCGCTTTGCACATCTGAAAAACGGCGACGGAGGCTTTTCAGAAAAGCCGCAGCTGCTGCTTATTGACGGCGGCATAGCCCACGCCGCCGCGGCGGAGAAGGCACTCGGGATGCTCGGTATAAGCGTGCCGGTGTTCGGCATGGTCAAGGACGACAGGCACAGAACGCGGGCCTTGGTCACAAGCGCGGGTCACGAGATATGCATAAACGGCAATCCGGCGGCGTTTGCGCTTATCGGCAATATACAGGAGGAAACGCACCGCTTCGCCATCGAATACCAGCGCTCACTGCGAAACGAGAGCTTCGGCTCGGAGCTCAGCGACATCCCGGGAGTGGGCAGCGTCAGAAAAAACGAGCTGCTGCGCCGTTTCAAAACGCTCAAGGCGATAAAGGCCGCGAGTATGGACGAGCTGTGTGACGCCGTTCCGAAAAACACTGCGAAGGCGGTTTTTGAATACTATCATAAGGACGAGGACAGAACATGAGAATAATAAGCGGAACAAAGCGCGGCAAAAGGCTCAAGGAGCCGGATAATTACGATATACGCCCCACGACCGACATGGTCAAGGAGTCGATGTTCAACATCATTCAGTTTGATATTGAGGGCAGGCGGGTGCTTGACCTCTTTGCCGGAACAGGGCAGCTCGGCCTTGAATGCCTCAGCCGCGGCGCAGGGGAAGTGACCTTCGTCGATCAGAGCAGGGAGGCCATAGCCATTGTCAGGCAGAATATCAAAAGCTGCGGCTTTGAGGCGCGGGTCGTTCAGAGCGACTCGATAGCCTTTCTCGAACGCGGCGCAAAGTTCGACCTTATCCTGCTCGATCCCCCTTATGCGACAAATCTCATTGACAGAGCGCTGCAAATCATCAATTCCGTTGACATCTTGACGGAAAGTGGTATAATTGTGTGCGAAAGTGGGCGCGAAAAGCCCATGCCGGAGATGAATATGCCCTACTTTAAGTGTAAGGAGTACAACTACGGCAAAGTTAAGCTTACTACCTACAGCAGGGAGACAAATAAATGAGTCTGGCAATATGTCCCGGCAGCTTTGACCCCATAACGCTCGGCCACCTCGATATCATCAGGCGTTCGGCGCAGATATTCGATAAGGTCATCGTGTGCATAATGTTCAATTCAACGAAAACAAAGCCGATGTTCACGATCGACGAGCGCGTTGAAATGGTAAAGAAGGTAACGGCTGATCTTCCTAACGTCGAGGTCGATACCTCAGACGGACTGCTTGCAGAGTATGCAAAGCAGTTTGAAGGCGCGGTTCTGGTCAAGGGAATGAGGGCAACCTCTGATTTTGAATACGAATTTCAGATGAACCTCATCAATAAGAAAATAAACCCTGCGCTTGAAACGATGTTTCTTGCGGCAAGTGAAAAATATACTTTCCTGAGCTCCTCCGTCGTGCGCGAAATGGCATCCTACGGTGCCGACCTCTCGGGCTTCGTTCCGTGCGTGCTGAAGGAAGAGATAGCGGAAAAGGCTAAGTTATGGAGGCGTTAATATGAGCGAAAAAAATGTTGAGGTAATGGAGCTTATCGAAACTCTGTACAGCATGGTGACCGAGGCATGGGGCGTTCCGCTCGGAAACGATAAGTGCATTGTAGAGCGGGAAAATGTTCTTGAGATACTCAATGAGATAAAAACGCGCATACCCGTGGAGCTTGCCGAGGCAAAGCGTCTTGTTTCCGCACGCGATGAGTTTATCGGCAACGCAAAGCGCGAGGCAGAGTCCATACGCAAGAACGCCGAGGATAAGGCACGCGCCATGCTCGAGGAGCAGGAGATAGTGCGCGTTGCAAAGCAGCACAGCACGGAGCTTGTCAATAATGCTGAGTATAAATCCAAGGAGCTGCGCCGCGTGGCAAACGAATATGTCGATGAGATACTCCGCCGCACGGAGGAGACCGTAGGCGCTGCGCTCAAGAGCATAAACCAGTCCAGAGCAAGCTTTCGCAGTCTTGCAGGCTCCGCGGCTCCCGCGCAGCCGGTCAGTCAGGATGACGAGGAAGAATAAGCAAACGAAAAAGCCAGCCCCTGTCCGCTGCCGGACAGGGGTTTACTATGCCTTAGTAAGCCTTATAGTAAGCGTTGAATAAGAAAAATTCAAAAAACGGACTGATTTTTGTGTAAAAATTTCTTGACTGATTTTGTGTAATATGCTACAATTTTAGCCTGTGTGGGTTTACTGCGCCCAAAAGTGCGCGAACCATGCAAAAACCTTGAAATTCAAGGAATTTTTTAAGAAAGGAGAAATGAAAATTGCCTACGTTTAACCAGCTGGTGAGAAAAGGCAGA
>CAVGXR010000003.1:0-11274 GCA_963633225.1 Collinsella aerofaciens
GGATTTTTTTGACTGCACTTTTCCGCCGAGCATTTTGAAAGCTTTCAAAATGCTTTTACCGAAATCCTTGATGTCTCAAGGATTTCGACGGCGGTTTATCTAATTCGAGGCGGGTCTTTTCTCGCTGCGGCTCGGTCACGGCGCGGCTCTGACATGCCACCGGCATGTCATTCACTCCCGCGCCGCCGCTGCGCTACCCCTCGAGCTCCCCCGCTGCGCGGATGTTTTTTCTCAGCAGCGCAGGTTTTTGGCAGTCTCCAGACGCTTAAAACGTTTATTCGTGGTGACCGTGGTCGGGATAGTGGACATGCAGCAGCTCGTGAGCCTTGCCGCGCAGGAGCGCATAAACTCCGTCAAGTGCGGTGTTCTGCTCGGACGAGCGCAGCGTGCAGGCTTCGTCGGCGTTGAATATACCGCTGTTGCGCAGTCTCTTCTGCGCGATCGTAGCCTCAGGCTGACCGCCGCCGCCGATGCATCCGCAGGGGCAGGCCATGACCTCAATGAAGTGGAAGAACTCCTCGCCGCTTTCGACCTTCTCAATGAGCTTATCGGCATTGCCGAGGCCGTTTGCAACAGCGATCTTCAGCGTGAGATCACCGGCTGTGACCTCAAAGGCCTTGATGCCCTCAAGCCCGCGAACGCCGCATTCGGCGACCGTGGCTATCTGCTCGGAGGTAACTGTTCCGAGAACGTGACGTATGACAGCCTCCGTTACGCCGCCCGTAACCCCGAAGATAACTCCCGCACCGGTGTATTCGGCAAAGGGATCGTCGGGCTTGGTGTCGGGAAGCTGGGCAAAGTCGATGCCGGCCTCCTTTATCATTCTCACAAGCTCCTGCGTCGTGAGAACAAGGTCGATGAGCCTTTCACCGTCCTTTATGAGCTCAGGCCGCGCAGCCTCGGCCTTCTTTGCAGTGCAGGGCATTATTGCGACCGAGTACAGCTCATCGTCGGTGTAATACTGTCTGAGGACAGCGCCGAACATCTCCATCGGCGAGCCGCAGGTCGATACCTGAGGCATCAGCTGCGGGTGACGGTTTTCAACATGCTTTATCCAGCCGGGGCAGCAGGAGGTGAACATCGGGAGCTTTGCGCCGGTCTTGAGCTTGTTCATAAACTCTGCCGACTCCTCCATGATGGTGAGGTCTGCCGTCAGCGAGGTGTCGAAAACATAGTCCGCGCCGAGCATCTTGAGAGCTGTCGTTATCTTGCCCATGACAGGCTGCGAGGCCGGAAGCCCGAACTCCTCGCCGATGCCGACGCGCACAGCCGGTGCTACCTGCACCGCGACCTTCTTCGTGGGATCGTATATCGCGTCCCAGAGCTTTGAGACCTCGTTTTTGATAACTATCGCACCTGTCGGGCAGACAGCTGCGCACTGGCCGCAGCCGACGCAGTCGGTGTCTGCAAGCTTGTTCTCAAAGCCGCAGGAGATGTAGCTTTCAATGCCGCGCTCGGCAAAGTCAATGGCTCTGACATTCTGCACCTCCGAGCACATTCTCACGCACTTTCCGCAGAGTATGCACTTTGAGGGATCGCGCACGATGGAAGGGGAGGAGCTGTCTATCGGCAGCTTGGGATAGTCGATGGGGAAGCGTATATTGGTTACATTATAGCGCTTTGCATAGGCCTGAAGCCTGCACTTTTCCGACTTTTCGCAGGTCGTGCAGTCCGATCTGTGGCCTGCCAGAAGGAGCTCCAGAATGAGCTGGCGCTGCTTTCTCAGACGTGCAGTGTTGGTCTTTACCGCCAAGCCGTCTCTCGGTACCATCGTGCAGGCCGCTTCAACGCCGCCGCGGTCGTTTTCCACAACGCACAGGCGGCAGCCGCCGTATATCGAAAGGCTTTCGCAGTAGCAGAGGCTGGGAATGTCGATATGATGCTTCAGCGCGACTTCAAGGACGTTGCGTTCATTTTCAAATTCACAGCTAATGCCGTCTATGATCATGCTCTTCATATCATCATACCTCCTTTATTGCATGCTTCGGGCAGCCATGCTTGCATTCGCGGCACTTTATGCACTTGTCGGGGTCGATCTTATGCGGCTTGCGCAGCTCGCCGGTTATTGCGCCGACGGGGCAGTTGCGCGCACACTTTGTACAGCCGATGCACATGAGCGGGTCGATCCACAGCGTGCACAGGCTGCGGCAGGCACCGGCCGGACACTTCTTGTCAACTATATGCGCTATATACTCATCCTTGAAATATTTGAGCGTGCTCAGCACGGGGTTCGTAGCCGTCTTTCCGAGGCCGCACAGCGAGCAGGTCTTGATGACGCTCGAAAGATCCTGAAGCAGGTCAAGATCCTCCATCGTGCCGCCGCCGTGGGTTATGCGCTCGAGTATTGCAAGGATCTTGGGCGTACCCTCGCGGCAGGTGGCGCACTTGCCGCAGGATTCCTTTTTGGTGAAGTTCATGAAGAAGCGGGCTATCTCGACCATGCAGGTGTCGTCGCCCATTACGACAAGACCGCCCGAGCCGATGATCGCGCCGATCCTCTTCGTGGAGTCGAAGTCGAGCGGCAGATCGAGGTGCTCCTCGGTCAGGCAGCCGCCTGAGGGACCGCCTATCTGAACGGCCTTGAAGCTGCCGTTTTTAACGCCGCCGCCGATCTTGAAAACTATTTCCCTGAGCGTCGTGCCCATGGGTACCTCGATAAGGCCGGTGTGCTTTATGTTGCCGGTCAGGGCAAAGGCCTTGGTGCCGGTGCTGTTTTCCGTGCCTATGCTGCGGTACCATGCCGCGCCGCGCTCAATGATGGGCGCAACGTTTGCAAAGGTCTCGACGTTGTTGAGCGAGGTCGGAGCGTTGAAAAGACCCTTGTCAACGCTTCTGGGAGGCTTCGTTCTGGGCATACCGCGTCCGCCCTCGATCGAGGCCGTCAGCGCAGAGCCCTCGCCGCAGACAAAAGCGCCCGCGCCCTTGTTTATATGCAGCCTGAAATTCTTGCCCGAGCCGAGGATGTTCTCGCCCAGTATGCCGTGAGCCTCGTCGTCGGCAATCGCCATTTTAAGGCGTTCAACGGCCAGAGGATACTCGGCGCGCACATAGATATAGCCCTCCTCGGAGCCCGTTGCGATACCGGCGATTATCATGCCCTCTATCATCCTGTGCGGATCGCCCTCCATGATGGAGCGGTCCATGAATGCGCCGGGGTCGCCCTCGTCGCCGTTGCAGACTATGTATTTTACCGGCGCTTCCTTGTGCGCTGCGACCTGAGCCCACTTTTTGCCGGTCGGGAAGCCCGCGCCGCCTCTGCCGCGCAGACCCGATTCGGATATCTCGTTTATTATCTCCTCGGGTGTCATGTCAAACAGCGCCTTTTCAAGCGCACTGTAGCCGCCGACGGCGATGTATTCCTCGACGCTTTCGGCGTTTATGTGTCCGCAGTGCTCGAGCGCTATGCGGGTCTGCTGCTTGTAGAAGGGGATATCCTCCTGCCGTACATAGCTCTTGCCGTCCTCGTGATACACAAGGCGGTCTATGACCTCGTCGTTTAAAACGGTTTTTTCAACTATCTCCTCGCAGTCATCGACCGTTACCTTTATGTAGAGAAGCCCCATCGGCTCTATGCGCATCAGGGGACCCATCTGGCAGAAGCCGTGGCATCCGCTGTGCTTGAGGCCGACCGCCTCCTCGTGGCTTTCGTGCTGAAGCACAACGTCAACGCGCAGTCCACGCCTTTCCATTATCTGCTTCATCCTGTCGTATACCTTCAGCGAGCCGCCTGCAACGCAGCCGGAGCCGCCGCAGATAACGACCTGCTTATACTGGCAGGCGAGTGCCTTTTTAAATTCCTCGCGGCAGTCCTTAAGCTGCTGTCTGCTTTCAATTTTCATGCTCTCTCAGCCTCCCTCAGCTCCTGAATCAGCGCATACGCCTTCTCGGGGGTCATAGAAGCGTGGACAACGTCGTTGACCGTACACACGGGCGCAAGGCCGCAGGCGCCCAGACAGGAAACACGCTCGATGGTGAACAGCCCGTCAGCCGACATGTGCTCGTCTGGCTTCATGCCGGTAGCGGCGTAAATTGCCTCCTGCACATCGTCGGACTTTCTGACGTGGCATGCGGTGCCGTTGCATACGCGAATGATATACTTGCCCTTTTCCTTCAGCGAGAAGTTCTCGTAGAAGGTGGCAACGCCGTAGATCTCCGCCTCGCTCTCGCCGACCTTTTCGGCGATATAGCGCAGCGCCTCCTCAGGCAGGAAGTTGTACTCAGCCTGTACATCCTGCATGATCGAAATGACATGTGTCTTATCGCAGCCGTACTTCCCCAATACGCTGTCGATAAAACCGTAATCAAGCTTTACCAATCTTATCATCCTTTCTATACTTTTTTTATCACTCTTCCACTTTAAGATATATATTGCTAAGTATAATTATATGGAAAAATATTTTTAGTGTAAAGAATAATTATTTTTTTGTTAATTTCTGATGGTGAGCAAAAAAAGCGGATGACCGCCGCATCTTGATAAAAAACTGACAAAGTGCACCGATACGGCATTTGTGCTTTGGGCAATTTGACGATAAAAAAAGCGGCATCTGTTGCATTTTCACTAAAAATATTAAAATTTTCATGCAAAACGACAAAATTTTAACGTCCGAATTTTCCACAGTAAAATGCTGATGCCTGCTTGACAATTCAGCAAAAATTGACTATAATGAAAAGGCAAAATGTCTCATATGAGACAAAAACGGAGGATACCATGAAGCTCAGCCCGCCCCAGCTTTCAACGCTCCGGCACACGGATATTTTTTATGCCGTTCCGATGTCAACGATAGAGAGGATCACTGCCTCGCCCGACTGCACGGTAAGGGCCTACGACAAGGCCCAGCTCGTTTATGGCAAGACGGAGTTTACCCGAAGCCTCGGCGTTGTGCTCTCAGGAAGCCTCAGGGTCACAAAGAGCGGCGACGGCGGTCACAGCATAATAATGAGCACGCTTTCCGCGGGCTTTGTGTTCGGAGCCGCCGCGCTTTTTACCGATCAGGCGGAATACGCCGCCGATATCCACGCCGTGAGCGATGCGCAGATAGTTTTTTTCACTCAGCGCCTTGTCCAGCGCATGATGCGCTATGATGCGCAGATAGCCGTTAACTATATCAGGTACCTTTCCGAGCGGATACGCTTCTTAAACAGAAAGCTGTATTTTCTCAGCTCCGGCACAGCCGAGCAGCGCCTTGCAAGCTTCCTGCTGGATAATCTGCCGGAGGGCGAGGCATCTGAGCTTCCGATGCCGCTCAATAAGCTCTCGCTTGCGCTGAATGTCTCCCGTGCATCGCTCTACCGTGCCTTCGATGCGCTCAGCGAGGAGGGAGCGATCGAGAAAAACGGCAAAAGCATTTGCATAAACGATGCCGAAAGGCTTAAAAAATATGTTATATGAGGTGAAGGAAATGAAAAAGCTGATATCACTTATCCTCGCGCTGCTCATGCTCACATGCCTGTTTACAGGCTGCGCAGACACCGAGACCACGCCCACGGAGACACAGGGCGTATCCGAGGAGGCTGTGACCATCAGGGTCGGCGCAATGACAGGCCCTACTGCTATGGGTATGGTAAAGCTCATGGACGACAGCGATAAGGGCGAAACGGAGAACAAGTACGAGTTTACGCTCCAGACCGAGGCCTCAGCCTTCGCTCCGGCACTCACCAAGGGTGAGATAGACATCGCAGCCGTTCCCGCAAACCTTGCGTCGGTTCTGTATAACAACACCGACGGCGGAGTCAAGGTGCTTGCCGTATGCGCTACCGGCGTTCTGTACATCGTCGAGCGCGGCGACAGCATAAAGAGCTTTGCGGATCTTGCCGGCAAGAAGCTCTACGCCACCGGCGAGGGCGCGACTCCCGAATTTGCGCTGCGTTATCTTCTCAAGGCAAACGGACTTGAGGGCGGCAAAGCCCCCACGATCCAGTGGTGCGCGGATACGACCGAGGCACTGTCGTATATAAGCAATGACGAAAACGCGGTCGCAATGCTGCCCCAGCCCTTCGTCACCGCAGCCCAGACCAAGGTCGAGGGACTGAATGTCGCCCTTGATCTCAACGAGGAGTGGCAGAAGGCAAACAACGGCGAGTCCATGGCCACCGGCGTTATTGTAGTCCGCACGGAGTTTGCGGAAAAATACCCGCAGCAGGTGGAAAAGTTCATGCAGGAGTACGCAGCCAGCGTTAAATACGTCAACGAGAACACCGAGCAGGCGGCGGAGCTTGTCGGCAATTATGAGATAGTAAAGACCCCGATCGCGCTCAAGGCGCTGCCGTACTGCAATATATGCTGCCTCACGGGAGATGAGCTCAGGAGCTGTCTCAACGGCTATCTCAAGGTGCTCTATGATATGAATCCTCAGTCGGTCGGCGGCAAACTGCCCGACGACGGCCTGTACTATGCCGCAAAATAACAAGCACGGCAAGGTGCTTGCCGTAGCCTTTGCGCTGCTGCTGTGGCAGATAGCCGCAGCAGCGGTCGATCAGCGCATACTGCTCGTTTCTCCCGTGGAGGTGCTCCTGCGCATGACGAGCATATGGCAGGTCGAGGGCTTCCTGTCGTCGATCTGGTTCAGCTTTTATCATATCGCGGGCGGCTTTCTGCTCGCTCTTGTGACCGGCGTGGTGCTTGCAGCGCTCTCGGGGCGCTTTGCGTGGATAGAAACTGCGCTCTGGCCGTTTATGATAACGGTCAAGACCGTGCCGGTGGCCTCGTTTGTGGTCATATGCCTCATATGGCTCTCTGCGCAGAATCTTTCCGTGTTCATATCCTTTCTCATCGTGCTGCCGGTCGTTTACGGCAATGTGCTCGAGGGCATAAGGAGCGAGGACAGAAAAATGACAGAGCTGAGCCGCGTGTTCGGTATGCCCTTTTTTAAGCGCGTACTTTATATACATATGCCGCAGCTCAAGCCCTTTATACTTTCTGCCTGTGCATCGTCGCTGGGTATGTCGTGGAAGGCGGGTGTCGCAGCCGAGATCATCGGAACGCCAGACGGCTCTATAGGCAAGCAGCTTTATTACGCGAAGATATACCTCGACACCGACGATCTCCTGTGCTGGACGCTCATAATCGTAATCATAAGCGTTGCGTTTGAAAAGCTGTTCATGCTGCTTGTGCACAGACTTTACGAAAGATTGGAGCGTGCGTGATGGAGCTTAAAAGCATATGCAAAAGCTTCGGCGAAAACGAGGTGCTGCGCGATATCAGCATTGCTGTCCCGAAGGGCGGCAGGCTGCTCATTACAGCGCCGTCGGGCAGGGGAAAAACAACGCTTCTGCGCATCATGATGGGGCTTGAAAAGCCCGACTCCGGCGAGGTGATAAACCGCCCGCAGCGTCAGGCGGCAGTATTTCAGGAGGACAGACTGCCCGAGGAGTTTACAGCCGTAAGCTGCGTTAAAATGACGGCGGGGCACGGCGTAACGAAGGAGACGATACGCGCACATCTGGCAGCCGCCGGCCTTGAAGGACACTGTGACAAGCCCGTATCGCAGCTCTCCGGCGGTATGCGCCGCCGCACGGCAATAGTCAGGGCGGTGCTCAGCGGAGCCGAAACAGTGTACTTCGACGAGCCCTTCACCGGCCTCGATGAGGAAACAAAAAAGCGCACCGCAGATTATATCCTGAAAAACTGCGAGGGCAGAACGCTAATTTTCGTAAGCCACTGCCCGAACGATGCAGAGCTATTAAATGCAAAACTACTCCGTATCTGACACGGAGTAGTTTTTTGTACACTATGATGCTTTTTCTGTGCCCTTGGGCTTGCCGGCGTTTTGGATAAAGCCGATGAGCTGACCGGACAGGATGACCGTCAGCAGGGAATAGACGATCTTGTTAAACGGGATATATGTCAGCGACAGCGCAAGTACGACGAGGTCACCCAGAAGGTACACCCACTGTATGCCGATCTTAAGCAGCTGCGACAGGCTCAGCGCAAGCGAATCGTCGCCCGTGGGGGCGGAGTTTGCCCTTATGCACAGGCCAACGCCTACGCCGACAAACATAGCGCCGGCTACAGCTGCCAGCAGCGGAGACTCGGCTATCTGCGGCCATATCGGAGGAAAGCGCTCAAATATCGCGTAAAAGGCGGAAAACCCGCCGCCGGCGATGATTGAATAGACGATAAACTCTCCGCCCATGAGCTTGAAGCCGAGCAGATAGCACGCCCCGTTGAGCACAAGGCCGCTTACTGAGGGCGAAATGTTGAACCAGTGTTCGAGCAGCAGCGTAAGTCCGAGGACACCGCCCTCGGTAACGCCGGAGATGGAGTGAACGTTGTAAAGGCCGAAGGCGAGTATCGCGCTGCCGAGTATTATGCTCAGGCAGTTTTTCGGCTTTAATCGGGCTGACAATTTTAACAAAACCTTTCTATTTATTTTTTATTATATCCTCTGAATATTTGACAAAGCGCCGCACGGCAGGGGAGGCGTGCCTGAAGCTGGTCAGAGCTATGCCGAGCGTTATGCTCCTCGGCGGTGAGATCGGCAGCTTCACGACCTCGCAGGGCCAGTTGCGCGTTATGAGCTCGTTTAAGATGCTTATGCCCAGACCCTTTTCGACCATCTGCAGCGCAGAGTAGCTCTCTACGGTCGAAAATCGGATATTGGGCTCGATGCCGAACTCCTCAAACAACGGCATAACGTCGTCGTCATGCCCGAAGCCGGCGAGAACAAGCTTTTCGTTCCGGCACAGCTCAAATGGATAGCTTTCAAGCCCGGCACAGGGATGGTCCTTCGGCAGCACAGCCATCATCCTGTCCTCGTGAAGCGGTACCCAGTCATAGGGAAAGGGCTCACGGTAGCTCATGAAGGCGATATCCGCACGCTTATCGTCCAGCCACTTGACGACCTCCTGCCGCACCCCTTCGAGCAGGGTTATCTTTATCTGCGGATAATCGCTCTGAAAGCGGCTTATGATCTCCGGCAGCCAGTGCGTTGCCATGCTCGAATATGCCGCGACCGTCACGCTGCCTATCAGCAGACCCTTCGTGTCGGCGGCAAGCTCATATATATTATCCTCGCTATTTAAAAATTCGCGTATCACGGGGATGAGCATGCTGCCCTCGGCTGTTACGCTCACGCCCTTATTGGTGCGCCGCAGCAGCGGAAAGCCCATATCCGCTTCAAGCGCGCTCACAAGCTGGCTTACGCCGGATGGAGTGTAGCTCAAAAGCTCGGCCGCCTTTGAAAAGCTCCCCGTATCTGCAGCAGCCAGAAACGCCCTGCAGCGTGCAGTTTCCATAGCCCTTCTCCTTTAAGCTTTACTTAAAGCTACCATAACAATCAACAGCTTTACTTTTCTTGCGTTTTATTTTACAATACAGACAGTAAGAAATCAAGCACTATTCAGGGCCCGAATATAATTGAAATCTTTTGAAAATTTTATATTTATAATCGGAGGAATAGTTATGAAAAAGAATACACTTTTTGCGCTGGCAGTTATCATTTGCCTTGTCGGAGCCGCTGTATCCAGCTACTGCATGGCGACCTTCTCTTCAAGCGTTGCCGTATTCGGCGTTCTGGCCGTCCTGTTTGCCGTCGGCTTCACCGTGTTTATCAATAAGCTCACAAACGCTGCCGCATGAGAAGAAATAATAACGCTATCCGACCTTGTCTGAAAAGAGGCAGGGTCGGATTTTTTATAGCTTGTGCATCACGCCGAGCTGATAAAATGCAACGGCGCTCGCCGCAGCGACGTTTAACGAGTCCACGCCGTGCGACATAGGAATGCGCAGCGTGTAGTCACAGCTTGCGACGGTCTCGGCTGCAAGCCCGTCGCCCTCAGTTCCGAGGACTACGGCGAGCTTTTCCTCCTGCGCCGGAGCGGGATCGTATATCGGCAGCGACTTGTCCGTCAGCGCCATGGCTGCTGTCTTGAAGCCCAGAGCGGAAAGCTTAAGCATCCAGCTCTCGCCGAGATATGTCCACGGCACCTGAAACACCGTGCCCATGCTGACTCTCACAGCGCGGCGATACAGCGGGTCGCTGCCCTCGCTGGTGAGCAGCACCGCGTCCATGCCAAGCGCCGCCGCCGAGCGGAAGATAGCACCGATATTTGTCGGATTCATCACGTTTTCCAGAACGGCAATGCGCCTTGCACCGCGGCAGACCTCTTCGACGCTGCGCAGCTTCGGCCTGAGCATGGCACACAGCATCCCGCGGGTCAGATGAAAGCCCGTGAGCTGCGTGAGCACCTCGAGCGGAGCCGTGTAAACCTTTATATCCGCAGGACAGCGTACAAGAAGCTCCCTTGCCTTACCCTCGGCGTGCTTTGTCTCCATCAGAAACGACAGCGGCACGCAGCCTGCGTCCAGCGCACGTTCTATGACCATGGGACTCTCGGCGATGAACATCGCGTTTTCGGGATCGCGCCTGCACAGCAGCTGGTTTTCCGTCAGACGTGCGTAAACGTCAAGCTCGGGCGCTGAAAAATCAGTGATCTCAATAAAATTTGCCATATGCTCAGCTCCTGAAAAAAACGGCAGCCGCTTAAACGGCTGCCGTAACTTTATAAAACAAAAATCGCTTTATTTTGTGGGGTTTTCCGACCTCGTCTCGCCTCCGAGCATCGCGCTGGCAAGCGGAATATCGTTGAAGATTATAACGATCTCGGGCCTGTATTCCTCGCCGCAGACCTGCGCAAGCTTGTCTGTCATTGCAGCCATGATTGGCTTCTTGACCTCGTCGGTGCGGTCGGGCATCATCGTCCAGTCTATAAGAACAGTCGGAGCGAGCTTACGCACGTTTTCCTTTTCCATCTCGTGTATGTATACATAAATGTTCTTTGAAAGTGTCGAGGTGTTGGCGCATATCTGCTCTGCAAAGTATTCCATGAGATCAGCTTTTACGTCAGCCGGAAGTTTTTTAGTTACGGTTACATGAATGATAGGCATAACATTGCTCCTTTGTCAAGTTTTTTCGCAAAATTCTGTGCGATGGCGGTATAATAGCATGCATTATGTACGCCCGTCAACCGTGTTAATTTTATGTTAAGATAAGCATTACTTATGATACACAGACTCAAATTTTGCGTTGGGTAATGATAAAATTGTTGTAATATGTCCAATGCAGTGATAAAATTATTCAAATTGTGAAATCATTTTGAATGTTAAGGAGAACAGCCATGATAACTGTACTGAAAAACGGACTTAAGCTGACGGGAATCGAACCCTGCCGCCTGTCAGCGCCCCTTTTCGGCGCTTTTAGCCTTTTTCTCTTTGATGGGCGTCAGCCCATCTGCATCAAAGAAAGCCGAAAATCACACGAAAATTGTCTGCTGACA
>CAVGXR010000004.1:0-7909 GCA_963633225.1 Collinsella aerofaciens
GCCTTGAGCCGGGGCAGAGCGTGGATATAACCATCCCCGTGCGCATCATGTATGTTGGTGATTTCCGCTTCACCGCCACCGTTGCCGACTGCGAGTCGAATCAGCTTTACACCTGTCCGGCGATAAACGTCAGCATGCTCGCCGTCAGCACGATGAACAAGCCCCTCGTCATAGGCGCGGCAGCCGGAGTTCCCATTCTGCTGGCCGTCGTCGCGTTCATCCTGACACGCACGCAGAAGTGAGTCGCGCACAAACGGGGTCCGTCAACACTTTTGGAAATTTCAAAAAAGGTATTGACAAAAGTTTTGCGATTGTGTATTTTAAGTGTGTTAGGACACACCACACAGTTAAGAAAATTAACATGTCGGTACATAACGGAGCTATCAAAGGACATGAGGTGATCGCATGAGCACTGTCGAAAAGATCAATTTCATCATAATGTGCATATTCTTCCTGTGCTATTCGTATCAGTTTATCTATATCCCCATCGGACTTATAATGCACAGGCGCGGCTCATATCTTGAAAGCCGCGGCAAGCGCGTTGCCGTGCTCATTGCGGCACGCAACGAGCAGGCAGTCATCGGTCAGCTCATCGACAGCATCCGTGCTCAGAATTATCCTCAGCAGCTTATAGACATCGTGGTCGGCGCGGATAACTGCACCGACGGAACCGCCGAGATTGCACGCAGACGCGGTGCAAGGGTGTTCGAGCGAAGCGATACCGAGCACGTCGGCAAGGGCTATGTGCTGAACTTCCTGCTGTATAAGCTCAACGAGCTCGGTCTGAGCTACGATGCGTATATCGTCATCGACGCGGACAACATCCTCGACCCCAATTACATTGCCGCGATGTGCGGCTGCATGGAGCAGGGGCATGATATCATCACCTGCTACCGCAACTCGAAAAACTACGGCGACAACTGGATATCCGCGGGTATCGGACTTTGGTTCCTGCGCGAGTCGCGCTATCTCAACGGCGCACGCGCCGCGGTCGGCAGCAGCTGCGCTGTCTCGGGTACGGGATTCCTGTTCACCCGTGAGATCCTCGAGCGCTGCGGCGGCTGGCACTTCTTCCTGCTGACCGAGGATATCGAGTTTACCATCGATAACGTTACCGGCGGCGTGAAGATCGGCTACTGCCCCGATGCAGTCGTCTACGATGAGCAGCCCGTGACCTTCTCGCAGTCGTGGCGGCAGCGTATGCGCTGGTCACGCGGCTATATGCAGGTGTTTGCACGCTACGGCGGCAGCCTTGTGCGCGGTATGCTGCACGGCAGCTTCTCGTGCTACGACATGGCCATGTCCATCATGCCGGCAGCCGTACTCACGGGGCTGAGCATCGTCGTGAACGTAGGCGCTGCGATCATGAATCTCCTCGGCGGCGGCGACTGGGCGACTCTCGGCATGTCCGTCGGGCAGACGCTCATAAGCCTGTACATGACTTTGTTCGTCATCGGCGCGATAACCACGCTCAGCGAGTGGAAAAATATCCGCTGCACACCGGCAAAGAAGCTGCTTTATGCACTCACCTTCCCCCTGTTCATGCTGACCTTCGTGCCTATCTGCATAGCGGCAATGTTCAAGGATCCCGGCTGGAAGCCCATTGTCCACACCCGCACTCTCGATTCCGCACCCACGCACAAGCTCAGCGCATAGTTTTAGAGGCGCATTTAGGCTGTACTTATACGGAGATTGCGGGTGCCCGACCGGTGGATGCAGACAAAATAAAAACACTCGCGCCTCCCGTGAGTACGGTGCAATGTTTTTGCAGCATCTCAAAAGTTGCGCCGCAACCCGTAGGGAACAGGCTTGGCCACTCGCCGTGGCGGGCAATTCGCATGAAGATCAAGCAAGAGGTTGATGCTTGTGCCCGACCGAAACTACCGCCAATCCTCGTAGGGAACAGGCTTGCCTGTTCCGCATAGTCAGAACAAATTTCTATATCAAATGTTGAAAAGACAGCTCGGATGTATGTCCAAGCTGTCTTTTGTTGTTTCGTGTTTGGTTTTAGTCTGGTGCAGACGGGCAAGGGTGCGCCTATTTCGGTGCGGTGGAAGCTTCAACAAGCGGAACGGGCAAGCCTGTTCCCTACGAGTAACAAGGTGTGCGCTTCGCGCACAATTTGAATTTCATTCGCTCGGAGAGCGAATACCATTAGCTAACGACTAACAGCTAACAGCTAACTGCTTCACTCTCCGTATAGGCAGGGTGCTAAAGCGCCTCCGAAAAAGTGCTTCCGAAAAGTTGACAATGGCGGCGGCGGGGGATATATTAATATGTTGTCTGTAAATTTCGCGGGAGGTGAGGACGTGGACAAGCTCAGAAGCGGTGCGATCAGCGCCGGTAAATATTTTCGGACATTTTACCGCTGGGTACTGCTGTCGGTAGTGACGGGACTCGTGTGCGGACTGGTCGGCACTGCGTTCCACCTGACGGTTGACTTTGCCACGCGCTTCCGCAGCCTGCATCCCTGGCTCATATTCCTGCTGCCCGTGGGCGGCCTCGCCGTTGCCTTCATTTACCGCGTCAGCAAGATGGAGGGTGAGGGCACGAACAACATCATCGACTCCATCCACGACGGTGAGAAGGTTCCGATCATGCTCGTGCCGGTCATCTTCGCCGCGACCGCTATAACCCATCTTGTCGGCGGCTCTGCCGGACGCGAGGGTGCGGCGCTTCAGATAGGCGGCGGCATCGGCTACCGCGTCGGGCGGCTTTTGAAGCTTGACGAGAAGGACATGCGCCTTGTCACGCTGTGCGGCATGAGCGCGGTTTTCGCGGCGCTGTTCGGAACGCCGCTGACCGCAACGATATTCGCGCTTGAGGTCATCTCGGTCGGCATACTGTACTACTCGGGGCTCATCCCCTGCCTCGTTGCCTCGGTCACGGCCTACGCCGTGTCTCTGCTGTTCGGCATCGCGCCGATGCGCTATTCTGTCGCGCTCGAACCGCTGGAGCTCGGTCTTGCGCTGCGCGTGTGCGTGCTGGCGGTGGTCTGTGCGCTCGTGAGCATAGCGTTCTGCGTTGCCATGCGCAGAACCGAGCGATTCGCGGCAAAAAAGATCAAAAACATATATCTTCGCGCATTCACCGGCGGCGTTATCGTCATTATCCTCACACTCATCGCCGGCGACGAGAGCTATAACGGCATCGGCACGGATATCATCGCCTCCGCCCTCGGCGAGGGCGAGGCTCCGGCCTGGGGCTTTGTGTGGAAGATCATTTTCACCGCTGTGACCATCGGATTCGGCTTCAAGGGCGGCGAGATCGTGCCGACAATGTTCATCGGCGCAGTTCTCGGCTGCACCGTCGGGCCGCTGCTGGGGATACCGGCGCAGTTTGCCGCCGCCATCGCCCTCGTCGCGCTGTTCTGCGGCGCGGTCAACTGCCCGATAGCGTCGATCATTCTCTCGGTCGAGCTGTTCGGCTCGGGCGAGCTGCTGTATTTCGCGCTCGCCTGCGGCATCTCCTACATGCTCTCGGGCTACTTCGGCCTGTACAGCAGCCAGAAGATCATGTATTCCAAAACCCGCGCCGAGTTCATAAACCGCTACGCCAAGTAGATTCAGAGGCGCATTAGGTCTGCACCTATACATTGATTGCGGTGGCACGGTATCGAGGCTCCTGCGGAATCCGCAGCGAGATTTTTCGTGAAGCGCAAGCTTCACAAAAAATGTGGCGTTTTTTCAGCGTGAAAAAACGCCGCAGGCTTTTTTGATACGCTGAGAGCACAGATTTGAAAATCTGTGCTCTCTTTTTTGCGTCTTACATTAAATTTTGCTTCCAACCATGCGGAGCTGGCGCAGGCGTAAGCTTCGCTCAGGTTTTCGTTCCGGCCATGCGCCGCGGATGCACGCCTGCAAAAAGATGCGGGACAAACAGGCTCAGCAGGATCAGCATCGCGCCGCAGACACCCTGCACGGTGACGGGCTCGTTGAGGAACACAACGCCGAGGACCGAGGCAAACGCAGGGTTGAGTGCGCACATAAGCCCCGAGGTCTGACTGGTCAGGTGCGACTGCGCGACCGGCTGGAGTGTGAAGCCGAAGCCCGTGCACACGAGCGCCAGCACCAGCACACAGCCCCACTCCGTGCCGCCGGACGGGATGCGCGGCTGCTCGAAGATAAGCGACAGCACGAGCGAGAAAAATCCTATCGCGCCGACCTCAACGATGCCGACCAGCAGCGCGTCGCACTTATGCGAAAAGCGGTCGGTCGTGATGATGCCGACAGCGTACAGCGCCGCAGCGCCCAGACAGCAGGCCTCGCCCGGCGTAAAGCCGAAGCTGCCGCCGCGAAGAGTCAGCAGTCCCACGCCGCACAGCGCAAGCACCGCGCTTGCAATGCTCGCGGCCTTCGGCAGCCTGCGTATCAGCACCGCTTCCATAAGCGGCACAAACACTATCGCCGTGTTCTCAAGAAACGATACCGTCGATGTGTCGGTCGTCTTTAGCGCCGTCAGCTCCAGCGTCATTACGCCGGTGAACACCGCGCCGATGACCGCGCCGCCGATCAGATCATGGCGGCTCATGTGCAGCAGACGCTTCCGAAATACTATCAGCAGCACCGCAAAGCCCAGCAAAAAGCGTGCGGCAAGCAGATTGAACGTGCCGAGCGTCGCAAGCCCTGTTTTTGTAAAAAGATAGGCGCTGCTGCGCGTCAGAATTACCGCCGCCAGCAGCAGCTGTGCCTGTTTCTGGTTCATACTTATCACTCCCTGTTTTTGAGTAAGCGTTTAAAAGGGGTGCTGACAGACGACAGAGTTCGATTCCTGTCAGCTTACTTGACATCAGTATAATACGGGTTTATACTTGAGTAAAGCGAGGCATAGTCAATTTTTATATGATTAACGCTCATGTACGAGGGGTGACGGATATGGACAGCGAAAAGTGCACTATTCTGCTGAGCATACTCAAAAACGGCAGCATGTCGGCAGCGGCGGAGGAGCTAAACTACACGCAGTCGGGTATCAGCCGTGCGGTCGAGGCGCTCGAAAAATCGGTCGGGTTTCCGATACTCAGCCGCGGGCGCGGCGGCGTGCATCTGACGCGGGAGGGCGAGGAGCTGCTGCCGTCGATGCGCGAGCTGGCGTACTGGGCAGAGCAGTTCGACCAGACTGCGCAGAAGCTGCGCGGCGTGCAGGCCGGAAAGCTGGCGGTCGGCTCGTCATACGTCAAGTTCTTCCCGTGGCTGACAAAAATAGTATCGGGCTTTCACGAGAAATACCCGGGGATCACGGTGGAGCTCTGCTCGGGCACGAGCACGGAGCTTGCCGCCCGCATGAGCGCCAAGGCTCTCGACTTCGGCATCATAAGCCGCCGCGAGGGTTCGTTTTCGAGCACCGTCATAATGCGCGATGAGCTCGTTGCGATGCTGCCGCCGGAGCATCCGCTGGCGCACAGCGCGTCGGTTCCGGCGACGATATTTGAGACTGAGCCGTTCATTGAGATACACACAGGACTTCAGACCGACAACACGCTGTGCTTTAACGACCGCGGCATCAAGCCGAACCTGAGCTTTTCCACGCCCGACAGCTTCATTGCCTGCGGCATGGTCAAGGCAGGGCTGGGCGTTTCGCTGGTAAACCGCGTCATTGCCGATGAGCTGTCCGATGCCGTTGCCTATGTGCCGCTCGATCCGCCCGAGGTCATCGAGATCTGCGCCGTCACTCCGCCCGATGATGTCATCTCCCCCGCCGCAAAGGTCTTTAAATCTTACTTCTTCAGTTTTTTGGAGGCGCATTGACGCAGCTGCCTATACGGAGAGTTAAGCAGTTAGCCGTTAGCCGTTAGCCAAATGTATTCGCTCGGAGAGCGAATGAAATTTAATTTGTGCGTTAGTGGCAGACTAAAACCAAACACGAAACAGTAAAAGACAGCTTGGACATACATCCGAGCTGTCTTTTCAGCATTCGATATTAAATTTAGTACCGACTATGCGGAACAGGCAAGCCTGTTCCCTACAAGGATTGGCGGTAGTTTCGGTCGGGCACAAGCAACTACGTCTTGCTTAATCTCCATGCGAATTGCCCGCCACGGCGAGTGGCCATGCCTGTTCCCTACAGGGTGCGTTGCAGTATTTGATGTGCAGCAAAAACATTGCAACGCACCCACGGGATGTGAAACAAACTTATTTCCATCATTGTTTCGATACCGTGTTGACGCAATATGCGTATCCGCAGCTGCGTCAGTGCGCTATCAGAAAGGAAAGCCCATGGGGGTGAGCTTGCTCATTGCCTCGTTGGTAGCGTTCTCGCTCTGGGTGATCGCCTCGTTGACCGCAGCGACGATCATGTCCTGAAGCATCTCAACATCGTCGGGATCGACAGCCGAGGGGTCTATCTCTATGCTCTTGAGTGCGCGGGTGCCGATCATCGTTGCCTTGACAGCGCCGCCGCCGACAGTGGAGGTAAACTCCTTGCTCTCGAGCTCCTGCTGCATTTTCATGAACTCTTCCTGCATCTTCTGGGCCTGCTTCATCATGTTGCCGCCGCCCATACCGCCGCGAAATCCGCCTTTTGCCATATTAAAATTCCTCCTAAATTGTTATATGAAATTATACAAAACGAGTTTCCTTGAATTTTCTCAGCTCTTCAACGTCTCTTTTTGGTTTGCTGTTATCCTCGTGCAGCTCGGCGATCGTGAGCTTCAGGCTGCGTCCAGTGACGGCGGCTGCCGCCTCGCGCAGGCGCATAAGCACCGCCTGATTGTTCACGGCGTTAAAGAAAAATCCGGGCACGACCTCGAGCGCGAGCGTGTCAAAGCTCACGGTGCAGCGTGTCTGCACGGGGTTTGAAAGGATCGGGATCACGCCACGCGGCAGCGTATCCTCGGCCTTCTCGACTATCGCCGCCCACAGCGCATCGTTATCCTGCGGAGCATCGGCGGCGCTTGCCGGAGCATCGGGGTTCAGCTCAACGGGAGAGGCCTTATCCAGAAGATCGTCCTCCGGCTGATACTCGGCAAACTCCGACGGGTCAAGCTCATCGGACGGATCGGGCTCATACCGCGGGCGCGGCTCCGGCGGCTCGTCGAGCTCAAAGGGCGCTTCGTCAAGCGTGGAGTGAAACTCCTCCTCGTCCTCGCCGTCATTATTCTCTGCCGCCGCTGCCCGACGGGCAGGCGCGTTTTTCATATCCTCCTCGATGCGCGATACCCTTGCGCGGAGCTCGTCGAGCCCCTCGTTAAGGCGCGGGTCGCACAGGGATATTATGCACAGCTCCGCCGTGAGCTTTGCGCTTTTCGAGTCGCGTATCTTCAGCAGATAGTCCGAGACCATATTGATGCGGCTTATCAGCTCCGCCTTCGTGAGCTTTTTGCAGAAAACATTCAGCATATCGCGGCTGAAGCGGCCCGATATAAGGTCTGCGCCGGTTTTGGGCGCTACCGACAGCATGAGGCAGTCGCGCAGCAGTGTGTTGAGCTCATACAGCAGCGTTGCGGGGTCCTTACCATCGCGCCAGAGGCTGTCAAAGAGCTTCAGCGCCTCGTCGGTGTTCCTTCTGACGGCATAGTCCAGCAGCTGCGCCGTGCGCCTGTTGCCGGTCAGACCCATCGCCGAATACACGGCATCGGTGTCTATATCACTCTCCCCCGAGCACTGGTCGAGCAGCGACAGCGCATCGCGCATACCGCCCTCGGCGAGCCCCGCGATGAGCTCGGCAGCGCTGCGCTCGAGCTTTAAGCCCTCGCACTGCGCAACGTGCTCAAGATGTCCGGCGATCAGCTGCGCGTCGAGTCGCTTGAAGCTGTGCCGCTGACAGCGTGAAAGTATCGTTGCCGGTACCTTGTTGAGCTCCGTTGTTGCAAGGATGAACACCAGATGCTCCGGCGGCTCCTCGAGTATTTTCAGCAGCGCGTTGAACGCCGCGGTCGAGAGCATGTGCACCTCGTCGATGATGTACACGCGCT
>CAVGXR010000005.1:0-11260 GCA_963633225.1 Collinsella aerofaciens
GGCGTCCGGGTAGAGACTTCAAATCCATATCATTTGCTATATATCGAAAATATTCAGTTTTCAGCGTCTCTGATCGAGAACGCTTTTAGCATATCAAGCGCAGCGGCAAAAGTCAAGACTGGGTTTTAGCCAAGTTTAACATTTTTTCGCCGTGATTTTTGTGCATGTTTACTCCTGACAGAACACGATGCTGTCGTCGCCCATCGACTCGATGCGGGCCAGCGACTCTATGCGCAGACCTCTTGCACGCAGCTTTTCGCCGCCGGGCTGGAAGGCCTTTTCTATCGCTATGGCAGCGCCCACGACCTCGGCTCCGGCCTGCTCGACGATATCGCACAGTCCCTCGAGGGCTGCTCCGTTTGCGAGGAAGTCATCGACTATCAGCACCCTGTCGCCGGGATTGAGATAGCGCTTTGAAACGAGCACCTGCTTCGAGACCTGATGCGTGAAGGAATACACCGTCGTAGCGTAAACGTCATCCGAGAGGTTTATGGTCTTGCTCTTTTTTGCAAAGACCACGGGGCAGCCGAACACGAGCCCCGTCAGAACTGCCATGCCGATGCCGGATGCCTCGATGGTGAGGATCTTGTTGACACCGTCGTTTTCAAACAGTCTGTGTATCTCCTGTGCCATGCTGTAGCTCAGCTTCGGGTCGATCTGGTGATTTAAGAAGCTGTCCACCTTCAAAACTCCGCCGGGCTTGACTACGCCGTCGCGCTTTATGCGCTCGATAAGCTCCTGCATTTTGACCACCTCGCAAATTTATTATCGAATAAAACACATTCTATCCGATTGCAGCACATTTCGCAAGACGGAATTTTGCCTATTTTCACAATGAGCTTTGTGAAAATGCAACAATTTTAAGCCCCAAACTTCATCATGTGCGCGGCTTGCTATTATCGGCGGCGGCTGTTAAAATAAAGGATGTATTAATTTATATAGGAGACTGTCATGGAAGATCTCAAACAGAGGAAGAAAAATCTGATCATGTTCCCGCTCGGCACGGTCGGCAGGGATATGATATATTACCTTTTCACGAGCTGCATAATAACCTTCGTGCTGTTTACACGAAACCTCACGAACACGCAGTTCGGCGCGATAACAGCCATCGTCGTTGCGGCACGAATATTCGACGCACTCAACGACCCCATCATGGGCAATATCATCGAGCGCACGCGCACGCGCTGGGGCAAGTTCAAGCCATGGCTCGTCATAGGCATACTCTCGACCTCGGTCGTCGTATACCTTGCCTTCAACACCGACCTGCAGGGCTGGAGCTTTGTCTGGTTCTTCGGCTTTATCTATTTCATGTACTCGATAACCTACACGATGCATGACATCTCCTACTGGGGCATGGTTCCCGCGCTCTCGACCGAGGCGGACGCGAGAAACCAGTTTGCCTCGCGCGCAACGCTCTTTGCCGGCATCGGCGGAACGCTCGCGAGCGTCCTGATCCCCATATTCACCGTAGGCGACAAGGCCATCGGCGGCAGCACGACCATTGCCTATGGCCGCATAGCGCTCATCATCTGCGTGCTTGCGCCGCTGTTTCTGTGCTTTACGATCTTCGGCGTGCGCGAAAGGCGCGAATACACCGAGGCTCCCCCCATCAGCTTCAAAAAAATATGGACTACCATCACCGGCAACGACCAGCTGCTGTGGATAAGTCTCATCTTTCTTCTTCAGCAGATAGGCAACGACCACATCGTCGGCGGCATCGGTGCAACATACATTTACTTTGACTTTGGCTACGAGGGCGGCCTGTTCTCGCTGTTTTCCATCGTCGGCATGTCCGTCACGGCCTTTCTCATGATCTTCTACCCCGCTATTTCGCGGCATATAAAGCGCAAAAGGCTCATGACTATCCTCGCCTGCATTTCGATGGTCGGCTACGCGCTCATGCTCGCCGCTGGGCTCGCCCTGCCGTCTACCATGCTCAAGTTCTGGATGATAACAGCCGGCTACGCGCTTTCAAACTTCGGTCAGTACGGCTACTATCTCATAATGATGATCTCCATCATAAACACCGTCGAGTACAACGAATACCTCACGGGCTCCCGCGACGAGGCGATAATCACCTCCCTGCGCCCCTTCCTTACAAAGCTTGCCTCGGCGCTGACCGTCCTCATAACGAACCTCAGCTACATCATCTTCGGCGTAACGCAGTACACCAACCGCATCTCCGATTTTGAAAACGAGTGCGCACGCAATCTTATCTCCGAGCAGGACAAGATAATGGCCATCGACAACGTGATCGCCGGCATCGAGCCGGTCAAAACGCTGGCGCTGCTGCTGTGCATGATCCTCATTCCCTGCGTGCTCATGCTTCTGAGCTACTTCCTGTACAAGAAGCATTACAAGCTTGACGAGGACGAGTATGAGCGCATCTGCGGCGAGATAGCCGCCCGCAAGGAAGAAACGGCATGAGCATAACGAAGCTTGCAATAGGTCTTGCCTCCCCTCTGCCGCGCATCGAGAGCTTTGAGCGATATCTTTTCATCGGCCCGCATCCCGACGATATTGAGATCGGCGCGGGCGCGACGGCGGCAAAGCTCGCCGCCATGGGCAAAAAGCTCGCATTTTTGTGCTGCATCGACGGCAGGTACGGCTCCGGCACCGTGCCGCCGGAGGAGCTTATCCCCATACGTCAGGCCGAGGCCAAGGCTTCGGCGGAAAGGCTTGGCATTGCGGACGTTTCGTTCCTCCCCTTCTGCGACGGCGGCTTTTACGATGCGCAGGCGCTCAAAGCAGCAATGGCAAAGGCCATCGGCGAGTTTAAGCCCGATATCATATTCTGCCCCGACCCGCAGGTAAAAAGCGAGTGCCACCCCGATCACCTGAATGTGGGCAGGGCGGCCTCAGAGCTTGCATACCTTGCCCCTTACGAGGGCATAATGCAGCGCCGCGGAGCGGCCTCCGCCCCCGTGAAGGCGATAGCGTATTACATGACCGCCTCGCCAAACCGCTATGTGAAAACCTCGAAGGAGCTCCTCGAGCGTCAGCTTTCGGCAATATTCGACTGCCACAAAAGCCAGTTTCCCGACGGGAGCAGCGAGGGCAGAGCGATAGCCCTGTACCTGCGCATACGCTCGCTCGACTTCGGTCTGCGCAGCCTCTCTGCGCACGCCGAGGGCTTCCGCGTGCTCGACACGCTGCGTATGCACTGCCTGCCCGAGGCGGGGAAATAAAAATCAGATATGCAAAGATCCCACCGCTAAGCCATAACGGTGGGATCTCGTTTTTTCTGCAAGCCTTAGAGCTCGGCTATTTCCTTTGTTATGAGAAGATATTTCTCGATATCCTGCTCGGTATGGCAGTGCAGCGGCGATACGCGGATCGCGCCGGTCGTGCCGATCGCCTCGACAGCGCGCTTGGAGTACGGGCTGGAATTGAGACGCTCAAACACGATAACGCCCCTCTTGCGGTATTCGAGCACCGCGTCGGAATACGACAGGTTCTTAAAGCCGATACCGACTATGAGGTCGCGTCTGGACAGGTCGGGATCATCGGCGTACACCTCGACACCTGGAATGCTGCGCAGACCGGCGGCATTTGCCGTGCCGTTGAGCATGAGCTCAAGCAGCGACTGCTCGTGCATATGGATGCGCTTCATGCCTTCAACGTACTGCTCGCGGCGATCCTCAGATTCGGTAAACTGCTTTCCGAGCCAGCAAACATAATCGACAACGGCAGTCATGGCGGCGAAGTTGCCCGGGGTTGGCGAGCCGAGCTCCCATATCTTTGGGTCTCGTGCAAGCACCTTTCTGTGCGGGAGCAGAGCAACCCTGTCGGACACATAGCCGTAGCCCATGCCGCGGGTTCCGAAGAACTTGTAGGGGCCGAAGTTTACTCCGTCAAGCTTGAGCGCGTCAACATCCACCGCAGCATGAGGAATGTGCTGCACCGCGTCGGCAACGATGTATATATCGGGATTTATCTCCCTTGCCGCCTTTACGATGCCCTCCATGTCCATTATCGCGCCGGTGATGTTCGAGGCCCACATGACGCTCAGAAGCGTCGTGGTCGGGGTCACGACCTTTTTGATGTCCTCGACCTCTATTCTGCCGCTTGCGGGGTTTGCTCCTACGACTCTGAACTCCTTGCCGGTCTTATCGCAATAATATTTTACCGCATCGAATGCGGAGGGATGCTCCATGACCGAGGTGACGGCATTGTCGCCGGGGCAGTTTTCGAGTATGGCTCCTACCGTCTGGAACATGACCTGAGAGGCCGTCATTTCGCTCACCAGAGCGCCGTCCTTCGCGCCGAAAACGACCTTCATTATGTCGTCTATACCCTGAAGCTGCACTCTCTTGAGGTCAAGAGAGCGGTTATGCGTTCTCTCGGGGCAATCGGGGTAGGCCTGATATTCCGCCTGCTTGAGGACGGATTCCTTCAGTCTCAGCGAGCCGCCGGAGTTTTCAAAGAACAGGCGCTCGCCGAACTCGGGGTCGGCATCGACATAGTAGAATCTGTCTTTTATCTCTGCGGACAGCTCCTTGCTGAACATGAATTTTTCACAACTGTCAGACATGACTATTCTCCTTAAATTTATTTGTTTAACAGACGCTCAGTTTTTCTCAAACCTTCTGCCGATGCCTGTTATGATGCTGAGCGTGAACAGGATTATGAGCATATAGCTCTGATACAGGTACGGGAGATAATCGAGGAATGAGAAGCCGTCGGCTACGACTCCGCTCGCTATTGCAAGGCTGACGGCGTTAAGACCAACTGGGTTGTAGGGCACTATACCGGCAAACGCCGTGCCGAAGCCGTCGATTATATTCGAGCCTCTTGTTTTCTCGATATTGTGCTGTCCGAGTATCTTTTTCACGATGGGGCCTACGAATAGTATCGAAACGCTCGCAGCGCCGATGGCAAAGCCCGCAACGATCTCGATAACGGCAGCCAGACCCTCCGCCTTGCGCGGGGTCGTTGCCCTTTTGGATATCCCCTCCATGAGCTTGTCCAGCTCGCCGCTGCGGTTGAGAAGCTCAAGCAGGGCAAACATGAAGAAGGAGAAGCAGATAACGTTCAGCATTCCGGTAAGACCGGCACCGATCGGGCCGTCTGCTGCGACCAGCTTGGCCGGCTCAACAAAGCCGAATACCAGAAGGAAAACGAATCCGATCATATCGCACACGAGCAGGGTCCCGACGAGGTTCCAGCCCCTGAGCATGAGAATTACCATGATAACGGGAATGACCAGCATCAGAAGCGTCATCGAGCTGCTCGAATCGGCAAGCTCGGGAAGCGCGGCAGTGGTAGCGGTCTTGAAGCCCATTATGATAAACAGAACCGCAGAAACAGCGGCTGCGATAAGCGCATAGGGCAGCCTTGTGCGGACAACGTCTCTCACCTCTGCACCCTGAGTGACGGCAGACGCTATGGTCGTGTCGGAAATGGGCGCGAGGTTATCGCCGAACACTGCGCCGCTGACTATCGCACCGGCTATGAGCGCCGGTGATGCGCCTACGGCTGTCGAGGCAGGAAGCAGGACGGGCATTACCGCGATTATCGCACCGTTAGATGTACCCGTTGAAACCGAGATAAGGCAGCTTGCCAAAAATCCTATCAGCGGCAGGAACGCAGCGTTGAGTCCAAGGCTCGTCATCGCCCAGATAAGGCCGTTTATAAGGCCGCTCTGTCTGAGCTCCTGAGAGAGGATACCGGCCAGCAGGAAGGCGAAAATTATCACGCAGAGCGTTTTGTTTCTTATGCCCTCCACTACCGCTTCCTCGAACTCCTTTTTGTCCTTAGCCAAAAGGAATGCAACGCAGAGTCCTGCGAAGCCCGCCATACAGAAAAGGACCAGCGACACCATCCGCATTGCTGCGATCAGTATCATGCATGCCATGAAGACAAGCAGCGGAACAAATGCGCCGAAGCTCCCTCCGTAAAATTTTAACTTGCTTTCATTCATTGTTTCTAGCTCCTTTCTTGGCCATACGGCCTTCTCTGCTTAAATTAACGCACAAAAACCCTTGATTTTCAATAGTTTTTCGGGTTTTTGACATTTGGTATTGCATTTTCGGCAATATGTGCAATATAATGTTGTTGCGGCGGCAACATATGTTGTAGCCCTGTCTGCACAAAGCCAAAAAGCGCAGCGAAAGGAGCACATTATGGATAAATCACCAGATCTGAAGGAGCGCATAAAATCGGTTCAGCTTTCAAAAACCGAGGCTCGCATAGCCGAACGCTTTCTCGAGCTGGACACCTCCCTGAGCTTTACGACGGCAAAGGATATCGCGTTTGAGCTCGATGTGAGCGACACCTCCGTCATAAGGACCTGCCGGAAGCTCGGCTACAGCGGCTACAGCGAGCTGCAGGAGCAGCAGCAGGCGCTCATTTCGGCATACATCGGCGACGGAAAATATATCATTCCCCGCGATCAGGTCGAGAGCAAATTCAAAGAATATCGCGGCAGCAGCCTGTCCATATGTCAGGAGTTTGCGCTCGAAAACCTGTCGAGCGTTCTGCGCAGGAACGAGCCCGATATCTTCCGTGCGGCAGCCGATATCATTTACAAGAGCAATCATATCTACATTGCAGGCTTCCGCGGTATGGCCGGCATGGCGGAATCGCTCGGCGTTCTGCTGCACCAGTATATTCCCTTTGTCGATTTCTATGACAAGGTGGATACGGGCTGCGTCGAAAAGGCCATCGACCTTGGCAAGGACGACTGCATGATACTGCTGAGCGTAGAGCGCTATTCCAAAATGACCCGCACGCTTGCCGAAATTGCAATAGAGCGGGGCTGCCGTCGGATCGCCATAGTTGACAAGCTGAGCGCTCCCGCAGCCTACAAGGCCGACCTTGTCATTCTCTCCGAGTTTGCGGGGCCTACCGCCATGAACTCGTTCATAGCCACGCAGTTTATAGTAGAGCTTCTCATCTTCGAGATAAGCCGTCTGAAGGGCACTTCACAGCAGGCGCGGCTTTCCTACCTCGATCAAAGCCTTGATAAGCTCGAGCTTTATTAAACCCGCAGGCAAAAAAGCTCCACCCTCAGGTACGTTTTACCTGAGGGTGGAGCTTTCAGCGTGTCAAAAAAGTTTGCAGCTTTTTTGATGGCTATAATCTAACTCGAGGCGGGCCTTTTCTCGCTGCGGCTCGGTCACGGCACGGCTCTGACATGCCACCGGCATGTCATTCACTACCGTGCCGACGCTGCGCTACCCCTCGAACTCCCCCGCTTCGCGGATATCTCAACGCAGCAACATAGGTTTTTTGACAGTCTGATAACTATTAACTATTAATATCTTACTCTGCGCAGTGCTCGCAGTCGTGCAGCTTCTTGCTGAACAGCGCGGGATCGTATGCGATGCCGTTGCGGTCGTAATAGTCCTTGACCGCCGCTGCAACTGCTTCCTCGGCGAGGACCGAGCAGTGGATCTTGTGCGCGGGCAGACCGTCGAGAGCTTCGACAACGGCCTTGTTCGACAACTCGAGCGCATCCTCGACCTTCTTGCCCTTGATGAGCTCGGTGGCCATGGAGCTGGTGGCGATTGCGCTGCCGCAGCCGAAGGTGTTGAACTTGACATCGGTGATGATGCCGTCCTTGACCTTGATGTACATCTTCATGATGTCGCCGCATTTTGCGTTGCCGACTTCACCTACGCCGTCCGCGTCGTCCATCTTGCCGACATTGCGGGGATTCTGGAAATGATCCATTACCTTATCACTATAAAGTGCCATAATTTAAGTTCCTCCTATTATTTCACGCTGTGTTGTTTTATTAGATCAAGTGCTGCTTTGTGCCGTTTTCGAGCTCTTCCCACACGGGGGAGATATCACGCAGGTAGGACACGACCTCGGGGACGACCTTGATGATATGGTCGATCTCCTCCATGCTGTTGTACTCGCCTATCGACAGGCGCAGTGAGCCGTGAGCGACCTCGTGCGGCAGGCCGAGGGAGAGCAGGACGTGGCTGGGGTCGAGTGAGCCGGAGGTACATGCCGAGCCTGACGAGGCGCAGACACCCTTAGCGTCCAGAAGCAGCAGCAGGCTTTCGCCCTCGATGCCCTCAAAGCACATGTTCACCGTGCCGGGGACGTGGTGCTCGAGCGAGCCGTTTATCTTGGAATGGGGGATCTTGCTGAGCTCTGCAAAGAGCTTATCGCGCATGGGGATGATCTTTGCGGTGTTGGCCTCCATGTTGTCAACGCTCTCCTTAAGAGCAGCAGCCATAGCGACGATGCCGGGTATATTTTCCGTACCGGCGCGCTTGCCGCGCTCCTGTGCGCCGCCCTCGATGATGTTGAACAGCGGCATACCCGTCTTTGCGTACAGAACGCCTACGCCCTTGGGAGCGTGGAACTTGTGGCCGGACATGCTCAGCAGGTCGATGTTCATCTCCTGAACGTTTATCGGCATATGGCCGGCAGCCTGAACCGCATCGGTGTGGAAGGGTATCTTCCTTGCGCGGCAGAACTCGCCGATCTCCTTGATGGGCTGGACAGTACCGATCTCGTTGTTTGCAAACATGACGGTGACGAGCGCGGTATCCTCGCGGACTGCGGCCTCGAGATCCTCAAGGCGGACAACGCCGTCCTCGTGAACGTCCAGCAGCGTTACCTCAAAGCCCTCCTTTTCGAGCTTCTTGAGCGTATGCAGGACGGCATGATGCTCAAACTTCGTGGATATGAGATGCTTCTTGCCCTTGAGAGCGCCGACCTTGGCCATGGAAACTATGGCCTGATTGTCCGCCTCGGAGCCGCCGGAGGTGAAGTATATCTCCTTGGGCTGTGCGCCGATTATATCGGCAACGGTCTTTCTTGCGTTTTCAAGCGCTTCCTTTGCCTCCTGAGCAAAGGCGTACAGGCTCGAGGGGTTGCCGTACTGCTTGGTCAGGTAGGGCATCATCGCGTCAAGCGCGGTCTTGCTGACACATGTGGTTGCAGCGTTATCTGCGTATACAAACATTTTTATCTTCCTTTCGCATATATATCCTATTAAATCTGTAGGGATTGTAGCACCTTGCTTTAACTTAGTCAAGTCTTTTTTCGCCATTTTTCGCCGGTGAGAAGATCCTCAAGGCTCACGGTGTCGAGATAGGCGTTCGTTATATCGTCAAGCTCCTTCCACATCGGCACCGTCAGGCAGCCGCCGGAGTGGTCGCACTGTATCTCGCCCTCTCTTATGCAGGCCACCGGCGCGAGATTATCCTCCATGCATCTGAGTATCTCTCCGATGGTGTAGTCCTTCGGGGCTTTGACGAGCCTGTAGCCGCCCTCCTTGCCGCGTGAGCTCTGCACGAGCTCGGCTTTCTTGAGGTTGCCGACTATCATTTCGAGATATTTCATCGAAAGCTCCGTGCGCTCGGACACCGTTTTGAGCGATATGAAGCCGTCGTCCCCATGCTGGGCAAGGTCGATCATAATGCGCAGGGCATAGCGTCCCTTGCTGGTCACGTTCATCGTATCACCTCCGTAATTCCTATACCTATGATGTGATATTAATATACCACTTTTATTGTAGGAATTAAAGTACAAATACCACAGTTTGTCTGGTTTTTGCTGTGCGATTTTCGCACAGTCGCAGGGGGTATGCGGCAAACTTATAACCACATAAATATTGTTCATCTCACAGGCGAAAAATTAACTTGCAATTAAGGGAAAAAGTGCGTATAATCCGCTTTGCGAATGAGGCAATATGCCTCAGGATTGTGTTTTTTTTAATTATCTTTTGTGCAATTTGGGGGAAAATTAACATGGATTACAGCTTTCTCATCGTAATCGCGCTCATTATGCTCTCCACCAAGGTTCTCGGCCTTGTGAGCGAAAAGGTCAACATGCCGCAGGTCGTCGGCGCACTGATCGCGGGTCTGCTGCTCGGACCGAGCTGCTTCGGTCTCGTCGGCGAATCCGACTTCCTTATTAAAACGGCTGAGATCGGCGTTATCATCCTGATGTTCACCGCCGGCCTCGATACCGACGTGCAGGAGCTCAAGCACACCGGCCTTTCGGCCTTCATCATCGCAACCATCGGCGTTATCGTTCCCTTCCTCGGCGGTGCCGGCTGCTACCTGCTGTTTAACAGCGAGCCCGACAGCCTGCGTATGCTCAAGGCAGCCTTCATCGGTGTTGTTCTGACGGCGACCTCCGTTTCCATCACCGTTGAGACCCTGCGCGAGATGGGCAAGCTCAAGAGCCGCGTCGGTACGGCTATCATGGCCGCCGCAGTCATCGACGACGTGCTCGGCATCGTCGTTCTGACCGTGCTCACCGGCTTTACCGATTCCACCGTTCAGCCGATGACCATCTTCATCCGCATCATCGCCTACTTCATCTGCCTTGCCATCATCGCGGTCATAATCCGCAAGGTCTTTGCGCATCTCCGCACAAGGATCTGGGGCAACCACAGGCGTATCGCCATATACGCGCTGGCGTTCTGCTTCATCCTCAGCTTTGTTTCAGAGCACTTCTTCGGCATTGCCGACATAACCGGCGCATACTTTGCCGGCCTCATGCTCAGCGACCACGGTGAGACGCGCACCTACGTCGTCAAACGTATTAATACCATGAGCTACATGCTCTTCTCCCCTATATTCTTTGCATCCATTGGTATAAAAACAGAGCTTGCCGGACTTGACGGCAACCTCATTCTCTTTGCAGTCGCCCTCACCGTCATCGCCATAATCACCAAGATCATCGGCTGCGGCATCGGCGCAAGGATCACAGGCTTCAAGACCTACGACTCCGTTTCCATCGGCCTCGGCATGGTATCCCGCGGCGAGGTCGCGCTTATCGTCGCGCAGAAGGGCAGCATGGCCGGACTCATCTCGGGAACCATGTTCCCCGCCGTCGTTCTGATGGTCATCGTGACCACCCTTGTTACTCCTCTGCTGCTGAAGGTCGGCATGAAGCGCCCGACAGCGGACAACACTGAGCCCGGAGAGCTTGCAAACGCAGGCGCGGCAGACCCGAGCGGCGCTCCCGCTCACGTCTGAGCAACGGCAATATTAAAACCAGCGTACCAGAAATGATATGCACCCCAAAAGTTAGACACTTTTGGGGTGCATATCAAAAACGGTGCACTGGTTTTTTTACGCTTGTCAAAAAAGTCCCTCGCGGGATTTTTTGACAAGCTGAAAAAGCTCCCGTTCGGCGAACGGGAGCTTTTGGGTATTCGGAAGAGCTTACTTCTTCAGGTTCTCCTTGATGACCTCGCCGAGGATGGTCATGCCCTTGACGATCTTCTCTTCGGGCATGCAGGAGTAGTTCAGGCGGATGCAGTTATTGTGGCCTGCATCGG
>CAVGXR010000006.1:0-31902 GCA_963633225.1 Collinsella aerofaciens
AGATAAACACCTACATGCGCACCGTCATGGGCGAGGAGCCCGTTGACCCGACGCTTGAAGTCCTCCCCGACGAGGAATCGTGGTAATCGAAAGGAGATACAACTATGTCCAAGCTTTGCAACGCCGCAAAAAAGCTCTCGCTTGCAGGCACTGCGTTTTTCGCCGTGACCTTCGCGGTATATTATTTCAATCTTGACATGAAGCTGACCGCAGCCATGGAGCCTGTGCTCAACTACTTCTACGACAGAGTAGACCGCGACCAGCATCTGTGATAGACTAAAAAAGACAAACCTGCCGGAAGGGAATCCTTCCGGCAGGCTTTTTTATGTCATAATACAGCTTGCGCAGGCTCAGCACAGAGCCTGACCGTCCACAAAATAGGTTGAACGTATCACATGATTAAGATCGTTCAGACTGCGCTTTTTCAGAACGTCGAATATTTTTTCGTGCGCGGCATAGAGCGTTTCGGCATCGTCCTTACCGACCATCACCTCGACACTCTCATAGCGCATCGCATGGGTGAGGGTGCGGACGATGCTGCTGATCCTGTTGACCATCTGGTTGCCGCTCAGCACGTTTATGGCATCGTGAAATGCATTGTCCGCATCGAAGATGGTATCGACATCGGGCTTTTCGGCTTTGCAGGCCTCTTCGAGCTTGGAAAGAAGCCCGCGCAGGCTTTCGATCTCCTCGTCGCTTGCCTTTTCTATGACCAGCCGCATTGCGCCGACCTCCATAATTTCGCGCAGCTGCAGGAGTCCTTCAAAGCTGTCGTCCTGATTGAGGATTATCCCGTAGACCATCGGGTCAATAAGCGACTCGGTGAAGCCGGAGCGCACAAAGGTCCCCTCGGGGCGGCGGATCTCCAGCACGCCCATGAATACAAGCGTTTTCACAGCCTCCCGCACGGTGTTGCGGGATACGCCCAGCTTTTCTGCCAATTCAAATTCGGTCGGAATTTTGTCGCCGGGGCGCAGCTCTCTGCGGGTGATCGCGTCAGTCAGAAAGCTGATAGTCTGTTCAACTACAGACGTTGTGTTTATTTTGTCATACTGTAAACCGCCCATTTATTACATACCTTTTTAGCCTTATTTTATGGTTCATAATTGTATCAAGATGCAAAACTAAAGTCAAGACGATATTTTTTTAACGAGATCGGGGCAGACTGCCTGTTAATTATCAAACTATTTGTGCATCTTGCAAAAAAAGCGGCGTACGTTTTGGTTAGGAATCCCGAAAATTTAGTTACAACGCAAAAAAATATTGACTTTTGCCGAGTGGGGTATTACCGTTTAATTAGAAATTGTCCAACGTAGGACGTTGAACAATCGACGTTAAAATTTTGTTCAGCAAAGCAGAAAGGAAAGAAAGACAGATGAAAATGAAGAAAGCCTTGGCGCTTGCACTTGCCATAGTGATGGTTTTCACGCTGTGTGCATGCGGCAAGCAGACCCAATCCTCATCCAACTCAAAGTATGACACCATCACGCTTGCGATGGCAGTCAACGGCACCGATACCCAGATAGACACCAAGGTCGCCAATTACTTCAAGGAGCTTGTCGAGGCTGAGACCAACGGCAGCGTCACCATTGAGGTTTACCCGAACGACCAGCTTGCCGGCGGCAACGCAACCAAGGGCATAGAAATGGTTGCAAACGGCGCTGTCGATCTTGCGGCATATGCCACCAGCGTCCTGAGCGTCCTTGACGAGCGCATGTCTATCGGCACTATCCCTTGGCTTTTCAACAACTACACAGAGGCCCGCGAGACCATCGACGCTACCGGCCTTGCATATTACGACAGCCTGCTTCAGCCGAAGGGTCTCACAGCTATCGGCTCCTTCCACAACGGCTTCCGTCAGCTCACGAACAACAAGCGTGCCGTTACCGCTCCCGAGGACCTCAAGGGTCTCAAGATCCGTGTTCCCGGCAGCGAGGTCTACATGAACTTCTTCAGAGCCTTCGGCGCTGACCCCGTCGGTCTGAACTGGAGCGAGACCTTCACCGCTCTCCAGCAGGGCGCGATCGACGGACAGGAGAACGGTGTCAGCATCACCAACAGCTCCGGCGTTGTCGAGGTTCAGAAGTACATGACCATCTGGAACTACACCTATGAAAACGACCTTTTCATCGCAAACAGCGATATCTGGAACACCCTCAACGAGGCTACCCGCCAGATGCTCACAGAGAAGGCTGCTGAGGCCTGCAACTGGGGACGCGACCAGATCGAGGCAGAGCAGGAGGAGCTGATCGCCAAGTTCAGAGATCAGGGTATGCAGGTCGATGTTCTCACCGAGGAGCAGCTTGCACCGTTCCAGGCAGTTGTTGCCGATCTCCGTCAGGGCTTCTTTGAAAAGTACGGAGAAGAGGCCTGCGCCGCCTTCGGCGTTAAGCTCAAGTAAGCTTTAATAAATTTGCGCTTTCATCAGATGCACTGTACTTGATTTATCAATTATTAAAAGTTTCCGCCGCTTGACAGGAGCGCACGCGCCTCTGTCCGCTGACGGTACAGACAGGAGTTTTATTAATGAATAAGATACTTGACAATATTGAAGAGTGGCTTGTCTGTATATGCCTTGCTGTGATGACGCTTATCACCTTCGTGAACGTTATTGCCAGAGCATTCGCCGCCTCTCTGTCCTTCTCGGAAGAGATAACCACCTATCTGTTTGTCCTGCTGAGCCTTCTCGGCGCAGCAATCGCCGCAAAGCGCGGCGCACACCTCGGCCTGACCCTCATCACCGACCATGTCGGCCCGAAGGCAGCACACATCCTGGCAACCATTTCGATGCTCTGCGCGGTCATCTTTTCCGGCATCATATGCTATTACGGCGTATTCATGACCATCAGCCAGTTCAACAAGGGACAGCTTACCGCAGCTACCCAGCTTCCCGAATGGATATTCGGCTCCTTTGTTCCCATCGGTGCGCTTTTCGTCACCATCAGATTCGCACAGAACCTTGTAAAACTCCTCAAGGGCAAGGATATTGTGCATGAGGACGTAGTTGCTGACGCGATAGAAGCCGCGACGGTCGAAGAAAATCCAAAGGAGGAGGACTGATTAATGGAAGCTCTTGTTCTGCTTATTGTTTTTGCGGTGCTCCTTCTCATCGGCGCACCAATTGCCGTGTGTCTCGGCATCTCCAGCGTTGCTGCAATGCTCGTGCTCGGCGTAGGCCGTCCGATATCCATAATCCTCGGCACTGTGCCGCAGCTGGTTTCCGCCGCAACGAGTAAAACCGTTCTGCTTGCTATCCCGTTCTTCATCCTCGGCGGCAACATTATGGAGAAGGCCGGCATTTCCGGCAAGCTCATCGCTCTTGCGGAATCTCTGGTCGGTCACTTAAAGGGCGGCATCGCAATGGTCTGCGTTATCGTCGCCTGCTTCTTCGCAGCTATCTCCGGCTCGGGTCCGGCAACCGTCGCGGCTCTCGGCCTTATCCTCATCCCCGCAATGATCAAGGCAGGATATGACGTTGGCTTTTCTGCGGCGCTCATGGCGACCGCCGGAGCGATCGGCGTTATTATTCCTCCGTCCATAACCTTCGTTGTTTACGGCTCGATCTCCGACACCTCGATCGGCGACCTGTTCATATCCGGCGTTTTCCCCGGACTGCTCATGGGCGCGGCTCTGATCCTCGTGACGCTCTGGCTCGGCAGAAAGAGCAACCTCAAGCGTCTGCCCAAGGCAAGCGGCCATCAGCGCTGGGTAGCCTTCAAGGATGCCTTCTGGGGTCTGATGATGCCTGTTATCATCCTCGGCGGTATCTACGGCGGCATTTTCACCCCGACCGAGGCAGCGGCGGTTTCCGCAGTCTACGGCCTGTTCATCGGCATCTTTGTTTACAAGACCCTCAGGCTCAAGGAGCTCAAGAAGATCTTTATTGACTCTGCGTGCACTACCGCGACAGTTATGTTCATCACCGCAGCCGCAACGCTCTTTGCATACGTCATCACCCGCGCCAGAGTCGATGTCGCCATCAGCACCCTGCTCACTGAGGTCGCCGGCGGCAATCAGGTCATATTCCTTCTCATTGTAAACATCGTCCTGCTCATAGCTGGCTGCTTCCTCGACTCCACCTCCGCGCTTTACATCTTCACCCCGCTGTTTATCCCTGTCGCAGAGGCTCTCGGCATGAGCATGGTACACTTCGGCACTATCATGATAGTCAACCTCGCAATCGGCCTTGTTACCCCGCCTGTCGGCGTCAACCTATATGTCGCCTGCGGTATATCGAACATTGACCTCAAGCGGATATCCGTTTCGGTCGTGCCGCTGCTGATAGCGTCGCTTGTAGTTCTTGCGATCGTCACCTATGTGCCGTCAATTTCGCTGGCGCTCCTCGGCGGCTGATGCCGCCGCGGTGCAGGCAATGTATGCAGAAAGGTAGAACTTTATGAAAGATAATTTGAACATTGAGCAGCTGCAAAACAAATGCATTGATCTTAAAAAGAACATCATATCCATGATATACAAGGCTCAGTCGGGGCATCCGGGCGGCTCGCTGTCGGTTGCGGAGTTCGTCACCGCGTGCTACTGGCACGCTATGGATGTCGATCCCGAAAACCCGCGCTGGGAAGACCGTGACCGCTTCGTGCTCTCCAAGGGACACACCTGCCCTGCACAGTACGCAGCGCTTGCAATGAAGGGCTTCTTTGACATGAGCGTTCTGGACACTCTGCGCAAGGAGGGCTCGATCCTTCAGGGACACCCCGATATGAAGAAATGCCCGGGAATAGATATATCCACCGGCTCACTCGGACAGGGCTTTGCCTGCGCAGCGGGCATGGCTCTTGCGGCAAAGCTTGACGGAAAAAGCTACCGCGTGTTCTGCGCCATCGGCGACGGCGAGTGCAACGAGGGCGAGATCTGGGAGGCTGCCGGAACTGCCTATAAGTACAAGCTCGATAATCTTATCGCCTTCGTTGACTGGAACAATCTCCAGCTCGACGGTACCTGCGAGGAGATAATGCCGCCCATAGACCTTGCGGCGAAGTTCAAGGCCTTCGGCTTTGAGGTCTGGCAGATAGACGGCAATGATATGGCTTCGGTCGTCAAGGCTCTGGATGAGGCAATGGCCGCGAATGACGGACTTCCCAAGTGCATCATCGGCAAGACCGTGAAGGGCAAGGGCGTATCGTACATGGAAAACCAGTGCTCGTGGCATGGCACCGCTCCCAACGAGGAGCAGTACAGGCAGGCAATGTCGGAGCTCGACAAAGAGTATGTCGGACGCTGAGGAGGGCTGAAAATGAATTTTGGTAAAAATATAGCCACAAGAGACGGCTTCGGCGACGAGATCGTCGAGCTGGGCAAAGAGAATAAAAACATACTCGTCGTGGATGCGGACATAGGCAAATCCTGCAAGACGGGAGCCTTCCGCAAGGCGCTGCCCGAGCAGTATCTCAACGTGGGCATCGCCGAGCAGAACTGCGCCGGTGTCGCGGCAGGTCTTGCCACCTGCGGAAAGATACCCTTCGTCGTGACCTATGCGGCGTTCGGCTCCATGCGTATGCTGGAGATGATCCGTCAGGAGATCTGCTATACGCACCTGAACGTCAAGATAGCCTGCTCCCACGGCGGAGTCACGCCCGCAAACGACGGAGCCAGCCATCAGGCGATCGAGGATATGGGCATTCTGCGCACCATACCGAACATGACGGTCGTCATGCCCGCCGACTACCAGTCGGCAAGAAAGCTGACCCGCGCCGCCGCAGAGCTTGACGGCCCCGTGTATCTGCGCTTTACACGAGACGCAATACCGAGCATTTACTCTGAGAACGAGAAGTTTGAGATAGGCAAGGCAAAGCTTCTTCGCAGCGGCAGTGATATTGCGATAATCGCCAACGGCGACACCGTGCGTCTTGCGCTGGAGGCAGCCGAGCTGCTCGCTTCACGCGGCGTTCAGGCGCGTGTGCTCGATATGCACACGATAAAGCCGCTGGATACAGAGGCTGTGGCCGACTGCATCGAGTCCATCGGAAAGATAATAACGGTCGAGGATCACAATATCCTCAACGGTCTCGGAAGCGCGGTGTGCGAGCTCGCTGCCGAAGCCGGAAAGGGCAGGGTAAAGCGCATAGGCATTCAGGATCAGTTCGGAATGTCCGCACCCTATGAGCGCTTGCTTGCATTAAACGGCATAACTGTTGAAAACATCGTGGCCTCTGCTCTGGAGCTGGTCAAGTAAGGAGAGCGGATATGAAAGTATTTCTGATAGGCGCGGGCGATATTGCCCGTCATCACGGCAGAGCCGTCGTCCGTCTGGGCGGCGAGGTCATAGGCGGATTCGATATAAGCAAAGCAAACGCCGACCTTCTGGCCGCCGAGTTCGGCTGCCCGATCTGCGGCTATGATGAGATAGAGGACTATGTTGTCAAGGCCGACTATGTTGTAATAAGCACTCCGCCCACGAAGCGCCTTGACTATGTTGAAATGGTACTCAGGCATCATGTTCCGCTTTATATGGAAAAGCCGGTGAGCGCCACATGGGAAGACGCGATGAAGATAAAGCGCATGGCTGACGAGTACGATGCGAAGATAATGGTCGGCTTTGCCCACTATTACCGTCCTGCATACAGAAAGATGCTCGAGCTCGTTCGCAGCGGTATCTTTGGCCGTCCCGTCAATATAGCGTTCTCGCGCCTTAGCCCGGGCTTCGGCTTCCACGCAAAGAATATGGCAGCCTCGTGGCGCACCGATCCCAACCTTGCCTGCGGCATGACCATCGAATCCGTTTCGCATGACTGGAAGCTCATTACCGCAATGGCCGGTTCGTTTGAGACCATAAGCTGCAACTATACAGGAACGCTGGACTCCGTGCCGCGCTTCGATAACCACACGTCCATCAGCGCCCGCCTCAAAAACGGCGCTATAGCGACGATAGCCGCTTCATGGGCCTGCGACATTCCCACCTGCTCCCGAGCATACATAGGCGACAAGGGCTCAATTTTCCTCACCGGAGAAGGCATGTTCGAGTTTACAGACCTCACATGGAAGACCGAGGATATGCCCTATGCCGAGACCATTCGCTTCAACGATTCATACGATCACGCAACGGGCGATGTCATTTACTATGCGCATGAGGCGTTTCAGGACTGCCTCAAAAACGGCAAGCCCATTGAAACTCCGCTCAGCGACGGTATCTCAGCGCTGGCCTATTCCCTCGCAGCGAAAAAATCCTCCGAGGAGCAGATAACGGTCCATGTGCCCGATTGGGGCTCAATAGACGAATAAAAAGCTAAATGATCCACAAAAAGTGTGCAGTAAACTGCACACTTTTTTTACCTTTTCAGGGCGGAGAGCCCTTGATTTTGCGCCGCTGTAGTTAAATTTAACGATGAGGTGAATATAAAGCAAGCTTGCAGCAGTCAAAATTAATAAATATTCATATTTAACGAATATAACCTTGAATACCGCCGTGGCTCGTTGTATAATTATGCACACAATTCGAAGAGCCTCCGGCTTTTCGGAAAAGCAAATCACAAATGGCTGGAGTATTAAACTATGAAAAAAGTGTTTATCGACGGCAGCGCGGGAACGGCGGGACTTCGCATCGCGGAGCGTCTGGCCACGCGCAAGGATCTTGAATTTATCAGCTTGCCCGAGGATCGGCGCAAGGATATCCATGAGCGCGAGGCTGCGCTCAACGAGGCCGATATCGCCATCCTCTGTCTTCCCGACGAGGCATCGCGTGAGGCGGTCTCGCTTATAAAAAATCCCGATACCGTGGTGCTCGACACCTCGACTGCGCACCGCACGGCGCCCGGCTGGGCCTATGGCTTCCCAGAGCTTTCCGAGGCTCACGCGGCAGCGATAAAAACATCAAAGCGCATTGCCGTGCCGGGCTGCCATGCCAGCGGCTTTATCGCGCTGACAGCGCCGCTGCGCGCTGCCGGTATCATTCCAGACGGGACTCTGCTGTCCTGCTTTTCCCTGACGGGCTACAGCGGCGGCGGTAAGAAGATGATCGCCGAATATGAGGCCGGGTCTGCCCCCGCCTCGCTGCACGCTCCGCGTCAGTATGCCCTCGGTCAGACGCACAAGCACCTGCCCGAAATGTCCGCGCAGAGCGGACTGCCGGCCCCCGTATTCTGCCCTGTTATCGGAGACTTCTACAGCGGGATGCAGGTCACCGTTCCGCTCTTTGCGCAGCAGTGCGCATCCGGCAGCAGCATAGAAAAGATAGCCGATGTATACCGCAAAGCCTACTCGGGTCCCGTCGTCAGCTTCACCGGCGGCGACGATGAAAACGGCATTCTGTCCTCTGCCGCTCTGACGGGAAAGGACTGTATGCACATAAGCGTAGCCGGAAACGATGAGCGCATACTGCTGCTTGCCGTTTATGACAACCTCGGAAAGGGCGCATCGGGTGCCGCGGTCGAGTGTCTCAATATGGTTCTTGGCGTTGAGCCCACCACTGGGCTTTGCCTGTAAGGAGTAAAAGATGAAAACAATAGCTGGCGGCGTTTGCGCCGCAAAAGGATTTTCCGCTGCGGGTGTGCACTGCGGCATCCGCAAGGGCAAAACTAAAAAGGATCTCTCGCTGATATACAGCGAAAGGAAGGCTGCGGCAGCGGCTGTGTATACCACCAATCTTGTAAAGGGCGCACCGCTTGCCGTCACGAAAAAGCATCTGGCCGACGGATTTGCGCAGGCTGTCATCTGCAACAGCGGCAACGCCAACACCTGCAACGCAAACGGCGTTGAGATCGCGGAAAAGACCTGCGCTCTGCTGGCCGGCGAGCTGAAAATTTCCGCGGACGATATCGTGGTGGCCTCAACGGGCGTTATAGGCCAGCCTCTTGACATTACGCCTATCGCGCAGGGTATCCCAGCGCTGTGCTCGGCGCTCGGCAATGACTCGCAGGCCGCGGCTCAGGGCATCATGACCACGGACACAAGGCTCAAGGAAATTGCGGTGGAGTTTCAGATCGACGGAGTCAGCTGCCGCCTCGGCGGTATCGCAAAGGGCTCGGGTATGATCCATCCGAACATGGCGACCATGCTGGTGTTTATGACGACAGACTGCGCCATAAGCCCCGAGATGCTGCAAAAGGCTCTCTCCGGCGATGTTTCCGAAACCTTCAATATGATAAGCATAGACGGGGATACCTCTACCAATGATATGGTCACGATCCTTGCAAACGGCGAGGCGGGAAATGCTGAGATCACGGCTCCCGGCGCAGAGCTCGACGAGTTTATGAAGGCTCTTAACACCGTGACCGTTTATCTCTGCCGCTGCATTGCCGGTGACGGCGAGGGCGCGACAAAGCTTATTGAGTGCTCGGTCACGGGTGCGCCCGATAAAGACTGCGCCAAGACCGTTGCCAAAAGCGTTATCTGCTCTTCTCTGGTCAAGGCCGCCATGTTCGGCGCGGATGCCAACTGGGGCAGGGTGCTGTGCGCTATAGGCTACAGCGGCGCTGATGTCAATGTCGAAAAAATCGACGTTGCGTTCCGCTCGCCGGCCGGTACGGTCAAGGTCTGCCAAAACGGCGCGGGCATACCGTTTTCCGAGGATGAGGCAAAAAAGGTGCTGCTTGAAAGCGAGATCGAGATCCTTGTAAGCCTCAACGCGGGAGCTGCCGCATCCACTGCATGGGGCTGCGATCTTACCTATGATTATGTCAGGATAAACGGCGACTACCGTACATGATGCAGGAGATAAAATGGATATTACAAATGCCAAGCGTGCAGAGGTTCTTGTAAACGCTCTGCCGTACATTCAGGATTACACCGGCAAGATCGTCGTTGTCAAATACGGCGGCAATGCCATGATAAACGAAAAGCTTAAGGATTCCGTGATGAGGGATGTCGTGCTGCTGTCGCTTGTCGGCGTCAAGGTCGTGCTGGTGCACGGCGGCGGCCCCGAGATCACCGAAATGCTCGGCAAGCTCGGCAAGGAAAGCGTATTCGTGGACGGACTGCGCGTCACCGACAAGGAAACTGCGGAGATAGTGCAGATGGTGCTCGCGGGCAAGATCAACAAGAGCCTTGTCGCGCTCATAGAAAACAAGGGCGGCAAGGCCATAGGACTGTCCGGCATGGACGGACGCATGATAGAGGCAAAGGTCAGGGATCCGCGCCTCGGCTTTGTCGGCGAGATCACGAAGGTAAACGTTGCACCTATCATCGACGTGATCGACAAGGGCTACATTCCCGTAGTCTCGACCGTCGGCTGCGACCGTGAGGGAAACGTGTACAACATAAACGCCGATACCGCGGCGGCAAAGATCGCAGGAGAGCTCGGAGCGGAGAGCCTTATATCCATGACGGATATCGAGGGTATCCTGAGGGACAAAAACGACCCCTCCACGCTGATCCCCGTGATCCGCACAGACGATGCGCCCGAGCTTATCGCAAACGGCACCATCGGCGGCGGTATGCTCCCGAAGGTGGAGTGCTGCATAAACGCCCTGCGCTGGGGAGTCAACCGCGTCTTTATCATTGATGGCCGCATCCCGCACGCCATTCTTATTGAAATGCTCACAAACGAGGGCATCGGGACCATGTTCACCGAGGCTCTGCCCGAGACAATGCAAGGAGGAACAATATGATGCAGCAAAATATTCTGGATATGGATCAGCAGTATGTTGCCGGTACATACGCCCGCTTTCCGCTCGTGCTCAAGCACGGCAAGGGCTCTCTGGTATATGACGAAAACGAAAAGGAATATATAGACCTCTCGACCGGCATTGCGGTAAATGTTTTCGGCCTTGCCGACGAGACGTGGCAGGCTGCGGTCTGCGCACAGCTCGGCGTGCTTCAGCATACCTCAAACCTGTATTACACCGAGCCCTGCGCAGAGCTTGCCTCCATGCTCTGCGAGAAAACAGGGATGAAGAAGGTGTTTTTCTCAAATTCCGGCGCAGAAGCGAACGAGTGCGCCATTAAAGCGGCGCGAAAATACGCGCAGGATAAGAAGGGCAAGGAATATTACCATATCATCACCCTGAAAAACAGCTTCCACGGGCGCACGCTCACAACGCTTGCAGCGACGGGACAGGACGCATATCATCATGATTTCACGCCCCTGACCGAGGGCTTCCACTATGCCGAGGCGGGCAATATCGACAGCGTGAAGGCGCTGCTTGATGCCTACCCCACCGCCGCCGTAATGATCGAGGTCGTGCAGGGCGAAGGCGGAGTTATCCCTCTTGACAAGGCGTTTGTCACCGAGCTCTCGGAGCTGCTTTCCTCGCGTGACGTGCTGCTTATCTGCGATGAGGTGCAGATCGGAAACGGCAGGAGCGGTATGCTTTACGGGTACATGAACTACGGCATACAGCCGGATATATTCAGCACCGCCAAGGGACTCGGCGGCGGACTTCCCATCGGCGCTACCGTGCTGGGCGAAAAGGTCAAGGACGTGCTGACGCCCGGCTCGCACGGCTCTACCTTCGGCGGAAACCCCGTGTGCTGCGCCGGAGCGATATCCATTCTGTCGCGGCTGGATGAGCAGATGCTTGCCGGAGTGCGCGAGCGCTCGGCATACATCGTAAACGAGCTCAGCGGAGCGGCCGGTATACGCTCTGTCAGCGGAATGGGTCTGATGCTGGGCGTTGAGACCGAGCTGCCTGCAAAGGACGTAATAAAGCAGTGCATGGATAAGGGCGTTCTGGTCATCAGCGCCAAGAACAAGGTCCGGCTGCTGCCGGCGCTCAATATCCCGATGCCGCTGCTTGAGCAGGCGATAAAGGTCCTGAAAGAGGTCTGCGCCGGCAGCGCGGACGTATGAAAGGTGGAATATACAAAAATGTCAGCTAAAAAGGAAAACGAGCTTAAATTTGCTACCCGTGCCGTTCATGTGGGCAACGATGTGGATAAGGACAGCGGCGCGATAAAGCGCCCGATCACCATGGCCAACAGCTACGCGCTGCCGTATGACCCCTCGAACATGAACTGGTCCGACGCGGGAGCCAATCTCTATACCCGCAACGGCGGCACCAACCAGAAATATTTGCAGGAGCGTATCGCGTCGCTTGAGGGCGGCGAGGACTGCGTGGTGCTGGCCTCCGGCGTTGCGGCGCTCAGCGGCCTGTTCTTCGCAATGCTGAACAAGGGCGACCATGTCATTTTCTCGAGCGTTACCTACATTGCGGTATACCGCCTGCTCAACGAGCTGCTCAATAACAAATTCGGCGTGGAGACCACGATCGTGGACACAACAGACCCCGCCAATGTCGAGGCTGCCATCCGTCCGAATACCAAGCTCATACATATCGAAACTCCGGGCAACCCCACTCTTATGATATCGGATATTGCCGCCATTGCGGAGATCGCCCACAGTCACGGCGCACTGCTGAGCGTTGACAACACCTTTGCCTCGCCCTTCAATCAGCGCCCCATTGAGCTGGGTGCGGACTTCACTGTCGAGAGCCTGACCAAGTATATAAACGGCCACGGCGACTCCATGGGCGGCGCTATCATCGGCAAAAAGGAGTATCTCGAGCAGATCCGTGCGCAGTCTCAGATAAATCTGGGCGGAACGATCAGCCCCTTCAACGCATGGCTCATCATGCGCGGCTCGGTCACGCTTCCGCTGCGTATGCGCCAGCACAACGAAAATGCAATGACTGTCGCCAAGTGGCTCGAGCAGCAGCCCTGCGTGAGCTTCGTCGCCTATCCGGGTCTTGAGAGCCACAAGGGACACGAGGTGGCGAAAAAGCAGATGTCGCCCGGCTTCGGCGGTGTAATGTCCTTCGGACTCAAGGCCGATCACGATACGCACAATAAATTCGTAAGCCATTTGAAGGTCATCACCTCTGCCGTGTCTCTCGGCCATGACGAGAGCCTCATCGTGTTCCTCGGCGAGGACGACGAGCGCCAGTATCTCTATCCCGAGGAGTTCCATAACGGCTTTTTCCGCTTCTCTGTCGGAATTGAGGACGCGGAGGATATCATCAATGATCTGAAGCAGGCAATGGAAAAGACCGGCCTTGAGCTGCTCTGATAAGCAAAAGCGTTTCTCTCACCCCGCAGCGGCAGCTCGCCGGCGGCGAGATCGGGATAAAAAAGATGGAGGGGAGAACCCTCCATCTTTTTATTTCTTTTTTTGATATGCTCTGAGCAAACCGCGTGAGACACGCGAAAAAAACACGGTGCAAAGTGCTCAAATTTTTGCGGCGTATGGGACGGAGTTTGGGAAAGCTGCCGAAGTTCGCGGAGATGCCAAGCTTTCGCTTGACAGGGCGGGGGTGTCGTAGTATCATTCAACCAACAAACATAGTATGTTAGTGGAAAGGAGCGGCAGACATGTCATATCAGGGTTTCCGAATGATGATGTATAAATACATGGACATGCCTATGCTGATGTCCATGCGTTCAGCCATGCTCTTTTCCGACAGACCTTCCTATATGCGGCGCTCCGCCTGACGGCGGGCACGGGATTTGCTTGTAAGCGGGAAGCTCATCGGAGCTTCCCGCTTATTTTTTTGAAAGGAACAGATAAAATGCAGCAACTCTTTGAAGCCCTGTTGCGGGCAAACTTCCGCAAGGGACGAATGTGACCTCCGGCCGTTAAACAACATCAATTTATAATCAATTATTAATTTATGAAAGAGGTCATTATTATGAGTAACTATAAATTCGAAACCTTACAGCTTCACGTCGGACAGGAGCAGCCCGATCCCGCAACGGATTCAAGAGCGGTGCCGATCTATCAGACGACATCCTATGTGTTCAGAAATTCGGCTCATGCGGCGGCGCGCTTCGGACTTGCCGATGCGGGCAATATCTACGGCAGACTCACAAACTCCACTCAGGACGTTCTGGAAAAGCGCGTTGCCGCTCTTGAGGGCGGCGTTGCTGCTCTGGCGCTGGCCTCGGGCGCTGCTGCTGTGACCTACACCATCGAGGCTCTTGCACAGGCGGGAGATCACATCGTGGCGCAGAAGACCATTTACGGCGGCAGCTACAATCTGCTTGCTCACACTCTGGCACAGTTCGGCGTTGAGACCAGCTTTGTCGATGCCCATGATCTTTCCGCGGTGGAGGCCGCTATCCGCCCGAATACCAAGGCGATATACCTTGAAACGCTCGGCAACCCCAACAGCGACATTCCCGACATTGACGCGATCTCCGAGCTTGCGCACCGCCGCGGACTTCCCGTCGTCGTTGACAACACCTTCGGAACGCCGTATCTCATCCGTCCCTTCGAGCACGGCGCGGATATCGTGCTGCACTCGGCAACCAAGTTCCTCGGCGGCCACGGCACGACTCTCGGCGGAATCATCGTCGATTCCGGCAAATTCGACTGGAAGGCCTCGGGGAAATATGCTCCCATAGCCGAGCCCAATCCGAGCTATCACGGAGTCTCCTTCGTTGACGCAGCAGGTCCTGCGGCCTTTGTTACCTATGTCCGCGCCATACTCCTCAGAGATACAGGCGCTGCAATTTCCCCGTTTAACGCATTCCTTCTGCTTCAGGGCATAGAGACGCTCTCCCTGCGCATTGAGCGCCATGCGGAGAACACCAAAAAGGTTGTCGAGTACCTTGCCAATCACCCACAGGTCGAAAAGGTCAATCATCCCTCTCTGCCGGAGCACCCGCAGCATGAGCTCTATGAGAGATATTTCCCGAACGGCGGAGCTTCGATCTTCACCTTCGAGATAAAGGGCGGTCAGGCTGATGCTCACAAATTTATCGACAATCTGGAGATATTCTCCCTGCTGGCGAATGTCGCTGATGTGAAATCTTTGGTCATCCATCCCGCAACCACGACGCATTCGCAGCTCACAGCCGAGGAGCTTCTCGATCAGGGCATCAAGCCGAACACGATCCGCCTGTCGATCGGCACGGAGCATATAGACGATATCATTGCCGACCTTGAAAAGGGCTTTGCAGCAACAAGATAAAAAACACGACTCCGGCGCGGAAGCCTCCGCGCCGGAGATCATTCCGCAAAGAGGAAGGTGCGAAAACACATGCCAATAAAGATTCCGGTCGATCTGCCGGCTGCAAGGACTCTGCTGGAGGAAAACATATTCGTCATGGACGCACAGCGCGCCGTGACGCAGGATATACGCCCGCTGCATATTCTCATTCTCAACCTGATGCCCACGAAAATAGTGACGGAAACGCAGCTTGCGCGGCTTCTCGGCAACACGCCGCTGCAAATAGAGATAGAGCTGCTTGCCATCAGCGGCAGAACGCCGCGTCACGTTTCAGCCGAGCATATGCTCTCGTTTTACAAGAGCTTTGACGAGGTGCGCGAAAGCTTCTACGACGGGCTTATCATCACCGGCGCTCCGATAGAGCAGATGCCGTTTGAGCAGACCGACTACTGGCAGGAGCTGTGCAGCATCATGGAGTGGAGCCGCTCGCATGTGTACAGCACCCTTCACATCTGCTGGGGAGCGCTGGCGGGGTTGTATTACCATTACGGGATCGACAAGGTCGCGCTGCCGGAAAAGCTCTTCGGCGTTTTCCCGCACAGGGTCACGCACAAGGGCTCTATTTTGTTCCGCGGCTTTGACGATGTGTTCTGGGTACCGCATTCCCGCTATATGGGCATCTCCCGTGAGCAGGTCGAGAAAATCTCCGGCCTCAAGATCCTTGCCGAGAGCGAGGAGGCGGGAGTCTACGCCGTTTCAACCGACGGCGGGCGGCAGATATACATAAGCGGCCACTCGGAATACGACGCGGACACACTCAAAAACGAATACGAGCGCGATAAGGCCGCCGGCGTGCCCGTTAAGGTCCCGAAGAACTATTTTCCCAACGACGACGACACAAAGGAGCCCGTCTGTACATGGCGCTCGGCGGGTAATCTTCTTTTCTCCAACTGGCTTAATTACTTTGTATATCAGTCAACGCCGTATCTCATCACAAGCATCACGGAAAACTCTCAGGCAAGCCCGGCACCAGGCCTTATGACGCAGGAGATATATAGAAGCAGGCTGTGTTAGCTGCTCTAAATATGCAAAAATGTATAGACGGTACATTGCATCTGTGATATAATGCTTTTGTAATCGACGGTAAATTCCCGATCTGAAAATGCATATAATAGGAGGTGCAATTACCATGGAAAAGAGCAGAAAATACCCGTGGTGGGCTTATGCTGCGCTGTTTTGTCTCTGCGGAGCGAACCTTTTGGTGCTGCGGCTTGGAGAAGGCACGGTGATCCCGCCCGATACGTTTTTGGGAAGGTGGTATCTGTTTTTCCTGCCCATTCTCGCTGCCGTTGTATTGACGGTCGTAAGCAGAATGCGCGGCAGATATGACTTCGTGCTGCTCCTTGCCTTCGAGCTTCTTCTGCTCGTGTGGTTTTTCGTTCCCAATGCCATAGGGAGAGGCGGCCTTTACAGCCCGGCAGAGCTTCCTTTCCGATACGTTATTATCATTCTTTCGCTCCCCACCGTCAGTGCGTTTATCCTCAGCGGCATAGCGTATATATTCGTAAAAAAGAAATAAGTGTTCATTTGCACCCCTGTTTGTGGTATAATACCTATAACAGGGGCGTTTTTTGCCGTACACGGCGGAAAAGCGCAGACAGTATATAACGGCGAATCTGATTATTTACAAGCAGTGGTGAAACTATGCCTCTTATCATTGTTCGCAACGATATAACAAAAATGAATGTGGATGCCATAGTCAGCGCGGCAAACGAAAAGCTCTCGGGCGGCGGCACGCTTCGGCATAGCTCCTGACCGTGCGGTGAACTACAAATGTGACGGGCTCGGCACGGCGCTCAACTACGAGGTCATCAGCGAGGCTGTGTGCAGCGTCCGCACGGCAGGCTCTCTCAGACCCGACTGGAAGAAGCGCATTGACGATGATGTAAAAAAGTGCGGGAGGTGATCTCTTGTACGGAGCGGGTTTGCGCCGAGTCAGGAATGCAGCCCATCCGCACATGACAATTTGCGGCGCAAAGCATTGATAAATAAAGAAAATCCCGTAGTTTCAACAACTACGGGATTTTCAACTTTTTGGTGCGCGAGGCGGGACTTGAACCCGCACGCCCGGAGTGAGCACTAGAACCTGAATCTAGCGAGTCTGCCAATTCCACCACTCGCGCATATCAAGTGCCTGATAATAATAGCATTCATTATCCGTATTGTCAAGAAAATTATTTTTTCGGCAGCTATGTTATTTCTTGAGCAAAGATGATATAATCACAGCATAAATAATAGGAGGTCTGGCCTATGGACAGAAAACAACTCAAGGAACAGTCCCAAACTCTTATAAGGACTGCCAATCCCAAACCCGTTGTCACTGCGATCATATATATTCTCATTCTCGCGGTGCTAAGCTTCCTTTCGTATAAGATCGGCGGAGAGTCGGCTATCAAGCTCCAGAAGGTTTTCGAGGAGTTCGGCTTTAACTACGACGTGACCATCAACGACTTCACTTACGACTATGATTACGACCTCGACAACATCGATCCCGATCAGTTTTTCTACGCTGTTGAGAAGGCAATGCCCACGCCGGCGGCATTTCTGCTCGACCTTGCGATCCAGATAGTGACGGTGCTCCTCAGCGGCGGCTTTGCAATATTCTGCCTGCGCACGGTGCGCGGCATGGAGGCCAGCTATTGGAACATTTTCGATGCCTTCGGCATGTTCTTCCGCGTGCTGTGGCTGTACATTCTTGAAGGAATATTCATCTTCCTGTGGTCGCTGCTGTTTATATTCCCGGGCTTCATTGCGTTCTACCGCTACCGTCAGGCGCTGTACCTGCTGCTTGAGCACCCCGAGATGAGCGCACTGCAATGCATCACTGAAAGCAAGCGCATCATGAAGGGGCACAAGGGCGAGCTTTTCGTCATGGACCTGAGCTTCATCGGCTGGGGCATACTCGTCGGCCTTGCATCCTATCTCGGCTACACTCTCGCCGACGCGATGGCTCCCTCTGTAATTGCGGACATACTCTACACTGTCGGTCTGGGCATTCTTGTGCAGTTCTACGTCATGCCGTACATGGATCTGACCTACGCAGGCTACTATGTTGAGCTCACCAAGCCCGCTCCCGACGAGGCCTTTGCCGACGGCTGGATGCCGGAGCTCTGAGGAGAAAACATGAAGATCACATTTCTGGGCGCTGCCCACGAGGTCACGGGAAGCTGCACGCTTCTCGAGGTGGGCGACAAGAAGGGACTTATTGACTGCGGCATGGAGCAGGGCAAGGATCTGTTCGAAAATCAGGAGCTGCCGGTCGCGGCGGCGGTGCTCGACTTCGTGCTGGTGACCCATGCGCACATCGATCATTCGGGGCTGCTGCCGCTGCTGTACAAAAACGGCTTTCGCGGCGCGGTGTACGCGACAGGCGCGACCTGCTCGCTGCTGGATATCATGCTGCGCGACTGTGCGCATATCCAGATGTCCGAGGCGGAGTGGAAATCGCGCAAGGCGATGCGCCGCGGCGAGGGGCCTGTCGAGCCCATGTACGATCTCGAGGACGTTGCAGGGCTTATGAAGCTTCTGCGTCCCTGCGAATACGGCAGCATGATACAGGTAAACGAGGCGGTGACGGTTCGGTTCACCGACGTTGGGCATCTGCTGGGCTCGGCGGCTGTCGAGATATGGCTCAGGGAGCGGGAGAATGAAAAGAAGATCGTCTTTTCCGGCGATATCGGGAACCTCGACCAGCCTATACTCCGTGACCCGCAGCACATCGACAAGGCCGATTACCTCGTCATCGAATCCACCTACGGCGACCGCTGCCATTCCGACGAGCGGCCAGATTATATCGCCGCACTGTCCGGCTGCATCCAGCGCACGCTCGACCGCGGCGGCAATGTCGTTATTCCGGCCTTCGCCGTCGGCAGAACGCAGGAGATGCTGTATTTCATCCGCGAGATCAAAAATCGCGGTCTTGTAAAGGGTCACGATAACTTCCCCGTTTATGTTGACAGCCCTCTTGCTGTCGAGGCAACGGGCATCTTCCTGCAATGCGATACAAGCTATGTTGATGATGAGATGCGCACTATCATAAGCTCGGGCGAAAATCCGCTGGTTTTTCCGGGGCTGCATACGGCGGTCAGTCAGGCCGAGTCCAAGGCGATAAACGAGGATAAGGAGCCCAAGGTCATCATCTCCGCGTCCGGCATGTGCGACGCGGGGCGCGTGCGCCACCACCTCAAGCACAATCTCTGGCGACCCGAGTGCCTTGTGCTGTTCGTCGGCTATCAGGCGGCCGGAACGCTTGGCCGTGCGCTGCACGACGGCGCTAAGGAGGTAAAGCTCTTTAACGAGGAGATAGAGGTCAAGGCCGAGATCGCCGCCCTGCCGGGGGTCAGCGGCCATGCCGACAAGCGCGGACTCATTGCGTGGCTCGAGGGCTTTTCGGAAAAGCCGGAGCTCGTGTTCGTAAATCACGGCGACCCCGAGAGCGCCGACAGCTTTACCGCCTGTCTCAACAATGAGCTTGGCTACCGCGCATTCGCGCCGTACAGCGGCACGGAGTTTGACCTCGCCGAGGGGCGCTTCACCGTCATCACCGAGGGAAAGCCTGTCGTCCGTGCGCAGAAGGCTCCGGCAGAGCGCAGGAAAAATCCCGTGTTCACGGAGCTCGTGCAGGCAGCGGAGGCTCTTTCGCAGGCCGTGCGCGGCTGCGAGGGACGTCCGAACCGCGAGCTGCGTACCTTCACGGCGCTGATCCGCAAGCTGACGGAGAAAATGAAACGATAAAGAACGTCAAACGAGAGACGAAAAAACGGCTCTCGTTTGAAAATTCTACGGGTGCAGAAATTTTTTTGCAAGGAGAAGACTCATGAGCGTATGCACATTTATTGCGTCCGACCTGCCTTTAGAGGAGGCAGCGCCGGTCTGCGATTATCCGCTTGAGATAAGCATTGAAAGAGGCGCAGCTACAGTGCTTGACGGCGGCGCGGACGACAACTATTTCCTGCTCCCGTTTACGGAGGCGTGGGAATACAGCGGCAAAAGGAATGCCGTCAGGCTGGAGTGGAACAGCTATACGGAGGGCAGGGCATGGCGGATTATCGAATATATAAAAAACGCCCTTAGAAACACGGACTTAGTGGAGCTTTGGCATGTGTGGCTGGGGGCGGGCGATGAATTTGAGGACCGGCCTGTAATTCATAGGTATGCAGTCTCCGCAGGGGAGCTTACTCCGAAGCACATCAGGGAAATTGACGAGGCGGAGATTTGGAACGCTCCCGATAAAAGATACCCGAACAGACCGTCGTTCTACTGCATGGAAATAAGACGATAAGTTCAAAAGCACTGCTTTTCTTGCATGACAGGGTAAAATCATGCAATTATTCTTGCGCACTTTTATGCATTTGCCTATAATCTTGTCATTTCGGGCGTTTTTGTAGGTTGAATTATATAAAAATCAGAACTATGATGTGGTCAATAAAAAGAAAGTCCCCAAGCGGGACGGAAAGGATCACGTCATGAAAACAAAAACCTCAAACAATACGATTTACATTATCACCGCCGTTCTTTCGGTTCTGGTGCTGATTCTCGCGGCAGTCGGCTTCACGAATGTCGAGACGCAGAAGGTAGAGCGCATATCCACTGACACGAACCTCATAAAGCACGCCGACAACGCCGGCAGCCTTGCAACCTCCATGGGTCTGGCAAACACCGTTTATCCCGTAGGTACGCAGACCGCCGCCACCACAGACGACGAGCTTGGCCGCATGGCCGAGAGCCTCAAGCCCGTTGCGGATTTCAATTCCAATGCATCCACCCTCGACCGTGATGTAGCTTACCTGCTCAATAACAGCACGGCAGCCTACGGCGCGACCTACGGAGAGATATGCACCGCAGCAAGCGCTTCGTATCAGGCCGATATCGACTCGGCAAACCATGATGCAGCCGTCTGGACAGCAGTGTGCGCAATCCTCGCACTTGCAAGCGTCGCCGGCCTCGTTGTCTCGGTCACGAAGATCGAGTACAAGGCTCACTGAGACGGCGGGAATCGAATCCTGCCAGCTTAACATAGCGTTTCTTCAATTTTTACTCCATATTTACTCCCTAAAAAAGACGTGGCCATCAAATGGTCACGTCTTTTCATATTTATTCAGCTGCTTTTTTGTATTCCTCATCATTTACGGCCTCCAGCCACTCGTTTGAGCAGTCTGTGCCCGGAACCTCCGCTGCAAGGTGCGAAAACCAGCTGTCGGGCGCTGCTCCGTGCCAGTGCTTGACCCCAACGGGGATATTCACCACATCGCCCGGATGAAGCTCACGCGCAGGCTTGCCCCATTCCTGATACAAGCCCGTGCCCGCAACGCAGATAAGGATCTGCCCGCCGCCGCTTTTGCCGTGGTGCACATGCCAGTTGTTGCGGCAGCCGGGCTCAAATGTCACGTTGAAAATGCCGACCTGCTGCGTGGACAGCGGAGCAAGATAGCTCTGCCCGATGAAGTACTGCGCAAAAGCGTCGTTGGCTGCGCCGATGGGAAAGACCATCTCGCTTTCGTGCTTTGCCCTTGCGTCGCCCGCGGCGTCTGCCGCCCAGACCTCCTTTGCCATGCTGAAGGCTGCCCATGCCTTCGGCCATCCCGCATAAAATGCAGCATGGGTCAATATCTCGGCAATTTCCTCTCTGGTGATGCCGTTATTTTTCGCGCTTGTCAGGTGATAGCGGAAGCTCTCGCCGGTCAAGCCCTGTGACATAAGTGCAACCACCGTTACGAGCGAGCGGTCACGCAGGGAGAGCTTATCCTCCCGACTCCAGACCTCGCCGAACAGAACATCGTCGTTAAGCTGTGCAAATTTCGGGGCGAACTCGCCCAGAGCATCTCTGCCCGCCGTCTGCTTTACTGTCATAGTGCTTTCCTCCAATCAAATTCCAAGCTCGTTGAGCCATTTCCGCACAGAGGCGGCGCTTTCGCGGCTTTGCATACGTTTACCCGGCAGCCACGACGCTGAGGGGCAGACGGCTTTGAGGATGCTGTCCGTTTTTCCCATGCCGCTGCCGCCGGAGGTGGCAAAGGGAATAATGGTTTTCCCTGCGAAATCATAGCTTTCCAGAAAGGTCTCTATGATACGCGGCGCTTGGTACCACCAGATAGGAAAGCCGATAAACACCGTGTCGTACTGCATCATATTCTCAACTCGGTCAGCAATCGCGGGACGGCAGGCTTCGTCATTCATCTCTATCGTGCTGCGGCTGCGGCTGTCTGTCCAGTCAAGGTCGGCAGCGGCATAGGGCAGCTCCGGCCTGATAATAAACAGCTCGCCGCCCGCAGCATCCGCTATGGTCTTTGCCAGTCTTGCGGTTTCTCCGCCTGCCGAAAAGCAGGCAACTAATATCTTTTTCATATTCGTTTTCCTCCTGACGCTGCTATGCTTGCATTTGTGCAGTGCAAACAAGCCTTGAGCTTTGCTTCTTTGTGTGATATCCTAATAGTAGACCCTGAACCTTACTTCAGGTCAAGGGGGTTGAGAAAAATTTTTTTGAGGTGCGCCATGTATACAATTGGACAGGTAGCGGAAATGTTTGATCTACCCATTTCCACGCTCCGCTATTACGACAGACAGGGGCTGTTCCCACGTCTGGAGCGCGAGTCCGGCATACGCCGCTTCGGCGAGTCGGAGCTTGAGGCTCTGCGCGTGATTGAATGCCTGAAAAAAACGGGGATGGAGATAAAGGACATCCGGCAGTTCATGGTCTGGTGCATGGAGGGGCCGGCTACCTATCCGCAGCGGAAGGCCATGTTCGAAGCGCAGAGGGCTCACATGGAGGACGAGATCGAGCGCATGAGCCGCGCACTGGATATGCTGAAATTCAAATGCTGGTACTATGAGCAGGCGATAAACGACGGGAGTGAGGAGCGGATCAGAGCCATGCTCCCCGATAAGCTGCCGGAGGAAATACAATCGGCATACGATAACGCGCACAGGTAAAAGCATAGACCGGCTTAGAAAAACTAAGCCGGTCAGTTTGTCAAAAAAGTCCCTTGCGGGATTTTTTGACTGCACTTTTCCGCCGAGCATTTTGAAAGCCTTCAAAATGCTTTTACCGAAATCCTTGATGTCTCAAGGATTTCGACGGCGGTTTATCTAACTCGAGGCGGGCCTTTTCTCGCTGCGGCTCGGTCACGGCGCGGCTCTGACATGCCACCGGCATGTCATTCACTCCCGCGCCGCCGCTGCGCTACCCCTCGAGCTCCCCCCGCTGCGCGGATATCTCAACGCAGCAGCATAGATTCTTTGACAGTCTCAGACCGGCTTAGAAAAACTAAGCCGGTCTTTTATATCTGTCCTTTATCAGCCGAGGATCTTTCTTGCAAGCCTGGCCTTCTTCTGCGAATAGGGGAAGTATCTTATCGGCACGTCGGCAGGGGAGTGCTTTTCGAGCACGGTCCTGTAGTGCGAGAAGGTGTCGAAGCTCTGCTTTCCGTGATACGAGCCCATGCCGGAGGCACCGACACCGCCGAAGGCCGCGTTGGAGTTTGCCAGATGCATTATCGTGTCATTTATGCAGCCGCCGCCGAAGGAGCAGGAGCCGAGCAGCTTTTTCTGAGCCTGTGCGCTCTGCGAGAAGAAGTACAGCGCCAGAGGCTTCGGCCTTGCGGTGATATATTCTATGCATTCGTCAAGCTCCGAGTAGCTTATAATGGGCAGGATAGGTCCGAATATCTCGCGGCTCATGGCGGGAGAATCGGGGGCGAGATCGGTCAGCAGCGTCGGCTCTATGAAGCGGCTCTCGGGATCCGCAGCGCCGCCGAGCACGGCGTGTCCGCTCTCGAGCACCCCGCACAGACGCTCAAAGTGCTTGGCATTGACTATGTGCACCATGTCCGACATGTCACCGTTCGGGAAAAACTCACTCAGCGCTCTTTTATATTCGCTTATAAAGCGCTCCTTCATGCTCTCGTGTATGAGCAGATAGTCCGGCGCGACGCAGGTCTGACCGGCGTTGAGCACCTTGCCGAATGCGATCTTTCGTGCGGCAAGGCGGATATCGGCAGTTTCATCGACGATAACGGGGCTTTTGCCGCCGAGCTCCAGCGTGACGGGTATGAGCCGCCTTGAGGCCGACTCCATGACGCTTCTGCCGACACCGGCGCTGCCGGTGAAGAAAATGTAGTCAAAATCCGCTTCGAGCAGCGCTTTGTTCTCCTCGCGTCCGCCCTCGACGACGGCGACATATTCGGGAGGGAACACGCTTTCCACGATCGTGCGCACGGCGTGCGAGCTGTTGGGTGCATAGGCCGAGGGCTTTATGACAGCGCAGTTGCCGGAGGATATCGCGCCTATGAGCGGCATGAAGCAGAGCTGTATGGGATAGTTCCACGGAGCCATTATGAGCACCGAGCCGTAGGGCTCGGGAGCTGCAAAGCAGATGCCCGGCAGCTGTGCCATTGACGGCATGACCAGCCGCCTTGCGCTCCAGCGTGACAGATGGCTGAGGTGGTGCTCGATCTCCTCGAGCACAAGGCCGGTCTCGCACATATACGTCTCATACGGGTGCTTATGCAGATCGGACATGAGCGCACTGCATATGAGCTCATCGTTTTTGATGATCGCCTTTTTGAGCTCTCTGAGCATTTTCTTTCTGAAGGCTATGGGCCGCGTCGCGCCGGAGGCATAGTACTGCTTCTGCGCGGCAAGTATGTCGAACGCACGGCTCTCCTCCGAGGTCTGCGGGCTTTTCTTGGTCTGTGCTGCTGTCGAATAAAGATGAATCTCCGACATTTCCTGCACTCCTTTCTGCAATGCTTTAAATAGTTAAAACATATAATGTTTTCAGTGAGTATATCACCAAAAAACGAGGAGTGCAATACACATGGCAGAGATAAAAAATTAACTTGTGCAGCAGGGTTTTTTGGCATTAAGAAAAGCGTGAGAAATGCATACGCAAAGCGTCAAAAATTCTAAAAATAAATTTTTTTTCGAAAAAAGTTTATTTAAGGTGAAATATAACGGCTTGTTCTCCGTCTATATAGTCAGAGGGTCGCAAGACCCATACCCCCCTTGAAAAAATTTGTGGAAGGAGAACTACTATGAACCCTGTTATTCTCGATGATTACAACGAAGAGTTTGCAAAGTTCGGCAAGCTGGCAGCACTCTGGATTCTGCTGAAGATCATCTTCTGATCTGAAATTCCCCAATTAATAAAAATGCACCGTTTTTTTGACGGTGCATTTTTTATGCTCTGCTTCTGCTTTACTCACCGAAGTCGAGGACACGCAGCATACGCACAAGGGTGAGCCTGTTGCGGATGGCAGCCGATATCGGCAGCATCTCCTGCTCAAGGGCGGGGTCAATGCCGATGTGCTCCGGCAGATATTTCGCGCTGCAGCCCTTGTAGAGTGCCTCCATTTCCTCAACGGAGGGGATATTGTCTATCATGGCGCGTATCTCGTCCCAGTGATCGACGATGTTCTGCGCGTCGAAGGTTGCCAGAACGTCGTTTGCATTTTCCTTTATTATGCCTGCAGCGAGCCTGTCGCCAAACTTTTCTTTTATCCACTGCTCGCTCAAAGGCTCGAAGGGCTTGGCCTTGGGCGTGGGCAGGGAGGCCAGACGGTGATATTCCTTTACGCAGGCGAAGGTGCCGACACCGACGCATTCGCCGTGGATGCCCTCGGCATTTTCAAAGCGCGGCGGATGCATCTCAACAAGGTGCGCCATGAGGTGCTCTGCGCCCGAGGCTGCACGCGAGTGGTTCAGCAGCTGCATCGTAAGGCCGCTCTTCATCTGCGCCATGGTCATTGCCTCGTGGTCGGCAATGCCGGTCGCTGCATACTTATCGGCGGCCTCGCGCATGATATCGAGCGCCTCCTGTGCAAGCTCGGCGACCATGGGGCAGTAGTATTCGCCCGCTACGAGATTTGATACCTTCCAGTCGAACAGGGAGATGTATTTTGAGAGAATATCGTTTATGCCGCTTGCGACGAGGCGGGCCGGTGCGCCCTTTATGATGTCAAGGTCGGCAACGACAAGGACGGGAGCGCACATCGGGGTCGATTTTTTCTGCCCATTCAGAATGGCCGAGCAGATATTTGCCGTGAAGCCGTCGGAGGAGGCGAGGGTCGGAACGGCGACAAAGGGGATGCCGAGCTTATATGCGGGGTAACGGCCAAAGTCCATGATCGTGCCCGCACCGTAGGCGACGATGACCTCCGGCTTGTCCAGCCTCGTCATCATTTCCTCGATGACGGTGTCCTCGGCGCGCAGGCCGTTTGCATCGAGCACGATCTCCTGATCGGCGGCGACATGCTTGCCCTCGGTGAGCTTGTAAATGACCGTGTCGTAGATAACGGCACGCCGTTTACCCGCAAGGCCGACCTCGGCCATGTACTGCTCGAAGTTGTTTATCGCGCCGTATTCAACGACGACCTTTTTCGTTTCAAGCTCATGCTCTCTGCCGCAGACGCATTTGCCGACGTATTTTTCGCAATCCATAATCATGGTCAAACACCTCAAATTCAAAATTCCGCCGGACGCAATAGTCCGAAACGGCGAAAAAACGGGCGCGGCACACGGCTTCGCCCGTTTTTAATTTTAGATCATGTATTTTCTGATAGCCTCGCCGACCGTGTCGGGGTCAACGGTGACGCTGATAACAAATTCAATGTTTTCTCTCTCGGAGAAGCCTTCGAGCCAATCGAGAAATTCGCCGAACATGACGGGATCCTTGTTGCTTACGATTTTGTAGAAATTATCGACAAAAACGTGGGTGATGTCATAGTTGCCGGAATGCAGACCGCAGATGAAGCCCTTGATGAACTCATAAGAGCCGATGTCGTAAGAGCCGGCTTCGATAAGACGGGCCTGATAGGGGATATCGAATGTGAGCTTCTTTTCCTTTTCAATGCAGACAACGTCGCCGTTTTCCATAGCGACGGCCTCGCGGACGAGGTCTACCAGACGCTTGGTCTTGCCGCTGCCCTTCAGACCCATGATCAACTTAACCATTTTGACCACTCTCCTTTTCAGTTGTTAAGTTAAAGTTTTTCTGTTGGATATAGATTAACATTTTTCCGTATGTAAAGCAAGAGTAAAAGTGTGAATAAAAAATAAAAGCACGAGGACGGAAATTTCGTCCTCGTGCTCAGACTGTCAAAGGATTATGGAAAAAAGGCGTAATGGGTAGAATCCAATACGCAGCAGGGGGAGTGTGAGGGGGACAAGGTCCCGCCTCGAATTGGATTATAGCCATCAAAAACGCCTGATTTATCAGGCGTTTTGACGAGCGCAGCGAGATTTTTCGTGAAGCGCAAGCTTCACAAAAAATGTGGCGTTTTTTCAGCGTGCAAAAAAGCCGCAGACTTTTTTGACACGCTGAAAGCACGAGGACGGAAATTTCGTCCTCGTGCTCAGACTGTCATGTGCCCGGCTTGCCGAGCATTTTGAACATATTCTTTTTATAAGCCTCGACACCCGGCTGATCGAAGGGGTTCACGCCCGACATATAGCCGGAGATAGCGCAGGCAAGCTCAAAGAAGCATACGAGCTCGGCAAAGCCAACCTCGTCGCGTGCCGGAACGCTTATGCCGATGTTCGGAACACCGCCGGATATGTGCGCGGCCTTCACCGCGTCGCAGGCTGTGCGGCAGATGTCCGCATAATCCTTTCCCGCAAGGTAATTGAGCCCGTCGGGATCGCCCATCTCAAAGGGAACGGAAACGCTGCTGCGCGTTTTTTCAAAGCTTACGATGGTTTCCATCAGCGTGCGCGGCCCATCCTGTATGTACTGACCCATCGAGTGCAGATCGGCGGTGAACTCGACAGAGGCGGGGAAGATGCCTATGCCGTTTTTGCCCTCGCTCTCGCCGTAGAGCTGCTTCCACCACTCGGCCATGAAGCGGAACGAGGGCTCATAGCAGCCGAGTATCTCGATGCTGCGTCCGTGACCGTAGAGATACTGCCTCGCCGCCGCGTACTGCCAGGCCGGATTTTCCGGCGAGCGCAGGTCGAGCTCCTTAAATGCGATGATAGCCGAGTTTATGACCGTTTTTATGTCGATGCCCGCGACCGCCATCGGGAGCAGGCCGACCGCCGACAGGACGCTGTATCTTCCGCCGACATCGTCGGGAACGACGAAGCACTCCCAGCCCTCAGCATCGGCCAGAGACTTGAGCGCACCGCGATGTGCGTCGGTCGTTGCGAAAATGTGCTTTTTTGCGGCAGCGCCGTACTTTTCACGCAGCATCCCTCTGAAAACGCGGAAGGCCAGCGCCGGTTCCAGAGTCGTGCCCGATTTGGATATGACGTTTATATCAAAATCCATGTCGCCGAGCTGAGCTATCGTATCGCTCAGAGCATCGGGCGAAAGTCCGTTTCCGACGAAGAATATCCTCGGATCGTTCTCCGACGGAACGGGGCGCAGGAGCTCTATCGCGCCGCGTGCGCCGAGATATGAGCCGCCTATGCCGATAACGACGAGCGCCTTTGAGCGGCCTCGTATGCGCTGTGCCGCGGCGAGTATGGCCTTGAGCTCGCCGTCGCGTATGCGCTGCGGAAGCTCCGTCCAGCCCGTAAATTCGCTGCCTGCCCCGCTCCTGTCGCTGAGCGTCCTGTGTGCCGCCGCGGCAGAGGCGAAGTCAAGCTCCGCAGGGTCAAAAAAGGCGGAAGTTCCCGATAGATCGACCTTGACCATGATTATCCCTCCGTGTCATTTTATACATTTTATAATCCTATATTATACACCTGCTGTATGAAAAAGCAAGGACAATATGTCGAGGTGGGGAATGATACGCAATTTTAACACAAATTTTACACAAAAGTGGAGCAATTAACCCAGTACAATGTAACTTTTCAGCAGCTCGAGCAGCGTCGCGCAGAAGCCGGCACGGGCAACGGAGGCATCAGCCACGAGCGGCACGCAGCAGCGCTGCCCGTTGCCGAGGGAAACGTTCAGTGTCCCTATCCTCTGACCTTTGTATACCGGCGCTGTCAGAAGCTCCGGCAGGTCTATCTCGTAGCTCGGCTCACCAGTGCCGCTTTTGGGAACAAGTGCGGCCTGCGCACCGTCATACAGGGGCTGGACGCTGCCGGCCTCGCCGAGGCTCACGCGAACAGGCGGCAGAACGTCGGGAGCACGCAGCGGCAGCAGGCGGAAGTTTGCAAAGCCATAGTTTAAAAGCGCCTTGGCATCGGAGTTTCTCTCGTCGGAGGAATCCGCGTGCATGATGACGGCGATGTATTCGACTCCGTCGCGCTCGGCGGTGGCCGAAAGGCAGTACATGGCCTTCTCCGTGAAGCCGGTCTTGAGCCCCGTGCAGCCGTCGTAGTAGTACACGAGCTTGTTTGTGTTGGAAAGGACGAACTCGCCGTTTCGTATGCTGTCCATCCAGATGCTGCTGTACTGCTTTATCAGGTCGTGGCTTATGAGCTCGCGGCTCATGACGGCTACGTCGTAGGCGCTCGTATAGTGCCCGTCGTCATCGAAAAGGCCGGTGCAGTTTTTGAAAACGGTGTCCTTCATGCCGAGCTGCTGCGCTCTTTCGTTCATGCGCGAAACAAAGGCCTGCTCCGAGCCGCACAGGTGCTCGGCCATGGCTACGGCGCAGTCGTTTGCCGAGACAACGCAGATGCATTTGAGCATTTCGCCGACGCTCATCCTTTCGCCCTGCTCGAGATACACGCAGCTTCCGCCAAAGGAGGCCGCACGCTCTGATGCCGTGACCGTGTCCTCAAGGCTCATATCGCCGCGCTCTATCGCCTCAACGATGAGCAGCATCGTCATGATCTTCGTAACGCTTGCCGGCGGCAGCTGTTCGTGCGGGGCCTTTTCGTATATGACCTCGCCCGTCACCTTTTCCATGAGCACCGCCGAGGGCGCGGAGACCTCGATATCGCCGTCTGAAAGCGTGCCCGCGGCGTACACGGGAGCCGTCAGCATGGCAAGGCACAGCGCCGTGCATATTAATTTCTTCATGGGTCAAACACCTCCGGTAAAGCCTATGCATGTCTCCCGCAATGATGCACGGAAGCCGGCGGCGGGACTCCTCAGGTTGCGCAATTATGCTTTATTCGACAAAAAATGAATTTTCGATTGCTGACAGATGCGGAAAAACATATTGAATATCAATGGGTTTTGAACATTTTCAACAGAGTTTTCAACATAGGCAGGCGCGTAATATTCAGTAATTTGGTTTACATAACAACTTTTACGGCAAATTTACGCTTTAATTATTGACGATGAACACAGGAGATAGTAATATACAAATCACAGGGGGTGAAGGCTTTGGAAAATAAGCATAAATATTCACAGTATATCGCATGGGGCGTGACGGCCTTTGCCGTTATAGCGGCCGGAGTCCTGTTTTATTTCGGCATTGACTATCTGGGCAATGCTCTGGATGCCATGGGCAAGCTCATGGGCATACTCAGCCCCTTTATATGGGGCCTTGTCATATCGTATCTTCTCATCCCGTCGATGATGATGTACGAGCGCAGGCTCTTCAAGCCGCTTGCGGCGCGGATGAATAAAACAAAGCCGCGCATAAAAAAAGACAGCAAGCTGCCGCGTGTGCTGTCGCTGATCCTTGCCGAGATCGTCATGCTGCTTATAATCACCGCGCTGTTTTATCTCATCGTCCCGCAGGTGTACGACAGCATATCGGCCATCGTAACAAACAGCCCGTCGTATTTCGACACGGCCTATTCTGCGATAGACAACCTGCTCAAGGATTATCCCGAGATCGAGCAGTATGCGACAAAGATATTCGGAAACCTGACCGAGGCGCTGACAAAGTGGGGCACAAATACCCTCCTGCCGAGCATGGAAAACGTAGTCACGAACATCACGAGCGGCGTGTTCTATGTCCTCAAGGGGCTTTACAATGTCGTCATCGGCATTATCGTTTCGGTGTACATCCTTTTCAATAAGGAAGCCTTCATTGCGCACTACAGAAAGATACTCTACAGCATCTTTTCTCCCGAGCACGCAATGCATATAACCTCGGCTCTGCGCTTTGCGGACAAGACCTTCATGGGCTTTATAAGCGGAAAGCTGCTTGACAGCGCGATAATAGGCGTGCTGTGCTACCTCGGCTGCCTGCTGCTCAAAATGCCCTACGCGCTGCTGATATCGGTCATCGTCGGCGTTACGAACGTCATACCCTTCTTCGGCCCCTTTATCGGAGCCGTGCCCTCGGCGCTTCTGGTACTGCTGGTGGACCCAAAGATGTGCCTGTGGTTCATCATCTTCGTGTTTGTGCTCCAGCAGCTTGACGGCAACGTCATAGGGCCCAAGATCCTCGGCACGTCGATCGGCATAAACGGCTTCTGGGTGCTGTTTTCGATCGTCCTGTTCGGCGGAATATTCGGCTTCTGGGGTATGCTGCTGGGCGTTCCCGTGTTCGTCATTATATACACGGCGCTCACGATGCTCATTGACCGCAAGCTCAAGCGGCACAAGCTCCCGACCGACGCAAACGAATATATGAACCTCGATTATATAGATCCCGAAACGCTCCGGCCCGTGCCGAAGCGCAGGTCAAAGAAGGACGGAGACGGGAAAAAGTAAAGGAAAAGGCTGCACCCGATCGGATGCAGCCTTGAAATTTGCGCTTTTATCTGTGTGCCAGCGTATCGTGCGCACGCTTCAGGGATGCGCACAGGGCGAGAACGTCGTCCTCGGTGCTGTAGCGCGAAAAGCTTATCCTGACAGCGCCGTCTATGACCTGTGCCGGAAGCTTCATCGCTTCGAGCACATGGCTGCGCCCGCCTTTCTTGCAGGCCGAGGAGCGCGAAACGAAAATGCCGTCGGCTTCAAGGAAGTTCATCAGCACTTCGCTGCGCCAGCCGGGGAGCGATACGCTCAGTATATGCGGAGCTCCGCCGCCTATGACAAGCGCCTCGGGTATGCCGGCGCAGATCGTATCGGCTGCGATAGTGCGCAGAGCGGCCATTTTCCGGCAATTATCCTCCATGCCGGCAGAGGCAATCTCGGCTGCCGTGCCGAAGGCCGCTATCTGCGGCATGGCCTCCGTTCCGGCGCGAAGTCCGCTTTCCTGAGCGCCTC
>CAVGXR010000007.1:0-61968 GCA_963633225.1 Collinsella aerofaciens
AACCTATGCTGCTGCGTTGAGATATCCGCGCAGCGGGGGAGTTCGAGGGGGCAAGGCTCGCCTCGAGTTAGATTATAGCCATCAAAAACGCCTGAGCTATCAGGCGTTTTGACGAGCGAAGCGAGATTTTTTGTGAAGCTTTCGCTTCACGAAAAATGTGGCGTTTTTGAAGCGTGTCAAAAAAGTTGTAGACTTTTTTGACACGCTGATTCGCTCGGAGAGCGAATACATTCGGCTAACAGCTAACCGCTAACGGCTAACAGCTCGCGGGAGGCGAAACGTTCTTGTTTCCTCCATTGTTTCGATACCGTGCACCTGCACCCTCCGTATAGGTGCAGCCTCAATGCGCCACTAAAAAGCCTCGCAGTCGTCGAAGTCGAGGAGGGTGGGATCGACGGGCGTTTCGCGCAGGACGCTCTGCATATACTGGTTGACCTGCCGGCGCATATCGCGGCGCGAGATCGTGCGCGGGTCCATGAGGTCCTGCTGCACCCAGATGAAATTGATGTTCCGTTCACGGGCCTGCTCGTCGAAGATGCCCTGAAGTCCGTCCATGCCCTTGCAGGATATCTGGTCGTACATGATGATGGTATCGACATTATACTCCTCGGCCACGCGCCACATCTCATCGACGGCGTTGCGGAAGCCGCCCTTGGTGTGCTTGCGCATGGTGGCGCGCTGATAGGTCAGCGCAACGCCGCGGAGCATCGACTCGGGCGTGGAGGTGTCGATAATGACCTGCGAGATATGCGTTTCCATATCCATGACGGACACGATGCCCCAGCACTGCTCGAGCCAGTTTGCAAAGTTCGTGTAGTAGTTTGCCGGACACGACCAGACCAGCGCCTTGTGCCGCATTTCAGCCGAGCAGGGCAGGCGCTTTTCGTAAGCTGAGGTCATGAGCTTGTGTACCTTTTTATCGGTCTTGTTGAAGCGCTCGTCCATGCCGCCGTGCAGGTGATAGCTGTACATGCGGTACAGCCACGGCGTAGCGCCGGTCACCTGAGGATAATCGGTGCGGTTTATCTCCCACAGGTCGAGGTGGAAGCGCGTGACCTCGTTGTAGCTCTCGAGCGCCTTTGCGAATGCGTCCCAGTCAAACTTCTCGCCCGTGTGCTCCTCAATGAAGCGTATGCAGCCGCGCAGCTCCTCAACGGCGTAGTCCTGCGCATCAACATCGTCGTTATAGCGCAGCGGAACGCCGAGGCAGTAGGTCGGCAGCTTGAAATAGCGGTCCTGGAACGAGGTGGTCATGATGCTGCCGTCGCAGGGCATGTTGCAGGCGATAAAGCACTTGCCGAAAATGGGGTAATCCCCCTCGGCTGCAACGCCGGCCTCGGCTGAGGGCAGGGGACACACGTCGGCAGGCACGCCAAAGTTCTCAATAGCGTCAAGATATACCGGCGGCAGCTGCTGGTTTATCATCGAGGACAGGAAGATGGGTATGGTCTGCACGGGTATGCCGATGAGATTCGGGAAGCCCGCCATGAGCTCGGTCGGAACGAGCTCGTCAAAGCAGACGATGCGGTCAGCCAGCGACTTTTTGCCGCCGATGTGCTGGTCGGCGTTGAAGCTCTCGGCGATGATGTCGATGGTGTGCTTTATGATGATATCGTACAGCAGGTGACCGACCCTGAGCTGTACGCCGCGCATACCCTCAAGCTGGCGGTCGATAAACTGCGGCAGCGTGAGGTAGGTCAGCATCCAGCGGTAGCGCCAGATGCCCTTGACGACCTGAAGCGGCGACTGGAGGACGAATTTTATCATGTCCTTCCACATGACGCACCACCAGCCGTAGTCGATGAGCGTATCCTTAATGCCGCGCCACTCCCGCCAGCGGCGAACGCCGGTCTTGTCTATGTAGCTCAGCCCCGTGTTTCTCGCTTTTTCCGTCATGTCAGCGCCCTCCCTTTTCCTTGTGTATCTGTTTTATCTCAAGGCTCTCGACAAAGGCCTGAACGCGGGTGCGCAGCTGGCCGGAGGCGTTGCCCGTGTACTCCCTGTCAACGCAGACGGTCGGGTAGCTGTACAGCTCCGTCATGACGTGCGAGGCAAGCGCCCTTTCGTAGCCCCAGAATTCGCAGAACTTCATCTGCTCGTATATGATGCCCTGTGCGTTATAGTCGCGTGCAAGCTTATCGACAAAGTCGTAGCGGCCATGCACCTTGTCCTGCGACATGTAGCGCGGGCACTGGCTCGTCTGCTGATAGAAGCGGCAGATCTGGTCGAGCGCGGGCTCGTCGTCCGTGAGCGGTATCTCCTGCCTGCCAGGGAAGGAGCCGAAGCAGAAGCGGTCGGCTACGATCAGCGCGCCCGACTGCTCAACGGTGCGCGTGAAGTCAAGATCGTCGATCTCACTGCCGACGACGACGACGCGGGCACGGTGCGCGGGCTTTGCGTCAACTGCGCGGCTCTTGACCTCCTCAAGCGTCTGGCGCAGCTTATCCACAATAAGATACTTCGGACAGCAGTAGGAGACAAGGCACAGAACGTGGAACTCGTAGCCCGTTATCGGGGGATTCGGGAGCTTGCGGTATTCGCCGATCTCGGCGATGATGCGGCAGACCTCGTTGTGCTCGGCGACAGCCCTGCGTATGGCTGCGTCGGATATGTCCGTGCCGTATCTCTCGTGCAGCGGCTCGAGAACCTTTTTAGTGAGCTGATTTTTGTAGTGCGCAAGGCCGTGCGGCGTTACCTTGAAGGGCACGTCGATGAAGGAAACGAAGAAATTCTCGTTCTTCACGAGCTGGAGCAGCTCAAAATGCTCGAGCGTGCGGTTCATCTCGGTGCAGGTCTCGCCGCCGGCGAGCGCCGACAGGAAATTGTAGCCGCCCTCGATGCCGCGTTCGACAAGCGCCTTTGCGTAGCCGCAGAGATAGTTCGTCATGTAGTAGGTCGATATCTCCAGCGAGCCCGTGCGCGGCGCACGCATTCGGACGGAAAAGCAGTTGTCAAGGTTGAGCAATACCTCCGGCATATGATAGCAGGTGTAGCCCACGGCCTTCCGCCCCTCCGACACAGCCTGCATGACGAGCTCGTTCGCCGCCTCGTCGAGCAGGTGCTCAAAGTAGATAAGGTGCTGTAAATCTTTCATTGTCCCCTCCACAGTATATATTTTAATATTAAAAAATTATAAGTTCGTCTATCTTTTATCATTGAGATTAGTATATTATGTCCAAAGCTCTGTGTCAATACAAACAGAGCGATTCTATCTGCTGTTTGACAGCGCGGAGACAATAGTTTAATATATACTTACATATAATTAACCTTAACTGCGGAGGAAAAGACTATGAGCAAAAAGGAGCTTGCCGCGCAGTACCATGCCTCGGGCTGCAACTGCGCAATGGCTGTCGGCTGCGCGTTCTGCGACAGAGCCGGAATAGGCGAGGACGAGATGAAGGCGCTCACACGGCGCTACGGCGGCGGAGCGTATAAATACTGCGGCGCACTGCTGGGTGCGGTCGCCGCGATGAACATGGCAAAGGGGCAGTACAAGGCCGACGATCCGGCTGCGCTCGACGGTGCGGCGGCGGACAAGGCTGCCGAGCTCCTGCGCCGCTTTGAGGCGAAAAACGGCGCGGTGCTCTGCCGCGAGCTCAAGGGCAGGGACACGGGCGTTGTTCTGAGATCCTGCCGCGGCTGTGTAGAGGATGCCGCCGAGCTTGCCGAGGAGCTTTTTGAGGAAGATTAAATGTACCGCATTTATATAGTCGAGGACGATCAGGGTATCGCCGAGGGCATCGTGCGTCAGGCCGAGAGCTGGGGGCTGGAGGCCAGATGCGCGGAAAATTTCCGCGATATAATGGGCGAGTTCGCCGAGCTCCAGCCGCATCTCGTGCTGCTGGATATCGGCCTGCCGTTTTTCGACGGCTACCACTGGTGCGGCGAGATACGCGCCGTGTCCAAGGTGCCGATCATTTTCATATCCTCGGCCTCGGATAATATGAACATCGTCATGGCCATGAGCATGGGCGCGGACGATTTTATTGCCAAGCCCTTTGACGGCGGCGTTGCGATGGCCAAGATACATGCGCTGCTGCGCCGCAGCTATGATTTTGCGCCGGGTATGCCCGTCATCGAGCATCGCGGCGCTATTCTGAGCATGGACGACAGCTGCCTGAGCTACCGCGGGCAGAGCATTGCTCTGACCAAGAACGAGTACCGCATCCTGCTGTGCCTCATGCGCAGCCGCGGCAAGGTCGTCAGCCGTGAAAAGCTCATGGAAAAGCTCTGGGAGACCGACAGCTTTGTCGATGAGAACACCCTCACCGTCAATGTCGGCAGACTGCGCAAAAAGCTTGATGCCGCAGGACTCGAGGGCTTTATCTCGACGAGATTCGGAGTGGGATACATCGTGGAGTGAGGCAAAAATGAAGCTGTTTTTCGCATATCTCAGGGAGCATATCCGGCTCATCGCCGCAGCCCTCGGCGCAGCGGCGTTGTTTGCCGTGAGCTTTGCGCTGTACAAGCTGCCGCTGCTTGCGGTCGTGTATCCGGCGCTGCTCTGCCTTGTGGCGGCGGCAGCGTTCGTCATCGTTGATTTTATGCGCGTAAAGCGCCGCCATGCGGAGTTTCAGTTGCTCACGGAGCTCAGCGCCGCAGACGAGAAAATGCTGCCGCCCGTGCGGAGCATAGACGATGCCGATTACCGCCGCATTATTGCGCTTCTGGCCGACAGCAGCGAAAGGCTCAGCCTCAGTGCGCAGCGCCGCCGGAGCGATGCGATAGACTATTACACCGTGTGGGTGCATCAGATAAAAACGCCGATCGCGTCGATGCGCCTGACGCTGCAAAGCTTCGATTCGCCCGAGTCGCGCCGCCTGTCGTCCGATCTGGGACGCATAGAGCAGTATGTCGGGATGGCGCTGGTATATCTCCGGCTCGATTCCGACAGCAGCGACTATGTCATACGCGAGCTTGAGCTCGACCCGATCATACTCCGCTCGGTGAAGAAATTTGCCGGAGAGTTCATCTCAAAGCGCCTGAGCCTTGAGCTTGAGCCGACGGGAGTAAGGGTCGTGAGCGACGAGAAGTGGCTGGCCTTCGTCCTTGAGCAGGTGCTTTCAAACTCGCTGAAATACACACGCGAGGGCAGTGTGAGGATATACCTCGACGCGCCCAAGACCCTCTGCATACGCGACACCGGCATAGGCATCGCGCCGGAGGATTTGCCGCGCATTTTTGAGAAGGGCTACACGGGACGCAACGGGCGCAGCGACCTGCGGGCAAGCGGTCTCGGCCTGTATCTGTGCCGCAGGGTCTGCAATAATCTCGGCCACCGTATATCCGCCGTTTCCGAGCCCGACCGCGGCACGGAGATACGCATAGACCTCAGCAGCTACGCCCTGAACCCAAACGAGTAGTTTTAGAGGCGCATTGACGCAGCTACGGATACGCATATTGCGGTGTCCCGACCGGAGACATTGGAGAAAATAAAAACGTTTCGCGTCCCGCAGGTGCGGTGCAGCGCTGCGGGTGCACGGTATCGAAGCAATGGAATAAATAAAAACGTTTCGCATCCCGTGGGTGCGGTGCAGCGTTGCGGGGCAGCAGCTTAAATACTGCGTCCGTTATCTGCAATCAACAAGGCTGCGGCAATTTCGCTGCGGCAGAAGCTTCAGCAAGCGGGACGAACAAAGCTTTTGCCGCACCTGCGGAATACGTGAGTCTTTCGGTTTCCTGCGCAGCTGCTGGTCGGGATACCGCAATATATGTATAGGAGAAGCGTTAATTCGCTACTGAAAAGATGGCTGTTTTGATTGATGGAAAAAAGCTTTCGGAGAAGATCTGCGCACAGGTCAGGGCGGAAGCGGAAAAAATGCGGCGGAGACCCTGCCTTGCGGCGGTGCTCGTGGGCGAGGATCCCGCATCGCAGATATATGTGCGCAACAAGGAGCGCGACTGCGCAAAATGCGGCATCGACAGCCGCCGCTTCGACCTGCCGGACACGCTGTCGGAGGCGGAGCTCCTCAGTCTTATCGACGAGCTCAACAGCGACGACGCGGTTGACGGCATTCTGGTGCAGCTCCCACTGCCGGAGCAGATATCCGAGCGTGCGGTCATAAACGCGATAGCGCCGGAGAAGGACGTGGATGCGTTCCACCCGATAAACGTTGGCCGCATGGTCACGGGCGAGGGTACGCTCACGCCGTGCACGCCCGCGGGTATCATGGAGATGCTGCGCGAATACGGCATCCCGACCGACGGCAGCCACTGCGTCATGGTCGGACGCAGCAATATCGTTGGCCGCCCGATGGGGCTGATGCTGCTCAACGCCGACGCAACGGTGACCTACTGCCACCGGCACACAAAGGACCTCGCCGCAATGACGCGGCAGGCGGATATCCTCATTGTCGCCGCCGGCTCGCCGAGGCTCATAACGGGCGACATGGTCAAGACCGGCGCTGCGGTCATAGACGTTGCAATGAACCGTGACCCCGAAACGGGTAAGTTCTTCGGCGACGTGTGCTTCGACGAGGTCGAGAAAAAAGCGGACTGGATAACACCCGTGCCCGGCGGAGTGGGCCCGATGACCCGCGCAATGCTTATGAAAAACATCATTTCCGCCGCGAAAGCGAGGGCAGAGAAGTGAGTCCCAAAAACAGGAGTGGGGGGTGGACCTGTTCAAGTCGCTGGCCATGTTCCTCGTCGTGCTGCTGCATATCAATACGGCGGGCGGAGCGCTGAGCGGCAGTGTGCCGGGCTCTGCCCAGTGGTGGATAGCCGACCTTGCACAGTCGGCATCGTACTGCTGCGTTGACTGCTTCGCGCTTGCAACGGGCTTTCTGATGGCCGGACGTGCGTTCCGGCCGGGGCGCATAGCTGCGCTGTGGATGCAGGTCACGTTTTACGCCGTGGTGACGGCGGCTGCGTGGTACATACTCATACCCGGACAGATCGGGCTGAAGTTTGTGGCCTCGGCGTTCTTTCCTGTGCTGACTTCGAAATACTGGTACTTCACAGCGTATTTCATCATGTTTTTCTTCACGCCATTTCTGAACGCAATGCTTAACGCGCTGGACGGGCGCGGCAGAAAAATGCTGCTGGCGGCGATCTTTGTTTTCATGTCGCTGCTGCCCACGTTCAGACCGCTTGCTGTCATGCCGCTTGCCGCCGGCTACAGCGCCGTGTGGCTCGCAGCGCTGTACATTGCCGGCGCATGCGTGAAGCTCGATAAGCTGTATGAGCGTGCAGGGATCAAATTTTTTGTACTCGTATATTTTGCCTCGGTTGCTGTCATGCTGCTGTGGCAGGCGCTGTTTATGCGCGAGAGCGTGCTGCTTGTCAACTATCTTTCGCCGACGGTGCTTGCGTGCTCGGTCGCGCTGCTGTGCGCATTCTGCCAGCTGCGCGTTCCCGACAGGCTTGCGGGCACGGCAAAATTCCTGAGCTCGACCTCCTTCGGCGTGTATCTCATCCATGTCAGCACCTTCATCTGGAGCAGCTATATAATTGGCGGCTTCAGCTTCATCGGCGGCCTGAGTCCCGTGCTCGTGCTGCCGTGCGAGCTCGGCTGCGCGGCAGCGATATATGCCGCGTGCACGCTTATAGAATACCTGCGCCAGAGGCTGTTTGAGCGCTGCCGCCTCGACCGGCTTGCCGCCGTGCTCGCGCAGCTGCTCGACCGGCTCCTTCTGCGCGAGGAACAGACGGCATAAAAAGTGCAGGCCGCAGAAACGGCCTGCAAAACAGGGTTGTGGGATAAAGATATGAGCCGCGGCCTTGCTTTGCAAGACCTATTGGATAAGCTGTACTCAGATAATACAATGTCTGCCGCGCCTTGTAAAGAGCGAAAAAGCACTACTTTTGTCGAAGGGAAATTTTTTCGAAAATATTTCTTTCCGCTTCGGGAACACTAAGCGCGAAAGGAGTGTTTTCAAGTGATAATCGACCGTATCGCGCTTGCTCTGACAATCATCGGCGGCATCAACTGGGGCAGTGTCGGCCTGTTCAAGTTCGACATCGTCGCATGGCTCTGCGGCGGGCAGACAGCCGCCGTGAGCCGCGTAATATACACACTCGTGGCTCTTGCGGCGCTGTGGTGCATATCCCTCCTCTTCCGCGACTTTTCGGAGGCGCATTGACGCACCTACCTATACGCTTATTGCGTCAGCACGGTATCGAAACATTGGAGGAAATAAAAACGTTTCGCATCCCGTGGGTGCGGTGCAGTGTTTGTGCAGCCTCTCAAAAGCTGCGCCATTCTCCGTAGGGAACGGGCTTGCCTGGCCACTCGCCGTGGCGGGCATTTCGCATGAAGATTAAGCAAGATGCTGCTGCTTGCGCCCGACCGAAACTACCGCCAATCCTTGTAGGGAACAGGCTTGCCTGTTCCGTGAAGTCGGTACTAATATCTATATTAAATGCTGAAAAGACAGCTCGGATGTTTAATCCAAGCTGTCTTTTGTCGTTTCGTGTCTGGTTCTAGTATGGTGCAAACGGACAAGGGTATGGCTATTTCGGTGCGCAGATAAACACCACAAGCGGAACAGGCAAGCCTGTTCCCTACGAGCGACAAGGTTGCGGCTACGCCGCAAAATTTAAATTTCATTCGCTCTCCGAGCGAATACCGATAGCTAACAGCTAACGGCTAACGGCTCGCTGCGGTTTCCTCCGCTGTTTACGGTCGGGACACCGCAATCTCCGTATAAGTACAGCCTAAATGCGCCTCCAAAAATTAGGTGGCGGCGCGCATGGCGAGGAAGGCGTTAATAAACCCGTCTATATCGCCGTCCATGACGTTCTGGATATTGCCGTTTTCAAAGCCCGTGCGGTGATCCTTTGCAAGCGTGTACGGCATGAAAACATATGAGCGGATCTGACTGCCCCATTCGATCTTCTGCTGAACGCCCTTGATGTCGCTGATCTTTTCAAGATGCTCGCGCTCTTTGATCTCTGCAAGGCGGGCGCGAAGCATGTTGCGGCAGTTCTCAAGGTTCTGGAAGTGGCTGCGCTCGACCTGTGAGGACACGACTATGCCGGTCGGAATATGGGTCAGACGAACGGCGGAGGAGGTCTTGTTGACCTTCTGGCCGCCCGCGCCGGAGGAGCGGTAAACGTCCATTTTGATGTCCTCGTCGCGCAGCTCGATCTCGTTGTCATCGCTGATCTCGGGCATGACCTCAACGGCGGAGAAGGAGGTGTGGCGGCGGCCTGAGGAGTCAAACGGCGATATGCGCACAAGGCGGTGGATGCCGTGCTCGCTCTTGAGGAAGCCGTAGGCGTTCTCGCCCTCGATCATGATCGTCGCGCTCTTTATGCCGGCCTCGTCGCCGTCGAGATAGTCCATGAGCTTGACCGTGTAGCCGTGGCGGTCGGCCCACATGTTGTACATGCGGTAGAGCATCTGTGTCCAGTCCTGAGCCTCGGTGCCGCCCGCACCGGCGTGGAAGGTGAGAATGGCGTTGTTCGCGTCGTACTCGCCGGTGAGCAGCGTGCCAAGGCGCGTCTCCTCGAGCTTCTTTTCAAATTCGGCATAATCGCTCTGGAGCTCGGGCAGCATGGAGTCGTCGTCCTCCTCAATGGCCATTTCGCACAGCGTCATCAGATCGTCCCAGCCGGAGCAGAGCTTCTGATAGTTCTCGACCTTGCTCTTGAGCTGCTTTAAGCGCTTCTGCACGCGCTGGGAGTTCTCAACATCGTTCCAGAAGCCGTCGCGTGCGCTCTGACCCTCGAGCTCCTCGATCTCCTTCTCGGCGGCCTCAAGGTGCAGTGCCTCGCGCAGCGAGTCGAGCGTCGGCTTTAAGCCGTTGAGTTTTCCCTTGTATTCTTCAAATTCTATCATTATGATCATTCCTCAAAAAAATTAGCTGTAACTGTAATATTATATACTAAGCAATGCGCCTTGTAAATCCTTTTTCGGCAGCGCCCTACAGATACGGTGTGTCCTCGGGCGGGACATATTCGTTTTTGAGTATCTCGCTGAAGCTGGGCTCATCGGCAAAGGTGTCCTCGGTGTCGCGCACGAAGTTTATAAACTCCGTCATGAGCTCCGACGGCTCGCGGTTTTTCATGCGGACGAGCACATATTCAAGCTGCCGTGCCGAGCCCGTTATTATCTTTGTCACCAGCAGATCGTTCGGCGTGTAGGTCGTGCGGGGGAATATGGTTATGCCGACATCGAGCTCCGAGAGCGCGACAGCGTCGATATAGTTTGAGAGCGTGCATATTATGTTCGGCTCTATGCCTGCCTCGGTGAACCATGCGCGTATCGAGTCGATGCGCGAGGGGCGGCTCGGCACTATCAGGGGCTTTCCGTCAAGGCATTTAAGCGGAATGCTGTCGCCTGGGAGCTTTGCCAGCTCGTTTGAGCGCGACATTATCGCTACCCACGGTCCGCGTCCGACTGTGAGTCCTTCAAGATGCTCGGTGTCATAGGGCGCTGCAATGACAGCAAGGTCAACAAGCCCCTGCCGCAGCCTGTCGAGCACATCGTCGCTGCTGCCGTTCCACATACTGTACCTGACGTTCGGAAACTCCTCCTTGAAGCCGGATATCCAGCGTGCGGTGAGAAACGGGGCGCGTCCCTCGACGATGCCGAGGTTTATCGTTCCGCTCATGCCGCCCTCGAGACTCATGATCTCGTGCTGAGTCTTTTCGGCCATGTCGAGTATCTGCGTTGCGCGCAGCACAAGAAGCCTGCCGGCCTCGGTCAGCTGCAGCTGCCGCTTGCCGCGTATGAACAGCGCGGTGCCGAGCTCCTCCTCAAGCGCCTTCATCTGATTGCTGAGCGGCGGCTGGCTCATGCACAGCCTCTCGGCAGCGTGAGTTATATTCAGCTCCTCGGCGACTACCGTGAAGTATCTGAGTGTTCTAAGATCCATCTGTGTACCTCTCTTTTTTGCATGAGAATTATTATACCATATTTTTTCGATATGGCAACCGCAATGGTATATGTATTTTATTTATCAATCTTCTTGTGCTAATATACCGCCATAAGGTCGAAGCAAGGAAGTTCCTTGAACACCATTCGAGCCTTATTCGTTGTAATCATTTGCTCTCTCATCTGTAAAACTGAAGTCTGCCGCATTCCTCTATGCGGCAGAGTTTAGTTTTATATGGGGCAATGATTATTAAATTGAATACCGTAAATGCAATGACGAAGACAAGTAGCTCATATGCTTGGCCGCAGAGAGTCGGGGACAGTGCGATCCCGATGCCGTAGGATGAGTGAATAACACTTTATCAGCAGCAAGCTGAACAGGGAAGCCCAAGTAGGTGAGACGCGGAGTGCGGCGTTAAGGCACGAGGGCTTGCTTGAGCCCGTAAAAGTGATTGCTTCGGCAATAAGTTAGGTGGCACCGCGGATTTGCAGCTATTCGTCCTAAAGTTTAGGGATAGCTGCCCAAAAAAATTCGGAGGTGCATTTTTTATGTGTTCAATCATTGGTTTTACAAGCAGCAGGCTTGACGCTCAGTCGGTAAGAAAGTATTTTGACCGCACGGTATCACGCGGGCCGGACGCAACGCGCATGGCTACGCTGCCCGGCGCGGTGCTGGGCTTCCACAGGCTGTCCATCATGGGTCTGGACGAGCGCGGTATGCAGCCGTTTTACCTCGACAGCGACGCTGTCGTGTGCAACGGCGAGCTGTACGGCTTCCGACAGCTCCGCGAGGAGCTGAAGAAAAAATACAGCTTCAAGAGCGAGTCCGACTGCGAGATCATCCTGCCGATGTACCGCGAATACGGGCTTGAGATGTTCAAAAAGCTCGACGCGGAGTTTGCAATGATAATCTACGACGGCGAAAAGCAGGAGCTCATCGCTGCGCGTGACCCCATCGGCATACGCCCCCTGTACTACGGATATTACTCCGACGGCAGCATAATGTTTGCAAGCGAGGCGAAAAACCTTGTGGGTCTGTGCGATGAGATCATGCCCTTCCCTCCCGGACACTACTATGCCGGCGGAAAGTTCACGCGCTATGCAGACCTCACGAGCGTTTCCGAATACTCGGATGACGATATCGAAACCGTCTGCCGCAAGATCCGCGAAAAGCTCATAGCGGGCGTTGAAAAGCGCCTTGACGCGGATGCGCCGCTCGGCTTCCTGCTGTCCGGCGGTCTGGACTCGAGCCTTGTGTGCGCAATATCGGCAAAGCTGCTCGGCAAGAAGATCCGCACCTTTGCCATAGGCATGGATCAGGATCCCATCGACCTCAAGTATGCCCGCAAGGTCGCAGAGTTTATAGGCTCCGAGCACATGGAGGTCAGCATGACCCGTGACGAGGTCATCTCCTCGCTCGAGGAGGTCATCGCAATGCTCGGCACTTATGATATAACCACCATCCGCGCAAGCATGGGCATGTACCTGTGCTGCAAGGCGATACACGAAAAAACCGATGTGCGTGTGCTGCTCACGGGCGAGATATCCGACGAGCTGTTCGGCTATAAATACACGGACTTTGCCCCGTCTGCCGAGGAGTTCCAGCGCGAGGCGAAGAAGAGAGTGGACGAGCTGCATATGTACGACGTTCTGCGTGCCGACCGCTGCATATCCGTAAACTCGCTGGAAGCGCGTGTGCCCTTCGGCGACCTCGACTTTGTCCGCTATGTCATGAGCGTTGATCCGAAGCTGAAGATGAACAGCTACGACATGGGCAAATACCTGCTGCGCCACGCATTCGAAAAGGACGGCATCCTGCCCGACGAGATACTCTGGCGGCAGAAGGCGGCGTTTTCCGACGCAGTCGGCCACTCGATGGTCGATGACCTCAAGGCGTATGCCGAGAGCGTTTACAGCGACGAGGCCTTTGCCTCGGGCTGCAAAAAATACGATTTTGCGGTTCCCTTTACCAAGGAGAGCCTGCTTTACAGAGACATCTTCGAGAAATATTATCCCGGTCAGGCGAAGATGGTCAAGGATTTCTGGATGCCCAACAAGACATGGCCGGGCTGTGACGTTGACGACCCCTCCGCACGAGTTCTCAAGAACTACGGCGCGAGCGGAAAATAAAAGGAGGAAAAACCATGAGCAGAGAAGTAAAGAAGATCCCCGAGCTGTTCGGCAGCTGCGTGTTCAACGAACGTACCATGCGCAAATACGTCAAGGAGAAGTACTTCCAGGAATGGAAAAAGTGCCTTTCCGACGGCAAGCCCCTGACTCTCGAAGTAGCCGACGGCATTGCCGAGGGCATGAAGCAGTGGGCGCTCGAGAACGGCGCAACGCACTTCACTCACTGGTTCCAGCCCCTGACCGGCATCACCGCCGAGAAGCACGACAGCTTCATTTCACCTGCCGGCGGCGGTGCGATAACAATGGAGTTTTCCGGCAAGGAGCTTGTGCGCGGCGAGCCCGATGCATCGAGCTTCCCCTCCGGCGGCCTGCGTGCGACCTTTGAGGCACGCGGCTACAGCGCGTGGGACCCCACCGCGTTTGCATTCATAAAGGACGGGACGCTGTGCATCCCGACCGTGTTCTGCTCTTACTCCGGCGAGGCGCTGGATAAGAAAACGCCGCTGCTGCGCTCCTGCGACGCGGTCAGCCGTCAGGCGCTGAGAATACTGCGTCTGTTCGGCGATACAGATACGCAGAAGGTCATTGCGCAGGTCGGTCCCGAGCAGGAGTATTTCCTTATAGATAAAGAGCTGTTTCTCGAGCGCGAGGACCTGAGACTGTGCGGCAGAACGCTGTTCGGCTCAAAGCCGCCCAAGGGTCAGGAGCTTGAGGACCATTACTTCGGTACCATCCGCCCGAGAGTTGCCGAGTATATGCAGGATCTCGACGAGGAGCTGTGGAAGCTCGGCGTTCTGTCGAAAACGCGCCACAACGAGGTCGCTCCGGCTCAGCATGAGATGGCGCCGGTGTACTCCGACGCGAACACCGCAAACGATCAGAACCAGATCGCAATGGAGATCATGCAGAAGGTCGCCGACCGCCACGGTCTTGTATGCCTGCTGCACGAAAAGCCCTTCGCCGGCGTAAACGGCTCGGGCAAGCACAACAACTGGTCGCTCGGAACGGATACAGGCAAGAACCTCTTCTCTCCCGGCAAGACCCCGAGCCAGAACGCACAGTTCCTGCTGTTCCTCGCAGCCTTCGTGCGCGGCGTTGACAAGTATCAGGAGCTCCTGAGATGCTCTGTCGCCTTCGCGGGCAACGACCACCGCCTCGGTGCTCAGGAAGCGCCTCCGGCGATAATCTCGGTGTTCCTCGGCGAGGAGCTCGAGGCCATCGTCGATTCCATCGTCAACGACACCGGCTACACCGAAAAGAGCAAGAGCACGCTGCGCATCGGCGTTGACGTGCTGCCGCCGATCCCCAAGGATACCACCGACCGCAACCGTACCTCGCCAGTGGCCTTCACCGGCAACAAGTTCGAGTTCCGCATGGCGGGCTCAAGCCAGTCAATAGCGGGTCCGACGACGGTGCTCAACACCATTATTGCCGACTCCCTGTGCGTATTTGCAGACGAGCTGGAAAAAGCGCCCGACTTCACCTCCGCACTGCACGAGCTCATAAAGCGCAGCTTTACCGAGCATGGCCGCATCCTCTTCGGCGGCAACGGCTATGATGAAAGCTGGGTCGAGGAGGCAGAAAAGCGCGGACTTAAAAACCTCAAGAACTCCGCAATGGCGCTGCCCGAGTACATGCTGCCGAAGAACGTCGAGCTTCTTACCAAGTACGGCGTTTACACGAAGTCCGAGATCGCAGCACGCAACGAGATACACATGGAGCAGTACTGCAAGGTCATCGCAATAGAGGGCGAGACGCTTGTGGACATGGTGCAGCACGGCATACTCAATGCCGTTTCCGAGTACAGCGCCGCATTGAGCGAAACGCTCATCAAAAAGCGCAAGGCTCTGCCCGATGTGCCCTGCCGCGTTGAAAGTGCGTTCATCGGAACGCTCAGCAGCTTAAACGAGAGCCTGCTTGACAAGATGGTCTCCCTGAAAAGTGCGCTGGAGACCGCGCCGAGCGTTGACAACGCAGAGCTGATGAAGTATTACCACGATGAGGTGTTCCTCAAGATGGAGGATATCCGCACCGTCATCGATAAGCTCGAAACGCTCACGGCGGTCGAATACTGGCCGTACCCGAGCTATTACGACATGCTGTTCTCCGTGTGAGAAATCAGGGCTTGAAATGCGCTGCTCCTTCGGCGGAATACAGAAAATATTCCGTCGAAGGAAAGCCTTTTCCGGCTCAAAAATCCTCGGCAGCTTACATATAATTAATAAATTTTAAAATCAGAGAGAGTAAATGACAATGAAGTATGTATTCGTAACAGGCGGAGTCGTGTCGGGGCTGGGCAAGGGCATATGCGCAGCCTCGCTCGGCAGACTTTTGAAGCAGCGCGGACTGCGCGTTAAAAACCAGAAATTCGACCCCTATCTCAATGTTGACCCGGGCACGATGAGCCCGTATCAGCACGGCGAGGTGTTCGTGACCGACGACGGCGCGGAGACCGACCTCGACCTCGGCCACTATGAAAGATTCGTTGACGAAAGCCTGAGCGGGAACTCATCCGTCTCCGCAGGCCGCATATACTGGAATGTGCTCAACCGCGAGCGTCAGGGCGGATATCTCGGCGGCACGGTGCAGATAATACCCCATGTCACCGACGAGATAAAGCAGAGCGTTTACGCCATGGAGGACGAAAATATAGATGTTCTCATCTGCGAGATAGGCGGCACGGTCGGCGATATCGAAAGCCAGCCGTTTCTGGAGGCTATCCGTCAGGTAGCCGTTGAAAAGGGCAGACAGAATGTACTGTTTATTCATGTTCCGCTGATAGTTCAGATCCCCGGCACGGGCGAGCTCAAGAGTAAGCCCACGCAGCACTCTGTCAAGGAGCTGCTGTCGGTCGGCATACAGCCGGATATCCTCGTGTGCCGCACCGATGCGCCGATAAGCGACGATATACGCAGAAAGATAGCGCTTTTCTGCAACGTCGAGCCCGAATGCGTCATTCAGAACGCAACGGCCTCCACGCTCTATGAAGCGCCGCTGCTTTTGGAGCATGAGGGACTGTCCGCCGTCGTCTGCCGCAGGCTCGGCCTTGAATGCCCCGAGCCCGAGCTTGACGAGTGGAGGGCGATGGTCGAAAGAATAAAGGGAGCTCACCGCAAGGTGAGGATCGCGCTTGTCGGCAAATATGTTCAGCTCCACGACGCATACCTGTCGGTCGCGGAATCATTAAATCATGCGGCTGCTGCAAACGACGCGGTGATGGATATAAAGTGGGTCGATTCCGAGGAGCTGAGCGAGGACAATATAGAGTCAATGCTCTCTGACTGCGACGGCATACTCGTGCCCGGCGGCTTCGGCGACCGCGGCATCGAGGGCATGATACTTGCCGCAAAATACGCACGCGAAAACGACGTGCCGTATCTCGGCATATGCCTCGGACTTCAGATAGCCGTCATAGAATTTGCCCGCCACGTCCTCGGCTGGACGGATGCAAGCTCTGCTGAGTTTACGGCCTCCTCGCAGCACCCTGTCATTGACCTCATGCCCGAGCAGCAGGGCATAACAGCCAAGGGCGGCACGATGCGTCTGGGCAAATACCCCTGCGTGCTCTCGCCCGAGAGCAGGGCATACAAATACTACGGCGAGGGGCTCATACACGAGCGCCACCGCCACAGATACGAGGTAAACAATGCGTTCCGCGAGGAGATCACGGCACGCGGGCTGCTGCCCGTCGGCCTGAGCCCCGACGGAAGGCTCGTTGAGATGGTGGAGAATCCTGCCTGCCGCTGGTTCGTCGCGGCGCAGTTCCACCCCGAATTTAAAAGCAGACCAAACAAGCCGCATCCGCTGTTTGCGGGCTTTGTGCAGGCTGCACTGGAGTAAACGCCGCTGCCTTTTGACCGGCGCTTACAGGAAAGGTGATGTAAAATGAGAAATTACGAAAAAGAATACCTTCAGCGAGTTCAGTTCATCCGCTACGCCGTGCGCGAGAGCGGAGCCGACGGCATAGTCTACGGCAACTCCGGCGGCAAGGACTCCGCGCTCGTCGGAATCCTCTGCAAGGCTGCCTGTGACAATACCGTCGGCATCATCATGCCCTGCGGCACCGCACGAAACTACGAGATGGATAAGCGCGACGGCGAGACCGTTGCCGCGCAGTACGGCATCGAAACGCGCTACGCCGATCTTTCCGCCGTCAAGGAGGCGGAGAAGGCGGTGCTGGCAAGCGGAGTCACAGAGCTCACCGCCGCTGCCGAGGCGAATATCGCGCCGCGCCTGAGAATGGCGACGCTGTACGCCGTTGCAGCCTCGGAAAACCGCCTTGTTTCGGGAACGGGCAACCGCAGCGAGGGCTATGTCGGCTACTTCACCAAGTGGGGCGACGGCGCCTGCGACTTCAATCCCATCGACGACCTGACAGTTACGGAGATCTACGAATTTCTCCGCTGGCTGAAGGCTCCCGAGTGCGTCATTAAAAAAGCGCCCTCTGCCGGACTGTTCGACGGACAGACCGATGAGAGCGAGATGGGATTCAGCTATAAAGAGCTTGACACTTACCTCGAAGGTGGTAAAATAGACGATGCGGTGCTTGAAAAGATCCAGCGTATGCATGCAAAAAGCGAGCATAAGCGCCGCAATATCTTAACATTCTGAGGTACTGATAATTGAAGACTAAGGATATGACCTACATCGCTCTGCTGGCGGTGCTCATATCGGTCTGCTCATGGCTGTCGGTTCCGGCAGCCATTCCCTTTACCATGCAGACCTATGCCGTGTTCACGGCACTGCTGCTTCTGGGCGGCAAACGCGGCAGCATAGCTGTTGCGGTGTACATAGCGCTCGGCGCTGTCGGACTTCCGGTGTTCTCCGGCTTTGCCGGCGGTGTCGGTAAGCTCATGGGACCGAGCGGGGGCTACATCATAGGCTTTATATTCACCGGCCTTTGCTATCTGCTCTGCGAGCGGCTTTTGGGTCAAAAGCTCTGGGTGAAGCTGCTTTCGCTCATTCTGGGGCTTGTCCTGTGCTATGCCTTCGGAACGCTGTGGTTTGTCAAGGTCTATTCCGTTACAAAGCCCATAAGCTACGCCTCGGCGCTCGGTATATGCGTTCTGCCGTTTATAATACCTGATGCCGCAAAAATGGCGCTGGCGTTTCTGACCGACAGGGTCGTAAGAAAGCATGTAAATATTGACTGAATAAATCAGCTCCCGTCCAGAGGCGGGAGCTGATTTTGTTTCACTTATAATCACAGATATCTGAGTATCTCGCTGCCCTTTCTAAGCAGCCATTTAAGCTCAATGGCGGAGATAAGGGCAAAGGCTGCGCAGATGAGCCAGATCGCCGCTGCAGTACCGAGCCTTGAGGACAGCACATAGCAGCCGCAGCCGCCGAGCACTGCCGTGATATTGCCGCTGAGCACCGTGACAAGAACGCCTACGCTCTGCTTTACGACGGAGGTCTCGCTCTGCCAGTTGAGGTTAGGATGCTCAAGCCCCACAATGAGGCCGAGCGCGGCGGTAAAGAGCGTGAATACCGGCGGCAGCACGAGGCAGGCCGCAGCTGTCAGAGCGTCGGGGCGGAAAACCATGCAGACGCAGACAGAGCAGTACAGCGCCGGAACGGCGGTCAGCAGCAGGTGCAGCCGAAGCTTTGCCCGCAGCAGCTCCTGCGGGCGCACGGGCAGCGACTGCGCTATCCAAAGGCTCCTGCCCTCGAGCGAAACGGAGGGCGCGGTCAGGTCGCAGATCGAGCACAGCAGGCACACGGCAAAGCACAGTATCGCAGCGCACAGACCGTCAGGCAGAGGCAGCATGGCGGCAATGTCCGTCAGCTCCTGCCCCTTTATCAGCAGCAGAGTGCCCGCTGCTATCAGCAGCGGCGTGCCGAGGGCACAGTTGAGCATATATGTCGGGCTTGACAGCAGCCGTGCGCTCTCCTTAAACAGCAGAGCCGATGAGCTGCTGCGCATTTTCGCCGTGCGTGCACGGTAGACGCGCTTTGCGGTCTTGTCGGAGCTCGTTGCGATCTTTATGAAGCTGCGCGACAGGGCAAAGCAGGTCGCGGCAAACAGCGCCGAAACAGCTATCGTGAGATACAGCATCGAAAGAGGGTCGCCCTCGCCGCAGCGCCCGATGATGTAGAGGATATGGGCAGAGCTCCTGACCTCCTCGCCGATCGCCGCTGCGTTTGCAATGAGCGCGTTCATATACTCGGAGAGGTTAAAAAAGAAAAAGTAGTAAAAGCCGAAGAACACGAGCGAGAGCAGAACGACGACGAGCGAGCGGCTTTTAAGGTGAACGCTTATCTTCGCAACGCCCCAGCCGAGGATGCATGAGAGCGTGAATACGAACACGGCGGCGAGCAGAGTCAGCAGAAGGCAGCCGGCAACGCCCGCGAGGGCAGGCTTTGCAATGATGAAATAAACTACTATGGCCGGCAGCATGACGACGGCGGTGAACATGAGCCCCATCAGGCACACGCCGGTCAGACGCGAGATGAGGATATAACGCGCCGGCACCGGCAGCGAGAGCATGAGGTCATTGTCCTTGGCCTTGTACAGGCTCGAATATGTGTTGAAAACGCTGCCGAATATGCCGAGCAGCAGAGCCGTGAGCGTCATAATGTCAAAGTACAGCCAGTCGAGCCCGAGTGCGACGAAGGGTCTGCACAGGGTATACGACAGGAAGGTGAACATGCCGCCTATGACGACGATCATCAGAAACGCATACAGCGCGATGAGCAGTATGCTCGATATCTTCGAGCGGGCAGTACCCTTTTTGCGGTCGTAGAAAAAGCTGCTGTTAAGCTCATAGATCTGCTTGCGGATAAGTATTTTCAGCATGACGTGTCCTCCAGCTCGAGGAATACCTCCTCCAGACTGTCGTCACCCTTGACCTCGGCCATGGTACCCGAGCGTATGAGCCTGCCGTCCTTTATGATGGCGACCTGATCGCAGAGCTTTTCGGCGACCTCAAGAACGTGGGTCGAGAAGAAGATAGCGCCGCCATTATCGCAGAGCTCGCGCATCATGCCCTTGAGTATGTGCGCGGCCTTCGGGTCGAGGCCGACGAAGGGCTCGTCCATGACGATGAGCTTAGGAGCGTGTATCCACGCAGAGATTATGGCAAGCTTCTGCTTCATGCCGTGCGAATAGGCCGATACAGGCTGCGCAAGGTCGTTTGTCAGCTCAAAGAGGGAAGCGTATTTTTCAATGCGCTCGCGCCTGTCTTCGGGGCTCACGCCGAAGATATCGGCGATGAAATTGAGGTACTTTATGCCCGTCATATATTCGTACAGGTCGGGGTTGTCGGGTATGTAAGCCAGCACTCTCTTGCAGGCAATGGGATCGTCCTTTATCGAAACACCGTCTATCAGTATCTCACCCTCATCAAAATCGAGGATACCCACGACGGACTTGAGGGTCGTTGTCTTGCCCGCGCCGTTGTGACCGATAAAGCCGCAGATCGTGCCCGCCGCAATGTGCAGGCTGAGATCGTCCACAGCAGTTTTCTCGCCGTAGCGCTTTGTCAGTCCTTTGATATTCAGCATATAGCAGCCTCCTTTGCGTTTGGTCATCTCAAACATACAGTAATAAAAGAGCGCAGTCAAGGCATTTATGATAAATTTATAACCAGCGTGTCAAAAAAGCCTGCGGCTTTCTTTGCACGCTGAAAAAACGCCACATTTTTTGTGAAGCTTGCGCTTCACGAAAAATCTCGCTGCGCTCGTCAAAAAGCCTGATGAATCAGGCGTTTTTGATGGCTATAATCTAACTCGAGGCGGGCCTTGCCCCCTCGAACTCCCCTGCTGCGCGGATACTTTTTTCTCAGCAGTATAGGTTTTTTGACAGCCTGAAATTTATTGAAAGTAATTTCTGCGTAAAAAACGGTATGCATTTTCAACATGCATACCGTTTGAAGGTTTTTTAAGGCTTATCAGCCGCCGAATACGGACAGCAGGAAGCCGGCTGCGATAGCAGAGCCGATAACGCCGGCAACATTGGGTCCCATTGCGTGCATGAGCAGGAAGTTCGTCTTGTTGTACTTTCTGCCGACATCCTGAGAAACTCGTGCGGCCATGGGAACGGCGGAAACACCGGCAGAGCCGATGAGGGGGTTGATCTTCTTGCCGGAGGCGTAGTACATCACAACGCCGCCAAGCAGTCCGCCGATCGTCGAAACGGCGAAGGCGCACAGGCCGAGGAGGATGATCTTGATCGTGCTGTCGCTCAGGAAGTTCTGAGCTACCATCGTTGCGCCGACGGAGGTGGCAAGGAAGATGGTGACGATGTTCATCAGCGCGTTCTGCGCGGTGTCCGACAGACGGTCGGTCACGCCGCACTCACGGAAGAGGTTGCCGAGCATAAGGCAGCCGATCAGCGGAGCGGTCGAGGGCAGAAGCAGAATGACGAAGGTCGCAACGACGATGGGGAAGATGATCTTCTCCGTCTTGGAGACCTCGCGGGCCTGCTCCATCTTCACCTCGCGCATTTCCTTGGTGGTGCACAGCTTCATAAGAGGCGGCTGGATCAGCGGGATGAGCGCCATGTAGGAATAGGCCGCGATGGCGATAGGTCCTAAAAGATGCGGAGCGAGCTTCGTTGTCAGGAATATTGCGGTCGGGCCGTCCGCGCCGCCGATGATGCCGATGGATGCGCCCTCGGGGCCGGTAAAGCCCAGTGCGATAGCACCGAGGAAGGCGACGAATACGCCCAGCTGCGCCGATGCGCCCATGAGCAGACTCTTGGGGTCAGCAAGCAGCGGGCCGAAGTCGGTCATTGCACCGACACCGAGGAAGATAAGCGAGGGGTAGATGCCGGCCTTAACGCCGATGTAGAAAAAGTCGAGCAGTCCGGCGCTTGCCATAACGTGGCCGTAGCTGTGATAATAGGGGCTTGCCTCGTCAAGAAAGGCCTCCCACAGCTCGGGGTGATACAGCGCGTTCTCGCCCATGCCGACAAAGTAGCTCAGGTTAGTGAGCAGGCAGCCGAAGGCTATGCCGCACAGGAGCAGGGGCTCGAATTTTTTGACTATGCCAAGGTACAGAAGCACGAAGGCAATGATTATCATGATGAGGTTTTTCCAGCCGCCGTCGGTAGTCACGAACGCGGCGAAGCCGGACTCAAGCGCAAGCTTTTGGAGAGTACCGAGAATGTCCATCCCTTACCTCCTTACGCTATTACGACAAGAGGAGCACCGGTCTCGACTACTGCGCCCTTTGCCGCAACGATCTGAGCGACGGTGCCGGACTTGGTGGCGACGATCTCGTTTTCCATTTTCATGGCCTCAAGGATGAGCAGCACATCGCCCTCCTCGACCTTCTGACCCTGCACGACGTTTATCTTGAGAATATTGCCGGGCATGGGGCTCTTGACGACCTCGCCGGAGGCAAGGGCTGCGCCGGCGGGAGCTGCGGGAGCTGCTGCGGCTGCGGCGGGTGCTGCCGCGACGGGAGCGGCGGCAGGGGCGGGGGCTGCGGGAGCGTATGCCTCGTACTCGTCAACGAGCATGGCCTTGCCCTCTTCGACCTCGACCTCGTAGGTTTTGTTATTTAAAGTTACCTTATACTTCATCTTCCTTGACCTCCTTGATTGAAATAAAGCGGAGCTCGTTAACGGGCTTGCCGAGAGTGTCCGCAACGATAGCCATTACCATGGCTGCGTCTCTGGGATCGGTGCTGTAGAGCTTGAGCTCACCGGCAGAGCCCGGCGCTTCCGGAACGGCGGGAGCGGGTGCCGGAGCTGCGGGCGCGGGGGCTGCGGTCTTCGCGCTTTTCGCGCGGCTGACCATGATCCTGCCCATTATCATAACGACCCACATGAGAAGCACCAGACCGAAGAAAACGACGATATAGCCCAGCAGCGCACACAGCGCTGCGTCGCCGAAGGAGATGTTTATCAGATCAGTCATCGTCTAAACCTCCTCAGGCCTCGGTAATTGTGTAGCGAACGACCTTTTCCTCCGCCTCGCGGCGCTTTTCAAAGAAGTTCTCCGCGACCTGCGGGAAGGCGATATAGCTGAGGACATCCTCCTCGCACCTTGCGGTATCGCCGAGGTACGCGGCAGCCTTTTCATAGGTGTCGGTCGGAAGCGTATCGGCGTAGCGGCCCACGATGGGCTTTTCGCCGTTCAGTATCTTTGCGCGCACCGCCTCGTCGATGGGAGCGGGCGTTTTGCCGTATTCGCCGCGGCAGTAGGCCTTGATCTCCGCGCCGACGTTCTTATAGCGCTCGCCCGCGAGCACGTTCTGCACCGCCTGCGAGCCGACGAGCTGGCTGGTCGGAGTGACGAGCGGGGGATAGCCCATGTCCTTGCGGACACGCGGCGTTTCGATGAGTGCATCCTCAAACTTGTCCAGCGCGTTCATCATCTTCAGCTGGCTGAGAAGGTTTGAGAGCATACCGCCGGGTATCTGATAGGTCAGGCACTGGGTGTCGGTGCTCATGGAGATGGGGTTGAGCGTGCCGTCAGCGAGGTAATCGTTGCGGATGGGCTTGAAGTAGTTTGCCATTTCTATGAGTATCTTCTCGTCGAGCGCAACGTCATAGCCGAGCTCACGGAGCGCATAGAACAGCGTCTCGGTAGCAGGCTGCGAGGTGCCGCCGGAGAAGGGGGATATTGCGGTGTCGATAACGTCGGCTCCGGCCTCGATGCCCTTGAGATAGGTCATGAAGGCAAGACCCGTCGTGCAGTGGGTGTGCAGAACGATGGGCAGATCCACAGCGTCCTTTATGCCGGAAACAAGGTCGTATGCGCTCTGCGGGGTCATGATGCCGGCCATGTCCTTGATGCAGATCGAGCTCACGCCCATCTTCTCAAGCTCCTTTACCATCTCAACGTACTTTGCGGTGGTGTGCACGGGGCTCGTGGTGTAGGAAATGGTGCCGGAGGCCATTGCGCCCTGCTTTACCGTCTCCTCGATGGCGACCTTGAGGTTATCGGTGTCGTTGAGAGCGTCGAATATGCGGATAATGTCGATGCCGTTCTTGACCGAGGCACGCACGAAGCGGCGCACGATGTCGTCGGGGTAGTGCTTGTAGCCGAGGATGTTCTGGCCGCGCAGAAGCATCTGGAGCTTGGTGTTGGGCATCTTTGCGCGGATCTTGCGCAGACGCTCCCACGGATCCTCGCCCAGAAAGCGCAGGCAGACATCGAAGGTAGCGCCGCCCCAGCATTCTACGGAGTAGAATCCGGCCTTGTCCATCTTTTCGAGGATGGGCTCGAATTTGTCGTAGGGAAGCCTTGTCGCAATAAGTGACTGGTTCGCGTCACGAAGCACGGTTTCCGTAAACTGTACTTTCTTCATTTTTTCCTCCCGAATTTCAAAAATAATAACACCATATAGTATAGTATAAAGTTTCCGTAAATTCTACACTTATCTTAGGCAAATTTATAACAATCGACGAAAAAAACGGAGGCAGTCGTGCAAACTGCCTCCGTTTTGGAAAAATATCGGTTTATTTCGCGGCCAGAGCCCTGTCAAGCCAGACGCTTGCAACGTCCATGGCTGCCCAGAAGCCGTCCTTCTCGCTTTTCTTGACTATGCGGTCGCGTGATTTGACGGCGGGGTCGGTGAGCTGGAGCTGGACGGATACCTTCGTGGCAACGTCGAGATCCTTGACCTTCTTCGTGTCCATGATCTGGAGCATGATGATGTATTTATCGCTCATGCTGCCGTAATAGACTATGTTTCCTGCGCGCTGCAGGGGGTGTCCCTTGTATTCAAGTGCTTTGTTTGCCAAAGTTATGCCTCCTTATCTGCTCAGAAGAGATCGCGGAAGTTGGAGAAGATATCATCGACGGTGCCGCCGTTTTCCTCCTCCTGCTTCTTCTGCTCCTCTTCCTGCTTTTTCTTTTCTTCCTCTTCCTTCTGCTTCTTTTCCTCCTCGGTCAGCGCCTGCTCCTCGAGCTCCTCGCGTGTGCCGAAGATGCCGGTCGGCTCGCCGCCGGTGGACATGTTGAAGTCCTTGTAAGCGAGGTCGGCGTGAACAGAGGACATGACCTTCTGCCAGATGGTGACGGCGGGGTTGCCGCTGAAGGCCAGATACTCGGGAGTGTCATAGCCCGTCCAGACCGCGCAGGTGTAATACGGCGTGTAGCCGCAGAACCAGCGGTCGTAGTTTGCCGTCGTCGTGCCGGTCTTGCCGGCGACGGGCATGTTGCTCAGTCGCGAGGCCGCGCCCGTGCCGTTTGTGGCGGCGTTATTGAGCATATAGGTCATGGTACGCGCAGTTTCCTTCGAGAAGGCCTGAATAGTCTCGGCCTGATTGTCAAGAACTATCTTGCCGGTGCGGTCCTTTACCATGGTGTAGCTGCGCGAGTAGGTGAAGGTGCCGTCGTTTGCAAGGGCGGTGTAGGCCTGCGCCATCTCGCGCACGGTGATGCCGTAGCTCGGCTGGCCGAGCGCCATTGCCGCATAGTCGGCATCCGCGTCGATGAGGCTCGTAACGCCCAGACGTGTGCGCAGGAACTCCAGCGAGGTCGCGGGGGTCAGCTTATCGACGATCTGCGCTGCAACGGTGTTTTTCGACTCCTGAAGCGCGTATTTTATCGTGATAACGCCGCTGTAGGTGTTCGGCGAGTTTTTCGGATACCATGAGGTGTGCGCAAGCTGAACGTGCGTCTCATCCGCGTCGAGCACGAGCGTCGAGGGGCTTATGAGCCCGTATTCCACCGCAGGTCCGTAAACCGAGAGCGGCTTAATGGACGATCCGGGCGGGCGCGTGGTGTCGGTCGCTCTGTTGAGTCCGTAGTTGATGGTCTTTTCGCCCGTGCCGCCGCACAGAGCCTTTATCTCGCCGGTGGTCTGGTCGATGATGACTATCGCGCTCTGAAGCTGCGACTTCGAGCCGTTGTACGACTGCGGCAGCTCCTCGAGGTTTGTGTATATCGCGTCTACCTTTGCCTGAATATCCGTGTCGATGCAGGCGTATATCTCATAGCCTGCGTTGTGCACGAGCTGGCTTGCCGCAGTGCGGCTGATGCCCTTGGCCTCTGCAAGGTCGGAGATAACGTCGGAAATGACGACCTCCTCGTAATAGCTGTAGGTCGAGGAAGTGGGGGAGTTCTCGCTGCGGACAAATTCAAGCTCCTCGGACTTGGCCGCCTCGTACTCCTCCTTGTTGAGGTAGCCCTGCTTATACATCTCGCGCAGGACGTTTTCCTGACGCTCCTTGTTGTTCTCAACGCTGTAGAACGGGTCGTAATACGTCGGAAGGTTCGTTATGCCGACGATGGACGCGGCCTCGGCAACGGAAAGATCCTTCGCGTCCTTGCCGAAATAGGTCTGCGCCGCCGTCTGTATGCCGTAGCAGCCCTCGCCGAAGTAAACGGCGTTGAGGTAATACTCAAGGATCTCCTCCTTGTCGTAGTTCTTCTCAAGCTCGAGCGCCTGGAATATCTCCAGAAGCTTGCGCTGCACGGTTATATCGTCCTGCTGGGTGAGATTTTTTATAAGCTGCTGCGTTATCGTCGAGCCGCCGAAGGTCGAGCCGCCGGTGAACATGTTCAGCGCCGCGTGCGCCGTTCGGAACCAGTCAACGCCCTTGTGCGTGTAAAAGCGCTTGTCCTCAATGGCGACGAGCGCATCCTTCACATGCTGGGGGATATCGTTTCCGTCCACCCAGATGCGGTTTTCGCTGCTTTTGACGGTCGTCAGCTTCTGATAATCGCCGTTAGAATCCTTATAATAGATAATGCTCGACTGATTGAGCGTGAAATCGGTCAGATCAAGGTCGAGGCCCGGCGTGATGCAGGTCTTGACGTAGAATGCAAAAATGCACACGAAGATAAGCCCCGTCACAACGCCGATGAGCAGTATCGTTCCGATAACGCCCATAATGCGGCCAAACGCGCTGCCGCGCTTTTCAGCCGGTTCCCTGGCAATATCCATTTTCGGCAACACCTCCTTGCGAGTGTCAATGTCAAATGAACGGTATATAATGAACATAGTAAGCTGATTTTATCTGAATTATCATTATATCATGTTATGTCAAGCGGGGGTGTATAATTTGTAAAGTTTTGCGGCGAAGGTATTTCAGACTGCCAAAGATTTTTCTTCGCGCTTGTATTTGCTTGCGGCGAATATGGGGATAATACGGAATAAAGGAGTTGGAGCAATTGAAAAATACATTTAAAAAGACCGCGCTGTGCATCTGCGTGCTCGCAGCGCTCATAATGTGCGGCGCTGCCGTGTCGGACAGAAGCGGAGGCTCTGCGCCGGAGCGGAGCGCGGCCACGGTCTCGGCTTCCTGCGCGGCCTACTGCCTGCGCGACTGGCAGGGCTACCTCGCCGTTTTCGAGAACGGCGGTCAAACGCCGAGCGCCATGACCGATATTCCGACCGAAACGCTGAACCTTGTTGACAGGGAAAAGCTCAGGACAGGCATAGAGGCTGAGTCGCGTGAGGAGCTTCTGTCGCTGCTTGAAGACTTTAGCTCTTGATTTATGCGCCGGTGTGGGGTAAAATAAAAACACCACAACACAGGAGGAAATAACATGAGCGAAGCTTTCGGCAATGATTTTATCACTATCATAGATGATGACGGCAACGAATTTAACCTTGAGCTGCTTGATACCATAGACTATAACGGCGAGACCTTTTCCGCATTCCTGCCCGCCGATATGGACGAGGACGACCCTGATTACGGCCTTATCCTGCTGAGCGTTACCGAGGACGAAAACGGCGATGAGCTGTTTGAATCCATCGATGACGACGCAAAGCTCGAAGAGGTGCATCAGATGTTCATGACTATCTTCGAGGCCGAGGACGGAGAGGAATAAGACGAAAAGCGCTTTCATATGTTTCGGAATATATGATAAATGCCCTGCCGCGTGCGTGGTGTCATATTGACTTTGGGTTCGTTAAACCCACATTTCTAATAAGGGATGCTGATTTGAATCTGCGGATTGCAGGCCTCCCGGCCACGAGCCGGACGTTGGAAGCAGTGAAACAGAGCTTAGGCGACCCACCTGCTACTTTGTGCAGGTTATAACCGAACCCCAACGGCGCGGCGGGGTTTTGCCCGATGGTTTTCCATCGGGCTTTTTTTGTTTTTTAGTAAGCGATTATTTTAGACTTTTATTATAAGTACAGAAAACATGCAGTCGAAAATTTTTTCGGCTGCAAATTTTTTTGCTTGTACGCAAACGTACAAGTCAGGCCCGAAAACAGCATATGGGTGAGAGGTGAATTTTATGAACAGGAAAAGATCCGCCGATGCGGATAAGCTTCTCGAAAAGCTTGCGGTGTCATCGCCGAACGATGCCGTGAAGCTGCTTTATCTCGGCGCTGAGGATATATCCGAGCTCGAGGGACTCGATCTTTCGCTGCTGAGCGAAATAAAACGCGGACCGAAGGGGGAGGTGGAGCTGAAGTTCGTAAACAAGCTGGCGATAATAAGGGAGCTTATAGAGCTCAATGCCGCAGCCGCGGCGCAGTCGGCTCAGGGCGGCGGCTTCTACGCGGCGCTGGACAAATCGGCAAGGCTTCTGGAGGGCGAGCGGGAAAATGAGCTTTGATTTTTTCTCACGCACGCAGCTGAAGGCGCTGTCGTGGTGGAGCGACGCATCCCCCTACCGCGAGCTCGATGCGGTGATCTGCGACGGCGCGGTGCGCTCGGGCAAGACCCTGTGCATGGGCATATCCTTCGTCTGCTGGGCGATGCGGCGCTTTGACGGGCACAGCTTCGGCATATGCGGCAAGGCCAAAAGCAGCATAAGGCGCAACATGGTTGAGCCGCTGCTGCCGGTGCTGAGGGATATAGGCTTTACGGTGCGCGATCTCGTATCGAAGGGCATTATCGAGATAAGCTATCGCGGTCGGAAAAACCGCTTTTATCTCTTCGGCGGCAGGGATGAGAGCTCAAGCTCGCTGATACAGGGCGTGACGCTGGCCGGTGCGCTGCTCGACGAGGTGGTTCTGATGCCGCGCTCCTTTGTCGAGCAGGCCTGCGCCCGATGCTCGGTCACGGGCAGCAAGCTGTGGTTCAACTGCAACCCCGAAAGCCCCCAGCACTGGTTCTACCGCGAGTGGATACAGAGAGCCGAGGAGCGCAGGGCGCTGTATATCCACTTCACGCTCGAGGATAACCCCTCGCTGTCAAAGAAGATAATCGAGCGCTATAAGAGGATGTACAGCGGCGACTTTTACCGGCGATTCATCCTCGGCCAGTGGGTGCTGCCCTCGGGCAGGGTGTATGACTTTTTCAGCGAGGACATGCTGTGCAGCGTGCCGGATAGGTGCACAGAGCACATGGTCTCCTGCGATTACGGCACGAAAAACCCCAGCTCCTTCGGACTGTGGGGCAAAAGCGGCGAGAGCTGGTACCGTCTGCGCGAGTATTACTATGACGGACGCAGCGAGGGACAGCAGAAAACCGACGAGGAATACGTCGCCGAGCTTATACGGCTGTGCGGCGGCATAAGCCCGAGGCGCGTCATAGTCGATCCCTCGGCTGCAAGCTTCATCGAGGCGCTCTCGCGTGCCGGCTTCTGCGTGGAAAAGGCCGATAACGACGTGCTGCGCGGCATACGCCTGACGGCCTCGTACCTCAAAAGCGGCCGCATACGCATCTGCCGCGGCTGCGACGACGCTCTGCGCGAGTTTTACCAGTACCGCTGGGACGACAGAGCCGAAAAGGAAGCGCCACTGAAGCAGAACGACCACGCGATGGACGATATCCGTTATTTCGCCGCAGGCATCTCAAAACTTGCGCAGCCCATGAGCGCTGTGTGGGTAGAAAGGTAGGAATATGAAACTGTTTTCAAAACAAAAGACGGCAGCGCCGAGGGGACAGCTGCGCAGCACGGAGACTCATCCGTTCAGCCTCATAGACAGCTATGTGCCCCTCGGCAGTGCGGAAACACGGCTTTACAGAATGATCCGCGAGGCGGTGCCGGTGGTGGACGCGGCGATACTCAAGATCGTCAGGCTCACCGGCGGCTTCGAGGCCCGCTGCGCGGATAAGAAGGCCGAGCGTGAGCTCAATGAGTTTCTGCGCACCGTGCCCGTCGGACGCGGCCAGACGGGGCTCGGCTGCTTTCTTGCCGCGTACCTTGATTCGATGATAACCTGCGGCAGAGCCGTGGGCGAGATCGTCGTAAACGGCAGCCGCGATATCGCAGCCGTTCTCTGCGGGAACGTTGCCGACGTGCAGATACGCGAGGGAAAAACGCCGCTCGATTTCGAGCTCTGCGGCGTTTCCGACACCGGCTGCATTGTGCCGTTTAAGTATCAGAATCTTCTGCTGTTTACGCCCTTTAATCCCGAGGCCGATTCGCCCTATGGCGTTTCGATGCTCAGAAGTATGCCCTTTCTGTGCGGGATACTGCTGAAGATATACCAGTCGATAGGGCTCAACTGGGAGCGCGTCGGGAACGTCCGCTTTGCGGTGGTCTATAAGCCGCAGGGCGACGCTATCGACAGGTTCTCGGCTCAGGAGCGGGCGCAGCAGATAGCCTCGCAGTGGTCAGAGGCCATGCAGAGCGGCAAGTCGGGCTCGGTGCGCGATTTTGTGGCCGTGGGTGATGTGGATATCAAGGTCATAGGCGCGGATAACCAGATCCTCGACAGCGAGGTGCCCGTGCGCCAGATATTGGAGCAGCTGATAGCGCGCACCGGCATACCTCCGTTCCTGCTGGGTCTTAACTGGTCAACGACCGAGCGCATGAGCGCACAGCAGGCAGACCTCATGACAAGTGAGCTAAACGCCATCCGCCGCTCGGTAACGCCGGTTATCGAGAAGATCTGCCGCATGTGGCTGAACATGCACGGCTATGCAACGACGCTCGATATCGAGTGGGAGACGATCAATCTTCAGGACGAGGTTGAGGAGGCCAAGGCTGCGCTGTATCTTGCGCAGAGAGACAAAATTTATTGGGAGGAAGGTATAAAGCAGGAATGAAGATCATTAAGGACGGCTCGGCATCGGGCTCGGCGTGTACGCCGCAGGAGCTTCAGGCGATAAACGCCTTTGCAAAGACGCAGCTCGGCGCTGATGAGGTCTACACCTTTCAGGTGCTGCTGTGCGACAACGAGGTGGATCGGGACTTCGAGCGCTTTTCGGTATCGACGCTCCGTGAGCTCAGCGAGCTTTTCGTCGGCGCAACGGGTATCTGCGACCATGACTGGCGCAGCGAAAATCAGGTTGCGCGAATTTACAGGACGGAGCTTGTCACCGAAAAGAGCAGGACGACCTCCTGCGGCGAGGCATACACCTATCTGAAGGGCTTTGCCTACATGCTGCGCACCGAGGCAAACGCCGAGCTCATCGCACAGATAGACGGCGGCATAAAGCGCGAAACGAGCATCGGCTGCTCGGTAGCGCAGAGCATTTGCAGCATCTGCGGCGCACAGATAGGGACATGCAGCCATGAAAAGGGCAGAGTCTACGGCGGCGAAAGATGCTGCGCTGTGCTCACGGGCGCGGTGGACGCATACGAATGGAGCTTTGTTGCAGTCCCTGCGCAGAGAAGCGCCGGAGTTATAAAAAGCTTCATCGAAAGCGAGGCAGGACGCGGCTACAGAGCCGAATTTGACGCGCTGGAGAAATCGGCGCAGCTCGGCAGAAGATATCTTGACGGGCTTCGTGCAGAGGTTCTGCGGCTGTGCCTTTTGTGCGACGAGAGGCTGCATCCGGCGCTTGAAAAGAGCGTGCTCCTCATGGAGGAGCCGGAGCTTTTAAAGCTGAAGGAAGCCTTCGAGGAGGCGGCAGTAAAGCTCTATCCGCCGCTGACCCAGCTTCCGGGCAGGGGCGAAGTCACCGCGTTTTCCGGTGAAGAATACATTATTTGATCTCAAACAGGAGGATAAAAAATGAAAGTCAGTTTTGAAGGCATCGGAGAGCAGGTGCTCTCCTTCAACAAGGCAAGCGACGTTGCAAAGGGTGCTCTCGTGAAAATGAGCGCGAACAGCACCGTCAAGTCCTGCTCGGCGGGCGATCGCTTCATGGGCGTGTGCATCGCGGCAGGCGATGCGTTTGCCGAGGTAAAGACCGCGGGCTATGTCGAGCTCGGCTACACCGACACGGCTCCCGCCGTCGGCTACGCGACGCTCGCTGCCAGCACGAGCGGCAAGGTAAAGACCGTCACCACGGGCGGCGCTCAGTACCTTGTCGTCAAGGTGGACACCGCAGCCGCTGTGGTCGGCTTCATGATGTAAGGAGGAAAGGACAATGGCATATAATTTCAACGAGATAAAGCTCGAAAAGGGCATGTATTCCGAGCGCGGCAGAAGCTTCGAGCAGACCCTCGAGGCGCTCGACCCCAACGAAAACTACAAGGGCACTCCCTATGAGGGGCTCGATGCCTTCCAGCGCCAGCTCAAGCGCTTCGATATCAAGGTGCGCGGCGCGGGCAGCGACGTTGTTGAGAAGTTTTTCTCCACCTCCGAGTCTGCCGTGCTGTTTCCCGAGTACGTTTCGCGCAGCGTAAAGGCAGGCATGGAGGAGGGCAATATCCTGCCCTCGATCACAGCGACCGTCACCCGCTTTGACGGCATGGACTACCGCTCGATCTACTCCGCGGCCTCCGAGGACGACAAGAGCCTGCGCTATGTCGGCGAGGGCGCCGCCATTCCTCAGACCGAGGTCAGGGCGGCCGACCATCTCGTGAGCCTCAAAAAGCGCGGCAGAATGCTCGTTGCGTCCTACGAGGCTATCCGCTTCCAGCGCCTTGACCTGTTTTCCGTTATGCTCCGCCAGATCGGCAATCAGATCATGCGTATGCATCTTGAGGATGCCATCGACGTTATAAGAAACGGCGACGGCAACTCCAACAGCGCGGAAAGCTACGCCGTGGGCGATACGACCATCGGCGGAACCGCCGGCAGCCTGAGCTACGGCGAGCTCCTGAACTTCTGGAACACCTTTGACCCCTACACCATGAACACCATGCTCGCCGCTCCCGACGTGATGATGAAGATCCTCAAGTGCTCGGAGTTCCAGAATCCCCTGTCGGGTCTGAACTTCCAGGGCACGGGCGAGCCCGGCAATCCTCTGGGCGCAAAGCTCATCCGCTGCTCGGCAATGCCTGCGGGCAAGGTGATCGGTCTGGACAAGGGCTATGCTCTCGAAATGGTCACGGCAGGCGATGTGAACGTTGAGTACGACAGGCTCATCGACCGCCAGCTCGAGCGTGCCGCCATTACCAGCATCTCCGGCTTTGCAAAGCTCTATACCGAGGCTTCCAAGGTGCTGAGCGTCTGATAAAAATAAGGAGACGGGGCAAAACCCGTCTCCGCTTCAAGGAGGCATTAAATGTCATATACGGATATGGACATAGAAATGAAGGCGCTGAGCATGCTCGGCTCGAATGTGCCGGATGAGGATGCCGTGATGCTGCGCACGGTTTGCAGCGCCGCTGCCGCCGAGCTCGAGGGAAGGCTGCGCGGCGGAGCTTCGAGCGATAAAATATGCGAACTTTTCACCACAGCCGCCGCTATGCTGGCGATATCCATGTACATGGAGCTGGGCGCTGCTCACTCCGGCGGCGTGAGCGGCTTTACGGCAGGAAAGCTATCGGTGCAGCTCGGCGGCGCGTCCGCAGCTGCGCTTCGAAAAAGCGCCGAAACGCTGCTGGGCGCGTATCTCGACACGGGCGGCTTTGAATTTGTGGGGGTGCAGGGATGACTGTTACTGGCAGAATACTGCACAACTACGGCGAGAATATCGCCGTCGGCTCGGCTGAGGGCAAGGGCTTTATCTCCTGCCTCGACGCAGACGATGCGCAGATACACAAAACGCAGCTTGCGCCGGGCGTTACGAACAATTCAAAGTACCGGCTCATCACCGACACCGAGAGCATAGCCGAGGGCGACGCGGTGACTGCCGCGGGGCGCAGCTATATCGTTCTGCGTGTCGAGCCCGTTCGAGTGCTCGGCGCATTTTCACACAATGAGTGCATTCTGAAGCTGAAGGGAGGCGCGTGAAATGCTTGAAGCAATTGCCGCAGGAATAGTGCAGACGCTTGAAAGCGCCGGCATAAAGGCCGTGAGCGCGTTTCCGGCAGCCGAGCTCGATACGTCAGAGCCCTTCGTGTGCGTGGGGCTTAATTCGGTAAGGCTCAGCTCGTCGGGACTCGGAAATTACATAGGCGTGTGCACCGAGGACGGCACCGTCAGGGAAATGTACGGCGAGAGAGCTGAGCTCACGCTGGCTCTTGACGTGTATGCAAAGGCAGGGGAGAGCGAGGGCTGCTCGAAGCTTGCAGACCTTAGCCGCTGCGCCCTGTACGGCGCGGAGGGCATATCGGTCACGGAGTTCAGCTTCGGGGAGGTATGCTATGACGGCGGCAGCCGTATGCTCCTGTCCCGCTGCACGGCAAAGGCAAGCGCGTATCTTGTGCGTGAAAAGCTCGGCAGCACGCTGTCGGGCTACAGCATAGGGGAGGCTCAGGAATGAACATGATAAGGGCATATTCCTCGAACGCGGCCAAGCTTGGCGTTGACGGCGTACCGCTTGCGGGCGTGACGCTTGCCGAGGAGTACGAAAGCTACAGCGAGTATCCCGTGCTCGGTTTCGGAGACTCCGTCCCGAGCGCCATACTCACCTTTGACCGGCGCTACAGCATCGTTCTCGAGCGCGACGTGAGCACCGGCGACGGTGTAAGCTTTGAGGGCAGCGGCTCGTTTGAGCTCCAGCTCGGCGGCAGGATATACAGCGGCTGCCGCTGCACGGAGCTTAAAAGGCTCAGAAAGCCCGACGGCTCGGTCAGAGAAAGAATAACGATCTGCGCACTGGAGCGGCAGGAGGTGAGCGTCAGTGAATAACGAGGGTGAAGCGCTCAATGTCCGCCCGTACACGCCCGACGAGAACGGCGTGAATTTCGACGAGCAGCAGCTTTTCGTCGTGCGGCGGCGCGATATGTCCTTCGTATCGGACTATTTCCGCCGCGACGCACGCAGATATGACAACGGCTTTGAGCTGTATTAGGAGGGTCAAACATGCTTGCACCAATGCAATACCGAGATTTTGTGTGGCCGAACAACCCGCGGGTGTTCGAGGTCGAATACCGCCGCACGCTGCACAGCTATAAGCTGCCGTTTTCCGGCTACGTCGTGCAGAATCTGGGGCTTCAGAATAAAATAATACGCGGAGAGGGCGAGTTTGCCGGTCCGCAGGCGTATGAAAGCTTCCGCAGACTCGCCGCGCTTTTTGAGGAGAACAAGGGCGGTAAGCTCGTGCACCCCGTGTGGCCGACGATGCGCGCATACTTTGCAAAGCTGAGCCTTAAGCAGGAGCCCAAGGAGGACTATATAAGCTACAGCTTCGAGTTCTGGGAATACCTCGGCAGCGCCTTCGAGGACTCATCCGAGGCCATCGACAACACCGATTACGGCAATCCCATTGCCGATATAAGCCGCGTGCGCTATTACAGCGCGGGCGAAAACGACACACTGCGCAGCATAGCGCAGTCCAAGGGCGTTTCGCTTGCCGTTTTGCAGGAGCTCAACCCCGATATAACAAGCTCCGATGCAGTCATCTCCTACGGCAGGCTCATAAGGATAAGGTGATAGGATGAAGGGATATATCATAGACAAAAGCGGCGTGCAGACGGAGCTTCCCGAGCTCCTGTCATGGGACGTGTGCCACGGCATGGGTGAGCCCTGCGACTGGTTCGAGCTGAGCTTTATCTACTACTCAGACCAGCTTTCAAAGCTGCGCTCGGCGTGCAGGTTCAAGGGCGTGCACAATAACGCCGTCGTGTTCACGGGCCTTGTCGATGAGTACAGCATAAGCATAGACGAAAAGGGCTCGGTCGTTACGCTGTCGGGGCGCTCGGACGCTGCGCTTCTGCTGGATAACGAGCTTCCCGCGCAGGAGTATGCAGAGCTGAGCAGCGCCGCCGCGGTGAGCGCCTTTGTCTCGCCCTACGGCATAACGAGCGTCGTCTCGGGCGTGGCGAAAACGCTCAGCGGCTTTTCCGTCCGAACCGGCGAGAGCGCATGGAGCGCACTCCGGCGCTTTTGCCGCTACGCATGGAGCACGACTCCGTTTTTCGCAAAGGACGGAACGCTCATACTGAACGAACGCACCGGCAGCACGATAACGGTCGATGCCTCAAAGGATGCAGCGGGCATAGCGCTCAGCGACGAGCGCTACGGCATAATTTCGGACATCACCGTCCGCAACCGCGTCAGCGGAACGAGCTACACCTCGTCAAACTCTGCCTTCGTCCTGCGCGGCGGCAAATGCCACAGGGAGCTGACCGTTCCGAAAACAGCCGGAGCGGACACGGCCAGATACACCGCCGAATATCAGATAGCCGAGTCGCAGCGCGGGAAACGCTGCGTAAAGCTCACGCTCACAAAGCAGTTTGCCTGCTTTCCGGGCGACAAGGTGAGCCTTACGGCGGCAAAGCTCGGCGTAAGCGGAGTGTTTACGGTGCTCTCGTCCCACTGCTGGGCCGACTCCCTGAGCGCAGGAACTATAGTTGCGCTGGAGGTGTGAGCATGTGGCTATCAGAGATAAAGAGAAAGGGCGAGCAGTCGTCCACGCTTCCCGACATAAGCGTGAGCGCCGCAGGGGATATAAACCTTGAGACTGCCGCTGCACGTATCTGTATAAAAAACAGCGGCGAGATCGTCATCGAAGGAAGCGTCACGGTAAACGGTCAGGCGATATGAGCGTGAAAAAACGCGGGCGGAAGGCAAATATGCAAAAGGAAACGTGTTAAATACTTGACACAATCGTTCTCAAGGAGGATATGCTGCTGATAAATTACGAAGCGCCAAACGGTACGAAGCGGCACCAGTGCCTCTGGAACGGCGGCAACGGCACGGGCAGGATAAAGCCGTACAGGAAATCGCTTTTCAGAAAGCCGAAGCTCATCGACGATGTGGAGGCCAGAAGCATCGGCTGCGAATACGGCGAGTACGACACGACCGAGCCATATACAAAGGGACGCAAATAACGCAGCGGCATTCGGAATAAAAATTAAATATCAGGTAAAAAAGACAGTCCGAAGAAAAATTCGGACTGTCTTTTCGTAATGCAGGCGGCTTCCGCCGCACTTACGTGACGCGAAGCGTTTTTATTTGTGCCAATGTTTCGATACCGTGCTACCGCAATCAACGTATAGGTAGGTGCCTCAATGCGCCTCTAAAAATACGCCACTAAAAACGCTGCCACAGAGTGGGGGGATATGTGCCGTTTTCGTGCAGAGCTGTGAGCGCGGCGACTGCGCCGGGCTTATCCTCCTTATAGGTCAGGCCGAACCAGCGGTCGTTGGTGTCGAGAACGGAGATGCCTATTTTGCCGCCGGCGGTGAGCTCGCCCATCATGGTCGGCAGCAGGCACTCAGCCTTGAACTCGTCTGCGGGCAGTGCGGCGAGGAAGGAGGCAAAATACCTCTCCATCACGGGCAGTATGTCCTGATGATAGCCCCAGAGGTTCATGGAAACGAAGGTGTCCGGCGCAAGCACGGACCCGTCCTCGGACTCCGAGGTGTCGCGTATCGTTCCGTCGGGGAAGAGCTTTATCTTATACGTCTCCTTAACGCCGCGCAGCAGCCCGTTTTCGACATTGCACACGCCGCGGGTGACCGTTCCGAAGGGACTGACGGTGTTCCTGAGCCGGTAGGCCACCATAGCCGCGTCCTGCGCACCGTGCAGCTCCTCGAGCTTTTTCGACATGACGCGGAAGGCTTCAGCACCGTAGTAATCGTCGGCGTTCATGACGGCAAAGGGTGTTTTGATGCAGTCCTTTGCGCAGATGACGGCGTGCACCGTGCCGAAGGGCTTGGTGCGGGCGGAAAACTCCGGCCTGCTCTCGGTGAAGCGGTCCATGGTCTGGAAGGCGTAGTCGATCTTTATGCCGGTGCTTTTTTCGATGCGGTCGCCGAAAAGCTCCTTCACGTCCTCAAATATCTCGGGCTTTATTATGAGCACGATCCTGTTGAAGCCTGCGCGCAGCGCGTCGTAGATGGCGTACTCCATGAGTATCTCGCCGTCTGGGCCGAGACGCTCTATCTGCTTTACGCCGCCGTAGCGCGAGCCGAGTCCGGCTGCCATGACAACAATAGTCTTGTCCATATTCGCTCTCCTTTTTATTTAACAGATTCTCTGGTATAGCTGCCAAGTCTGAAAAGATCCTCCTCCGGAGCTGCTCTGAGCCATGCGAGGTAGGCCTCCGGCCAGTGCTGCTGGAGGATGAACGAGTCGCCGCCGTGCTGATACGCATCGACGAAGAGTATTACGAGCTGCTCATAGAAATAGTCCTGCCCGCCGCCGGTCACCTTGGTTGCGGTGAACTTTGCCGCATAGCGGAAGAGGATGCCGATGACCATGAATATGAGCTCGGTCGCGGGCGATTTGTCGCCCGATTTGCGCTTTGATATCATTATGCCGAGGCGCTGCACCTTCTCAAGCCCGCTGAGCTCATGCCAGTTGTCTATGAGCTCGCACAGCTCGGAGGCCATTTCCTCGTTGCCGTCGAGCAGGAAGTTTATGAACTTGCGCAGCTCGAAAACATCGCCGTGCATCTTGCTTTTCATGTACTCCATCGCAAGCTGCTGATAGCCGTCGTCGCGGTATTTCTGCGGTGTGTCGAGAAGATCATCGGCATAGTCGAAGAACAGGTCGAGCGCACGCTCCTGATCGTCGAGAGGAACATAGTCGGCCTCAATGCCGAGCTCGTCCATTATCATTTTGAACTGCCCCTGCATCTGCCCGAGCAGCCGCGTGTATTCGCCGAGTCCGCGCCGCGCCTTGCAGGGAACTATCATGTCCGTGCCGTAGCGCCCGAAATCCCAGTAGCGCAGCGGCATACGCGGCACGACATCCATTTCGGATATTATATTGAATATGTTGTCCGTGAAGAGATTTGCCCTGTCAAACACCGTGACGGGGGTCGCAAAGCTATAGGCAAAAACATTGTCCTTGCCGATGCCGCTTTCAAAGGTCAGACGCGCTGAAAGAATATTCGTCACCGCACCGCCGCGGCTGTATCCGCAGACCCAGAGCTTGACACGGTCCTTTTCAAAGCCGCGCCGCTCTATATACTCCATGACCGCATCGTATGCTATATCCGCCGCCGCCTTGAAGCCCGCCGCATGGTCGGGGTATGCGTCCTCGATGGCGTGGGCGTTGCTGACCCACTCGCCGCCGTAGTGGTGACTGCGGATGACGACGGGGATGAGAAAGCTGTCGTCCGGCAGCTTCTTTGCTGCGATAATATAGCCGCAGGTATCCTCGCAGCTGTGCTGATCGTCGAAGCGGAAGCTCTCGATCGTGCGCTCGTCGCAGCCGAGATCTGTCAGAGCGGCGCGGCAGTGCCTGTCGCCGTCGTTTTTGTAGGTAAACGCACTCATCGTAAGCCCCAGCGACATTATCGCAAGCTCGTGGTTGTATGAGCAGGCCGAGCGCAGAAAGAAGCCGTCTGAGTAATAAAACCTGAGCTGCCCGATATCCTTCGGCTTTTCCTGCTTGGATATCATGACATCTAACGATACCTCGCCGGAGAACGGCGTGCCGTTTGTCCCGTCGAAATAAAACTTAAGGTCGGTCATGAGAAAACCTCCGTGGTATGCTTTTACTATTTTAGTATAATATTATTTTTCAATTAAAGCAAGAGCAGAAAATTAACACATTCGGTATTGACACAGCCGTTCCGGCAGAGTATATTAACTGTGTTAATTCAAACCACACAGTTTATGCGGAACTTTTTCTCTTTCAAAACGTAATAACATCCGAAAGGAGCTGCATCTTATGAAAGAAAAAACAGCAAGGATCATGCATATGATCATGTATATTGCGACACCGGTGGCGCTCGTTGTGCTGCTGGGGCTCAATATATTCACAATGGCAAGGGTCAAGGCCCTCGAGGACTCGAACACCGGCGACGGCTCGGAGGACGTTGCGCAGGAAAACGACGTTACCATCGGCAGCGAGTACGTCATAAAGGCGACGACGCAGATATCAGATGCCTATAAATCGGGCGATACGTCCAAGCTTTCCGACACGGACAAGGAAACGCTCGACATGGCGAAGGATGTGCTCGACGGGATCATCACCGACGGCATGAGCGACTACGAAAAGGAGCTTGCCGTTTACAAGTGGATGTGCGAGAACATCGGCTTTGACGACGGCTCGCTGACAGTTATTCCTGACGAGAACGACCTCGTCGTCGATAATCCCCACGGCGTATTGCAGACCCACAAGGCCGTCTGCGTAGGCTATGCCACGACCTTCAGACTGTTCATGCAGATGCTTGGCATAGACTGCATGGTCGTGCACGACTCGTATCTCACCCACTCCTGGGATCTCGTGAAGCTCGACGGGCAGTGGTACCACACCGATGTCTACTCCGATGCAGACTCCAAGGGCAATTTTGCTCATTTTAACCTTGACGACAGCACGATGATGTCCTCTCAGGAATGGAACACCGACTTCTTCCCCGCTGCCGACGGCATCAAGTACAACTACGCCTACCTGAACAGGGTCGAGTGCAAGGATATCTACAGCGTCCCCGCGCAGGTGCGCGCCGCCATCGACGCGAAAAACGGCATAGTCAGCCTCGATATGGGCAAGGACATGAGCTACGACACCTACACCGTGGTCGAAACCATCATGGAGCAGATCCAGAACGCCGTCGCAGGCGACAGCCGCATCATGAACCTGTACTGGAGCTGGCTGAGCACCGAGGACGGCGACAACATTTTCTGCACATACATCAGCTACTACAGCGATGACGACGATAACGGCGGCGGTACCGACACGGATACCCTCGATGCCGAGACGCAGCAGAAGATAAACGACGCTGTGAACAAATCCTTCAGCGATATCATGACCGACAGCTATAATACGAGCAGCACCACGATGAATACCGTTACCGGCGGCAATTGCGGAAGGACGGCGATCGGCTGATGAAAAGACTGATCTGCCTTATCTGCGCTGCGGCAATGTGCCTTTCACTGTGCGCCTGCGGCAGTCAGAGCGAGGCGATAGACATGCAGGCGCTCGAAAAAAGCATGGCCGATGCCGACAAGAGCCTGCCCGAGATGAAAATTTCGGGAAGCTGGGACGAAAATGCCGAAAAAGCCTTTTCATACATATCGGATATGGAGTATAATAAAATCCGCGGCTTTTTCCTCGCCTACGCCGCCGATGGCATGGCATATGAGATCGCCGTCGTGCAGCTCAAGGACAAATCCGACGCGGCCGAGCTCGGCGTAAGCCTCAATAAGCATCTTGAGTCGCGCATTCAGATGTACAAGACCTACGAGCCCGAGCAGGTTTCCCGCGCACAGGGTGCCGAGATAAAGACGATCGGCGACTGCGTCCTGCTCATAATGTGCGACGCGCAGCAGGACGTGGAAAAGGCATTCAAAGAATTTACTAAGTAACGGAGAGACACACATGGTATTCAGCAGTACGATATTTCTATGCGTTTATCTGCCCCTTGTTTTGCTGGGGTATTACATCTGCCCGAAGAAGGGGCGAAACCTGTTTCTGCTGATAGTCAGCCTTGTATTCTACGCCTGGGGCGAGCCGAAATACGTTTTCCTGATGATGTTCTCCATTGTCATAAACTTCGTTTTCGGCCTGCTCATGGATAAGCACCGTCAAAACGAAAAGCGCCTGAAGCTCATGCTCGTGCTCTCAGTCGTCATTGACCTCGGACTTCTGAGTGTGTTCAAGTACACCGACTTTATCATCACGAACGTAAATTCTATATTCAGCACCGGCTTTGACCTTCTGAATATAGCCCTGCCGATCGGCATATCGTTCTATACCTTCCAGGCGATGAGCTACACCATCGACGTTTACCGCAACGATGTGCGCGTGCAGCGAAACCTAATCGACTTCGGCATGTACATCACCATGTTCCCGCAGCTCATCGCAGGCCCTATCGTCCGCTATTCCGACGTTCAGGATCAGCTTGCCGAGCGCAGCGTCACGAGCGCCGACTTCTCCGAGGGCGTGATGCGCTTCGTGGCCGGCCTCGGCAAAAAGGTGCTGCTGGCAAACCAGATGGGCGCAGTGTGGTCGGGTATATATGCCCTCGGCGGCGACGTTTCGGCGCTCATGGCATGGACGGGCGCTGCGGCGTACACCTTCCAGATCTATTTCGACTTCTCCGGCTATTCCGACATGGCCATCGGCCTCGGCAGGATGTTCGGCTTCAAATTCCCCGAAAACTTCCGCTATCCCTATGAGTCGGTGTCGATAACCGACTTCTGGCGGCGCTGGCACATCACCCTGAGCACATGGTTCAAGGAATATCTCTACATCCCCCTCGGCGGCAACCGCCGCGGCCTTGCGCGGCAGGCGCTCAACCTGCTGATCGTCTGGACGCTCACCGGCTTCTGGCACGGCGCGGGCTGGAACTTCGTGATGTGGGGCCTGTATTACTTTGTTATCCTGTTTATCGAAAAGCTGTTCCTGCTCAAGCTGCTCGATAAGCTGCCGAAGCTTTTGCGCCATGTGTACGCGCTGCTGCTCATCGTCATCGGCTGGGTGATCTTCGCAAGCGACGATGTGAGCGTGCTGCTGCCCTACCTCGGCTCGATGTTCGGCGCAAACGGCGCTCTCGGCGGCATGGACGTGTATACGCTCGCGACAAGGGCGGTGCTCCTCGTCATCTGCTGCATAGCGTCAACGGAGCTTCCCAAGCGCATATTCGTCTCCTGCACCGGCGCAATGAACGAGAAGGCGGCCTTCGTGCTCAAGAGCGTTCTGACGCTGGCGCTGCTGGCGCTGAGCATGATCTTCCTCATCGGCGACAGCTACAATCCCTTCCTTTATTTCAGGTTTTAAGAGGTGAGCGTTATGAAAAAACTGCATATTGCGCTTATCGCGCTGTTTCTGGCTGTCATAGCGCTCCCCGCGGTATTTGTCTTTGCGGGGGATGACAGGAGCTTTTCCGAAAACGAGAACCGTATGCTGCAAACAGAGCCGGAGCTCACACTCTCGAGCATACTCGACGGCAGCTTTCAGGACAAGATAACCGACTATATCTCCGACCAGTTCCCCGCACGCGACACATGGACGCAGCTCGGAACTCAGGTGAAAAAGCAGCTCGGCTTTAAGGATATAGGCGGCGCGTACCTCGGAAAGGACGGCTATTACATCGAAAAGATAACGCCCGACAGCGTTGATGAAGCAAATCTCCGGCGCAACCTCTCGCTCGTGTCCGACTTTGTGAGCGCAAATAAGGACATTCCCACGACGATGCTGCTCGTTCCGGCAACGGGCACGGTCATGAGCGATAAGCTTCCGGCTCACGCGCAGATGTACGATGCGCAGAAGCTGTACGAGACGGTGAAGGCAGCGCTTCCGGATGTGAGCTTCCCCGACCTGTACTCGGCGCTATGCGAGGCCAAGGCATCCCAGCAGGTATATTACCGCACCGACCACCACTGGACATGGTACGGAGCGCACACAGCGTATAAAACGCTGCTGCCGGACGGAAAGTATGACGCAGCCCCCGAGCTTTTCTCCGACAGCTTCCTCGGTACTACCTACTCAAAGACCCTCGATCCGGCGGCAAAGCCCGACGAGGTGTATATCTCCAAGGTCTCCGACGACATCAGCGTCACCGCAGACGGCAAGGAGATACCGCTCTACAACACCTCCGCTGCCGGCGAAAAGGACAAGTACACCGTCTTTTTCGGCGGAAACTACGGCGAGACGACAATATCCGGCGGCTGCAAAAACGGAAAAACACTGCTCGTTATAAAGGACTCGTTTGCAAACAGCCTCGTACCCTTCCTCACGGCAGACTATGAAAATATCATCATGCTCGATCTGCGCTATTACATGGGCTCGGCGCAGCAGCTCATTGCCGAGCGCGGCGTGGACGAGATACTCTTCGTGTGCGAGATGAGCAGCTTTGCAAACGACAGAAATATGGTCAAATTGGGGTTTTAAAAAATGAAAAGGATAAAAAGATTTGCGGCGGCATTTCTTGCCATGCTGATGCTCATAGGCGTGATGCCCGTATCGGCGCACGCCGACGGCGATAAGCTCATCGCACTCACCTTTGACGACGGCCCCTCGGGTAAAAACACCGCCCGCCTGCTTGACGGCCTGAAGGAGCGCGGCGCACACTGCACCTTCTTCTATGTTGGGCAGATGGTCGAAAATAACCCGGGTCTTGTAAAGCGCGCATGGGAGGAGGGGCACGAGATAGCCAGCCACACCTACTCTCATCCGCAGATGACAAAGAAGACCGACTCACAGATACGGCAGGAGCTTCAGAAAAACGACGCGCTGCTCGACAGCGCCCTCGGCATGGACTTCAGCTATATGCTCCGCCCGCCCTACGGCGACTATAATCAGCGCACCCTCGCGGCCTCCAACACGCCCTGCTTTTTCTGGTCGATGGACACCTATGACTGGAAGACCCAGAATGCAGACTCCGTTTACCGCGAGTTTATAAAGCAGGCACGCGACGGCTCGATAGCGCTGCTGCACGACACCCACTCAACCTCGGTCACGGCGGCTCTGCGTGCGATCGACACGCTTCAGGCTCAGGGCTACAAGTTCGTGACCCTCAGCGAAATGTTCATGCGCCGCGGCGTAAGCCTCGAAAACGGCAAGATATATTTTAACGCCTTCCCCGGCAAAAACGGAACGGCAGCGGCTATAGCGCAGCCCTCCGTGAGCGTCAAGGACGGGCTCATCACAATGTCGGGCGATGCCCGCGGCAGCGTTTACTACACTCTCGACGGCAGCCTCCCCACTCCGAAGAACGCGATAAAATACACAGGCCCCTTTGCCGTCAAGCAGAATACCGTCATCAGGGCGCAGAGCGTCGTCAAGTGGAACGGCATACGCTCTGACGAGACCTGCCTGACCTACTCCGAGCGCGGCAATCTCTTTGCCGACGTTAAGCCCGGCGACTGGTGCTATAAGGATATAGACCGCGTCGTCGCCGACGGCATATTCAAGGGCACGGCGAAAAACGTGTTCTCGCCGAACGCACAGCTCAGCCGTGCGATGCTTGCGACGGTGCTCTACCGCGCAGCGGGAAAGCCCGAGGTCAGCGGTAAGCTGACGTTCTCCGATGCTTCCGATGCCGGCAGCTGGTGCTATGACGCGCTCGTCTGGGCGAGCGAAAACGGCATAGTCCGCGGCTATGCCGACGGCTGCGTCCGTCCGAACTGGAACATAGGCCGCGCCGAGCTCGGCTGCATGATAGCCCGCTATCTCACGCTCTCCGGCAGGGATCTCACGGGTCTTGATGATGTGCTCTCATCCTTCCCCGACGCGGGCAGCGTGCCTGAGGGAATGAGGAGCGAGGTAAACGCCGTTTGTGCTCTGGGCATAATGAAGGGCACCGCCGACGGAATGCTCAAGCCCGGCAGCCCGACCACCCGCGCCCAGACCGCCGTCATGCTTGACCGTATGCTCGATCTGTAATGCAATATCAACCGTAAAACAATCGACCCCCTAAAACACAGAGGGTCGATTGTTGCATTATTTCTCATCTTTGCCGGCATCAATAAATATTTGCTCCGCTTCTGTCTGCGCACAGGTAAGAATCAGCAGTGCGTCGCTGCTTCGCCCTTCGTTAAGAGCATTGATGGCATCGGTTATCCTGTTAAACAGAAGAAAATACATACTCTTATACATAAATACCACCCTTTCTCTGTTCGCCCTACGTTCGCATATTGTTCGCCAAGATTACACACAATAATAAAATGCGGATATAATTTTGTCAACAAGAGATGTGGAGGTTTGTATAATGGTTTACGATGACAAGGTTCGTTATACCATGAGAATAGATCGTAAGCTGCTCGACAAATTCGGATACATCGCCGAGTACGAGGGCAGGACAAAAAACCGCGAGATTGAGCAGCTGATGAAGCGCCGAATAGCGGACTTCGAAAAAGAGTTCGGCGAAATTGAAGTTTGAAATAACACGCCCCCTGTGCAAAAAAGCTGCACAGGGGGCTATTGCATTAATTATGTATATGTGATACCCTGTCAATGCACCCGATAAAGGTGCGGGCGCTGCACAACGGCAGGCGGTTAGCTACATCTCCGCAAAGGAGGTGAGGCAATGCGGCTTACGATAACTCTGTCACTGCGAAAGCTGATAGTTCAGTTTATCATAAAAAGCAAAAACCGCCACTCTGCCAAGTGACGGTTCTGCTTAAGTGACTTCTCACTTACTGGTACCTAACTTCAAGAGCTAACCGCTTGTCGCAGCGCTCTTTGTATGTATATTATTATAGCGTCTGCTGCATGATATGTCAAGGCAGGCGCTTATTTTTCCGGCCATGGGACGGGAGTCTGCCCCTTATCGACGATGAGGTAGGCTTTCTGCGCGATACGCGCCATGGGTGTGTCAGACAGCGAGTCGGAGTAAAACGCCTCGGTCACGGCGTTGGGGTGTGCCTCGTAAAACCTGCGCACCTTCTCCTCGCCGTGGCAGTTTTTGCCGTACATTTTGCCCGTGCGCTTATCCATGGGCGAGGCGATGAGCTCTATCCCGAGCCTGTCGGTCATGGGGCGGACGACAAACTCCGGCGAGGCGGAGATGACGATATCGTCCTTGCTGTGCTGCGCACGGTACCAGGGAGCTATCCAGCTCTCGTGCTCGTCCCAGTAGAGCTTCAGCACCGCGTCAATGTCGTCGATGCGCCGCACAAAGCTGAAGATGTTTTCCTTGAGCGTCTCCTTGGGAATGAGCTTCAGAAGATACGCAAGCCCTATGACGGCCATCCTCGGCAGCCATGGCAGCAGCGCCAGCGGGTGACGGCGCATATACCACTTGACGAAGGTCACGGATGAGTCGGGATAAAATATGGTCTTGTCAAAATCATATGTATTCATAAGCTATTTTACCTTATATATTCTATATGCTATGCATACCGAGAGCATGAAAGCGAGCGTATCTGCGCCCACGGCGGCGATCATGCCGATGCTGCCGAATGCGGCCAGCAGCAGAACGGCGAGCTTCACGAGCAGCGCAAGAGCGAAGATGAGCCGAACGGTCCGGCTCGTTTTCCGGCATATGCTCAGCGCCAGCGGCAGCTTGCGTATATCGTCGCTCATGATGAGTATGCCCGACTTCGATGCGGGAGCGGCGGCGTTCAAAGCGCCCATGGCAACGCCGACATCGGCGCGGCTGAGTACCCTCGCGTCGCTTACGGCATCTCCGACGAACGCGAGCTTGCCCGTGTGCTTTTCGCGCAGCAGCTCGCCGACGGCAACGACCTTGTCCTCGGGGAGAAGCCCCGTCATAACATCGGATACGCCCAGAGCGCGCCCGACGGCCTTGCCGACGCGCTCGGTATCGCCCGTGAGCAGCACCGCCTTTTCAATGCCGAGGGCGTACAGCTCACGCACCGCGTCCTTTGCGCCGTCCTTGACCCTGTCGTCAATGATTATATAGCCGTAATATATTCCGGCTGCGGCGACGTGCACGACGGACAGATGCCTGTCCGTGCGGTCGCACTTGATGCCGTTTGTGTTCATCAGCGCCGTGTTTCCGACGAGCACCTTCCGGCCATAGACCTCGGCCTCAACGCCGCGCCCTGCAAGCTCACGCACGTTTTTGACCTGCTCGGGGTCAACTGCCGTGGTGCTTGCTCTGCGCAGCGACAGGGCTATGGGGTGGCTGGAGTGGCACTCGGCAGCCGCTGCGAGCGAGACGAGGTCTGCGCTGCTTATGCCCTTGGGCTCAACGCCTATGACGGAAAAGCTGCCCTCTGTCACCGTGCCGGTCTTGTCCATGACAAGCGTCGCCGAGGAGGAGAGCTTTTCAAGCTCCGACTTGCTGCGGATGATAATACCGTGCCTGACGGCAGTGCTCAGACCCGCAAAATACGCCATGGAGGACGCGGCGAGCGGCGCTGTGAGCGAGGCCGAGGCGAGAAAAATAAGCCCTCTGTGCGCCCAGACGAGCCAGTCGCCGGTGATGATCGAGGGTATGACGGCCAGCGCGGCGGCAAGAAGCGTTATGATGGGCGTGAACAGCTTCGAGAGGCGTGCAAAGCGTCCTTCGCGCTTTGAAACGCTTCTTGGCGCGTGCTCTACGATCTCCGCCGTGCGCAGGAGCGTCGAGTTATTGTACAGCCCCGTGACGCGGATCTTCAGCGTGCTTCCGATATTCACGCAGCCGGAGACGACCTCGTTTCCGACACCCACGTCGATGGGCGCTCTGTCGCCTGTGTAGGCCGAGGCATCGACCGAGCTGCTGCCGTCAACGACTATGCCGTCGAGCGGTATGAGCTCGTTTTTGCCGACTGTCATGACCGTTCCAGGGCGGATGCGCTCGGGAGAGACCATGTTTATGCGTCCGTCCTGCTCGACTGCGACATATTCGGGACGCAGGTAGGCAAGGTAAGGCGTGCGGCTGTGATTTTTTCCGGCGAAGATGTGCTCAAAGCAGCTTCCGGCATTGAATGCGACGAGAACGAAAAAGGCCTCGTTGAAGTTCTGCATACAGCTCGTTCCGATACAGGCGAGGACGATGAGCATATCGTATGACAGCACATTTCCGCGCAGGAGCTTTTCGACAGCCCTTCGCAGCGGCGTGAAAGCGGCGGCAAGCACCGGCACGATGCACAGCACGAGCGTCAGCCACTTGGGAAGATTGACATACGCTGCGCTCACCGCCGAGGCTGCGATAAACAGCGCAAGAGCTATGCCCAGCGGCAGCAGCTCGCGCTCAAGCTCGATGCGTGAGGGATCGCTCCGGCGTATATCCTTATGCTTCATTGTCCGGCCTCCTGTCGAATATAAATGCCCATACTAAATCAATTATATAATGCCTGTCAAATCCGCATACACATAATTTTGACAAATGGTTTTATTCCTTGACATAATTACATGCGAATGTTATGATATATAAAATATATTGTACGGTAGGAGGTGCGCCGCTTGAGAGGCTCGATGCTCAAGGAGATCCTTCAGGAGCAGGGAATAAGCATAAGCGAGCTTGCCCGCAGACTGAATGTTTCCGCCCAGACGCTTTACAGCATGGTAAAGCGCGATAATCAGAAGGTCGATTTTGACCTGATGATGCATATATGCAGGCAGCTCAACGTTCCCGTCGAGCGCCTGTGCGAGGATACGGCGCTGCCCAAAATGCCCGATCTGCGCGAGTGGCAGTTCATAGGCAAATACAGGCGGCTGTCCGACAGCGGCAGGGAGCTTGTCGATATGGTCATCGACCATGAGCTCGGGCGAAGCGCGGAAAGCCATGTGCAGCAGAGCGAGGACAGCAGGGTGATACCGCTTTATCTCACTCCGGCGGCTGCCGGCTATGCCTCACCGGCACTCGGCGACGATTACGAGGATTATACGGTCGATAAAAGCTCGGATGCCGACTTTGCCGTGCGCATCGACGGCGACAGCATGGAGCCGTATATAAGCGACGGCTCCGTGGCTCTGTGCAAGCGCGGCGCTATCATCCATGACGGCGATGTCGGCCTGTTTTTCGTTGACGGCGACATGAAGTGCAAGCAGTATTGTCAGGACTACAGCGGAAATGTGTACCTGTTTTCGGCAAACCGTGCACGGAGCGATGCCGACGTTACCATTATGGCAAGCTCGGGCATAACGCTCATGTGCTTTGGCAAGGTGCTGCTGGATAAGAGCATACCGCTGCCGGAAATGGGGTGAGGCAATGACGTTTGAAAATAAGCTGCCCGTGGGCTATGAGACGCAGACCGTCGATCCCGACACGGACAAAAAGCTTAAAATTGAAATTTACGCGGCATCAGCCGCCGCAGCCGCCGTGCTCATCGTGCTCGGCTGCCTGATAAAGGACATAAGCCTGCTGTTTGACGCAGCGGGAGCCTTCGCGCTGATAATAAGATTCATACTCATTGTGCTCTTCATTGCCGCAAGCCTCATAGGGCAGGAATATTTAAGATGTTTTATTCTCGGCAAACTCACATCAAAGCCTGCGCGTGTCGTTCGCGGCCGGCTGAGCGCATGGATAGAATATAAATGCTGGCTGGACAGAAAAAGCTATATCATCGTGAGCCTTGCACCGGTTGCTGCCGTGTGCCTTCTGATGCTCCTGCTCATGCTCGTTGTGCCGGATAAGCTTTTCTGGCAGTGCTATGTGATATTTACCGTCAGCCTCGCAGGAGCGGCGGGCGACGTGTATGTCGCGTACAGGCTTTTAAGAGAAAAGCGGGATGTGCGCGTAAAAAATGAGGGATACAATATTTTGATCGCAACGGAGAAAAAGAATTAATGCAGATAAGTGAACAGATACTCGGCATGAAGGACGAATGCGTGAAGCTGCGCCGTGATCTGCACAGAATACCAGAGATAGGATTTGAGCTTCCGCAGACGCACGAATACATAAGACCCATACTTGAAGCCTGCCGCCCCGACGAGCTGAAGGTTCTGGCCGAAACGGGCTTCAAGGCAGTGTTCCGCACCGAGGGCGCAGAGCATACCGTCGCCTTCCGCGCCGACATGGACGGCATGAAAAACACGGAGGAGAACCGCTTCCGCTTCCGCTCGCGCAACAAGGGCGTAATGCACGGCTGCGGCCATGACGGACACATGACGATACTCCTGCTGCTGGCAAGGTGGATATCGCTCAACCGCGATAAGCTCAAATGCAATGTCGTTCTGCTCTTCCAGCCCGGCGAAGAGGGCTGGGGCGGCGCAAGACGTATGATAGAAGAGGGCGCGTTGGAAAACCCCAAGGTAGACCGCATTTACGGACTGCATCTGTGGCCGACGGTGCCCAAGGGCAAGATAGGCATTCGCTGGTCGAACCTCATGGCGCAGACGAGCGATTTTGAGATAAAGGTCCACGGCAAAAGCGCCCATGCGTCCACGCCGCAGATGGGCATTGACGCGATAGTTGTCGCTGCCGAGCTCATAACGATGATACAGTCGGTCATAACACGCGACGTTGACCCGCATCAGGACGCGCTGCTGACCCTCGGCAAGATATCAGGCGGAACCTCGCACAATGTCATAGCCGAGGAGGTCACCATGTACGGAACGCTGCGTGTTTTCAGCAACGAGCTGTACGATAAGCTGATGCGCCAGATAATCGCGCTTTTGAAGGGACTTGAAATGGCCACGGGAGCCGGCATTTCAATGAAAACGATAGTCCATTACCCGTATGTTGCAAATCCCCGCCCGCTGGTCGAGCATTTTTACACCGTGCTCGACTCGATGGACGACGTTGTGCTCGTCGAGCCTGTCATGGCTGCGGAGGATTTTGCCGAATACCAGCAGAAGGTCGAAGGCATGTTCATGTTTCTCGGCATAAATGGGGGCAGGGGCGGTGCGCCGCTGCACAGCAGCAAGTTCGATTTTGACGAGGAGACGCTCCTTGTCGGAGTCGAGGCATTCAAAAGAATATTGGAGGGTGAAAATTATGCATGACGAAGTATCCATTGAGAAAAAATTGCCCAACAGAGTGGACGGTACGCTGCGTAAGTTTGCGCTTCGGGTGCCCGAATGCATTTATAAATGCAGCGGCATAATCGTATTCGGAAAGCGCATCAAATCGCTCGTATTCTCGACTGACCTGAGCATAATCAGAAACGTCAACGCCGACGCTATAATGGCGGTGTATCCCTTTACGCCGCAGCCCGTGATAACTCAGGCGCTGCTCACGGCGGCGGATATCCCCGTGTTCTCCGGCGTAGGCGGAGGCCTCACGCAGGGGCAAAGGGCGATAAATCTTGCCATGTTTGCCGAGATGCAGGGCGCGACCGGCGTTGTGCTCAACGACCCGACCTCAAACGAGGTGCTCTCGCTCGTGCGCCACACGGTCGATATCCCCGTCGTAATAACAATTGCACGCAAGGATGTCGATATCGAGGAGCGGCTTGCCGCCGGAGCGGATATCTTCAATGTCTCCGCCGCCGCCGATACGCCGGCTGTTGTGCGCAGAATAAAGGAGAGCCACCCCGACGTGCCCGTCATTGCAACCGGCGGCCCGACCGAGGAGAGCATAATGCAGACCATCGCGGCCGGTGCAAACGCCATCACATGGACACCCCCCTCCAACGGCGAGGTGTTCCGCGACATCATGGCGGCATACAGAGAAGGAAAACCGCATCCCTGATCCTGATAGAGATCCCGACTCGAGAGGGTCGGGATTTTCTGACGCTCCGACCCTCTCAGGGTTCGAATCCCTTATGCCTTATAAAAAAGAAATAACAGCCTCCATCTTTGATGAAAGCTGTTATTTTTGGCACGCCGTAAGGGATAGAGCTTTTGCTGCGCAAAATCTCGCGGGCTTGCAGCGAGCTGCTGCGCCCCTCGGAGCTAAAAAGCTGCCGCCGGCAGCTTTTTTGACGCTCCGACCCTCTCAGGGTTCGAATCCCTTACGTCTTATAAAAAAGAAATAACAGCCTCCATCCTTGATGAAAGCTGTTATTTTTGGCACGCCGTAAGGGATTCGAACCCCTGACCTTCTGGTCCGTAGCCAGACGCTCTATCCAGCTGAGCTAACGGCGCTTATCGCTTAGCGCCTTAGTATATTAGCACAACCGGAGAGGAAATGCAAGTCTTTTTTAATTATTTTCGCCCGTCGCGGCCAAAATAATCACATTCCTATAGAGCTTGACACCGCGTCTACTACCTCGCCCATGGTCTTGAGCGTTTTGCCGATGATGTTCTTCGGCGTTTTCTTCGTGCCCGACACGCTCATGCCGGCCAGCGAGCCTACCGCTACGCCTATGCCCATGCCGACGAGAAAATTTGTCTTGTTCATTGTTTACACCTCCGCAATATATTATGGCCATTTTTGTTTTGCTACACCGCTGTAATTTGTGCTATACTACACTCATTACTCCAAGAGAGGAGATTTTTTGATGAGTGTAAAAATTCTTGCTGTCGGCGACGTGTGCGGCGAGCCGGGGCTGGATTATCTTACAAAGAATTTGCGCCGCCTGCGCAATGAGCTCGAGCTCGGCTTTGTTGTCGTCAACGGCGAAAATGCAAATGTCGTCGGCATAACTCCGCGTCAGGCGGACACGATACTTCATGCCGGTGCCGATGTCATAACCCTCGGCAACCATACATGGACCCGCACTGAGCTGCGCCCGTATCTGGACGAGCGGCGTAAGATACTGCGTCCGGCAAACTGCGCGCCGCAGTGCCCGGGACGGGGGCTGGATGTTTACAAAACGAGCTTCGGCGATGTCTGCGTCATGAACCTGATGGGACACTTCACGCTTGATACGAACACCGACAATCCCTTTGTCATTGCCGACGGCTACATGGAGGAGATACGCGAGAAGATCATCCTCGTTGATTTCCACGCCGAGGGCACGAGCGAAAAACGTGCCATGGGCTTCCTGCTCGACGGCAAGGCCAGCGCCGTCTGGGGAACGCACACGCATGTGCAGACCTCGGATGCCTGCGTTCTGCCGAACGGCACGGGCTATATAACCGACCTCGGCATGACGGGCGCGATAAATTCGGTCATCGGCATCGAGCCGGAGCAGTCGATAGGCAAATTTTTCGGCGATCCTCCGCGCAGATATGACTCTGCCAAGGGACCGGCAAAGCTCGAGGGCTGTGTGTTCACCATAGACACGGAGACAGGCAAATGCCTGAACGCGGAGGGAGTGAGATTTACATGAGAAGCCTAAAACTGCTGCACGCGGCGGATCTGCACCTTGACTCGCCCTTTGAGGGGTTGGGTGCGGCAAAGGCCGCGCAGCGCAGGCAGGAGCAGCGGCAGCTGCTGTACCGCATAGCGCAGCTTGCGCAGTCCGAGCAGGTCGATCTTGTGCTGCTGGCCGGTGATCTTCTGGATTCCGACAGCAGCTATGCCGAGACTGCCGAGGCGCTTTCCGAGGCGCTCGGAAGCATTCCGGCACCCGTGTTCATATCGCCGGGCAACCACGATTTCTATTCGCAGCGTTCGGCCTATGCGCGTGTGAGCTTCCCTGAAAATGTGCACATATTCAAAAAGCCGGAGCTTGAATGCGTTGAGCTTGCTAAGCCCAACGTTAGAGTGTGGGGCGCTGCGTTCTGCGATAAATACTCGGAGGGGCTGCTGCACGGCTTTTCCGCCGAAAAGAGCGCGGGCATGAGGGATATCATGTGCATCCACGGCGAAGTCGCCGCCGCGTCAAGCTACGATCCCATCAGCGAGGCGGATATTGCGGCCTCCGGCATGGATTACATTGCGCTCGGGCACATACATAAGGCGAGCGGGCTCAAAAGATCCGGCACCGTATACTACGCATGGCCCGGCTGTCCCGAGGGACGCGGCTTTGACGAGACGGGCGAGAAATATGTTTACATCGTATCGCTCGACAGCGGCTGCACCGTGAAGCCTGTGTGCCTTGCGCAGAGGAAATACGAGATATTGAATGTAGAGCTTAACGATAAGGACGCTGCGGACGCTGCTCTGGCCGCACTGCCGGAGAATACCGGCAGCGACGTTTACCGTATCGTGCTGCGCGGCGAGGCATCCGAGCCTCCGCAGACGGAGGCGGTGAAGGCAGCGCTGGAAAATAAATTTTTCGCGCTTCAGGTGCGCGACGAGACGGTTCTCAAGCGCGACATATGGCAGAGCGCACAGGAGGATAATCTGCGCGGGCAGTTTCTCAAGCGCCTGAAGGCAGCTTATGACGCTGCCGCGGGCGATGCCGAGCGCGAAAGGATAAGTCAGGCCGCCCGCTGGGGACTTGCAGCGCTTGATAACCGTGAGGAGGTGGTACGCCATGATGATAAAAAAGCTTGATGCCACCTTCGGAAAGCTCGAGGGCGAGAGCCTTGAGCTGCACGAGGGACTGAATGTTATATCAGCGCCGAACGAGAGCGGCAAGAGCACATGGTGCGCCTTTATCCGCGCAATGCTCTACGGCATCGACAGCTCCGAGCGGCAGAAGGCGGGCTTCCTGCCGGATAAAATGCGCTATGCTCCGTGGTCGGGCGCGTCGATGCAGGGCAGTATGCGTCTGGAAAGCGCCGGAAGAGATATCACCATCGTGCGCACGACGAAAACAGCATCCGCTCCGATGCGCGAGTTTTCCGCTGTGTACACGGGAACCAATACGCCCGTCGAGGGACTTTCCGGCTCAAATGCCGGTCAGGAGCTCACCGGTGTCAGCCGCGAGGTTTTCCGCCGCAGCGCGTTCATCGAACAAGGCGGGATCGCCGTGACGCACAGCGCGGAGCTTGAAAAGCGCATCAGCGCCATCGTGTCCACAGGCGAGGAGGACTGCTCCTACACCGAGGCCGACGGCAGACTGCGCCAGTGGCAGCGCAAGCGCCGCTTCAACCGCTATGGCCGGCTGCCGGAGCTTGAGGACGAGCTTTCGCATAAAAAGCAGCTCCTGTCCGAGCTCACGGATGCGTCGGCGAAGCGCGAGGATATGTCCGCGGAGCTTGAGGCTGCGAAAAAAGAGTGCGAGCGGCTCGAGGCCGAGGTCGTCGAGAGCCGGAAGGCCGTCCGCAAGGAGGCGCTCAGCAGCCTGCAGGGAGTGAGAAACGACCTCAACTCCGCGACCGAGCGGCACGATAAGGCCGTCGAGAGGCGGGATGCCTGCCGTGCGGCGCTCGGTGCGTGTGCGATAGGCGAGCGCAAGCCCGAGGAGGCCAAGGCCGAGGTCAAGGCCGACCTTGCCGAGGCAATGAAGCTCAAGGAAAAGTCCGAGCGCCGCTCCTCGCCCGCGCTTGCGGTGATCCTTCTGCTGCTGTGCGGTGCGCTTGTCGCGGCGGGCTTCCTGCTGAAGGATTTCATGATTCACTCCTTCGTTGCGGCGTTTCTGGCGCTTGCAGCGGGAGTTATCCTGCTTGTCCGCACCTCGCGCCTTAAAACCGAGGCATATGCCGCGGCAAAGGACAGGCGCAGTCTGCTCGCCAAGTACAGAGCAGAGTCCGAGGAGGATATAGCATCGAGCCTTGACGAGTACCTTGAGCTGTACAAAAGCTATACCGAGGCTCAGCGTACCGAAAAGGAGACCGCCGATATACTCTCCATGGTGCGCCGCCGTCAGGAGCAGGCCGAAAAGACCACGCTCACCCAGCTCGACTTCACCGGCGGAGATAATCAGGCCGCGCAGCTCAGCCGCCGCCTGAACGAGGCACGGGCAAAATGCAGCCGCATTTCGGCTCTCATGGCTGAACGCAGCGGCAGGCTTGCTGCAATGGGCGATCCTCTGGTGCTCGGCTCGGAGATAAGCCGCATGGAGGAGGAGCACGCTGAGATATCCGCCGAGTACGAGGCGATAGCGCTGGCTATAGACACGCTGCGCAAGGCAAACGAGGACATACAGGGCCGCTTCTCGCCGGCACTCGGCAAGCTTGCGGCGGAGTATATGGACTTCGTGACCGGCGGCAGGTACGACGGCGTGATGCTCGACCGCGATTTCTCGGCGACAGTGCACGAGAAAAATGCGGATGTTCCGCGCAATGCGGAGTACCTCAGCACCGGCACGCTCGATCTGATGTATCTTGCCGTGCGTCTTGCGGTGTGCGAGCTTGCGCTGCCGGAGGATGCAAATTGCCCGCTTATCATTGACGATTCGCTTGTAAACTACGATGCAGACCGCAGGGAGCGGACAATGGCGCTGCTTGAAAAGATCGCACAGCGCCGACAGGTGGTGCTCTTTACCTGCAATTGAATATGAAAAGACCGCTTGCAAAAGCGGTCTTTTCGTTTCCGTTGAAAAATATATTGTGCCGTGATATCATAAAAGCATGGAACAGTTAAAGAAAAACGAAATATTTGAAGCCGAGATAGAGGCTTATAACTCCGAGGGCAGCGGTGTTGCGCGTATCCTCGGCAGGGCGGTGTTCGTGCCGCGGACGATAGCGGGGGAGCGCTGGCGCATCGTGATAACAAAGGTCACGGCCTCGGCGGTGTATGGCCGTGCACTCGAGCCTGTAAGGCTGTCGCCAGAGCGCAGAGAGCCGGAGTGCGAAAATTATCTGCGCTGCGGCGGGTGCAGCCTGTGGCACATGAGCTATGCCGAGGAGCTGCGCTTTAAAAAGCAGCGCGTGAACGATGCCCTGAAGCACATAGGCCGCCAGAGCGTGCAGGCCGAGAGCATCACCGGCAGCGGCGATATATACCGCTACCGCAACAAGGGCATATATGCCGTGCGCGATATCGGAGGCCGCGCCTGCAAGGGTTTTTTTGCGCCCCGCAGTCACGAGCTCGTCCCTGTCTCGCACTGCCTCATCCAGAGTAGTATTGCGGATAAAACTGCCGATGTAGTGGTGCGCTTTTTAAACGATAACGGCATCCGTGCGTATGATGAAAAAACGCGCAGGGGTCTGGTCAGGCATGTGTATGTGCGATGCGCGGTCAACACCTCCGATGCCGCTGCGGTCATCGTCGCAGGCGGCGGCTTCGGCGCGAAAACGCAGGAGCTCGTCGAATTTCTGCGCCATGCCTGCCCCGAGCTCACGGGCATCGTTCTCAACGTCAATAAAAGCGACGGCAACACCGTCCTCGCGGGCTCGTTCCACACGCTGTGGGGAAGAGATACCATCCGCGACAGCCTCGGCGGTATAGTCTACGAGCTTGCACCGCAGGCATTTTATCAGATAAATCCACCGCAGGCGGAGCGGCTGTATAAAAAAGCGGTCGAATATGCAGGACCCGAGGGCAAAACGGTTCTGGATATGTACTGCGGCGCGGGAACGATAAGCCTGTTTCTGGCAAAAAGCGCGGCGCGTGTCATCGGTGCGGAGATCATCCCCGAGGCTGTGGAGAACGCACGCGAAAACGCCCGCCGCAACGGGATAGAGAACGCGGAGTTTATATGCGCCGACGCTTTCGAGGCCGCCGAGCGCTTCCTGCACGAGGGGGTGCGCCCCGAGGCGATCGTCGTCGATCCGCCGCGCAGGGGCATGGACGAGGCCGCCGTGCGCAGCCTGTGCGGCATGGCTCCCGAGCGCATCGTATACGTTTCCTGCAATCCGGCTACCCTTGCGCGTGACATAAGGGTGTTCGCCTCCTGCGGCTACGCCCTCTCCCGCGCCGAAGCCTTCGACATGTTCCCGAGGACGGCACATGTCGAGACGGTGGCGCTGCTGACCATTGAGAACGAAGCTGCACGAACTATGCAGAGCGGTGACCAAGCTCAAGACGCTTGATTAGTACATTTCCGCACAGTATATGAAATTTTTGTGGCTTTCTTCAGATATCCATTGACATCGCAAATCAAACGCGCTATACTAAGCCACAAGTTAAATACCCAAAACCGTTGAAGCGGAGATAACGGCAATGATGCCTTTACAGAGAGCCTGCGATGCTGAGAATCAGGCAAGAAACAAGTTGTCAAATGGACCGCTGAGGGCGCAGTCAAATGTGATTATCACAAAGTATTCTGCGACGTTGCAGGCAGACGTTATTTGCCGGGGATATGTTGGTATCCTGCTAAGTGCACAGGTCATGCTGTGAATCAAGGTGGCACCGCGGATAAGTGTTTTATTCGTCCTTGACAGAAGATGTATTTCTGTCAAGGACGTTTTTGCTTTTTATGAGACTCCTTTGACGGAAGATATATCGTCAAAGGAGTTTTTCTTTTTCAACGGAGGTTACGGTACAGTGTTTTCAAAACGATGGCGGCGCTCCCAGCGCCTAATAAATGAGTATCAGAATGCAAATGAATGCAGCTTTATCCTTTGGAGGTACAGTGAATGAAAATTATGCCAACTTTAGCTGAAGTAAAAAAGATCGCTTCAGATGCAAAATATAACGTGCTGCCGGTGAGCTGCGAGATGCTTTCCGACTTTACCACGCCCATTGAAACCATGAAGATACTGAAAAACGTATCTACCCATTGCTATATGCTGGAATCTGCCCAAGCGAACGAAACGTGGGGAAGATATACATTCCTCGGCTTCGACCCGAAAATGGAGATCACCTGCATGGACGGTGAAATGAAAATCGGAAATCTTAAAGTAAAGACGGAGCATCCGTCTGACTATCTTCGTCAGATTCTTGCGGAATACAAAAGTCCCCGTTTTGATTATCTCCCGTCCTTCACGGGCGGTCTGGTCGGATATTTCTCCTATGATTATCTCGGATACAGCGAGCCGAGCGTAAGGTGCGACGTTGAAGACAGCGAAAACTTCAAGGATGTCGATCTGATGCTTTTTGACAAGGTTATTGCTTTTGACAACCTGAGGCAAAAAATTATTCTCATAGTTAATATGCCGCTGGACGATGCGGAGGTCGGATACAATAGAGCGGTCATGGAATTGAAACAGCTTGCAGAACTTCTCAAAAACGGCGAAAAGAAGAATGAGGCCGGCGGCAGGCTGCTTGGTGAAGTAACGCCGCTGTTTGACAAAGCGCAGTTCTGCGATATGGTGGAAAAGGCGAAGCACCATATCCGTGAGGGCGACATTTTCCAGATCGTGCTTTCAAACCGTCTGTCCGCTCTCTTTGAAGGAAGCCTGCTCAATACCTATCGTGTGCTCCGGACCATCAATCCTTCGCCGTATATGTTCTATTTTTCGGGAACTGACGTGGAGGTTGCAGGTGCATCCCCCGAAACACTTGTGAAGCTGGAAAACGGTGTACTTCATACTTTCCCTCTCGCCGGAACAAGACCGAGAGGAAAGACAGAGGCAGAAGACAAGGAACTTGAAGCGGAACTGCTTGCAGATGAAAAGGAACTTGCCGAGCACAATATGCTGGTCGATCTCGGCAGAAACGACCTCGGAAAAATCAGCAGATTCGGTACCGTAGAGGTTGAAAAGCTCCACTCGATAGAACGCTTTTCCCACGTCATGCACATCGGCTCTACGGTTCGGGGAGAAATTGATGAAAAACACGATGCACTCGATGCCATCGAAGCGGTACTGCCTGCGGGAACGCTCTCGGGCGCACCGAAGATCAGAGCTTGCCAGCTGATCGGAAGGCTTGAAAACAACAAGCGTGGTATTTACGGCGGTGCGATCGGGTACATTGACTTCACGGGGAATATGGATACCTGCATCGCCATCCGCATTGCCTACAAGAAAAACGGCAAGGTGTTTGTGCGGAGCGGTGCCGGCATTGTAGCAGATTCCGTACCCGAAAAGGAATTTGAAGAATGTCTGAACAAAGCAAGATCTTCCCTCAAGGCATTGGAGCTTGCACAGGAGGCGGAATTATGATTTTACTAATAGATAACTACGATAGCTTTTCCTATAATCTTTTTCAGCTCGTCGGCGAGATCGAGCCAGATATCAAGGTAATACGCAACGATGAAATGACAATAGAGGAAATCAAAAGCTTGAGTCCCGACCGCATTATCCTTTCACCCGGCCCGGGAAGGCCGGAGGACGCGGGGATTATTATGGAAGCTGCCAAAACGCTCGGCAGGGATATTCCTGTTTTGGGTGTCTGCCTCGGTCATCAGGCGATCTGCGCGGCATTCGGCGCGACCGTTACCTATGCAAAGGAATTGATGCACGGCAAGCAGTCGAACGTGAAGTTTGATACTTCATGCCCGTTATTTACAGGCTGTCCCGAGACTGCTCCTGTTGCGCGTTACCATTCTCTTGCGGCAGCTGCCGGCACCATGCCGGAATGTCTGAAGATCACAGCGCTTACCGATGACGGAGAAATCATGGCGGTTCAGCATAAAGAATATCCCATCTACGGCGTACAGTTTCATCCTGAATCTATTATGACACCGAACGGAAAACAGATGCTCAGAAATTTTATTAAGGAGATATGAATGATGATTAAAGAAGCTATCGTAAAGATTGTAAATAAGGAAGACCTCAGCTATGACGAGGCGTATGCAGTCATGAACGAAATTATGAGCGGCGAAACGACAGCCACGCAGAATGCCGCTTTTCTTGCCGCCCTGTCCACAAAGAGTGCAAGAGCCGAAACTACCGACGAGATTGCAGGCTGTGCGGCTGCTATGAGAGCACATGCAACCAAGGTCGAAACCGGCATGGAGCTTTTCGAGATCGTCGGAACGGGCGGCGACAACGCCCACAGCTTCAACATTTCCACTACCTCGGCACTCGTTGCCGCGGCAGGCGGGATGAAGGTCGCAAAGCACGGCAACCGTGCCGCTTCTTCGCTCTGCGGAACGGCGGACTGTCTGGAAGCGCTCGGCGTCAATATTCAGCAGAGCCCGAAAAGATGTATTGAGCTTCTGAACGAAGTCGGTATGTGTTTCTTTTTCGCACAGAAATACCATAGCTCCATGAAGTACGTGGGCGCTATCCGCAAGGAGCTGGGCTTCCGTACCGTGTTCAATATTCTCGGCCCGCTGACCAATCCGGGCATGCCGTCCATGCAGCTTCTCGGCGTGTACGACGGTTATCTGGTTGAACCTCTGGCTCAGGTGTTGGTCAGCCTCGGCATCAGACGCGGGATGGTCGTATACGGGCAGGATAAGCTTGACGAAATTTCCATGAGCGCGCCAACGACGGTCTGCGAGATTCGTGACGGCTGGTTCAAGTCCTCGGTGATCACTCCCGAAGATTTTGGCTTTGAACGCTGCACAAAAGACGACTTGAAGGGCGGGACTCCCGAAGAAAACGCCAAGATCACCCTTGCCATCCTGAGCGGAGAAAAGGGACATAAGCGAAATGCGGTGCTGATGAATGCTGGTGCGGCGCTGTACATCGGCGGCAAGGCGGACAGCATGAAGGACGGTATCGCACTTGCAGCGGAGATCATTGATTCCGGCAAAGCCCTTGATACGCTGAATAAGTTCATCGAAGTCAGCAACCGCCCGGAGGCAGAGGCATGACGATACTCGATCAGCTTGCAGACCACGCACGACAGCGTGTGATAGCAGACATGGAAGAAAACAGTCTGGATGTCATCAAGGAATTAGCCATGCAAAAAAGGTCGGCAACGGGAGTCCCCTTTGCTTTTGAGCAGGCATTGAGAAAAGAAGAAATAAGTTTTATCTGCGAATGCAAGAAAGCCTCTCCATCCAAGGGCCTGATCGCTCCGAACTTTCCATATCTGGAAATTGCCAAAGAATACGAGGCGGCAGGTGCGGACTGCATTTCCGTGCTGACCGAGCCGAAATGGTTTTTAGGCAAGGATGAATACCTCAAAGAAATAGCCGAAACCGTTTCTGCCCCGTGTCTTCGCAAAGACTTTACGGTGGACGAATATCAGATTTATCAGGCAAAAGTGCTCGGGGCATCGGCGGTACTGCTGATCTGCTCTATTCTGA
>CAVGXR010000008.1:0-16397 GCA_963633225.1 Collinsella aerofaciens
CGCGCCAGAGCGTTGAGCTCGACATGGAGTTTAAAAACATCATGAGCGTCAACGTTCCGCAGTATTCCTTCCATACGCGCAATAACGACCCGTCGGAGATCTACCCCTACGGCTTTGCGCAGACCTCGGGTGAGCTCGACGATGCGCTCGAGCGCATGGCGGAGGTGTTCGAGGATATGCTCCAGCTTGCTCAGGTCGAAAAGACCATGCAGCTTCTGGCCGAGGAGATCGAAAAGACGCGCCGGAGAGTAAACGCCTTGGAATACGTCATGATCCCAGAGCTTGAGAGTAATATTAAATACATCTCCATGAAGCTTGAGGAGAACGAAAATTCCACAAAGGTCCGCCTTCTCAAGGTCAAGGATATGGTTCTGAAAAACGCACACGACTTTAAGTAAATGCAAAAATCTCCCGTCCGCGGACGGGAGATTTCTGCACACCAAGGAGCATATCAAGCGATATGCTCCCGCTTTCCTTTTAGGCACATACATAGTGCTGGGCTGGGGCAAAGCGATGGCGGTAGGCGGCGCAGCGACGGCGAAGGATGCGCTCATTATAACGCCCGAGCAGGTCATTGTCACGTGTCCGGCGCGGACAACAAAAAAGAACTTTGAAAATCAATGAGCAGGTGCAAAAAAACACCTGCTCATAAATTCTTTGCTTACTTGCCTGCCGCACAGAGCTCATCTTGCAGACTCTTGACCTCGCTTATCCACTTTTCGTAATCGCCTTTCTTAAAAACGCCGCTATCAAAAGGCAGCTTTATCTCCGCACCTGCGCATACCTGCTTTAAGTGCTTCATTGTCCAGCTTATGCCGCTCATGCCATATGTGGCAAAGGGAATAACTGTTTTGCCGGTCAGGTCGCACTTTTCGATAAAGTCTGCCACGAAACGGGGAATATCTTGTGCCCAGACAGGATAACCCAGCATTATCACATCGTAGTTGCTCAGATCGGGAATCGGGGTCACAAACGCCGGAGCGACAGGAGCTGCGTTTTCCTTCATGACCCGCAGACAGGAGGAAATGTAACTGCCGTAGGCATCCTCAGGTATGATCTTGACAGCTTCACAGTTTAAATCCTCTTTTGCCTGCAATGCGATCTTTTCCGTGTTGCCGGAGCGGGAATAGTAAATAATAATAGGCTTCATAAAAATCATCCTTTCATTGTCCGACATCGTGTTGTATAATATTATAAAATCATATGACAGCATCATCAACCAACAGTCACAGGGAAAATGTCGGACGGAGGGAAGCATGAAAAAGCAGCCGGAAGTAACGGAGCAGACGCGAAGAAATATCATGGAGGCGTTTTGCCGCCTGTATGCTCAGCGCCCTATAGAGCGAATTTATGTGAAAGAGCTTATCAGCGAGGCAGGGTACAACCGCAGCACGTTTTACGAGTATTTTCAGGACGTTTATGATCTGCTCAACTGTCTTGAGGATGATGTGATCAATTATATCAGAGAAAAATCGGACGGTGAAGGGCGCACACCGGCACAGCTTATGCAGCTGCTGTCGGAAAAGGAAGAATACCTGAAGGCACTGCTGGGACCGTTCGGCTGCGTTCACTTCCAGGACAGAATAAAGAAAGAGTTTGCAGCGGAAGATGATCAGACTGTAAAGGACGAACGCTTCAGACCGTATTTCTCTGAATTTCACATTGAGATATCTTTGTCCCTATACCGATTATGGCTCAACAGGGGCAAGGATATATCATTGGATGAGCTTGCAGAGCTTATACATACGCTGTATACATTCGGCGCGAGCGGTATGCTGAATCAATAGATTCGGACACTATGCCGCATTGTCTGACAAATGCGATGCCGTTCATCGAGCCGGTATTGAAGCAGTATTATTTTATATAAAAAAGAACAGAAAAACAAACGGAAGCCGGAATATAAGCATTTTTTGCCCCTTGCTATTTGTTCTTCGTATGCAATCGTAAAGCAGCAGGATGGGGCACAGGATAATTGCCAAAATAACATACACCTTCTGCGATTCAGCATAGCCCGCGCATTTTGCACAGCGGCGTAAATTTTTCTTGAATTATTCTGCGCACCGTGCTATAATACGAAAGCTATGGAGAATTAGCTCAGCCGGTTAGAGCGCTCGCCTCACACGCGAGAGGTCAGCAGTTCGAGTCTGCTATTCTCCACCAAAGCAGAGTCAGACGAACCCTTGCGGCTCGCCTGACTTTTTCTATGTTCCTGAAATCTATATGGTCAGCGGAATATTCGTCCTCGTGTGTCCGCTTGACTGAATGAAAAGGGCTGCCGTGCGGGATCGTTCCTGTGCGGCGGCTTTTTCCCGTTCATTTCTCCGTATTTTCCATGCGCAAATAACATTTCTCAACAGCGCCGAGTGACACGCTTCGGAGAATTACATAAGTATAATAATTATTACCTTATGTAAACTGACGGAGGAGAGAAATGGACATGAAAGGCTCAATCGCGGCTATAAAGGGCGCGATAAATAAAAGCACGGCGGAGCGCAGCTCGCCGGAGGTGATAAGCGCGGCCTACGCAGTAATGCATCTTATCGGCGGCGTGCTGCTTGCCTCGGCGCGGCTGCTCGGTTCTGCCGGACCGTTCGGCATGGCTGCGGTCGCGGCATCAGGTGCGGGGCTAAACGGCGTGAGCTGTCTTATCGGCGCGGCGGCGGGCTATATGATAAGCAGCGGCCTTGCCGGCAGCATACGTTATCTTGCCGCAATAGTTATGGTATATACGATAAGCTTTGCCTTTCAGGACACAAGGCTTGCAAAAAGCAGCGTGTTCGCGCCATGCACCGCAGCCTTCGCAGCCCTCTCGACGGGCATGTTGTCCGGCTTTGCCTCGGTGTTCACTCAGGCGCCCGCGGCGGCGGTCGTGCTCATGGAAACGGTGTTTTCCTTCGGCGGCTGCTGGTTCTTCCGTGAGGCGATGAGCGACAGGGAGCGCACGACCGAGGCCGAGGAGCTGCGCTACAACGGCAGCGTGCTCATAACAGCGGCGGTGCTGCTCATGGCGGTTTCGCAGATCGAGCTTTTCGGCGCGATATCGCTCGGACGGTTTTCGGCGCTTCTCATCGTCATGACCTGCACGCTGCGCTGCGGCATCATGACAGGCTGCACCATCGGAACGGCCTTCGGTATAGCAATGGATCTTGCAGCCGGAGGAATGCCGTTTTACACGATGGCCTACGCCTTCGCAGGGCTGCTGTCTGGCATGTTCAACCGCCATGGCAGGCTGCTGTTTCTGCTTGCATTCATTTCGGCAAACGCCGCTGCCGTTGCCTGTGCGTGGTCGTTCCAGCCGGAGCTTGAGTCGCTGTTCGAGGTGTTTGCGGCCTCCGTCATATTCCTGCTGCTGCCGTCCGGCTTTCTCAGTCGAGCGGGCTCAATGGTGCAGCCGGTGAGCGGCGGCAGCGGCGAGTCCGGCCTGCGGCGCTGTGTGGCGCGAAGGGTCATGAGCCTTAGCCGCGCCTACGCAAGCCTTTACGAGATCGTCCGGCGCAATGTTGACGAGCAGTTTAACGACGCGGATCCCGCGAAGGTCTTTGACCGTGCAGCCGACAGCGTCTGCCTCAAATGCAGAGAGAAAAACCGCTGCTGGAACAGAGACTATATCGACACGCTGTCCGCACTCAACGATGCAACGCCTAAGATGCTCAGCCGCGGAATGCTGGAGCTTGGCGATATCCCGCGCCGCTTCACCGAAAAATGCAAAGCGCCCGAGGCCTTTGTGACTGCGGTAAACGCAGAGCTTCGAGCGGCGGCTTACCGCCGCCAGTTTGCCCAGAGCCTGCGCGAGAGCCGCAATACCGCGTGGGGGCAGTATGCCGATATGTCCGCTATCCTCGGCTCGGTATCAAAAGAGCTTGCCGGAACAAACGGAGCAGACCATCTTGCCGAGAGGAGGCTGATACGCTATCTGCTGTCTCTGGATATCGACGCGGATGCCGCAGTATACCGTGACGCACGGGGCAGGCTGCGTGCCGTTATTGAAAGCGGAGCGCTCCCGCGTCTGACAAGGCAGGACGATTATCTCGACAAGCTCTCCGGCGTGCTCGGTCTGCGCCTGTGCAGGATACGGAGCCTTAACGACAGCGAGGCAAAGCTTGTGCTCATGGAGGCAGAGCCGCTGGCGGTGTCGGTGGGTATAGCGGCGCTCAAGAAAAAGGGCGAGAAGGTCAGCGGCGATAAGGGCACCTATTTTAAGACCGAGGCAGGAGTTTTGTGCGTCATACTCTCCGACGGCATGGGCTGCGGCGAGGCCGCCGCAAGCGGGAGCCGCGAGGTCATAGACATTCTTGAAGGCTTCCTGCGTGCAGGAGTCGATCCGGCGGTGGCGATGAAAACGCTCAACTCCGTCATGCTGCTCAAATGCGGCGATAACTGGGGCTTTGCCACGGTCGATCTGATGTGCGTGGATCTGTTTTCCGGCGAGACCTGCTTTTACAAATACGGCGCTGCCCCGAGCTATGTGAGCTCAGGGCGCGGCATACGCAGGATAAGCTGCGAAAACTTTGCACCGGGGCTCAGCGGCACGGCGGGAGCTGCGCCGGATACCGTGCGTATGCGCCTAAAGCCCGGCAATACCGCGATCATAGCCTCCGACGGCGTTATGGGCGATGACGACGACGGCTGGCTGCGCGATATGCTGATATCGTGCGGCGACGATATGAAGGAGCTTGCACGCGATACGCTCAGGGCCGCCGAGCGCAATTGCGGCTGCTCGGATGATATGACTGTTCTTGCCGTCCGCGTTGAAGAGCGCAGATGAGGTATAAAACTATGCTCAGACGGTTAAACTACAGGCAGAATGCTGAGGGCAGGGAGGTACGCGATGTGGTAAAGGGAGTTGCAAAAAGGGTCATAGTCGTCAAATCGCCCGATCCGAGAGTGTTCGAGGAGGCAATATTCATCGTCCGCGAGGACTATATGAAGACTGCCGGAGTCACGAGAGCACAGCTTCTCAACGAGGCACGGCAGGCGGCGGGAGCCTACACCGGCTCACTGCGCACATCGAAGCTTTCTGCCGGCCTTGTGGCGGTCATATCGACGCTCATAGGCAGCGGAGCGGCTGCTTTGATAATGTATTTAATAATGTAGACAAATTCCCGAGGCATTTATTCGCTTCGGGAATTCGTTTTTGTCGAAAATATCACTTTATTTTTTCGCCCGCGTGGTATAATATAAGCATAGAATTAATTAGCATGTGCTAACTGAAGGTGATATTATGACTGAAAAGACCTTTAAGATAAGCGGAATGCACTGCGCCGCATGCTCGGCAAGCCTCGAGCGCTTCATGCAGAGGCAGAGCGGGGTGCAGAGCGTTTCGGTTAACCTCACGACCGAGAAAATGGATATTGTCTATGACGATACGCTCGATGTCCCGAAGATATGCGAGCTCGTTTCGCGCCTCAGCTTCGGCGCGGAGGAATACATCTCGGCTGACGCACTGGCCGCGGAAAACCGAAGGAAAGAGGATGCCGAGAAGCAGGCGGAGCTCAGCGCGATGAAAAGGCGCGTTATCCTGTGCATATGCTTTGCCGTGCCGCTGCTGTATGTCTCCATGGGACACATGGTCGGACTGCCGCTGCCGATGTTCATGATGCCGCACCATGCGCCGCTGACCTTTGCGCTCGTGCAGCTCGTGCTCACGCTGCCGATCATCGTCGGAGGACGCAGCTTTTATATAAACGGCTTCGGCAGCCTTGTCAAGGGTCATCCGAACATGGACACGCTCGTCGCGGTCGGAACGTTTTCCGCGCTTGCCTATGGCATTTACGCTGTAGTCAAGATCGCGCTCGGCGATACTGGCTATTCCGAAAACCTGTTTTTTGAGAGCGCGGCGGTCGTTATAACGCTCGTCATGCTCGGCAAATACCTTGAGGCGCGCAGCAAGCGCCACACCTCCGATGCCATCCGCGCCCTGACCGAGCTTGCGCCCGAAACGGCTCTCGTTACCCGTCACGGCGAGACCGGCGAGATCCCCGTGTCGGAGCTGCGCGTCGGCGATGTGATAACCGTCCGCCCGGGAGAGAGATTCCCCTGCGACGGCACGGTGAGCTCGGGTGCGTCAAGCGCAGACCTCAGTATGCTCACCGGCGAGAGCCTGCCCGTTACGCTCGATGTCGGAAGCAGCGTCACCGGCGGCAGCATAAACGGCGAGGGACTTATAGTGTTCACGGCGGCCAAGGTCGGCGGCGACACCGCCCTTGCGCAGATAATCCGCATGGTGGAGGATGCTCAGGGCAAGAAAGCGCCGATAGCAAAGCTTGCCGACAAGGTCGCGGGCGTGTTCGTGCCGGTCGTCATGGCCATCGCGGTACTCTCCGCGGTCATCTGGGCGCTGTGCGGCAAGGATATCGAGTTTGTGCTCAATATCTTCGTCTCCGTCCTTGTCGTCGCCTGTCCGTGCTCACTCGGCCTTGCAACGCCGACAGCCATCATGGTCGGCACGGGGCGCGGCGCGGAGCTTGGCATATTGTATAAAAGCGGCGAGGCGCTTCAGGCCATGGCCTTTGCCGACACCGTGGTGCTCGACAAGACGGGAACCGTCACCGAGGGCAAGCCCAAGCTTTGCAGCATTTATTCTGCGCAGCTGCCAGAGGACGAGCTCCTTGGTATCTGCGCCGCCGCCGAATCCGGCTCGGAGCACCCCGTTGCCAAGGCCATAACCGAGGCCGCAGCCGAGCGCGGACTGAGCCTGCCGGAGGCCGAGAGCATAACGGCAGTGCCCGGACGCGGCATAAAGGCGCTCGTATCCGGCTGCGAGGTGCTCATAGGAAATGAGCTTCTCATGCGGGAAAACAATGTTGCGTTGAGCGCCGCGGCAGAGCGCGAAAGGCTCGAGGGCGAGGGCTGTATGCTCATGTTTGCTGCGCTCGACGGCAGCTTTGCCGGACTTTTCGGCGCGGTCGATACGATAAAGAGCGACAGTCCCGAGGCAATATCTGCTTTGCATAATCTCGGAATAAGCACAATTATGTTAACCGGCGATAACGAAAAAGCCGCCCACGCGATAGCGGACAAGGCAAATATCGATCAGGTGCTGGCAGGCGTTCTGCCCGAAGGCAAGGCCGGAGAGATAGAAAAGCTCAAGGCCGCCGGAAAGAAGGTCTGCATGGTCGGCGACGGTATCAACGACGCTCCCGCGCTGGCCTCGGCGGATATAGGCGCTGCCATCGGCAGCGGAACAGACGTTGCGATAGAATCTGCCGACATAGTTCTTATGGGCTCGCAGCTCGGCGCACTCGTAACGGCGCTGCGCCTGAGCAAGGCGGTCATCCGCAACATAAAGCAGAACCTGTTCTGGGCGTTTTTCTACAACAGCGTCGGCATACCCTTTGCCGCGGGACTGTTCTACGCCTTTGGCGGGCCGCTGCTCAGCCCGATGTTCGCGGGCGCGGCCATGGCGCTCAGCTCCATCTCCGTCGTGTCCAATGCCCTGCGCCTGAAGCGCTTTGAATAAAAAACGATTTCAATATATCCTCAAACTCCCCTTGAAATTCAAGGGGAGTTTTTAAGCCTGCACAAGTCCGAAGGAGATATATTTGCCGACGAATCCGACCCGTTTATGGACATTGACTGTGCATTTCACGATTACATTGCTGCAGGCTATGCAGTCGATATCCTCAACGGCTATCAGGATAGAAGCTTCCGTCCCAACGACAGCATAAGCCGCGCACAGATGGCGACCCTTTACTTTTTGACCGCTTGGCGTTATCATGGGGGCAACGACGGTTCAGGAGGAGAAAATGAAAAGTACAGCACTTATAATGATAGACATGCAGCGCGGCTTTATAGACCCCTCGTCGCCGCTGTGCATCGCCGGAGCTGCGGCGACCGTGCCGGCCTGCGCCGAGGCGATACGCTTTTTCCATGAGCGTGAGCTGCCGCTGTTCTACGCCGTGCGCCATTACCATGCCGACGGCAGCGATGTTGAAAAGGCGAGGGCGAAGGTCTGGGAAGAGGGCGGCAAGCCTTTGTCGGAAAGCTGCTGTGAGTCCATGTCCGATGCGTTTCCAGAGTCATTCGAGGTTTCGGAGAGTGACCGCATCATCGTAAAGCCGCGGTATTCTGCGTTTTTTGCAACGAGTCTCGACCTTGTTCTGCGCAGACTGGGGGTGCAGACGGTAGTGCTCGCGGGAACGACAACGCCAAACTGTATCCGTACGAGCTGCTACGACGCTCTGTCGCTCGATTATGATGTCGTGGTGCTCAGCGACTGCACATCGTCGATAAACGACGCGGTGCAGCAGTCAAACCTCGAGGATATGCAGCGCGCCGGCGCGAAAATAATGACTCTTGCGCAAATGAAAAACCACGGTTAAAAAACCGTGGTTTTTCAATGCTTTATTCATCTTTTGATATCATTTGAATTGCGTGCGCGAGCACATCTATCACGGCGCTGAGGTTCTGCTTTGCTCCGCTCTCGTTGCCAGGGAGGTTCAGGATAAGGCTCTTGCCGCGGATGCCCGCAACGCCTCTTGTAAGCATGGCTCGCGGCGTGATACCGAGGCTGTAGTGCAGCATAGCCTGCGGAATTGCCGGTATCTCACGCGAGATAACGTCGCGTGTCGCCTCCGGCGTGATATCGCGTCTTCCGAAGCCCGTGCCGCCGGTCGAGATGATAAGATCCGCGCCGAGCTCGTAGGAGCATTTTATAAACTCCGCGGATATCTCGTGCCGCTCGTCGGGAACAAGGCCGTGATAAATGACGCGGTAGCCCGCCTCCTCAAGCATCTGTATTATTGACGGACCGACCTTGTCGGCTCTTTTGCCGGAGGCGCATCCGTCGCTTACCGTGATGAGAGCTGCTGTGTAGTCCATATGACCCTCCTTATTATTTTTTAAAGCTGTCTTTAAGCGCGACTGCGCGGTTGAATACGAGATGATCGGGCGAAGAGTCCTTGCTGTCAACACAGAAGTAGCCCATGCGCAGGAACTGGAACTGAGCCGGAGCGACTGCGCCCTCAAGCATTTTCTCCAGCTTGCAGCCGGTGAGGATCTCAAGCGATTCGGGGTTGAGGCAGCTTATATAATCCTTGTCAGCCGCATCGGGATCGGGGTCGTCAAACAGATTGCTGTACAGCCTGACCTCGGCATCGGCGCAGTTGCCGGCATCGACCCAGTGTATCGTCGCGCCCTTGACCTTGCGGCCGTCTGCCGGATCTCCGCCGCGGCTTTCGGGGTCGTAGGTCGCAAGCACCTCGACGACGTTGCCGTCGCTGTCCTTGACGCAGCCGGTGCAGCTTATGAGATACGCACCCTTCAGACGGCACTCGGGGCCGTCGGGGAAGAGCCTTTTATATTTGGGAACGGGCGTTTCGAGGAAATCCTCGGCCTCTATCCACAGATTGCGCGAGAACGTGACCTTTCTCGTCCCCGCCTCGGGGTCGTTGGGGTTGTTTTCGATGTCAAGCTCCTCGCTCTGCCCCTCGGGATAGTTCGTTATCGTGAGCTTCACGGGGCGCAGAACGGCCATTGCACGCTGGGCGTTATCGTTGAGATCCTCGCGCAGGCAGTGCTCAAGGAAGGCAAATTCGACAGTGTTCGGAACCTTTGCAACTCCGATCCTCTCGCAGAAATTGCGTATCGACTTTGCCGTATATCCGCGGCGGCGCAGACCGCACAGCGTCGGCATACGCGGATCGTCCCAGCCGGAGACGAGGCCTTCCTCAACGAGTCTTCTGAGCTTGCGCTTGCTGAGCACGGTGTAGTTTATGCCGAGGCGGGCAAACTCGATCTGGCGCGGCTTGGAGGGGACGGAGACATTGCTTATGACCCAGTCGTAAAGCGGACGGTGATCCTCGTATTCAAGCGAGCACAGTGAGTGGGTGATGCCCTCGAGCGCGTCCTGAATGGGATGGGCAAAATCATACATGGGGAAGATGCACCACTTCGTGCCCTGACGGTGGTGCTCGATATAGCGGATGCGGTAGAGCACGGGGTCGCGCATGTTGAAGTTGCCGGAGGCAAGGTCTATCTTTGCACGCAGCGTGTAGCGACCCTCAGGGAACTCGCCGTTTTTCATGCGCCGGAATAGCTCGAGGTTTTCCTCGACCGGCCTGTCGCGGTAAGGGCTCACGGCGGGTCTTGTCGTATCGCCGCGGTATTCCTTGAACTGCTCGGGCGTGAGCTCGCAGACATAGGCAAGCCCCTTCTCTATGAGCTCCAGCGCATATTCATAGGTTTTCTCGAAATAATCCGAGCCGTAGAAAAAGCGATCGCCCCAGTCAAAGCCGAGCCAGTGTATATCCTCCTGAATGGCATCGACGTACTCGGTATCCTCCTTGGCGGGGTTGGTGTCGTCCATGCGCAGGTTGCATATGCCGCCGAATTTTTCGGCGGTGCCGAAATCTATAATGAGGGCCTTGCAGTGGCCGATGTGCAGGTAGCCGTTCGGCTCGGGCGGGAAACGTGTATGCACCTGCATACCGGCAAATCTGCCGCCCTCGGCAAGATCCTCGTCGATAAAGTTATCAATAAAATTTTTGCTTGTCTCTTCCATGATTCTTACTCCTGTCAGCTTAGATAGAGAAATTATAAACGATATTTGAGCTAATTACAATAATAATTTTAATCTGCGTATTGTTGCATATGCGATTGAGAAAACGCGCAGACTGTGATAATATACCCGTAGGTGATAAAAATGGACAATAAATTTGATATAATAATCATCGGCGCGGGGCCTGCCGGAGTTTCGGCGGCGCTGACGGCCTGCAACCGCGGCAAAAAAACCGGCGTCGTTGCAAATCCGCCGGAGAGCAGCAAGCTTTATCTTGCCGAGAGCGTTACGAACTATCCGGGCATCTCCGGCAGCGGCAGCGATATAGTAAAGGCCATGAGCCGCCAGCTTGAGGAAAGCGGTGCGCAGCTCATACAGGGCCGCGCTCTGAGCGTCGTGCAGCTCGGAAAAACGATAGGCGTTGCCGTCGGCTGCGAATTTTTCGAGGCAGGAGCCGTTATCGTCGCAAGCGGCATAAGCCGCCGCCCGATATGCTCGGGAGAAACCGAGTTTCTGGGCAGGGGAGTGAGCTACTGCGCTACCTGCGACGGAATGCTGTACAGGGGCAAAACGGTCGCCGTAATAGGCGACAGCGAGGAGGCAGGGCACGATGCGCAGTTTCTGCGCGATATCGGCTGCGAGGTGCTCAGCTTCACGGGCAGGGAAAAGCTCGATATCCGCGGCAGCATGAAGGCCGACACACTCATTGCAGACGGCGCGGAATATAAGGTGGACTGCGTTTTTATCCTCAAGGACACCCTCACGGCGGAGAGCCTTGTCGCCGGTATAGAGACAGAGCGCGGCATTATAAAGACCGGCCGCGGCGGAAAAACCAATATCAAGGGCATCTATGCAGCCGGCGACTGCACGGGTGCGCCGTATCAGATAGCAAAGGCAGTGGGCGAGGGCAATGCCGCCGCGCTCTCAGCCTGCGAATATATAAATACAATCGAAAAGGAGACATAAAAATGATAATGCATCTTACGAAGGATAATTTCGACTCCGTCACCTCCTCCGGCCTCGTGCTGGTCGATTTCTGGGCGACATGGTGCGGACCCTGCCGTATGCAGGCTCCGATACTTGAGGAGTTTGACAAGCAGATGGAGGGCCGCGTCAAGGTCTGCAAGCTCGATGTTGACGAGGTGCCGTCCATTGCACAGCGCTTCGGCGTAATGAGCATTCCCACGCTTATCGCGTTCAAGGACGGCAAGCAGACAGGCAAGGAGGTCGGCGTGACCAGCTGCGAGGAGCTTATGCTGATGTTTGGCTGACAGCTTAAAATTATTGCAATATTTATTGCATTTCCAAGTGTGTCCGTATATAATGATACGAACACACTTTTTTATTATTGGAGGAAATTATGTCTGATTATATAATTAGCTGCTGCTCTACGGCAGACCTCAGCAAGGAACATTTTGAAGCACGCGACATTAAATATGTCTGCTTCCACTATATGCTCAACGGCAAGGATTATATGGACGACCTCGGTCAGAGCATCCCCTTTGAGGAGTTTTATAAGAAAATGGCCGAGGGTGCCGATACCAAGACCAGTCAGGTAAACGTTGCAGAGTACGTTGAATTTTTCACCCCCTTCCTCAAGGAGGGCAAGGATATCCTGCATGTTACGCTCTCAAGCGGTATCTCCGGCACGGTAAACTCCGCTCGCAGCGCGGCTGCGATGCTCGCCGAGGAGTACCCCGAGCGCAAGATATACATCGTCGATTCTCTCGGTGCGTCCTCCGGCTACGGCCTGCTGATGGACACGCTTGCCGATAAGCGCGACGCAGGACTGAGCATTGACGAGGCTCACGACTGGATAGAGGCAAACAAGCTGCATCTGCACCACTGGTTCTTCTCCACAGACCTCAGCTTCTACGTCAAGGGCGGCAGGATCTCCAAGACCGCCGGCTTCTTCGGAACGATGCTCAATATCTGCCCGCTGCTGAACATGGATAACCTCGGCAGACTTATTCCCAGGGAAAAGATCCGCACGAAGAAAAAGGTCATAAAAACCATTGTTGAGCGCATGGAGCAGTGCGCCGACGGCGGCCTTGACTATTCCGGCAAGTGCTATATCTCGCAGTCGGGCTGCGTAGAGGATGCAAAGGAAGTTGCGGCTCTCATCGAAGAGCGCTTTACTAAGCTCAACGGCAAGGTCGAGATAAACTATGTCGGAACGACCATCGGCAGCCACACGGGACCCGGCACGGTCGCACTGTTCTTCTGGGGCAGCGAGCGCGGCGAATGATTGATGAACAGTAAGCTTTCAAAGCTCAGAGATATCCACAACAGGTATGTATGGCTCGAGCTGTGCCTTATGATGGCGTGGGTCTATGCCATGTGCGTATACATAGCGCCCGGCTCGTTCCGGCACACGATAGGCTTCATGCTGCACAATCCGCTGCTTATCCTGCTGAACGGCCTGCCTATAGCGGTGCTGATGCTCGTCGTCTATTTTGCGTTTTCAAACAGCTTTGCTGCCGGAGCTGCGGCAAATGCAGTGTTCGGCCTGCTGTCATACGCGAATCTTCTCAAGATCGACGGGCGCGACGATCCGCTCGTTCCGGCGGACATACTCCTGCTGCGTGAGGCGCTTCAGGCATCGGGTGACTACCGCCTTGACCTGCATCCGATTATCATTGCGCTCATAGTCCTATCGACGGCTGCGTTTATCTTCCTTGCCGTCAAGCTGGGCAGAACGAAAAAACGTCCGGCGCTGCCGAGGATCATCGGCATTGTCCTGAGCCTTGCGGTGTTTACCGGCGCATTCTTCGGCCTGTACAGGGACAGGGAGCTCTACGCCTCGTTCCCCGTGAGCTCGGAATACAACATGACGACCATGTTCAACGAGCTGGGGCTTAACTACTGCTTCCTTTATAACTTCAGCCTCTACTCTGTCGATAAGCCCGAGGGCTATTCGGAAGAGCAGGTCGAAGGCTATATCGCCGAGCAGCAGACCGAGCAGTCCGAGGGCGTAAAGCCGCAGATACTCATGATAATGTGCGAGGCGTTCAATGACATTACCGATGCCGATGCCTTCACCTATTCCGATGAGGATGACCCCATGCGCGGCTTTTATGAGGTGGCGGAAAGCCCCAACAGCATAAGCGGGCATATCGTGGTGCCGAACTTCGGCGCGGGCACGGCCAACACGGAGTTTGACGTGCTCACAGGGATGCAGACAAATCTCATAAGCGCGACATCAAACTCGGCTATGAGATCGTTCCACCACTCCGTGCCGTCAATGGCGACGCTTTTGGACAGCGAGGGCTATGACAGCCTTTATTTCCATCCCGGCAACAGCTGGTTTTACAACCGCGACTCGGCGCTGAGCTTTCTCGGCATAAAGGATCGCGTGTTCGTTGAAGATCTTGAGGATAAGTCCAATATGGAAACCGCTTTTCTCAAAAACCTCAAGACGCTCATATCGGAGCGTACACAGAGCGGCGAGCGGCTTTTTACCTACGCAACGACCATCCAGAACCATCAGGCGTATACATATTCAAAATACGATTTCGATGTGCCCAAGGTGCAGACGAGCGTGCAGCTGAGCGACTATGCCGAGGAGCTTCTGTCGGTGTATGCCTACGGAGTAAAGTGCTCGTCGGATATGCTGCTGGAGCTGACAGAGTATTTAAACAGCCTTGACGACCCATACATCCTTGTGTTCTTCGGCGATCATCGACCGAACCTCGGCGCTGATTACCTCGCATATAAGGAGATCGGAATGGACATCGAAAATGACGTTATATCCAACTGCTCTGCGCCCTTTGTTATCTGGGCAAACGACGCATATGCCGCAAGCTCTGACTTTGCCGAGCGCTTTGCCGCGCTCGATATGCCCTCCGACGGCTATATAAGCGCAAGCTTTCTCGGCGAGGTGACGCTGGAGCTTGCCGGCTGCGCAAAAAGCGAGCCCTTTTTCAGCTTCCTTTACGATCTGCGCCGCGAGGTGCCGGTTATAAAGACCGGCGTAAACAGCGATGCCGAGCAGCCGCTTATAGATAAGCTGCACTGCTGGCAGTATTATCGCATGAGCTGAAAAATCACGGCTTGACTTTTTGGCTGAAAAGTGCATATAATATGGTTTATTAAAGGCAATGACGGACAGGAGTAAGCGTAAGCTGCTTTTTCAGAGAGGGAACGGCGGGTGAAAGTTCCCAGAGCAGAGCGCCGAAGGTCGGTCCCGAGCAGCCGAGCCGAAGCTTCAGTAGGCCGGACGGGAGCTCCCGTTACAGAGCGATGAGTGCCGCGCCATATGCGCGGAATTCAGGTGGTACCGCGTAATACTGCGCCCTGATATATTCAGGGCGCAGTTTTTTTACAAAAAAACGAGGAGGAACAGATATGAAAGAACTGCCGAAGGTGTATGACCCCAGTACGGTGGAAAAAAGAATATATGACATGTGGCAGTCGCAGGGCTGCTTCAAGGGTGTCATAGACCCCGACAAGAAGCCGTTTTCCATAGTTATGCCGCCCCCCAACGTAACAGGTCAGCTCCACATGGGTCATGCGCTCGACGTTACCCTTCAGGATATCCTGATCCGCTACAAGCGTATGCAGGGCTATGCCGCCCTGTGGCTTCCGGGAACGGATCACGCCGGTATAGCGACCCAGATAAAGGTCGAGGAGGAGCTGCGCGTCAAGGAGGGGCTTACGCGCTATGACCTCGGACGCGAGAAATTCCTTGATCGCGTCTGGGAGTGGAAGAATAAATACGGTGACCGCATCGTTGAGCAGCAGAAGGTGCTCGGTGCGTCCTGCGATTGGGACAGAAGCGCCTTCACCATGGACGAGACCCGCGCAAAGAGCGTGCGCGAGACGTTCTGTGAGCTGTACGAAAAGGGACTTATCTACAAGGGCAGCCGCATCATAAACTGGTGTCCCAAGTGCCGCACGGCGCTTTCCGATGCCGAGGTCGAGTACAAGGACATGCCGGGCTCGTTCTGGCATATAAGATATCCCATCGAGGACTCCGACGAGGAGTTTATAATTGCGACCACCCGTCCCGAGACCATGCTCGGCGACTCCGGCGTTGCAGTCCACCCCGACGATGAGCGCTATAAGCACCTTGTCGGCAAAAACGCCATCCTGCCGCTGGTCGGCAGAAAGCTTCCCATCGTTGCCGACGAATACGTTGAGCTCGGCTTCGGTACCGGCGCTGTCAAGATGACGCCCTGCCATGACCCGAACGACTACGAGGTCGGCCTCCGGCACGGCCTTGAGCAGATACTCTGCATCGACGAGGACGCGAAGATCATAAACGGCGGCAAGTATAACGGCATGGACCGCTACGATGCGCGCAAGGCCATCGTTGCAGACCTTGAGGAGCAGGGCTACCTCGTGAAGGTCGAGCCGTATAACCACAATGTCGGCTGCTGCTACCGCTGCGGCACGGTCGTCGAGCCGCTCACGAGCCCCCAGTGGTTTGTCAAGATGAAGCCTCTTGCCGAGGCCGCCATCGAGGTCGTGAAGGACGGCAGAATAAAATTCGTTCCCGAGCGCTTCACAAAGACCTATATGAACTGGATGGAGAACGTCCACGACTGGTGCATCTCCCGTCAGCTCTGGTGGGGTCACAGAATACCGGCATGGTACTGCGACGACTGCGGCAAGATAACCGTTTCACGCACGGATGTGTGCCGCTGCTTGCACTGCGGCAGCGAAAATGTGCATCAGGAGGAGGACGTGCTCGACACATGGTTCTCGTCCGCGCTCTGGCCGTTCTCTACCATGGGCTGGCCGGAAAAAACGCCGGAGCTCGACTACTGGTATCCAACCTCGGTCATGGTAACAGGCTACGATATCATCTTCTTCTGGGTCGCACGAATGATCTTCTCCGGTATGGAGCAGATGAAAAAGGAGCCCTTCCACACGGTGTTCATCCACGGCCTTGTGC
>CAVGXR010000009.1:0-38386 GCA_963633225.1 Collinsella aerofaciens
AGGAATGAGTCCGGTGCAATACCGAACTCATTCGCAAGCAGGTTAATATTAAATTGTCTAAATTTTGGGGTTCACTTCAAAAACAAGGCTTCTTCACATCATGTTTAGTTTAATCGTCACTTAATTCTCCGTAAACTTCTTCGTATGTTTCACCGTTGTACTCATCATCTTCTTCGTGTCCGAGCACTTCTTCCTTTGTCGGATACAATCTGTCGTATTCCTCATCGGTCAGACCATAATGATCCGAATCGATAGAGTTTCCGCAGGCAGGGCATACTAAAATATCTTCCCATTCGTCTTCCCATTCCATAAGTCCGCCGCAAGCATCACAATAATACTTACCAGTCAACAGGGCTTCTTCCTGGGCCTTATTCATAAAACTCATTTAATCACCTCCTCGCATTCAGTATAACAAGTTTTTGCTGCTTGGCAAGCCATATACGCCCTCTTCACAAAATGTCTTGTTATTTTCGCGAGGAGAAAAACGAAGAGCCCATGTAATTCACACGAGCTCTGCGCTTTCAGAATCATTTGTTCGTTGGTCTAAATCGATTGTACAAAGATTGGAACACCTTAGAGGTAAACGTGTTCTCCTCCTCGAATTTGAACCCCAACCCCAGCCAAACACCGTAGAACGCCAACGGCAATACCAATTCAGCTACTGCTACACCAGTCCTGAAATACCTGTCTTTAACCGATTCTTTTAGCTGCTGCGCCTTGATGCGCGAGTCAATCTCCCGATTACTCTCCTTCTCGGCTCGCTCTAAAGAAAGCTTGTCCTCTTCGAGTTTCAGTTTGTACAGCGCAACTAAATTATCTATTGCATCGTTCGTATCCTGAGCGTTTGCTGTCAGTGAGGCTAATCTGTCGAGTTCGGCACACAGCTCTTCCTCCAGCTTTTCTCTTATTATGTCCATTTCGTTTTCTCCTTTCAAATTTAATGGTTCCATAATAGTCGCTGTTATTTTCGCGGTATGAAATCTTCGACCTTAACTGCGAATTTTACGGTCTTCATATTCGAAATATCACGGATATCCCTACCCAACTCGACAAACAGATATGGGCCGTCCGGGTCCGAATTGTCAATACGCAGCATTCCCATCGTGCGTGCGCGGGATAGCCCGATACCTATCAGCGCTCCGATTATTAATCCGACCAGTAATGCGATGTATTCCATAACTCCTCCTTTACTCGCAAATATCAATTTAGTACTGTTTTCTGTTACCTGTATCATGATAAAAAAAAAGAAAAGGCAAACCACGGGGGACTCGAACCCCAACAACTCATTGCTGACACCTATTGGTTTACCTTTTCTCATAATAAGCTTTGTAAATTTCGCGTATTAAATTCGGTCTCGGCTCAGTATCCAGAAAAACCGTCTGTACAAGTCATAATAAATATCACGGCAGCACGGCACGGACATCCTCAGTTTTAATATTTCATATGACAAGCCCTCGGTTACGGCTTTTAAAATATAAGGCGCTAAATCCGAGGCTGTCTCTCTTGCCGCCTGCTCCACTAAACCGCACCAGTTGAGATATATCGTACGGGCCTCCACGGTTTCATATGTGGGATTTGATGTCGCTGCTTTACTGCCGGCTTTGCTCATAGTTCGATCGTGAGAATATCCGTCCATAGTATTAAGCTTTTTCAGCCATATAGGGTATTGCAGACAGAAATGCTTTAACTCGTAATAACGATGCTTCTCGATCCAATAAGGGTTCTTAGCCGATAACTCTGGTCTGGTAGTAGTGCTCATCTCCGTTCCCCTTTCCATACATAGCCCGTTTCCTGCCATAATAGTTTGGGGGAAATATAAAAATTAATACGCCCGTATTTCGAATCCATCTCTTCTATACTGTTTACTAGTTTGCCGTTTCTTGTGGCTCTTCCTATAGGCAGCCAACCGACTACTATGCCGGCTCTCACCCATGATGCGTCCTTACCGTACACACGGGCTGCTACCGCTACAGGCACCGATCCTATACCGAATTTTATCTCTTCCATTTGCTGCTCCCTTCATTTTGTCGCTTATTTAGCTTACTAACGGCCGTTAAAAGCTTGTACGAACGATATCATGGGAAGCTGTAACCTGTGTGCTGGTTTTTTTCAGTGTATGAACGGTTTTAACATACACTGACGTATACTATGCATAGTGCAAACAAAAGGAGCTGACATCATGCTGACGATATGCCCTGAGTGCAAATTACAAGTAAGCAGTAAAGCAATAGCGTGTCCTCACTGCGGTCTTCCGTTGAATGAAGGTGCTATTGCAAAAAAGAGGCGAAGAATAAATAAAAGGCGGCGCTTACCGAATGGATTTGGCCAGATAAGCGAGATTAAGAATCGCAATCTTCGAAAGCCGTTTCGAGCAATGATAACGGTGGGCAAAGATAAAAACGGCCGTCCGATTTGTAAGATATTAAAGCCGGAAGGATACTTTGAAACATATAACGAGGCATATGCTGCTCTATTGGAGTGTAACAAAAATCCCTATGATATAGACGATACTATTACAGTAAACGAGTTGTTTGAGAAATGGTTTGCAGAGTACGAACAGACAGTGAAGTCGGCTAATCCAGTCAACGTGGCATGGCGCTATTGCTCGTCTGTATACAACATGCCGGTAAAAGAACTCCGCGCAAGGCATATAAAGGCATGTATTGACGATGGCTCTGCCGTGATAAGGGGGCAAAAGAAGCGAGCCTCGGCCATCACCAAAAACCACATAAAAATTACTTTTAACCTTATGCTCGACTACGCGGTTGAATACGAAATCGTAGATCGCAACTATTCAAGAACGTTTAATTTGAATGATGACGTGATGAACGAAATCAAGACCACTAAAAAAGAGCATATCCCGTTTACAGACGAAGAGATGAATTTATTATGGGATCACGTTGATGATATGCCTCACGTTATACCCATATTAGTTGGATGCTATTCTGGTTGGCGTCCGCAAGAGCTTTGTTTAATAGAAATAAAGGACGTTGACATAGTTAACTGGAAATTTACAGGAGGGATGAAAACTCAAGCTGGAATAGACCGAACAGTCCCCATCCATACAAAAATCAGGCCCTTGGTGAAAAAAGCATACGACGCAGCCCTTGTTCTCGAAAGTCCATATCTATTTACCTATATCAGACCGGCAAAAAAGCGAACGACTATAACGCTAACATATCCGCGTTATCGAGATAGTTTTTTGAAAACCATAGAGCTGCTGAACTTAAATCCAGCTCATAGACTGCATGACTGCCGTAAGCACTTTGTGTCCATGGCTAAAAAATATAAAGTTGATGAATATGCAATTAAGTACATAGTGGGGCATACCATTTCAGATATCACCGAAAAAACTTATACGGAAAGAGAGCCTAATTGGCTGCATGAAGAAATCGAAAAGATAAAATAGACTGTAACAAAAGCGAACTCCCCTGAAGCCAATGCACAGGGGAGTGTTGCTATGTGTTGAAATCCGCATATGAATGCTGTATGAAATGTGTAGGAATAGTCGCAATTTAAATGCTGTTTTTGATACCTAATCACGCGCTAAACCTTGCGTTTTCAAGTATTTAACGGCCTATAGAGTTCAAATGTAATTTTACGATATATTAAACGTTTTTTCAATAATTGACTGTAGCATATACCACAAAGTCGTGATATAATCGTTAAAAAATCGTCTTAAAAAAAGAGGTGGAGATATGGAGCTGCAGGATGTTGAGCTTTTTGACGGCGTGAGCTGCACGAGCATCGACGCAATGGTCAGCTGCTTCCGGCCCGAGCTGCGCAAGTTCAAAAAGGGCGACACGATACTGGTCTTTGAGCCGGAGGTGAAAAATCTGTGCGTTCTGCTCACGGGCAAGGCACATCTTTACTGCGTTGACAGCGAGGGTGAATACACTCTTCTTGAAAACTACAGCGTGAACGATATCTTCGGCGAGGTGTTCACCATGCCGTACAGCGGCCTTGGCTACGTCGCGGAGGCCGACTCCGATTGCAGCGTGCTGTTTTTCAAAATGAGTACGCTCTGCGGAAGGTGTCCCAACGCCTGCGAGCATCACACAATGGTGACCAAAAATCTCTTTGCGCTTGCTGCGAAAAAGGCGCAGATGCTGGCGCTGAGGATAAACATGATAAGCAAAAAGACCGTCCGGCAGAAGCTTTCAAGCTATTTTGAGTATCTTGCCGAAAAGACGGGGAGCCTTCATTTTGAGACGGAGCTGAGCCTGTCGCAGCTTGCAAACTATCTGTGCGTTGACCGCACGAGCCTAATGCGCGAGCTGCGCCTGATGCGTGAGGAGGGGCTCATACGCTCCAGCGGAAGAAAAATAGAGCTTATATCAATAATATAGGAGGAAAAAGATAATGGGCAGCTTTATAGTAACGACGGATTCCGGCTGTGATCTGCCGCTGAGCTTTTGCAGCAGCCGCGATATAGTGCCTCTCAAGATGAGCTACGCCATCGGCGATGAGAGCTTCACTGACACGATGGATCCCGGGGATCTCAAGGCGTTTTACGACGGCATGAGGGCGGGCGACTGCCCGAAAACAAGTCAGGTAACGCCGTATCAGTTTGTTGAGTTCTGGACACCGCTGCTTGAAAAGGGTCAGCCCATCGTGCACATTGCACTCGGCAGCGGCATATCAGGGACATGGGCAAACGCGGTCTCCGCCGCGGATATGCTCATGGCCGAGCACCCCGGCGCGGACATAAGGGTCATAGACTCCACCCTCGCCTCCGTGGGCTACGGTATGCTCGCTATTCTTGCCGCCGATCTGCGCGACTGCGGCAGCAGCGCAGACGAATGTCAGGCAGAGCTTGAAAAGGTCAAGAGCAATATAAACACCTATTACACCACGGGCGATCTGACCTACCTGTACCGCAGCGGCAGAGTCAGCCGCACCGGCATGGTTGTCGCCCACGCGCTGAATATCTGGCCGATACTGAACCTCGACCTTGACGGCCATCTCATCGTTCAGGCCAAGGAGCGCGGCAAGAAGCACACGATAGACCGCATACACAGGATAATAAGCGAAAAATGCGTCGATCCCGAGGATCAGACGCTGTATATATGCCACTCGGATATAGCCGAGGAGGCCGAGCAGTTCGGCGAGGAGCTCAGGCAGCAGTTCGGCTTCCGCGACGTGTTCTACACCTATATCGGAACGACCATCGGCTCCAACTGCGGGCCGGGACTTATGGCGGCATTTTTCTTCGGCAAAAAGAGAACGAATTGAGAGGTAAGAAAATGAAGGTTGATTACATTGATTTTAAGACCGTGAGCCTTAACAGCAAGCTCGATACCAGCATCGGTGCCGAGCTTCAGCTCACGCAGACCGGCAAAGTCTCCGTCAAGCTCCCAGACGAGTGGAACGGCTTTGCGTTTTTGTATCTGAACATCAAGATCCACGATCCCGAGGAAAAGTACTTCGTGTTTGATATCACTACCGAGACTGTCATAAAGCTCCCCGACGAGGAAAAGGAATTTACCGAGGACGCAATGAACGCCGGAATGGAGATAGCGCAGGACAAGACCTTCGAGGCCATTCGCGGCATTTCCGTCGCCATGGGCATAAACGAGCTTGATCTCAAGGGTAAGTGATATGAAGGAGCCGACGCTTGTTATCATGGCTGCCGGAATGGGCAGCCGCTTCGGAGGTCTAAAGCAGATCACCGCCGTTGATGCCGAGGGGCACGCAATAATCGACTTTTCGCTCTTCGACGCTTACCGTGCAGGCTTTCGCAGAATAGTCTTTATCATCAAGCATGAGATAGAGGACAGCTTCAAGGCGGCGATAGGCCGGCGCATGGAAAAATACTTTGACGTAAGCTACGTCTATCAGCAGCTTGACGTGCTGCCCGAGGGCTACCGTGTTCCCGAGTGCAGGGAAAAGCCCTGGGGCACGGGTCACGCCGTCATGTGCTGCCGCGGCACGGTGGACGGCCCCTTTGCCGTCATAAACGCCGACGATTTCTACGGTGCGGGTGCGTACAAGGCAATGTACGCTTTCCTCAGCGGCGACAGAAAGCCCAGCGAGTACGCAATGGTCGGCTACAGGCTGCGCAACACCGTCACGGAAAACGGCTCGGTCGCACGCGGCGTGTGCGATACGGAAAACGGATATCTTGTTGATATCATCGAGCGCACGCACATAGAAAAGCGCGGCGGGGATGCGGCCTACACCGAGGACGGCGAGAGCTTCGTGCCGCTGTCGGGCGACGCAACGGTGTCCATGAACTTCTGGGGTTTTTCGACCATGATGCTCGATGAGCTCGCGGCACGTTTTCCGGCATTTCTGGATAAGAGTCTGCCGGTAAATCCGCTCAAGTGCGAATACTTCCTGCCCTCTGTCGCAAACGAGCAGCTGCGCGAGGGTCTTGCGACGGTGCGCATACTCGACTGCAATGAAACATGGTACGGCATGACCTACCGCGAGGATCTTGACTCTGTAAGGTCCGCGATAGCCGGCATGAAAAAGCGCGGGATATATCCCGAAAAGCTTTGGAATTAAACTCAAAAGCTCAGACCGTTTGGCCTGAGCTTTTTCATATTATTCCTCGTTTTTTATGCTTATCGAAAGTCCCACTCCGGCGGCGGCGAACACAGCTGCGGCAAAGGCCAGCGTATCTATGCTGCCGTAAAAGAGCGAGGCGATAACACTCACAGCGCCTAAAGCCGCGCCGAGCACGGCAAGCTTAAACGACAGCGCCGTTTTGCTCTTTGAGAGCAGTATCAGAGCCGCTGCCGCCGCAGCCACGGCAAGCAGGTGCGCGGCATAGGTAAGGGTAAAGGATATCTGCGCCTTGAGATACGCAGCGTGCAGCGAGTCCTCATGCTTTCCGGCGGCGCTCAGAAGCTCGGCTGTCGTATTATCGGCTGTACCGTAGCCCTCGTCAATGAGGCTTTCGCGGCTCCGCTCCACCTTTTCGGATATCTCCTCATAGGCTGCAAGCTCCTCGGCCTGCGCATCGAGCTCTTCCTTTTCCTTTTCGAGCTCGGCCTTGGTATCGGCGACGGACTTGGCATCGGCATCGAGCTTTTCCGGCCCCGACTCGATCTCGCTCTGCATACTCGACAGCTGCGACTGCGCGGAGCTCACCTGCTGCTGCGCCTGCGAAAGTCCCGCCTCGCCCTGCTGAAGCTGCGCATAGGCCGAATCAAGCTGCGCCTTCATATCGGAAAGATAGCTGTCGGTGAGGTCTATGCCGCCCTTTGCGCCGATTATCTTGAGCGCCATCCAATGCGGTATATGCTTATCCTCAAGCTCGCTTATCGCGCTCATGAGCTGATCGTAAGCGGCCTTGCCCTCGTTATATGCCGCCCAGCCGGAGCTGAGCTGAGCCTGACCGGAGGATATGGCGCTCTGTGCGCCGCTGCTGTCAAGCTGGCTCTTGCCGACATTGTAGGCTATCAGCTGCTGATTATAGTTCAGAACATCCTCGGCATATTTCTTATCGGCAGCCTCATACTGCTTGTACTTTTCATCATAAGCCGCCTGCTGCTCGTCATAGGCGGCCTTCTTTTCATCATATTCTGCCTTGCCGTCTGCGAGCTTCTGCTCGTTATCTCTGAGCGTATCGAGCTCCGTTTTGAAGGCCGTATAATCTGCGCGGAGGCTCTTTACGCCCGTTTTATTGTCCGCAAGACCTGTGAGCCCCGTCATGAGCGCGGCCAGCAGCAGTACGACCGCAAGCACGACTGATATTGCCCTCAGCTGAGCTTTGTTTGTCATATGATCACCTTTAGAATTTTATTGATTAAGTATACTATAAGAAATTTATTAACTCAATATGAATTTACGAGAAAAATTTCGTGCGCCGGATATAAACCTGTAGTAATTTTGTAACCCATGTGATAAAATAAGCGTGGTTATCGTGATCATCATAATTGTAATGTAAGAGGAGTCATTTTATATATGGATGCAAAAAAGCTTGAAAGCTACGCCGAGCTCATAGTCAGGGTCGGCGCGAACGTTCAAAAGGGGCAGGATGTCATCATCTCCGCCGAGCTCGATCAGCCGGAGTTTGTGGAAATGCTCGTTGAGCAGTGCTACCTCGCGGGCGCGGCTGAGGTCAGTGTCGAGTGGACGCATCAGCCGCTGAAGCTCAAGCATGTGAAATACCAGAGCGTCGAGCGTCTGGGTGAGATAAAGCAGTGGGAAAAGGAAAAGCTCCTGTACAGAGCGAAAACGCTGCCCGCAATGATCTATATCGAGTCGGCAGACCCCTCCGGCCTTGATGGGCTCGATCAGGAAAAATGGGGCAGGAGCGTTCAGCTGCGCTGGCCGGTCATCAAGCCGATCCGCGATTCGATGGAGAACAAATATCAGTGGGTCATCGCCGCCGTGCCGGGAAAGGCATGGGCGAAAAAGGTGTTCCCCGAGCTCGGCGAGGCCGAGGCCGTCGAAAAGCTCTGGGAGGCCATACTGTACACCTCGCGTGCCGACGGCGACGGCGTTAAGGCGTGGCGCGAGCACAACGCCGATCTCAAGAGCCGCTGCGAATACCTCAATTCACTGTCGCTGCGCAGGCTGCGCTATAAAAGCTCAAACGGCACCGACTTTACCGTCGGGCTCATTCCGCAGGCGCAGTTTCTTGCCGGAGCGGAGGATACGCTCGGAACGGGAGTCACCTTCAACCCCAACATCCCCAGTGAAGAGGTCTTTACCAGTCCCATGAAGGGACAGGCCGAGGGCATAGTCTACTCCACCCGTCCGCTGTCCTACCGCGGCACGATGATTGAAAATTTCAGCATCCGATTTGAAAACGGCGCTGTCACCGAGGTGAAGGCCGAAAAGGGCGAGGATGCGCTCAAAACGCTTGTGGGCATGGACGAGGGCTCGAAAATGCTCGGCGAATGTGCGCTCGTGCCCTATGACAGTCCGATAAGAAACAGCGGCATAATGTTTTTCAACACGCTCTTTGATGAAAACGCGGCCTGCCATCTCGCCCTCGGCGAGGGCTTTACGAGCTGCATAGAGGGCTTTGAAAACTACACGCTCGAGCAGTGCCGCGAGATGGGCATAAACTCATCCATGATCCACGAGGACTTCATGATAGGCTCGGCAGACCTCGATATCACCGGCGAAACAGCCGATGGCAGACAGGTGCAGATATTCAAAAATGGCAGCTGGGCCTTCTGAGCGGAGGGAAAAGACGGAGATGGAAAACGACAAGATAAGATATTCGGTGAGCAAAAAAAACTTCTTTGTTAAGCTTGCCGTGATTTTCATGCTGCTGTCGGCGCTGTGCCGCTTTCTCGGCTACTGGGGCTTCTGGTCAAACCGTACCTCAAGCTTTATCACGTTCCAGATAGCTCTGCCGATACTCTGCAATCTGCTGTTTATCGTTCTGATCCTGTATGCGGGGCGGCGGCTTTTCAGCCTGACGTTCATACCGGTCATACTGGGTGTTATGTTTTTTATAATAAAGGCCTTCGGCTTTGACAGCATACTGCACACGGTGCTGTGCATATGCCTGTATCTTGCCGTTGCGTTTATCTACACGGCGACGGTGTTCGGCGTTATCAGGACAAAGTGGCTGCTCCTGCCGCTGTTCGGACTGCCGCTTGCCGTACATATTTATCTGGACAGGGACATGATCGTGCCGGAGGGCAAGGCGGTCGAGCTCTCAGAGCTTCTGCCCGAGATATCGGTGCTGTGCATAATGGCGGCGCTTGTGTGCATCTGCTTTGCCATGAAAAAGCGCGACTTTGCAGCAGAAAAGGCCGGCAGCGCCGAGCAGCAGACCATAGACCTCCTCGTCAGCAACGAGGAGCCGCCCGCATCCGAGATCGTGCCCGACGCGCTTTCGCAGGAGGGTGATGAGCATGAGTGATACCATAAGAAAAGACCCGAGCGAGGAAAAGACCGTGGTCGTCAAAAAAAGCGATATCGAGCAGCAGCTCCATAAGACCGAGGAGGAAAAAACCGTCCTCGACACGGTAAACGAGGGCTATAAGAGTCTTTTTGACCCCGAGCTTGAGGAGATACTGCGCGAGACAGAGGGTTACGAGCTCACGCCGCAGGACGAAGACGGCGAGCCGGAGTACGTCAGCGAAGAGCCGGAGCACGTCAGCGATGACGGCAGCGGCTCGGACGCAGAGCGCATAATCGCTGAGCGCCGCGAGCATAAGAAGAAAAAGAAGCTCATCTTGATATGCGTTGCCATAGCCGCGGCGCTTGCCGTGATGCTCGTGATAGTGCTTGCACTCAAGACCGGCGGCACGGAAAAGGGATATGACAGCGCCTTCACGCAGGCGCAGGAGTATTACTACGACGGCGACTATGACAAGGCTCTTGCCAAGCTGCGCGAGGCAATGGAGATCAAGAAGACCGATGAGTGCCTGCTGCTTATGAGCCGCTGCTATGAGGCGAAGTACGACTATGTAAACGCCATCGCCATTCTCGAAAGCTCGACGAGCGGCGACGACAAGATCAAAAACGAGATAGATCGCCTGAAAAAAGCAAAGGATGACTATGACAGCGGCAAGATCGTCGTTATTTTCGGCGAGCAATACGATGTTGAAACGACGGTGCTCGACCTGTCCGGCAAGGGTGCCGGCTCTGCCGCGCTCAAGGACATTGAAAAGCTCACGGAGCTCACGAGCCTGAAGCTTTCGGACAACAATATAAGCGATATAAGCTTCCTGTCCTCTCTCAAGAAGCTCACGTCGCTCGACCTTTCCAAAAACGACATAAGCGACATAAGTCCCCTGAAAAAGCTCACATCGCTCAGAACGCTGCACCTTGACGGCAACGATATAAAGGACTTCAGCCCGCTTTACAAGCTTGACAGCCTGTCCATGCTGACCATCAGCGACATGGATATAAACCAGTCGCAGCTTAAAAAGCTCAAGGAGGAGCTGCCCGAGTGCATCATCTACAGCGACGACGCGAAGGAGGATATTATCGAGATAAAGCTCGGAGGCAAGACCTTCAAGAGCGACGTTACCGAGCTCGATCTGTCCGGCTGCGACGTGCACGATATAACGCTGCTGTCGGTCTGCACAAAGCTTAAAAAGCTTGACCTGTCTGACAACTCCGTTTCCGATATCTCCGCGCTGGTCGATCTGCCGCTTCTGACGGAGCTCGATCTTTCAAACAACCGCATAAGCGACATAAGCCCACTGATGAGCCTGCCCAAGCTTGAATATCTGAACCTTTCCGGCAACAGGATAAAGTCCGTGGCGGCGCTTCAGGATATATCATCTCTGACAGAGCTCAACGTCAGCGGAAACGAGCTCGGCGGCATAGCCGCCATCGGCAGGCTTACAAATCTCAAGACCCTGTGGATGGACAATATCGGTCTGTCCGATACGGATCTGGAGGAGCTCTACGGGCTCAAGAGCCTTAAAAAGCTCAGCATCAAGGACAACCCCGACCTGAGCGAGGCTGCGGTGGTCACGCTGCAAAAGAAGCTCTCCGGCTGCACGATAAGCCATTCCGAGCTCAAGCGCGAGATCGTCCTCGGCGGCAAGAGCTTTGCCTGCGACGCGGAAACGGTCGAGGCAAACGGGCTCGGGCTGAGCGATATCTCTGCGGTCGCAGGCTTTTCAAACGTAAAGCACCTCGACCTTTCGAACAACTCCATATCGCGTCTGGCTCCGCTTGCGCAGCTTAAAACGCTTGAAACGCTCGACCTTTCAAACAACCTCATAAGCGACGTTTCCGCCCTCGGCTCACTGACTGGGCTCAAGCAGCTATGGCTCAGCGGGAACAGCATAAGCGATGCAACAGTGCAGGCGCTCCGAGCCGCGCTGCCGGATTGTTATATCAGTGTTGAATAAAAAATCTGAATAAATTTAAAATTTTTAAGGCAAATTCGACAAAACGCTTCCATTTTGCTCATAGCTGTGCTATACTATAGTCAAGCAGGAGCTATCCTGCAAAGCAGAAAGGAGCCGGCAAATATGAAATTTACGTTCACCGAAAAAAAGATGGGTTCCTCCGAAGAGCTCAGAGCCTATACTGAGCGCAAGGTTGGCAAACTCGACCGCTTCTTTAAGACCGAAAGCAGCGCAAGCATCACGTTCAGCATGGAGCGCGGCAGGTTTCTGGCTGAGATCACGGTTTCGAACAACGGCCTGTACTACAGAGCCAGCGAGCTTACAAGCGATATGTACGCTTCCGTTGATTCCGGCGTCGCAGCCATCGAGCGCCAGATCCGCAAGAACAAGACACGTCTGGAAAAACGCCTGAGAGAGGGTGCTCTTGAAAAGGAGGCAAGACCTGCCTTTATCCCCGCAGACGATGATGAGGATGAGGAGTTTAAGATCGTGCGCAGCAAGCGCTTCCCCATCAAGCCCATGTCTATTGAGGAGGCGATCCTTCAGATGAATCTGCTCGAGCATGAGTTTTTCGTGTTCCGCAACGAGCAGGCTGACGGCGCTGTCTCAGTAGTCTATCGCCGCAAGAACGGCGGCTACGGTCTTATAAGCGACGACGCTGAATAAGAATAAATAAGTTTCTGCCCCGCTAAAAAGCGGGGCAGTTTTTGAGGTATAGGAATGAATTATACTGAAGTCACGATAGAATGCAAAAACACCGACGAGGTCTGCGACAGGCTCACGGCTCTCGGCATAGACGGCTTTGTCATCGAAAACGAGGATGATTTCAAGGCCTTTTTGGAGAACAACCGCCAGTATTGGGACTATGTAGACACCGAGCTTGAGGAAAGCTACAAGGGCGTATCGCGTGTGAAGTTCTACGTTGAGGATAACGATGCCGGTGCAGCGCAGCTCAGCGCCGTAAGCGCCGAGTTTGAGGTAAAGACAGCGCCCGTCTGCGATGCCGACTGGGAGAATAACTGGAAGCAGTATTACGAGCCGCTGGAGATAGGCGAAAAGCTCCTTGTCGTGCCGGAGTGGATAGACTGCTCCGAGGAGGGCAGAGTGCCTCTGCGCCTCGACCCCGGCCTTCTGTTCGGCACGGGCTCGCACGCGACGACGCGCATGTGCCTCGCGGCGCTCGAAAAATACGCCGGCACCGGCAAGAGAGCTCTCGACCTCGGCTGCGGCAGCGGCATACTCGGCATCGGTGCGCTCGTTCTCGGCAGCGACTTCTGCACTGCCTGCGACATCGACCCCAAAGCTCCCGACACCGTTATGGAAAACGCGGCGCTAAACGGCATCGGGAAGGATAAAATGACAGTCTACGCCGGAGATATAATCGGCGATAACAAGCTTCGAAAAATGCTCGGCACGGGTTACGATATCGTGCTTGCGAACATCGTCTCTGACGTGATAATCCCGCTTGCGCCCTTTGTCCGCGCATTCATGGCCTCCGGCGGTGTGTTCATCACCTCCGGCATCATCGACGGCCGCGAGGACGAGGTCGCCGCCGCCCTGCGTGCCGCAGGGCTTGAGATGATCGCCCACCATCACGAGGAGGAGTGGCACTGCTTCGAGTGCAGGTGAGGGCAGAGTGCTCATAACAAAATATAATAAGAGACGTACACAGCATTTGCCGTGTACGTCTTTTTGCTGATTATTAACTATACTATGCCTACAAGTGTAGGAGCAAGCAAGAAAACAAGCCCTATAGCTGTCAAAATGAAGGTCTTCTTATACTCCTTGACACTTTTGCCCTGTACGGCGTTTTTGATGCACTTAAGTATGCCGTAAAATGTTGCGGGGATTAGAAATATGCCTAAATAGCATGTAAGTCCGGCAAAAAGGCTCCAAAAATACCTTATTACATCTCCCATATCTTGAACTCCATAAATACTTAGTGATAAATAATTGTTGAGCTAATGTCTGCTACTCGTGTACGGTTTTTAAAATGATTTGTTGCAGTTACAGAAACAATAGTCAGTCCAATCTCTCCTGAATAATTGATACTAAAGCCAGCTGAGAAAGCATATGTATTGTGCCCATACGTTGCCATGACTTTCACATAGCTTATTGGATTTGCTGCGTTTTTAACTTTTACGGTGAATGTCATACTTCCGGACTTTGCCCATATAGTGTCGCCATTATATGTATCCCCTTCTTTAAACGATATACTCAAACTGTTAAAGCCGTCAGCAGAAACTACTGAAATGTTATTTGTACGTGCAGGACCATACTGATTCACATAATTAACTGAAGCATATCTGTTTGATGAACCCGATGGAGATGTTAAGTCAATGAAATGGTTTAGGTTATCTACCCCAACCCATCTAACAGCGAATACATCTGTTTTTGTTATTGCAGGTACTGTTACCCACTCCCAATTAGCACGAATTTTTTTGGTAGTGTTACTGCTTGCCCCGGATACAATAGTGAACCATACATCCACATCATTTTCCATCTCGTGAAAATCATAATCTCCGTTAGGGTTATTTGCAAATTCCCTTAAAAATTCAATTTGTTTTTCATTGTAACCGAGATTCTTCAAAGCGGTATCCGACATGGTGGCTCTTTCTAACAGTGCATCCCTGTAAGAGAAACTGAGAATCTCCTCAGCTTCTTGCTTGGAATAACCCTTAGCCTGCAATTCCTCGGCAGTATTCTTCTGAAGCTCGGTAATTTCTTCGTATTCATTGATCTTTATAGTTGTTGCAGGGGTATTTGTTTCAATATTAGTATCGGCACTGACAGGCATGCAACCAACGATAAAGCACATTACGATAATCATTGCGATGATTTTAAGACTGCGTTTTTTCATTTTGTTACCTCCTTTGAGCGTCTGATCCTACAACTATCGAACGGTATAAATTGCTGAATATCACCTCCTGTTTTATAAATGCAGATAATACCGATGTATCTAACTATATGCTATAGTACACCATGCACCCAAATTTGTCAACATTTCTCTGTAAAAAAACGCCTCCCGTGCAGAACGGAAGGCGTTTCGGTATGGCGGCTCACTGCCCTGCGAGGAAGCGCACGGCGCAGCTTTTTTGGCTGCGCTTTATGACGCACAGCTTTTCCTCGCGCTTATTTTCCGGCGGCGGTGCTGGGATCGGCAGCTCCCCGTCACGGGCGGTCACGCGCTGCCACACGCTTTCAAAATTATCAAATTCCATAGACTTCACCGCTGCATTATATGCTGCTCTTGAAAAAATGTCAGCGGTGTGAGATAATAAAAATACATTTTTTGCGAGGTGTTTATCATGCCCAGATTTTTTGCATTTGGAACAAATCTGCTCGGCGGCAGGGCGATCATCCGTGGCCGCGATGCAGAGCATATAAAGGTGCTCAGGCTGCGTCCTGGCGAGGAGATGACGATCTGCGACGGCAAGGGCACGGACTATAAGTGCCGCCTTGTGCGCTCGGATAAGGACGAGGCCGAGGCCGAGATCATCGAGGTCCTGCCCTGTGCTGCCGAGCCCACGGTGTCGGTGCGCGTGCTGTGTGGTCTGCCCAAGGGCGACAAGACCGATTACATCATCCAGAAGTGCGTCGAGGCCGGTGCGCATGAGATATGCTTTTTCCGCTGTGAACGCGTCGTGCAGCGAACCGAGGGCGTTTCAAAAAAGCTCGAGCGCTGGAACAGGATAAGTGAGGAGGCCGCAAAGCAGTCAGGCCGCGGCATCATCCCCGAGGTGCGCTGGCTCGGCAGCTACGCCGAGGCGCTGGACGCTGCAAAGCAGCAGGAGAAAGCCTTCTTCATGTACGAGACCGGCGAGCGTGAGGGTCTGCGCACGGCGCTCAAGGGCGCGGAAGGGCTCGGCTCGGCAGCGATAATCACGGGTCCCGAGGGCGGCTTTGAACCCTACGAGGCGGACATGGCGCGCAAGATTGGCTTTCATGTCTGCGCCATGGGCGCACGCATCCTCCGCTGCGAGACAGCGCCCGTTGTCGCGCTCACGGCGCTGATGTACGAATCGGGTAATCTGGAGTAAAATTCAGCGGCAGGTTTTCCCTGCCGCTTTTTAAAATTGCGGGAACTTTTTAATGTCTGCTGCCGTCTTACAGGCAAACGCAAAAAGGAGGCGGCAGACATGAAAAAACATATCCCGACTGCGCTGGCAGTCATAGCGGCGCTGGCGATATGCATCGTTGCCCTCGGCGCTGCAAAAGCAAACGAGGCACCATCTCTCGTGCCAGAGACGCTCACGGCGGCTCTCGGTGACACAAAGGCAAGCCCGCTGAGCAACGACGCGGAGTATGAGGCTGTGCTGAACACCGAGCTCACATCGGCAAAAACGGATAAATACGTTTATCTGTTCGATGCAAAAACAAACGAGCTCAAGGGCGTTATGCTCACGGACGAAGCAGCTCAGGCGGAAAGCCCCGTTTCGGAGGACGCTGCCGTTGAGAAGGCCGGAGCGATATTTGCCGCAGCGTTTCCGAATGAGGACAGCGGAAATTTCGACGTAAAAGCCAGACAGACGGGAAGCGGCTACACCGTTGAGTTCAGGCAGAAGCTCGCCAACGATCTGTACGGCGGCAGCAATGTTGCCGTCACGCTCAGCGACGGCGGTACGCTTCAAACCCTCGTGCGCACGGACACGGGCACGGGCGCATGGCAGGACAATGCGGTCAAAGCGATAGACCGCGAAAGGGCGATAGAGCTTGCTCTCGGCAAGATAAGCGGCGGTACGGATAATGCAGACATCACCGCTTACAAGGAAGCGAAGAATGACGGCATACTCTGGCAGGTGGAGATCGCAAACGCCGATAGCGGAAGCGGCTGGACGACAACGTATTTTGTCACCCTCAACGCCCTCACCGGCGAGGTAGTATCCGTCGATATGACCCGCTGATTTTTTAGAGGCGCAGTAAGGCTGTACCTATACGTTTATTGCGGTGTCCCGATCGGAAACACCGGCATAAACCACAGCGTTTCGCGTCCCGTGAGAGCATGCAGTATCAACGCAAAAACAGAGTGCGGAGCTCCGCACTCTGTTTTTTCATTTGAATATCAATATCAGCACCGTGCAGACGACACCGACGACAAGCATGGCCGCAAGCCCCGCCTTGTTCGGTTTTTTCACCTGAACGGGAACGACGAACAGTGCGCCGTTAACGAGCAGCAGCAGCGTGTACGCTATCGGGAAGGCATCGCCCAGCAGTCCGCGGAAGCAGAACAGCAGCGGAACGGTCAGCGCCGATGAGGTTATCGGCAGGCCGAGATAGTGCTTGCGCTTTTCGCTTGTCTGCTGCTGGCGCGTCTCCTCGGTGACGTTGTAATACGCAAGCCTTATGAGCCCTGCGAGCGCAAACAGCGCCATTATGCTTATCTGCCACCATTCCCTTGCGCCGATGCAGACACCGATAACAAAGGGCAGAACGCCGAAGCACACGATATCGCTGAGTGAATCAAGCTGGATACCGAAGCGCTTTTCCTCGTCCGTGCGGTCCTTCTTTGTGCGTGCGACGATGCCGTCAAACATATCGCAGAAGCCGGAAAACATCAGGCATATGACCGCCGGAATTATCTTGCCCTGAACGGCAAAGCCCATGCCGGTGACCGATGAGAGCATACCGATAAAGGTCAGCCACACCGTATAATTATAAAAGCCTATCAAGAAAACATCTCCAATTGCCCATCTTAACTGTGTGGTAAGTATATCACACAGTACCCGCTCATTCAAGCCTTTTTCGACAAGTTGTTGACAATGCTCTGAAAAAACTATGCAATTTTACTTTTTGATGCTATACTGTAGGCGGAGAGAATATTAAGTCGGAGGGATAACAATGGAACTTAGCGACGTTAAGTATTCGCAATACCTGCAAATATTGCGTGAAGAGCTCCTGCCCGCAATGGGCTGCACCGAGCCTATCGCCATGGCCTACGCCGCGGCAAAGGCACGCCGGACGCTCGGCGAGCTGCCGGACAAGATCGACATCGTGATAAGCGGAAACATCATAAAGAACGTTAAGAGCGTCGTCGTGCCGAACACGGGCGGCTTGAAGGGCATTGCGGCGGCAATAGCGGCGGGCACGGTCGCGGGAGATGCGGACAAGCAGCTCGAGGTGCTCTCGCAGGTCGCGCCCGAGGATATACCCAAGATATCCGAGTTCATGGACAGGTGCCAGATGACCGTCATGAAGGCCGACAGCGGAAAGCTGTTGGATATCGACCTGCACATGTACAAGGGTAACGACAGCGTGCGCCTGCGTATCTGCGACTATCATACGAACATCGTGCTCATCGAGAAAAACGGCCGGACGCTGTTCAAAAAGGATGCCGGCAGCAGCGAAAGCAGCGAGACAGACCGAAGCGTTTTAAATGTGCGCGATATCCTCGACTTTGCCGGGAGCGTGCGCCTTGAGGACGTAAGCGAGCTGCTCGAGCGGCAGATAGAATATAACCTCGCCATAAGCGAGGAGGGTCTGCGCGGCAACTACGGCGCGTCCATCGGCAAGACGCTTCTGGAGACCCGCGGCGACGATGTGCGCGTTCGCGCCCGCGCTCAGGCAGCGGCGGGCTCGGATGCGAGGATGAGCGGCTGTGAGCTGCCCGTCGTCATCGTTTCCGGCAGCGGAAATCAGGGCATGACGGCCTCCCTGCCGGTCATAGTCTACGCGCTGGACATGCACAAAAGCCACGAGCAGCTTCTGCGTGCGCTCGTCGTTTCAAACCTCATAACCATTCACCAGAAAACTCCCATAGGCAGGCTCAGTGCCTTCTGCGGCGCGGTTTCTGCCGGCTGCGGCGCGGCTGCTGGCGTTGCATGGCTGCTTGAGGGCACATACGAGGCCGTCTGCGCAACGATAACGAATACCCTCGGCATGATATCCGGCACCGTATGCGACGGAGCAAAGCCCTCGTGCGCAACGAAGATCGCCTCCGCGGTCGAGGCCGGACTGCTCGGCTTTGACCTGTACGAAAAGGGCAAGGCTCTGCACGGCGGCGACGGAATACTCAAAAACGACGTTGAAAAGACCATCGAGTCCGTCGGCCAGCTCGCCCGCGAGGGTATGCGCGAGACCGACGAGGAGATACTTGACATAATGCTCGACGAATAAAGCTCAAAACCGGCATGGCGTAAAGTCGTGCTGGTTTTTACATGATAAGGAACTTTTTTCGGAGCTTGGCCGTCAAAGAAGTGTGAGAAAGCTGAAGGAGGTGAAAAGCATGAAAAAGCGGACGGCAATTTTTCTGGCAGCGGTGCTTGTTTTCTGCCTGTTCGGCTGCTCTTCGGATGAGACGGTCTTTGAGATAACGGGCGCAGAAAGCCTTGTCATAACGTCCGGCAGCACCGGCGACAGCATAACGGTGACGGATGCCGGCGATATCGGGCATATAACGGACAGCGTCTGCGGTCTTAGCTACTCCAAGGGCAGCAAGGTGGACAGCGACGGCTGGAGCTACTCGCTAAAATGGCTTGACAAGGACGGCAGCACCATTGAGTCTCTGACGCTTTTGGGCGACGGCACGACAGTCATCCGCGACGGTTATTATTACAAAGCAAACAGCACAGACACCGCGATAGACCTTGAATTTATAGCTGCTCTGCTCGGCGGCAATTAATGCAAAAAGCTACAAAAAGCTCGGAGTCTGACGGCTCCGAGCTTTGACTTATTTGCCTGTTTTTTTCGGCTTTGCGTTTTTCTGATACAGTATAGCCAGCCCCTTGAGCAGCAGGTCGGGCTCATGATATATCTCGTGGCGGCAGTATGGTATCACGCCGCCGGACAGTCCGCCGGTCGCAACGACCGTGGCATCACTGCCGAGCTCCGCCTCCATGCGCTCTATCATGCCGTCGATCATCGCAGCCGTTCCGAAAACCGCGCCTGAGCGCATACAGTCAACGGTGTTTGTCGCTATGCACTTCTTCGGCGCTTCTATCGAAATGCTCGGCAGCAGGCTCGTGCCCTGCGAGAGCGCGTTGAACGACAGGTTAACGCCCGGGACTATCGCCCCGCCTATGAACGCGCCGTCCTTATCCACAGCAAACAGCGTCGTGGCCGTGCCGAGATCGACGATGATGATGGGCGGCTTATACATTGAGATAGCGCCCACCGCGCCGGTTATGAGGTCGCCTGCGAGCGTGCCCGGGTCGTCTATCTTGACGTTCATGCCGGTTTTTATGCCCGCTCCGACCATTATGCACTCAAGCCCCGTGAGCTTGCGCACGGCTGAGCGTATGGCGCGGTTTACCTGCGGCACGACCGAGGACATTATCGCCCCGTCGAACTTCCTGTAGTCCACGCCGTCGAAGGCGAAGCTCTGGCGCATTTTCAGCGCATAGTCGTTTGGGAGATCGCTCGTATTTGTCGCAAGGCGGCTGCGGCTGACGACCTTGCCGTTTTCGACACAGCCGAGCACAACATTTGTATTTCCGACATCGATCGTCAGTATCATAAGCTCTTACCTCTAATTACTGCATTTGTTTTCCGGCTCGGATGATGCGCTCTATTCCGGCGGCAAGCAGCACGTTAACGCCGAGCTCCACGAGGAAGTTCACGCCCGTCAGACCCATGATGATGTACAAGAGCATGTTCTGACCGCCTGCCCAGCCGCTGATGGTATCAAAGAAAAATACCAGCATGCCCACGATGAACAATCCGGTATTTACAAGTGGGCAAACAATGCCGGACACCAGCACCGCCGTCTTGTCGTTTTTCCTCGCTATCGCCTCGTAGCACGCGCCCGCAGCAAAGCCGGCTGCTGCGCCCTTGACGATGCAGATGAGAATGCATCCGATGGGGTTTATGCTCATCAGGAGCATTACCGTGCCGCCGTCCCAGCCCAGAAGTCCTGTCACAAGGACGACCAGTCCGAACACTCCGCCCAGATAAGCTCCCGCGCCCTTGCCGTAGATGGCCGTGCCGATTATTATCGGCGCAAGCGCCAGCGTTATCGAGAACGGGCCGAAGCGCACAAAGGTGCACAATACCTGGAGCACCACGATGATCGCGGTGAAGATAGCAAGCCCCGTCATACGGCGGGTCTTGCCCCTGTGTTTGCCGTTATTCATTTTTACCTCCTGCTGTCGCCCCGAGCGTATCGGGTGCGGCGCTGTTTTTTTATAAGCTGCCGGCAAATCGCGTTTACCGCCTGCTTATTTCGCATAAATAGTACAATATGCACGCCGCCTTGTCAATATGCTATCAATTATTGTTTCCCGCTGCGAGTCAAAAAATTATTCGATTGCAAGGCGCAGAGCAATGTGATAAAATTATTTTAATACTTATAATTCGGAGAAATGCTATGGAAAAGAAATGCTGGTATAAGGAAATGGCGGTGTATCAGATATGGTGCCGCAGCTTCTGCGACGGCAACGGCGACGGCATCGGCGATCTCTGGGGCGTGCTGTCGAAGCTCGACTACATTGCCTCGCTGAACGTTGACGGCATATGGTTCTCGCCGCTCTACCCCTCCCCCAACTCCGACTACGGCTACGACATATCCGACTACAAGAGCATCCACCCCGACTTCGGCGATCTGGACGTGTTCAGGCAGGTGCTCGACGCAGCGCATGAGCGCGGCCTGCGCGTTTTCATGGATCTCGTCATAAACCACACCTCCGACGAGCACGAGTGGTTCAGGGAAAGCCGCAAAAGCAAGGATAATCCCTACCGCGACTATTACTACTGGCGGCCCGGCAAGGGCAAAAAGCGCCCGCCGAACAACTGGGACAGCCTGTTTGAGGGCAGAGCATGGGAGTATGATAAGCAAACCGGCGAGTGGTACATGCACATATTCTCGAAAAAGCAGCCCGACCTCAACATGGCAAATCCCAAGGTGCGCGACGAGGTCAAGGACATCATGCGTTTCTGGCTGGACATGGGCGTTGACGGCTTCCGCGAGGATGTTATAACCTATATCGCCAAGGCCGACGGACTGCCGAGCGCAAAGATAAAGCTCCCCGCGGCGACGGGTATGCAGTATTACACCGATCTGCCGAAGGTGCACGACTACCTTGCGGAGTTCAAGCGCGACGTTCTGGATTTCTACGACTGCTTCACCGTCGGCGAGGGGCCGCGCATGGAGCCCGAGGTCGCGCTGCGCTATGTGCGCGAGGGCAGGGACAAGGTGCTTGACATGATGATAAACTTTGCCCACATGGAGGCTGACTGCTTTATAACCGACTTCCTCCAGCGCCCCTTCGACCTTGTGAAGCTCAAGAAAGCCTTCACCAAATGGCAGACTCAGATGTACGGCAAGGGCTGGAACGCGCTGTACATGGAAAACCACGACCATCCGCGTATCATAAGCCGCTACGGAAGTGAAAAATACCGCGTTGAAAGCGGCAAGAGCATCGCGGCAAGCTATCTGTTCCAGCGCGGCACTCCCTTTGTATATCAGGGGCAGGAGATCGGCATGGTCAACACGCCGCTGGGCAGCCTTGACGAGTACAAGGACATTATGGTCAAGAACAACGCCCGCATCGCCCGCTCGCTCGGTCTTTCAAAGGAGCGCATCTTAAAGCTTGCGCAGAAGGCCTCCCGGGATAACGCGAGGACCTGTATGCAGTGGTCGGATGCGCCCAACGCCGGCTTCACGAGCGGAAAGCCCTGGTTCGTCGTAAACGGCAACTACAGAAGCATCAACGTTGAAAGCCAGCTCGACGATCCGAACAGTCTTTTGAACTTCTACCGCGACGCGCTGCAATTCAGGCGCGATAACCCCATCGTCATATACGGCGACTACGCAGAGCATCTGCCGAAGAGCCGCGAGCTTTACGTCTACGAGCGGAACCTTGCTGGCAAAAAGCTGCTGGTCATCTGCTCATACTCGGAAAAATGCGTGCGCTTTGACGCACCCGAGGGCATAACGCTCGACGAATCCAAGCAGGTTTTCGGCAACTACGACTGCAACTTTGTAATATCCAACGGCTTTACCACAAGGCCGTATGAAATGAGGGTGTATCTATTTTGATGAGAAAAAATAACCGTGCTATAACCGACTTTGATGAGACGGCGGCGCTTATAGAAAAGTGCGATACCCTGCGCCTCGGCTTTGTTGACGGCGATGAAGCCTACATCGTGCCGCTCTCCTTCGGCTTTGAAGCCGAAAACGGCGTGTTTACCTTCTACGTTCACGGCGCAAAGCTTGGCCGCCGCCACGAGCTTGCCGCTAAAAGCTCCCGCGTCTGCGTTGAGGCGGATATGTGTCTGGGCTATGTCGAGCTCGAGGGAGGCTCACAGACGGCAGACTACAAGAGCTTTATAGGCTGCGGCGAGATAAGCGAGATACACGGCGAGGAGGCCGTCAAGGGGCTCAGACTCCTGTGTGCTCACTGCGGCTTTGATAATATAGGCTGCACCGAGGCCGTGATAAACGCGACTTGCGTTGAAAAGATCGTCGTGCGCGAATTTTCCGCAAAGCAGAGATTTAAGTAAATATACAAAGATATACGAAAACGGCAAGGCTACTTCACAGTCGCCTTGCCGTTTTCATGTAGTCACATTATCGTTCCGATATGAATAACGCCGTATGTAAGCGCCAGAACTATAAGTCCGGCGGCGGCGACACCCATGCCGATCGAGGGCAGCGCCCTTTTCAGGCGCATATCAAGAAGCGAGGCGACGAGCGCACCCGTCCACGCTCCCGTTCCCGGCAGGGGTATCGCAACGAGTATGAATAGCCCCCAGAAGCTGTAGGTCTGAACGGCCTGAGCCTTCTCCTTGCCTCTGTTTTCGACAAAATTCGTGACAGAATCGAGGATATGGTGCTTTTTCATCCAGTCTATTATTTTTCGCGTCAGCAGGATGAGAAACGGAACCGGCAGCATATTTCCGGCAAAGCCTATTGCAAAGGCCGTCCACGGATCCATGCCGGCGGCAACGCCCACGGGTATCGCGCCGCGTATCTCAAGTATCGGCAGCATACCCGTCACGAACGTTTTCAAAACATCTTCAAGCATTGGCTTCTCCGAGATCAGAAGTTTGTCATCGCCTCGCGGCAATAGTGATTAAAGCGCCTCTCGCGCTCAAGCGTTGAGCTGTCCATATGTCCCGGATAGACCTCGTAGTCGCCCGGCAGCTCGCAGAGCTTTTTTATGGAGCGCAGCTCGGTTTCGGTATCGCCGCCCGGGAGATCGGTCCTGCCGCAGCTTCCGCGAAACAGCGTATCGCCCGTAAACAGCGCGTTTTCACACACGAGGCTCACGCCGCCGGGGGTATGCCCGGGAGTTGCAATGACCCTGAAGCTGAGTCCGGCCTCCGTGACGGTATCTCCGTCGTCGTAATACCTTCCGTTCTCGGGGAGCCTGAACATCATTCCGCTCATACCGACCTTGTAGCCCTCGTCGCGTTTGTTTATATAGACAGGGCAGCCTGTCTCCTCCGCTATGGCATTCACGGCGCCCACATGGTCAAAATGCCCGTGGGTGAGCATTATGGCTCTGCATTTGAGCTTATTTGATTCGATATAATCCATTATGGTATTGCTCTCGTCGCCCGGATCTATGACCACGCATTCGAGAGTTTCTTCGTTTATAACGACATAACAGTTGGTCTCGAGCTGACCGACGGGAAGGGTCTTTATGTTCATCATCAAAGCTCCTTAGTATCAAGAATTATGGTCACGGGGCCGTCGTTTACGGATTCGACCTTCATTTCCGCGCCGAACTCGCCGGTTCCGACCTCAAAGCCGCGCTCCCGGCACTCGGCAATGACCTTTTCATACAGCGGTATGGCCTTCTCGGGCCGCGCTGCCTTTGAAAAACCCGGGCGGCGCGACTTGCAGTCGGCAAAAAGCGTGAACTGGCTTATTATAAGAAGCTGCGCTCCCGCATCGGCAGGATTGACGTTCATCTTCCCCGCCTCGTCCTCGAATATCCGCAGTCCGCAGATCTTGTCGGCGATCTTCACCGCTTCCTTTTCCTCATCGTCCTCGTGAACGCCCAGCAGGATCAGAAAGCCCTTGCCTATGCTGCTTTTGACCTTGCCTCCTATTGCGACCGAGGCGCTGTCAACCCTCGTTAAAACAGCTCTCATCGTTTACCTCCGTTTCTGTTTACCTCAACAACGCCGGGCAGTGCGCTTATGCGGTTTACAACCGTGCGCAGCTCGTCGATGCCCCGCGTTTCAAGCGTTATATTGACTATCGACTTATCGCCCGTATCGCGTGCATTTATCGTGCGCACCTTGGTGTTGAGCGTGTTGAATATCGAAGCGATATCCATGATAAGTCCGCTGCGCTCACGCGAGACGACCGTTATCGCCGTTGCGTAGCTTTCCTTTATCTCGTCTGCCCAGCTCACGCTTATCCAGCGGCCTATGTCCTCGGGCTTGAACTCGCGGCGGGCATAGTTTTCGCAGTCGGCACGGTGGATGGACACGCCCTGACCGCGTGTTATATAGCCGACGATGCTGTCGCCCGGGATGGGCGTGCAGCAGCGCGAGAATTTTATAAGGCAGTTATCCAGCCCCTCGACCAGAACGCCGTGTACGGGCTTGACCTTCTTCTGCGCCTGCTGCTCGCGGCGCTCGGCGGCCTCCGTGACCTTTTCGAGAACGGTCTTTTTGCCGCTTGCATGGTGCAGGCGCGCAAGCTCGTCCTTCATGCGGTTTACCGCCCTCGTCGCAGCCATGCCGCCGTAGCCGATAGCGGCGTACATCTCGTCAAGGCTCGTGTAGGCTACCTTTTTGAGAAGCTGCGGCAGCACCTCCTCATCGCAGATATCCTCCATGCGCAGACCCTTGTTTTTAAGCTCCGCCTCGAACATTGCGCGGCCCCGCTCGATGTTCTCCTCGCGGCGCTCCTTCTTGAACCACTGTTTTATCTTCGTCCGCGCAGAGCCGCTCTTTGCGATATTGAGCCAGTCGCGGCTGGGTCCCGCCGCGCTTTTTGACGTTCTGACCTCGACGATATCGCCGTTTTGCAGGACATAGTCAAAGTTTACGATCCTGCCGTTTACCGACGCGCCTATCATGCTGTTGCCGACGGCAGAGTGTATGCTGTAGGCAAAGTCGATGGGCGTAGCTCCCGCCGGAAGGTTTATAACGTCGCCCTTGGGCGAGAATACGAACACCTCGTCGGCGAACATATCGATCTTGAGGTTGTGGAAAAAGTCCGTTGCGTCCGATTCCTGCTGGCTCTCCAGCAGCCGCCTTACCCATGCGAATTTTTCCTCGTCGCCTTCCTTGACGATGGTTTCCGCCGCCGAGCCTATCTTGTACTTCCAGTGCGCCGCGATGCCGTATTCAGCCGTGCGGTGCATCTCCCATGTGCGTATCTGCACCTCGAAGGGTATGCCCTCGGAGCCTATGACCGTCGTATGCACGCTCTGGTACATATTCGGCTTGGGCGTGGAGATATAGTCCTTGAATCTGCCTGGCACGGGCTTGAACATATCGTGGATGATGCCCAGCACGTTATAGCAGTCGGGGATCGTATCGACGATGACTCGAAACGCGCACAGATCAAATATACCATTGATATCGAGCTTTTGCGCGTACATTTTTCTGTAAATACTGTAAATATGCTTTATACGGCTGTAGACCGTGACCTGAAGTCCCTCGTCAGCAAGGCGATTTTTGATCTTGTCCTCGACAGTGGACATGAAGCTCTTGAGCGTATCCATTCGGTCGTTAAGGGTGTCGGTTATCTCCTTATAGCCCGTCGGATCAAGGTACATCAGCGCCAGATCCTCCAGCTCCCACTTGGCTCTCTGCATACCGAGCCTGTGCGCGATGGGAGCGTATATCTCCATCGTCTCGAGCGACTTCTGCCGCTGCTTTTCCTCGGTCTGATAGGCCATCGTGCGCATATTGTGCAGGCGGTCGGCGATCTTTATGAGAATGACGCGGATGTCCTTGGCCATGGCCATGAGCATCTTGCGCAGGTTCTCCATCTGCTCGTCTTCCTTGCTGGTGTACTGCACGCGGGTGAGCTTCGTAACGCCCTCGACTATATTTGCGACCGGCTCGCCGAACTGCTTTGCAATGTCGCTGTGGGTGAGGTCGGTGTCTTCGATAACATCGTGCAGAAGCGCTGCGACTATCGAATCCTCGTCAAGCCCCATGTCGGCGGCTATATCCGCCGCGGCGACGCAGTGGGTGACGTATGGTGAGCCGTCCTTGCGCAGCTGGCCGGTGTGCGCAAGCTTTGCCATGCGGTAGGCAGCGTCTATCCTGCCCATATCCATATCCATTCCGCTGTCCGAGATCTTTTTGCTGAGCGCAGCAAACATCTCGTCGGGATCAAGTTTTCTGTTTTCAATGTCTGACATTATGACCTTCTCGCTTTCAGGCGTTTTATAAGCTCCGAGCTTTCCAGATTGACCTTCGCGCTGCCGGAAACGATCCTCGCGCCGAACACCGAGCCGGAGTCCTCGGTGCGCAGCAGTCCCAGCTCGCAGAGAACGCGCAGGCATATGCAGAACCGCTCCGGCTCCACGCCGTGCGGACACTGGCTTATTATACCGTCAAGATCCGTTGCGACCGCGCCGCCGAGCGCCTGCAATCTGCGCCAGGCCTTGACGAAGGCTCCGCGGTCGGGGCAATAGGGTGCTGCCTCACTCTCGGGCAGCTCGTCGTCAAGTATCATACCGCACAGCGGCTTGGGATCGTGGCGGCGTATTTCCGTTATCTGAAGCTGCACGCTGCGCCGCAGTCTGAACTCGTTTATCTGCGGGGTGAATGCAAGATCCACCCTGTCGCCGGCTCTGAGGCCGAGCTCTGATTCGCTGTGCGAGAAAAACACGCACTCAAACTCCGTGCCCTTGTAGCCTATGCCGAGCCTCAGGTGCTTTCCGCCGCCGATTGGCGTTATTTTGTCGAGCCTTGCGCCGAGGATGCACAGCGTCGGCTTTGCGTTTCCGCTGCCGTAGGGCTCGAGCTGCGAGAGCGAGGCAACGCCCTGCATATCCAGCATGCTCGGATCGCTTATTCGGATATCGCAGCACAGCGTCGGAAGCTCCGTGGGCTTATTATGCTCATAATATTCGCTGAAGGCGAGGCAGAACTGCCGGAGCTTATCGCGCTTTATGTTAAGCCCCGCCGCAAGCGCGTGACCGCCGAAGCCCTCGAGATACTCCGAGCAGGCCGACAGCGCGTCAAAGAGGTTGAAGCCTCCGTAGCTGCGGCACGAGCCCTTGCCCTTGTCGCCGTCAAGACAGATCATGATGGTCGGCCTTGAGTACTGCTCGGCAAGCTTTGAGGCAGCAATGCCGATAACGCCCTGATGCCAGTTCTCGCTTGCAAGAACTATCGGTGTCTGCGGCGTTTTTCCGTCCATCATGCCGGAGGCATCGTCCCATATCTCCGTTTCAAGGCTCTGTCTGCGGCGGTTTAGCTCGCACAGCGCGCCGGCAAGCGTATCGGCCTCGCGCTTATCGTGCGTCATAAGCAGCTTCCCTGCAACAGACACCTCGCCGAGTCTCCCTGCCGCATTGAGGCGCGGGGCCAGCGAAAAGCCGATGGTCGATGAGGATATCTTCCTCTCAGACGCGCCGGACTCGCGCAGGAGCGCCGCAATGCCCGGACGCGACGGATTTGCCAGCTTTTCAAGTCCTCTGCGGACGATATACCTGTTCTCCCCCGTGAGCGGAACGACATCCGCCACCGTGCCGATTGACACGAGGTCTGCATAGCGCTCGACTATCTCCTCGCTCTTGCCCTCCACGGCGCACACGAGCTTCATCGCAACGCCGACACCGGCAAGGTCCTTATTGGGATACGGGCAGTCGTCCTGCTTGGGGTCAATGACCGCAACAGCGTCGGGTATCGTCTGCTCGCGGCACTCGTGGTGGTCGGTTATGATAAGGTCAACTCCGACCTTTTTTGCATACTCGGCCTCCGCCGCCGCGGTTATGCCGCAGTCAACGCTTATGATCAGGCTCACGCCCTTTTGCCGCAGCTTGTCTATCGCCGCGCTGTTTATTCCGTAGCCCTCGGCAATGCGGTCGGGGATATACGGATAGCACTCGAGCCCGCGTGAGCGCAGCCAGTCTGTAAGAAGGCAGGTCGAGGTTATGCCGTCAACGTCGTAGTCGCCGTAAACGGCGACCGTTTCGCGTATCGTCAGCGCACGCTTTATCCTCGCAGCGGCCTTGTCCATATCCTTCATCAAATGCGCATCGCACAAAAGCTCCGCGCCGCCGTCGAGAAAGCTTTTTGCCTCCCGCACGCTTTCAAATCCGCGCACGGCAAGCATGGCAGCCAGCAATCTGGGATAGCCCGCGTCCTCGAACATTTTAAGTTTATCTGCCGGACATTCTTCAATTTTCCATTTACTGTAATACATCAATAAACACTGCTTCAATCTAATTATTTTAATAATACTTTATATTAACAAAATCAGAGACGTTTATCAAGTGCACAGTGTTATTTTACATTCATTATACGAAAAAATCCGCGCAGCATCGCCTTCTTTCTGTCTCATGCCGCATGATCGCCTGTATTGTACACTATCAATTGACAGAATGCTTAAATCAATGTTAAACTACAGCATCGAGGTGAGAAAATGAAAAACTATGTTTTGTTTGACTTTGACGGCACTGTGTTCGACTCTGCCGAGGGTATAACCAAAAGCGTGCAGTACGCGCTCGGCAAAATGGGCATAGAGGCAAAGACCGAGGAGCTCATGTGCTTTGCCGGTCCTCCGCTCGATGAGATGTTCGCGCTGCGCTATAACATGAGCCCCGAGCAGGCGCACAGAGCCGTTGAGCTTTACCGTGAGCGCTACACTCCCGTCGGCTGGGCCGAGTGCTCACCCTTCCCCGGAATGCACGAGCTGATGGGAAAGCTTCACGCAAAGGGCATACGCATTGCCGTTGCGACGAGCAAGCCGCGCATCTTTGCGCAGAAAATACTTGAAAAATACAATATGCAGGATGATTTTGACCTCGTCTGCGGCTCCGAATTTGACGGGACCCGCGGCAAGAAGTGGGAGGTCATACAGTACGCCCTGTCGCAGTTCGGCATTTTGCCCGACGAGGCGATCATGGTAGGCGACAGGAAGTACGACGTTATCGGTGCGAAAAAATGCGGTGTATCCTGCGTCGGCGTGCGCTTCGGCTACGCTGAGCCCGGCGAGCTCGAGGCCGAGGGCGCGGTGTACGTCGCCGAGGATGCAGACGACCTGTACGAATATCTGACAAAATAAAAAAAGACCGTGACTTCGGTCTTTTTTATTCTATAGGCAGCTGAATTACCTCGATGTCCTTTTTCTGTGCGTAGCGGATGGTGTTCCACGTTCCGCCGCTCATGCCGTCGTAGCAGGCGACGAGGACATCCGAGTTATCGACCATGAAGCGGTTGCGTATCGCCATGCAGGCCGGACTGTAGCTCTCGGAAAGCACCGTCACCTCATCGCAGCTATCAATGATGCGCTCATAGCGGCGGCGGTTGTATTCGTTCCACTTATCCGCCTGTCCCCTGTACGGCACGGCGGCCTGAAGCGTTATATCCGAGTGCATTTTTTTAAGCTTTATGACGGCCTCGGCGCAGTACATATCGCAGCCGAGCGCCATGCCGCAGATGAAATGCTTTATTCCCGAGTCGTACACGGCGCCGATGACCGCAAAGAGCTTTTCCTTGAACTCCGTGCAGTGCAGATCCGACTCGTCATATCCCCATGGCAGCTTCGACGGCCTGTGGCCGGAAAAGCAGCAGCTTTTTCCGTATTCCATAACATCACCGCCTCCCATTGTAAGGCAAGACAGTGAAAATGTCAAAAGGCTATTGACATTTTACGAGGCTGCGCTATAATGAGGGCACAACCGAATAGGATATCTTCAGGGCAGGGAGCGTTTCCCGACCGGCGGTATAGTCCGCGAGCCTTCTGGCATGAACCGGTGTGATTCCGGTACCGACAGTATAGTCTGGATGGAAGAAGATGTACGCATTGATGTTTTGCGTCGCCTGAAAGATATTTTCTTTCGGGCGACTTTTTAATTTCGGAGGTAATATCCATGTCAACACTCATCTCTCAGTTAGGTGAAAACCTTTCGTTCGTGCTCGAATGCCTCGGCATATTCGCGGCACTGTTCGTGCTGGCGCTGCTGTTCGAGCGCTTTGTGATGAAAAACCGCAAGAAGCTCGGCAGCACACATTTTCTCTCCTACACCGCCATTTTTTCCGCAATGGCCGGCGTTCTGATGTTCATTGAGATCCCCCTGTTCTTCGCGCCGAGCTTTTATGAGATCGACCTGAGCGAGATCCCCATCATGATCTGCACCTTCTACCTCGGACCCGTGGCCGGCGTGGTTGCAGAGCTTCTCAAGATCATCGTAAAGCTTGTATTCAAGGGAACGAGCACCGCCTTTGTCGGCGACTTTGCAAACTTCGTCGTCGGCTGCTCCTTCGTGCTCCCCGCCTCCTGCATCTACCACATGAACAAGGGCAAGCGCACGGCTCTTATCGGCATGATAGCCGGTACGCTCGTCATGACCGTGTTCGGAAGCCTGTTCAACGCCGTGTACCTTCTGCCGACCTTCGCCGAGCTTTTCGGCATGCCGCTCGAGGCTATAATCAAGATGGGCAGCGATATAAACTCCGCGATAAACAGCGTTTCGACGCTCGTTCTGTTCTGCGTTGTGCCGTTTAACCTCTTAAAGGGTATTATCGTGACGGTGCTCACCATGCTTCTGTACAAGCGCATATCCCCCCTGCTGCACAAGGGCGACAAGAAGCTTGCCGACCGCAAGGCAGCTAACAAGGCCGGATGATCCGCCGCAGCCGCAGCATGCTCAGGGTGAAATTCAGGCACTCGTTGAAATAAATGATGCAGATATAGCCCGTCAGAGCGCAGCACGGCAGCACGCGCCACACAAGCAGAACGCCAAGCAGAGCGTCGAGTATATTTATTCCCATGTTCCACAGCTGCTGACCCAGCCCCTTCAGGCAGCCGTCGCAGAGCATATCGGTGTACATGATCGGGATAAGCGGCGCAAGCAGGCGCAGATAGTGACCCGCATCCGGCGAAGAATACACGGCAATGCCGAGCCTGCCGGCAAAAATGAATATCACAAGGGAGACGGCAAGAGAATAGCCGGCTCCCTTTTTCAGAAGCGAAAGCACCGTGCGCCGTATCTCATCGCGCTCGCCGCGCATCTGCGCCTCAGTAAGCTCGGGTATCATGAGTTCACTCAGAGCCATGAGAAAGCAGGCCGGAAAGGATATTACCGGCATGACCATCCCTTGTATAGTTCCGTAGCCGGACAGCGCCCTGTCTGCTGAAAAGCCCGCCGCCTTCAGTCCCCGCGGAACCAGAAGATGCTCGAGCGTTGACAGCGCCGAGCGTGCGTAGGCAGAGAAGGCAAGCGGCAGCGCGATACGCAGCATACGCGAGGTAAGACGCAGCTGTCCGTTCGCCTCTGCCATGTGCCGCCCCCTGTCCGTAAGATAAAACAGCAGCATCATGACAAGCGATACCGCGTCGCCGCAGATCGTGCCGAGCATTACCGCCGAGCAGTTTTTCTCTATATCCCCCTCGGGCGAGTGCGCAAGGAAAAGCGCGACGAGCGCAATGGTCAGAAGCTGCTCGAAAAGATGCACGACGCTTGGCTTCCACACTCTGCCGCAGGCGGTGAAGTAGCCGGACACGGCGGAGCTGAGCGATATCATTGGCATCGCATATGCCATTATGCGCAGCGCCCTGACCGTGCGCGCATCGCCTATCCACAGAAAGCCTATCGCCTCCGCGCCGCTGTGCAGGGCAAAAAACGCCGCCGTGCCGAATATCATGCTGTAGGCAAAGCAGCGGCGCATGGCTCCGCCTATGCCCTCGCTGCGCTCACTGCCTATCTCCTCGGCGACGAGCCGCGTCGCGGCAAATCTCACGCCGGACACTGCAAAGGTCGTGCACAAAAACGACACCGAGACCACGAGCTGGTAAAGCCCTATCCCCGCCGCGCCGATGCGTCCGGCAAGCCACACCTGAAACGCCATCGAGATCAGGCTCATGACAAGCGAGGAGCCGGTCAGCAGCACAGTATTCACCATCAGTCTTTTCTTCCTTATCATACTTAAAACGTATGCAAGAAAAATTATTAATATATGTTGAATTTTTCACAAGGAGTGCTATAATATAAGTATAAAAGAAATAATTTGAATTGGAGGCGTCATTTATGGTCATCACAATAGGCAGACAGCATGGTTCAAACGGCAGGGAGATCGCAAGACTTCTCGCAGACAAGCTCGGCATCAAATGCTATGACAAAGAGATCGTTGACGAGGCAGCAAAGCACTCCGATTTCAGCCGTGAGCTAATCAACGCATACGACGAAAAGCGTATGTCCGCATTCCTCCTCCACGCAGGCGGCTACGGCCTGAACGAGAACTTCCGTCTCAATATGGAGGTCGTTTCCGCGCAGTTTGACGCGATCCGCGATATTGCGTCGAAGGAAGACTGCATCTTCGTCGGACGCTGCGCCGACTATGTTCTCAACGACAGAGACGACGTTATCAGCATCTTCATTCTCGGCGATATGGACTCTCGCATCGAGTGTCTTGAAAAGCGTCAGGGTCTCGATGAAGCTCAGGCTCGCAAGAAGATCAAGGAGGTCGATAAGGACCGCTCAAGCTTCTACAAATACTACAGCGACCAGATCTGGGGCGACGCGCAGAACTATGATCTGTGCATCAACAGCTCCAAGCTCGGTGTCGAGGGCACCGTTGAGGCGATTCTTGCCTACATAAAGGCTCGCGGTTTTTCACCGGCACATTAACAGGTGCATTAGGGCTGATTTTTAGAGGCGCATTTGGTCTGCACTTATACGGAGGCTTCGGTGTCCCGACCGAAAGCAAGGGAGGAAACAAGAACGTTTCGCGTACCGTAGGTGCGGTGCAATGTTTTTGCAGCATCTTAAATGCTGCATTGCAGCCTGTAGGGAACAGGCTTGCCTGTTCCGCTTGCTGAAGCTTCCACCGCACCTTTTCCCGTCTGCACCAGACTAAAACCAAACACAAAACAGCAAAAGACAGCTTGGATTAAACATCCGAGCTGTCTTTTCAGCATTTAATATAGATATTTGTTCTAACTATACGGAACGGGCACGCCTGTTCCCTATGAGTGACAAAGTTGCGGCTTCACCTCACGGATCAAATTTTATTCGCTCTCCGAGCGAATACCTGTGGCTAACAGCTAACAGCTATCAGCTATCAGCTCACGGGGCGCGAAACGTTTTTATTTCCTCCAATGTCTCGATACCGTGCACCCGCAATATGCGTATAGGTACAGACCTAATGCGCCTCTAAAAAAATCTAAAAAAGCACGCGGACGCGGAGAACGTCGTCCATGGCGCGGATGGTGTTCGCGGTATCCTCCCAGATCTCGTCGTTGAGGTCGATGATCGTGTAGGCGTAGTGTCCGCGGGGCTTGTTTATCATGTGCTCTACGTTTATGTTTTTCTTCGTTATCAGGTCAAGGATGCGGTTTATCATGCCTGGCACGTTGTGGTGAATGACGCACAGGCGGCACACGCCCATGCGCTCAAGCTTTGCCGAGGGCAGGTTGACGGAGTTTGTTATATTGCCGTTTTTGAGGTACTCATACAGCTGCTTTGCGGCCATCTCCGCGCAGCGATCCTCGCTCTCGGGCGTACATGCGCCAAGATGCGGCAGTGCAATGACGTTTTTGCCGCCGAGTATCTTCTCGTTGGGGAAGTCGGTCACATATTTTGCGACCTTGCCGGACTCGAGAGCTGCGAGCATAGCGTCGTCGTCAACGACCTCAGCGCGGGACTCGTTAACTATCCTCACGCCGTCGCGCATGGCGGCAAAGGCCTTAGCGTCGAGCATGTGGTGGGTATCCTCGTTGTATGGGATGTTTATGCTTATATAGTCGCAGTTTCTGAATATCTCGGAGATATCGTCGGCTCTGGAAACATCGCGTGAGAGCCGCCACGCGGCATCAACGGACATGAACGGGTCATAGCCAATGACGTTCATATCCAGTGCAAGGCAGGCATTTGCGACCAGTGCGCCCGTTGCGCCCAGACCGAGAACGCCGACGGTCTTTCCCATGAGCTCGGGGCCTGCGAAATTGCTCTTGCCCTTCTCAACGAGCGCAGGTATCTTATCGCCCTCGCCGGCAATGCTCTTTACCCACTCGATGCTGCCGATAACATCACGCGAGGCCATGACCATGGAGCACACTGTCTGCTCCTTGACCGCCTCCGCGTTGGCGCCGGGACTGTTGAACACCACGATGCCCATCTCGGCATATTTGTCGATGGGAATGTTGTTATAGCCCGCTCCCGCACGCGCAACGGCCAGAAGCTCGGGGTTTACCTCGTATTCGTGCATATCCGCGCTGCGGACTATTATGCCGTCGGGCGCTGCGGTATCGGCTGCGACATTGCAGCCCTTATCGCGGAGCTTGTCAAGGCCGATGGGCGAGATGTTGTTTATCGTTTTTATGTTATACATTATGTTCTACCTCGAATTTTTTCATATAATCGGCGAGCGCCTGCGCACCCTCCATGGGCATGGCATTGTACAGCGACGCACGCATACCGCCCGTGAGTCTGTGACCCTTGAGATTCAAAAGCCCATTGGCCGCAGCTCCCTTTACAAATTCCGCGTCCAGCTCCTCTGAGCCTGTGCGGAAGGTCACATTCATATCGCTGCGCGAGCCCCTCTCGGCGTGCGGGATATAGAGCCTGCTGTTATCAAGCACATCGTAGATAAGTCCGGCACGCGCTTTTTTTATCTCCTGCATGGCGCTCACGCCGCCGATGCCGTCGAGCCAGTCGAGCATCAGTCCGAGCATATAGATGCACCAGCAGGGCGGAGTGTTGAGCATGGAGTCCTTTTTGATGAGCGTATCGTAGCTCATGACCGAGGGGCAGATATCCGCCTGCCGTCCGGCAAGAGCCTTGTCGATGATGACTACCGTGAGCCCCGCGGGAGCCATGTTCTTCTGCGCTCCGGCGTAGATGAGTCCGAAGCGGGAAACATCCACGGGCTTCGACAGGATATCCGAGGACATGTCGCAGACTATCGTTTCGCCCTTCGTATCGGGCACCGACTGCCACTCCGTGCCGTAGATGGTGTTGTTTGCGCAGTAGTAGAAGTAGCTTGCATCGCCGCTGAGCTCAAGCTGCGCCGGAATACAGCTGTGGCCGCTGCCGGCGCTTGAGCAGGCTATGTGCACCCTGCCGTATTTTTCGGCCTCCCTCGCCGCAAGAGACGAGAAGTTGCCCGTCACGGCGTAGTCAGCGCCGCCGCCGTCCATTAGATTGAGCGGTATTGCCGCAAACTGGAGCGTCGCACCTCCCTGCAAAAGCAGGATCTCGTGACTGTCGGGCACATTGAGCGCTGCCCTGAGCTTCTGCTTGGTCTCCGCGAAAATTTCGCCGAACAATGAACTTCGGTGACTCATCTCCATAACGGACATGCCGCTGCCCTTATAATCTTTTATCTCGCTTCCTGCCCTTTCGAGCACGCTCTCCGGCATCATCGACGGGCCTGCCGAAAAATTATAGACCTTTTCTCTTGACAATGTGAGCACCTCCTGTTCGGTTTTTGCCATTGTTAAAATTATAGCTATTTTATTTCTCTCTGTCAAATGACATTTCCGACTAAAATTCCGTCTGAAACCTCATTTATCCTGACATTATGTACTGTTCCGCGCAGCGCCTCGCCCTCGGCGCGGACCTCAAGGTAGTTGTCGCTGTGACCCTGCCAGTATTCGCCCTCCTGCGTTTCAAACAGCACCGGCAGCGTTTTGCCGATCATGCTCTCGAGAAAGGCTCTGCGCGTTTCTGCAACGACGGCGCGTGCCTGCTTTGAGCGCTTTGCCTTGACAGCGCGGTCGAGCTGCCCGTCCATTTTGTCCGCCGGAGTCCCGGGACGGCGCGAATACGGGAAGATATGCGCATCGGAAAACTGCGCCTTTTCGAGAAATGCAAGCGTCTGCTTCTGATGCTCCTCGGTCTCGCCGGGGAAGCCCACAATAACGTCGCAGGTCATGCCGCAGTCGGGGAAATAGCGCCGCAGCAGCTGCATGGCCTCGTAAAAGCGGGCGGTATCGTACTTGCGGTTCATGGCTCTGAGCGTTGCGTCGCAGCCCGATTGCAGAGAAAGGTGAAAATGCCTGCACACTCTGCCGCAGGCGGCTATCCTCCGGCAGAAATCCTCCGTTATGACGCTCGGCTCAATAGAGCCCAGGCGTATGCGCATATGCGGCGCTGCCTCGGCGACGGCGCATACAACGTCGGCAAGATCGGGCTTTTCGGGGAGATCGACACCGTAGGATGCAATCTCGATGCCGGTTATGACAAGCTCCCTGTAGCCCTTTTTGTCGAGCTCAGCGGCCTGCTGCACGGCGGCTGCCACCGGCAGGCTGCGCACTCTGCCGCGTGTATACGGTATTATGCAGTAAGAGCAGAAGTTGACGCAGCCGTCCTGAATTTTCAGCAGCGCCCTTGTATGGCCGGAAACCGCACCCGCGGGCAGCTCTTCGAAAACGCGGCGCTCGAAGGGCTTATCGAGCGCTCTCTCGCCCTCGCCGGTGCTGACGGCCTTTTCGACGGCATCGACGAGCTTCAATCTGTCAGCCGTGCCGTAGACTATATCCGCGCCGAGCTTCTGCACGGCATCGGGGCTCAGCTGTGAATAGCAGCCCAGCACCGCCGCGACAGCGCCTGGATTTTCCTCGCGCAGACGATGGATGGCCTGACGCGATTTGCGTCCGGCCTCGGCGGTGACGGCGCAGGTGTTTACTATAACGGCGTCGGCGAGCTCGCCCGCGCGGCAGGGCTTGTGCCCGCGCGAAACGAGCAGCGCCTCTATCGCCTGCGTCTCATACTGGTTGACCTTGCAGCCGAGAGTGTATATAATATATCTCATGAAATCATCTCCCAAGGAGTAAGATAAATGGAAATTTATTTGGATAACGCAGCGACAACGCGGGTCTGCACCGAGGCTGCGGATATTGCGTACAAGGTCATGACCGAGTGCTACGGGAACCCCAGCTCGACGCACACGAAGGGGCGCGAGGCAAAGGCGTATCTGGACAAAGCGCGCTCACAGATAGCATCGGCTCTCGGCTGTACGCCTCAGGAGGTCTATTTCACCTCCTGCGGCTCGGAAAGCGACGTGTGGGCAATAACAAAAGGCGCCGAGAGCGCCGCAAGACGCGGCAGGCACATAATATCCTCCGCCGTCGAGCACGACGCGGTGCGCAAAACTCTCGCAGAGCTTGAAGGCCGCGGCTTTGAGGTGAGCTATCTTTCGCCGGAAAAGGACGGCTCGATCTCCGTTGAAGCCGTCAGAGCCGCTCTGCGCGAGGATACAGTGCTCGTAACGCTCATGATGGTAAACAACGAGACCGGCGGCGTGACGGACATTGCCTCAATTGCGAAAATGCTCAGAGCCGAGGGCTCAAAGGCGCTTTTGCATACCGATGCCGTTCAGGGCTTCATGAAGGTACCCTTTTCCGCAAAAAAGCTCGGCGCGGACATGATAAGCATAAGCGGCCACAAGATCCATGCGCCGAAGGGCATAGGCGCATTGTATATCAAAACAGGGGTCAAAATCAAGCCCCTTATCCGCGGAGGCGCTCAGGAAAGCGGACTTCGCGCCGGAACGGAGGCCATGCCGCAGATAGC
>CAVGXR010000010.1:0-21894 GCA_963633225.1 Collinsella aerofaciens
AAACCGCCGTCGAAATCCTTGAGACATCAAGGATTTCGGTAAAAGCATTTTGAAAACTTTCAAAATGCTCGGCGGAAAAGTGCAGTCAAAAAAATCCCGCGAGGGACTTTTTTGGCAAACTGAAAAAATCCCGTTCGTCTGAACGGGATTTTTTCATATTATTCAGTATCTAAACGGCTTTTTCTGCTGCCTGCACCAGGTTTTCAGAACAAAGCGCGTCGGCAGAAGCTTAACGCCCAGCACCTGCAGCCTCTCCGGCAGACCGAGAATGGAAACGGCCTTGTTACGGTGCATGTCCTTTACGGCCTTTTCGACGACCTCCTTCGGACCGTAGTAGCGGTTAAAATAGCTGACGGTATCGTCGTGTATCGCGTGGCTGAAAAACTCTGTCTGTATCCAGCCGGGGCAGACGGCCATCACGCGGATATTTCTCTGGCACAGCTCAACGCGCAGCGCCTTTGAAAAGCTCAGCACATAGGCCTTCGACGCGCCGTACACGTTTATATACGGAACCGGCTGGAACGAGGACATAGAGCCCATGTTGTATATCTGCGCACCGTCCGGCATATAGGGAAGGGTGATGTAGCTCATGCCCGTAAGCGCACGGTCGTTGAGGTCGATTATCTCAAGCTGCTTTTCCATGTCCATCTCGGTGTACGTTCCGAAAAGGCCGAAGCCTGCTGCGTTTACAAGCACCCTGACCTCCGGCTTTTCGGCTTCGAGCAGCGCCCTGAAGGTGCCGAGGCTGCTGCGATCCAGAAGATCGAGCACAACGGGACGTATCCTTGCCCTGACATGCTGCTGAAGCTCAAGGAGCCTTTCCTCGCGCCTGGCGATGACCCACAGCTCGTCAAGCTCCATGTCCTTATCAATTGCGTATACAAATTCTCTGCCCATGCCGGAGGATGCTCCGGTGATAACGGCGATCTTTTTCATAAAATTTCTCCTTTGATAAACAAGGCACAGCAGACGCTGACAGACACTTATTCAGTGTTTACTTAAGGCGTTGAGCCCGTTCACGAGAATGTTGGACAGCGTCTGTGCAAACTCCTCAGCGGATACGCCGAAGTCGTCGAGTATCCACATATTATATGCATGCATAGTGCCGCCTGCAATGAAGCGGGCGTACACCATGGCCTTTTCCTGACCGCCCCAGCGCTCAACGAGCTCCTCGTCGGACAGGATGTATTTGGTCAGCCATGTTTTAAGATGTATGCCGAGGTCATAGACGTTTACAAACTTAAAAAGCCTCTTTGCAGGGTCGCGGCTGGCGACTATCATCTCTGCCGCCATCAGCATGATGGGATACGGATCCTCCTCCAGCTCGCTTGCCTTATAGTCGCCGAATATCGCGTCCGCGTGGGCGTAAAGATCGTCTATAAGCTGCTGGCGCACATCCTCAAGGTTTGAAAAGTGCGCATAGAAGGTGCCGCGGCTGACATTGGCCCTCTTTAAAAGCTCATTGACGGTGATCTGCTTGAAGTCCTTCTCGTACATGATCTCCAGAAGTGCGTCTTTTATCGCCTTCTTGGATTTTTCGACCATTCTGTTATTAGTACTCATGAATAATTTCCACCCCTGAAAATTTTAAAGAATGTTTAATGTTGAGTTAAAAAAGTTTAATTTTATACCTGTAGTCTGATTGTAACCGATATTTTAATGAATTTCAATAGTTAAAACGGAAAAAGTTCAAAAATATATTTATGAGCGGATAACGTATAGCTATATACTGAACGAGCAAATTTGTATAAAACGCCATAGAATTAACGATAAAACACAGCAAAATGTACAAAGATGGACTAAACTATGAGAAAAGTATAAATTGATGCTTGACAAAACGGCAGTATAAGTTTATGATTAGACAAAACAAAGCAAAAAGTTCAGCACAAAGTGAGGAGGAAGAACTATGTGCAAACTGTTAAAGCCGTCAATTGAAAAGCCGTGGCTGAAGTTCTTTACGGAAGAGGCGAGGGAAGCGTCCATGCCGGAGAACACCATTTACCGTCAGCTGCGCGAGTGCAGCGAGGGTGGCCTCGACGATACGGCGCTCAACTACTTCGGCAGGAAGATCAGCTACGGAAAGCTGCTCGACGAAGCGGACAGAGCCGCCGGAGCATTCAAGGCCGCCGGCATCAAAAAGGGCGATATCGTCGCCGCCGCGACCGTCACCATTCCCGAGATGGTCTACGCGCTCTACGGTCTTAACAAGATCGGAGCCGCACCTCTGGTCATCGACCCGAGAACCAGCGCTGCGGGAGCAATGAGCTTCATCAAGCAGACAGGGACGAAGATATTCATCGTCATCGACCTGTTCTATGAGGCGCTCAAGGACGCTCTCATTGAGGCAGGCGTTGAGAAGATCGTCGTTATCTCCGCTGATACCTCGCTGCCCGCATCCATCCGTTTTCTCAAGCAGTTCAAGATGCCCGCTCCCAAGATCGAGACGAGCGCCAGCGTTCTCACGTGGACGCAGTTTGCAGCGACCGGCGAGGGCGTAGAGACCGAGACCGTCGAGTACGGCGAGAACGATCTTGCAGCCGTAACGCTCACCGGCGGCACGACCGGCGCACCCAAGGGCGTCATGCTCTCGAACGACGGCTTCAATGCCATCGCCTTCGACTTCAAGCACTGCGGAGTGTCCTACAGACGCGGCCAGCGCTTCATGAACATCATCCCGATGTTCTCATCCTACGGCATCGTATCGAGCCTGCATATGCCGCTCACGCTCGGCCTTGAGGTCGTTATCATCCCGAAGTTCAACGCCGAAAAGGTCGGCTACTACGTCAAGAAATACCGTCCCGAGCACACGCTGCTCGTTCCGGCGCACTATGAAAAGCTCATGAACAGCAAGGAAATGTCCAAGGGCTTTGACCTCAGCTTTTTCCGCACCGCCGGAAGCGGCGGCGACACCATGAACGCCGGTCTCGAGGCGAAGCTCAACCGCTTCCTTGAAAGCCGCGGCTGCCGCTATCCTCTTTCTCAGGGCTACGGCATGAGCGAGGTCTCCTCGGCTGCATCCTGCTGCTGCAACGGCAACTTCAAGAGCCTGTCCGTCGGCTATCCGCTTCTTACCACTACCATCGGCATCTTCGAGCCGGGCACTGCAAACGAGCTCGACTACGGCGAGGAGGGCGAGATCTGCATAAGCGGCCCGTCGATCATGCTCGGCTACCTCAACAATAAGGCCGAGACGGACAATGTTATCCACCGCCACCCAGACGGAACTCTCTGGGTACACAGCGGCGATATCGGACACATGGATTCCGACGGCTTTGTGTACATAAAGGGCAGAATAAAGCGCATGATAACTCTTTTTAACGGCCACAAGATATTCCCCACGCACATTGAAAGTGTCCTTGGCCGTCATTCTCTGGTTTCGAGCTGCGCCGTTGTCGGTGTAAACGACATCGACCATGCGCAGGGTCAGCTCACACTGGCCGTCATCGAGACAAAGGAGCAGTCGATAGAAAAGCAGATGCAGCTCAAAAACGAGCTTTATGAAATGTGCCGTCAGGAGCTTGAAGGTCCGGCAAAGCCCTATGATATTATCTTCGTAGAGGCCATGCCTCACACCGGTATGGGCAAGATCGACTATCTCAAGCTCGCAGACGATTACAACAAGAATAACATAGTCACGGAAGCTGTCTGAACGGCGATAGGAGAAGAGACATGAAGCATACAAAACGTATACTCAGCTTCGTCCTTGTGCTTGTCATGGTGTTTGCCCTCTGCGCACCGGCACTTGCAGACAGAAGCTACGAAGCTTACAGATATTATATGTGCGTAGGCGACAGCATCGCCTCCGGCTGCGGCCTCACCAGAGACGGCAGCGAGACAAATTTCGATCTGGCAGCAGACGATTACACCGCTGTCTATAACGAAGACTATATCTACTACGGCTATGATTTTGAGGCCGTTCCCACGGCATATCACAGCATCGTGGCAAATGCGCTCGATGCAAAGCTCCTGCAATGCGCACGCAGCGGTATGCGCGCCGTTGAGCTCAGATATTTCCTCGAGGGCGTGTACAACGAATACGATGAGAGCCGTTGGTGGGACAATTCGGTTTTCGACGTTGACGGAAACGGCTTTACTCTTGCCGATCTTGACTCGATAAACGCAAAGGTCAATTATCCCGAGATGGTGAAGAAAACGAACATTCTCAGCATCAATGTCGGCTCGAACGACGTTTTCTCGGTAGCGCTTGGCTGCATGGGCATACTGTCGGACGATTCCGAAAGCGAAACGATCAAGAACATCAAGGCTTACCTCAATAACGGCGGCAACATGGGCGTAGCCCTCGGAAAGCTCATCGAGTACTATCAGACGATGGGAAGAATGACGGAGTTTGCCGCAAGCCTGACCGAGACCTTTGCAAAGTCATACAAGCAGTTTACCGAAAACTACAGCGCGGTTCTGAAGAAGGTGTATGAGCTCAATCCCGATATCACCGTCGTTGCGGTCGGCGTGTTCAACCCATTCGCTCACTTCAGCCTTAAATCGGACAGCAAATTCGATCTTGGCGCTCTTGCAGCCCCGCTGGTAAGGCAGATAAACAATTACCTCAAGCTGCAGACCTATAAGTACGATAACCTTTATTATGCCGATGTCGTCGGTACGGAAACCTACGACATGAGCTATGACGAGCCGAACTTCTGGCAGCTTTATGCCATTAAGGTTCATCCGAACCTCGCAGGCCATCAGTACATGGCGCAGCAGATACTCAGCGTACTGCCCGAGCGCGGAACGCTTCCGTTTACTGACGTTCCAGCCGATGCATGGTACTATGACGAGCTCTACTACGCATGGTATAACGGTCTTATAAAGGGTACGAGCGACACGGAGTTTACACCTGCCGCTACCACTACCCGTGCACAGGCCGTGACGGTGCTCTACCGTATGGCTGGCTCTCCGAACGTGAGCGGGCTCACCGAGCCCTTTACGGATGTGCCCGATGATTACTGGGCACGCGACGCGATAATCTGGGCATATGAAAACGCCATAATCTCCGGCTACACCGAGACTGCCTTCGGACCAGACGACGGCCTCACCCGCGGCCAGTTTGTTACGATAATGCACAGATACGCCGGAACGCCCGCAGCAAGCGGCGACCTCGGAGTATTCTCCGATTCCTCCGCAATCGCGGGAAGCTACCGCAATGCGGTCCGCTGGGCAGTTGCAAACGATGTAGTAAACGGCTATAAGGACGGAAGCTTCCGCCCGAACGCCGTAATCACCCGCGCACAGCTCGCGGCGATCCTCGCACGCTTTGACAAGCTGTGAGCAGCATTCCGTATGATATGACGCTCAATAGTCAATTATCATAATCCCCCTCTCAAGCCGCGGCACTCCCTGTTAAACCTTACTTCCTTTTCTTCCTCACCCATTGCCGCGGACAAGACCGGTCACATCAGTGGCCGGCCTTTTTTAGTAGCGCATTTAGTCTGCACCTATACGGAGATTGCGGTGTCCCGACCGGAAACATTGGAGGAAACTACAGCGTCTCGCGCTTTTTCAGTACCGCACTAAGTCTGCGCCTATACGGAGATTGCGGTGTCCCGACCGGAAACATTGGAGGAAATAAAAACGTCTCGCCTCCCGTGAGTGCCGTGCCGCCAGAGATATGCGTATCCGTAGGTGCGTCAATGCGCCTCTAAAAAACTCTTGTTAAATGGAGCGATTTCTGTTAAAATACAGTCAGGAATATTTACGGAGGCTGAGTAATGCCTGCAAAAAAGCGAAGCATAAATAACTCAAAGCGAGTTTACATAATATGCGCAGCCATAACGCTTGCGGTGCTTGGCATCATTTTCGGCATACACAGATATAACATTTCTCAGGTCGCGCCGGTGTATCAGGTGCATGTAGACGGGCTGGAGGCCGAAACACCTGCCGAGGCGCAGGCTGCGTGCAGAGCCGATTACAAGCGCTTTTCCGAGCAGTCGGAAAAGTACCCGGGCTGTGCATGGGTATGGACGGGCAAGCGTATGCTCTACCTCGTCAAGCCGGATGCTCTGGAGATCGATGCGTCGGCAGAGGAGACGGGCTTCACGGCGGTGAAGTTCATAAACGCATCCGGCAAGCAGCGCAGCGGCTATATCATTGACCCCACGACAGAGCCTGTGGAGCTCGGCAGAATCAAAATTGACGATGCAGGGGAGTATACCTATGATAACGTCAGCATGACTATCCGTGCAGGACTGCGCAGCGGCGAGATAAAATACGAAAACGCCGTGTACCTCTGGGAAAAGGACTCGAACCTTGTTCTGGCCGTGCGGCCTGATACCTATACGGCGGTAGAGGGCAGCATCGTCAGCTTCACCGATGACGGAAACGTTACGCACACCTGCTATATTCTCGATACTGAAATTTGAAGGTAGGATCATAGATGGCAAATGCCGCAATGGAAACGGGCGCGGACGCAAAGCGCCTGCTTGAGATAGTAAAGGTAATCAGAAAGTACAGGATCACGCAGGGTATGAGTCCCGATGAGCTGTGCGACATGCTCAGAGAGCTCGGCCCGACCTTCGTAAAGCTCGGACAGCTGCTTTCGATGCACCCTGAGATCATTCCGATGGAGCACTGCAAAAAGCTCGAGGAGCTGCGCACGGATGCGTCCCGACTTGTCACCGCGCAGATACGCGAGATCATAAGCGAGGAATACGGCCAGCCGTGGAACAAGGTGTTCCGGCAGATAATGCCGTATCCGCTGGGCGCTGCGTCTATCGCTCAGGTGCACGAGGCGGTGCTGCTTGACGGAACGCACGTCGCCGTGAAGATACAGAGGCCGGATATATATTCGGTCATGGAGCGCGACGTGAGGCTCATAAAGAGCGCACTGAACGTCGTGAAGCTCAGGAAGATAAACAAGGTCATGGATATCGGCGACACTATCGACGAGGTGTGGGCGGTCGCGCAGGAGGAGATGGACTTCGAGCGCGAGGCAGATAACATCCGCCGCGTGCGAGAGAATATCGAGGGCATAAAGTACGTTTACTGCCCCAGAGTGTATGACGAGCTCTCGACAAAGCACATTCTTGTCATGGAATACATCGGCGGCTTTGAGCTGTCAAACAAGGCCGCGATGGAGGAGCAGGGCTACAGCGTGCAGGAGGTCTGCACGAAGTTTATAAATAACTATATAAAGCAGTTTTCCGAGGACAGGTTTTTCCACGCCGATCCCCATCCGGGCAATGTCCGCGTGTGGGACGGGCGCATTGTGTGGCTCGATCTCGGCATGATGGGTACGCTCACGAGCACGGACGCGCAGCTTATAAAGGTCTGCATGAAGGCGATATTCAGCAATGATTATCTCAGCTTTTCAGACGCGGTCTTGAATATCTGCGAGCACGATCCAGAGCTCGACCGCGAGGCGTACTACGGACGTATGCAGGCGTATCTGGATAAATACCGCGTGCTGTCCATGGCGCAGATGAGCAGCACGGTCGATATTTTTGCCGACCTCTACCGCATAGCACGCGATTTTGGCATAAAGGTTCCGAAATCGCTGACGATGTTCTGGCGCAGCCTGTCGATCATGGAGGGCACGGTATCCGACCTTTCGCCGAAAACAGACCTTGCGGCGATCATCGGCAAGCACCTCGCGGCACAGGCGATGGTGGGCGGCGTGGCCGGCAGCATAACGCGCAAAATATCACACCGCAGGCTCATTTCCGGCAGCGCACTGCACTATAACGGCAGCGATCCCGATGAGCCTGTTGACGAAGAATTTGACGAGCTCGCCACCGAGCTCGATGGAGATAGCGAAGAATAGATGAGATTGGAAAGGGGAGCCCCAGATCGTGAGATCTGGGGCTTTCTCGTGCTTCTTACTGATAAATTATACAAATTAAAGGCTCGATGTTTGCCAATGTTGACGAAAATGCGATAAAGTCTTGTGCTTTTGTTCGTTTTCGAGTATGCTTATATAAACGCAGCTGTCAAAAGATGAATTTGCATACCGAGCGGCAGCTGCGCAAAACAAAACTTGGAGGAAAAATGAAGAGACGAATTTTGAGCCTGCTGCTGGCAGTGCTGATGATCGCGACCCTGATGCCCGCTGCGGCGTTTGCGGAAAAAAGCGATACCGATATTGCCTATGCGGTCACCGGCGGCAATATCTATTTTAACAAAGCCACAGGAGCTGTAAGCGGCTGCGACGAGTCGGTTACAGCTGCGGTGATCCCGTCGGAGATCGACGGAGTAAAAGTGACGGCCATCGACGATGATGCCTTTTGGGGCTGCAAGAGCCTGACGAGCGTCAGCATACCTGACAGCGTTGCGGTCATCGGCATTGCCGCATTCTATGACTGCGCGAGCCTGAAAAGCGCAGCCATACCCGAGGGCGTGACGGTTATTTATCCGGCTGCATTCTGCAACTGCGCAAGCCTGCGCAGCGTTTCGATCCCGAGCAGCGTGACGCTTATCGCTCAGGGAGCGTTTGCCGGCTGCACAAGTCTTGCAAGCGTCACGATCCCTGAGGGCGTGACCGGCATTGATGAGGCCGCATTTCAGGACTGCACCGCCCTCAAAAGAGTGAGCATACCGGCCAGCGTGGTATACATAGGCGAAGCTGCATTCGAGGAATGCCCGAGCATTGCGGATGTATACTATGCAGGCGAGGAGACGGCGTGGAACGGGATAAGCATTGAAAAATATGCAAATGACGATCTTCTGAATGCGAAAATACACTATTCTTCGGCTGCACCCGTCGAACCCGTTGACCCTGATCCCGTTGATCCCGTTGACCCAGTCGATCCCGTTGATCCCGTTGACCCAGTCGATCCCGTTGAGCCCGTTGAGCCCGTTAAGCCGGTGACACCGAGCTTTGTTGACGTTGCCTCCGGCTCGTACTGCTATGATGCGGTACAGTGGGCGGTAGGCAAGGGCATTACAAAGGGCACGGACACGACGCATTTCTCGCCCAATCGCGGCTGCACCCGCGCACAGGTCGTGACCTTCCTCTGGCGAGCAGCCGGTGAGCCGGATGTGAGCGCAAGGGTGAACTTCGTTGACGTGAGCACAAGCAGCGTTTACTACAAGGCCATCATGTGGGCAGTTGCCGAGGGCATAACCAAGGGTACGGACGCGACGCACTTTGCGCCGAATGATGTCTGCACCCGCAGTCAGGTGGTAACGTTTATGCATCGTGCAGCCGGTGAGCCCTCTGTCAGCAGCACCGGCGGCTTTGTCGATGTTGCCTCCGGCTCGTACTGCTACAATGCAGTGCAGTGGGCGGTAGCAAACGGCATCACCAAGGGTACCGACGCGACGCACTTCTCGCCGAGCGATGCCTGCACCCGCGGTCAGGTCGTGACCTTCCTGTACAGAGCACAGTAAACAGAATAAAGCACGCACCGCACGGTTCTCCGTGCGGTGCATTTTCTTCTCTACATTTTTACATATTCAAATTTTTCTTGCCACTACGATAAAGCGTCCGTTTTCGCTGTGGTATGCGCAGGTCGAAAGCGTCAGTATCCTGTCGCCGGAGCTCAGCTGCGCGTCGGTGTCGTACAGCTTGTTTTCCTCGATGAATTTAACATACTCATCAAACGACTTTTCGTCGCTGCCGGTGTACTCGTAATATTTAAAGCCGTCCTCGCCCTCGGGCACAAGCTCGGTCTTTATTGCCGCGACGATCTCATAGGTCTGCTTTTCGTATATCGTGTCAAAGTTTATTGTCTTGTGAAGCTTGTAGAAATCCTCGCTGACATAGTACATGAGCGAGCCGAACATCGAGCTGTCGCTCATGTTATGCCCATAGATTATGATGTTGTCGGATGAGAGCACGCTGCACCAGCCGTCAACAAACAGGCAGCCGCGGTAGGAGTCGTTTCCGTAGAAGTCTGTGTGCAGATACTTGCTGTTGTCATGCGGCACATACATGACTACGTTGTCTATCCCCGTGCCGTCTATCTTCAGCCAGCCTATCGTGTCGCTGTTTTCGGCGTACAGTCCTGCGTATTCGTCCAGAATATCCGGCACCGTCACCTCGCTGTCCTTGAGCTCATCGACCCTGCGGCCGGTCTCGGCATCGTGCAGATCTCCGATATAGTAGGATATCAGCACCGCTGCGCAGACGATAAAAACGGTCAGCGAAACGAGGCGTATTGCTTTTCTTATGCTTTTTTTCATGCCTTGTCCCTGCATTCAAGCATACCGTATTCAACGAGCTTGTCATAGTTGAGATAGTACAGATAGTAGCCGCCGACATTGTGCTGAACATCGTCGATCCTTACGCGGTAGCCGTCGTGCCGCACCATGAAGGTGTCGAGAATGGTGTCGGGGTTTGCCATGTACATGGCGTATTCGGGGTAGAAGTAGCCGCAGAGCATGTGGTCTGCACGCTTATAGATGGTTTTGAGAAAATACTGAAGATCAAAGCCGTTGTCAAGATAATCGACGTGTATGCCGCGCTCGATCATGCGGTTGTACAGCTCGAAGGTGCTCATGAGAAGCTCAAAGTATGTGTGATAGGTCGTGTCGCGCTTATAGATGGTGTCAAGGTTCTCCTGTGCGTTTCTCAGGGCAAAGGTATAGTAGCGCTCATCGTCAACATACTTTGTTATCTCGTTCATTGAGTAGGCTATCCAGTGATCCTTGTACTGGACATAGTCGGCGGCTATGAAGTGCTCAACGGCGCTTTTTGCAGCGCTCAGCCATTTTTCATCCGAGGTGAGGGAATAGAGCCTGCACAGGGCAAATGTCGCCTCGCCGTCGTAGTAAACGGTCCTGAACTGCTCCTTGCGGGTGAAGTCGCCGTTTAAAACGTGGTAGTATTCGCCGCTGCTTTCATCGAACATTGTGAGTATGCCGTTTCCAAGCTTGACGGCGAGCTCCTCGTATTTATCGGTTCCGAAGGCATCCATGTACTCCGTGAGAGCCACGACCGCAACGCCGCAGCCGCCGAGCTTTATCTCGTCAGACTTCTCCTCATAGAGATATGCCGTATCGTCGTCGCGCTCGATTATTGCGTTTTTGACCATGTAGTCCACGGCCTTGTCTATGACGGGAATAAGCTCTGCGTTTTCTGTCATCCTGTACTGGCATACGAGGCTCCAGAGCGTACTCGCGTGACGGACGATATTGTAATTATCTATCTCGTTGCCGAATCTCGGATAATATCCGTAAACAAAGCTGCCGTCGCTCTTGACCTGATCTATGAGAAAGCCCGAGGCGTTTTTTACAAGCTGCGCGGCGTATTCCTTATCCACGGTGTCAACCTTGCGGCGGCCATAGTCGTCTGTGTCGCTTATAAGCTCGTATACCTCGTTGTTTTCGTCGCATATCCAGCCGATGCACTTGAAAACAACATAGCTGTCCGGCAGGGAGGAGAGCGTTTCGCGTCCCGCCTTTTTGAGATAGGTGTTCAGATAGCTTTTGTCTACGCATTCGCTGTCATAGTCGAGTATCTTTGCACCGTTGAGCTCAGCCTCCAGAAGCGCGGTCTCAAAGCCGGTATCGAAGGAAATGCCGTACCTGAAAAACTCGTGCCTGTAATGGTGAAGCTCCGTTGAAAAATCGCCGGTGCTGTATGTCTTTGCCTCGCTCATAAGGTCGGCCTTGAGCCATTTGACGCTGTAGCCCTCCGTTTCGACAAAGCTTTTCGCCTGACCGTATGCGCTCTGCCATGCATCCTCGCGGCTGTCGCCCTTGCCGGTGAACACCTTTGCACGCTCATCGCCGCTGCACAGAGAGAGAAACACAACGCTGTCCGGCAGACCCTGTTCAATGCTGCCCATTTCGCCGCTGCGCTCATCGCTCATGAGCTCCTCGTGCAGGAGCGCTGCCTTGCTGTCAAACAAAGCAAGCATGTCATCCTTTTTGCCGGCAGAGCTAAGATACAGCACAACGACTGCGGCAACTATGGCAGCGACAACTGCGATGCCGATGATAAGAGCCTTCCTTGCCCGTGACCTGCGCTGCTCGTCGGTCATTTTATTTGGTTTGCTGATATGTTTTTTTCGTCTGCTTTGCCTGCTCATGGCGCACCTCAAAAAATCGATAAAAAATAAAAATAGGAACGATCAAAAGATCGTTCCTATTTTATATGCACTTTAGCAATAAGTCAACTAATCGCCCACATATGATCAGTCGTTTCTCTTCTTGCGATAAGTAACAGTCAATGCTGCCAGGCTGATAACTGCAACTGCCGAGACCCACTCGATGTTACGCTCATCACCGGTTTCGGGATGATCATGATCGTCGTCCGAATCCGAATCAGAATCGGCATCCGCGTCGGCATCGGCATCCGCGTCGGCATCCGCATCCGCGTCGGCGTCCGCGTCGGCGTCCGCATCCGCGTCGGCATCCGCATCTGCATCAGCGTCCGCATCTGCATCAGCGTCCGCATCGGCATCCGCGTCCGCATCCGCGTCCGCGTCGGCATCAGCGTCCGCATCCGCATCCGCGTCCGCATCCGCGTCGGCATCCGCATCGGCATCCGCGTCCGCATCGGCATCTGCATCAGCATCTGCATCAGCATCTGCATCAGCGTCCGCATCAGCGTCGGCATCTGCATCCGCATCCGCATCCGCATCTGCATCGGCATCCGCGTCTGCATCGGCATCCGCGTCCGCATCGGCATCCGCGTCCGCATCGGCATCTGCATCAGCATCTGCATCAGCGTCCGCATCAGCGTCGGCATCCGCATCCGCATCCGCATCTGCATCGGCATCCGCGTCAGCATCAGCATCTGCATCTGCATCATCGTCTGCATCTGCGTCAGCGTCGGAATCTCCGCCTGCACCGTCGATCTTCAGATGAACGACGTGACCTCCGAAGTTGGTCGCCCACAGGCAGGTAGCATTTCCGTAAACATAATCAGAACCGAACACTTCCCAGAACCAGGTGAGCGGGTTCATGTCGTTGGGGCTCCAGATGGCGGCCTCTTCGACATACGTTCCGTAGATGAGATCCCAGCCTTCGACGTTATCGCCGTTGACCTCGATCTTGAGCTGGCAAACAGCCGGAAGACGAAGCACAGCGCCCTGAGTGAGAATACCGCCGGCAAGATTGAACGTATCCTTCAGTACGAGATAATCCTTGGTAAAGGTCGCACGGTAGAAGGGGATAAGCGTGCCGGGAATGTAAGCGGTCACCGTTACGGTCGCGTCAGGATCGAGAGCCTGATAGCCGTGCAGGCAGAGCCTGAAATACGGTGCGCCGAAATACTCCGTGTTCCACAGCGCGATCGCTCCGCCATCGGCGGAACGCCCGTAAATGTCACTGACGGCAGCTACATCGACATCATCAACTCCGTCGGCATTTGCGTTGGTGCTCAGCGCAAAAACAGCAAACAGGAAAACAGCAAGCACAAAAAGTACAGTAAGTGCAGACTTGCTGAATTTTTCCGTTTTTACCATGCTATTCAGTTTTCCTCCTTTCCCTAAAGGATGCATATTAATACCTACACCGCAAAGCGTTATCCATGCAGCCTCGATTATCTCTGCCGTACGGCAGGGAAGCAGTCAACCGTTATTCACGGAAGCGGCAGAACGGCTATTAATTAATATTTCATTAATGATACTATATTGTAACCGAAATTACAATGCAGGAAATGGAAAAATGAACTTTTTTATAGATACAAAAGGTACATAATTATTAAAATGTACCGGAGCAAAAAAACGTAAACAGACGGGAAGCCGCTGCGGTATTGCTTAAAGGACTCTTATGTGCTAAAATCAAGCCGATATTTTCAATAAGGTAGGATATACTATGGAAAAACTGCCGAAGCTGCCGAGAATGGCGGCTATACACGATATTTCGGGACTGGGAAAATGCTCGCTGACAGTTGCGCTGCCTATCGTTTCCGCAACGGGCGTTGAGTGCTGCTGCATACCTACGGCGCTTTTATCGACCCACACGGGCGGCTTCACGGACTGGACCTTCACCGATCTGAGCGGAGATATCGTCCCCATTGCCGAGCACTGGCATAAGCTTGGAGTGAGCTTTGATGCGATATATTCCGGCTACCTTGCATCACCGGCGCAGGGAATGCTGCTCGAGCGGGCAATAGAGCTTTTGAGAAATGAAAATACGCTCGTGGTCGTTGACCCGGCAATGGCCGATAACGGCAGATATTACGCAAACCTCGGCAGTGAAATGGCCGAGAGCTTCCGCAGGCTCATAAAAAAGGCGGACATAATAACACCGAATATAACCGAGGCATGCTTTCTCACGGGCATTGAATACAAAGCCGGCGTACACGATGAAAGCTATATCACGGAGCTTATCGACAGGCTCTCGGAGCTCGGACCGCATTTCGTTGCCGTGACGGGCGTAAGCTGCGAGCAGGGCAAGGTCGGCATAGTCGCACGCGATAATGCGGGCGGCAAAATGTGCTCTGTCATGAAGCCTGCGCTCGACGGAACGTTTCACGGCTCGGGCGATGTGTTCGCCTCGGCCTTTGCCGCGCTGCTCACACGTGGAGCTGCGCTGGAGGATGCCCTGTACACCGCCGAGGACTTCGTCACGGCTGCAATAGAGCGCACGGCAGAGCGCAATACGCCGCGCCACTACGGCCTCGACTTCGAGGGAGTCCTGCCCGATTACATTGAAATGTGCAAAAAGCTCTTTTCATAGCCAGACAGGACGAACAGCGCCTGTGCAATAATCCGTAATTGCCATAATTTATTTATAAATACTCTTGACACAATCTTGACATTTGAACTGGAAGTAAAGTATAATCATGAGAAAGAGTATGGGAAGCTCTCATACTGAAAAATAATTGGAAGGCAAAAATTTAAAATAAGCGGAAGGGGTTGCAAATGAAAGACCTAAAACATCTGATCTATTTTGAAAACCTGCTGCAGGACGCGCAGAATGAGCTCGTCACTAAGGCAGTGGAGGATGGGCAGATAGCGCTCGGCTACAACTGCTATTACATACCCGAGGTCCTCCTCAATCTTGAAGGCTGCTTCTCTTCAAGACTTCGCGCACCCGGTTGCACATCGACCGACATCGCAAACTACTACATGACCAACCGCACCTGCCCCTATGCACGTTCTATTCTCGAGCGTGCCATCGAAGGCGGCTACAATTACCTGAGCGCCCTGTTCGGCGCGGAGAGCTGCGCTACCATGGAGCGTATGGAGGAGCACTTCTTCCTCATCAATCCCGTAAAGCACGACGGATTTTTCGTCACCCAGATCGACCCTCCCATGAAGGGCGATAAGACAAACCTTGATTACTACAAGGCTCAGCTCAAGCTCAAGGTCGTTGAGCCCATGCACGACCGCCTCGGCATCGACGTTTCCGACGAAGCCATGCGCAGGGCCATCGAGGAGCATAACGAGATCAGCCGCGTGATCACCGAGATCGGCGATTACCGCAAGCTCGACAATCCTCCCATCACCGGCTATGAGTTCCATGTTATCGAGCTGGTAAGTCAGGTCTGCCCGCACAAGCTGATCCTGCCCTACCTCAAGGAGACCCTTGAGGAGCTCAAGACACGCAAGCCCGAGGAGAAGTTCCCGTTCCGCGCCCGCGTTGCGCTCGTCGGAAGCGAGATCGACGATCCCGAGTTTACCAAGCTCATCGAGATGTGCGGCGCAATGGTCGTTGCCGACCGCTACTGCTTCGGCTCCTTCCCCGGCAGAGAGCAGATCGTCATCGAGGACGGCGAGACAGCCTTTGACGCTATCTGCCGCCACTACCTGTACTGGAACCAGTGCGCACGCTTCATGGACGGTATGAAGATCGACCAGCGCCACGCCGTGGCGACTCAGCTCGTAGAGGACTTCAAGGCCGACGGCATCATCTACGAGAACATGAAGTTCTGTGAGTTCTGGAGCTATGAGAAGGTCCTTGCAAACCACATCTTCACGAACGAAAAGCACATTCCTTGCTGCACCATCGAGAAGGAGTACTCCCTCGGCGCAGTCGGACAGCTTCGTACACGTTTCCAGGCGTTCATCGAATCTCTGGAGATCAAGTCCATTCAGGGAGGTAAGTAATGATGTTCGATAAAGTTATAGCAGCAGTTGACAAAAAGCTTGAACGCTTTGACCCCATATGGCAGGCCGAAAACGGTGTCGGCGGCCAGAGAGACCGTTACTACGACAAGACCGGCGTTGCAAAATGGCGTGAGTGGCGCGGTGTTAAGGATACGCTCGTTGACTACAAGGCGTGGCTGAACAACCTCGTCTCCATGGCAATGATGGTCGCCTCCGCTCCGCTGCCCTGTCTCAAGGGCTTCTGGGAGTACCGCTGGATGGGCTCCTACCTCGGCACCTTCATGTTCATCGACCGCCTGTTCGAGGGCTTCCGCGGCTACGAGCTCGTCACCGCACACAAGTGCATGCACGCGATCGTCCGCAGCCTGACCAAGAAGATAGCCTTTGTGCTGTCCAACGACCGCCGTCTCGGCGGCGGCAAGGATACCGACCGCATCGTACCTATGGACGAGGTCCTGCCCCCGCTGTTCATGATGGGCTTTAAGGATCTTATCCCGTTCCCGCTCCAGACTCTGCCCGAGTTCATCATCTGTGATGTTGACCAGCACATCGAGCCCTACTACATCGACGTTGCCGAATCCTTCGGCCTTCCCGCCGACGTTTGCTCCCGCTGCGCGGCAGAGACAGGCGTTGCTCTTGACGACGCATTCCCCCTTGTCGGCAAGGCGATGCTCTCAACAAATATGCCCTGCAACGCATCCGAGGCGACCTCCATGTTCCAGCGCCGCCGCATTGGTATGCCCGACTTCCCCGTAACGCTCGCAATGATCCACAACGAGCCGGGTGCACATCCGTATTCGACCCAGATGCTCAAGGATGCCATCGCCTTCATAGAGAAGGAGTACGGCGTGAAGTACGACTGGGATAATCTCTTCAAGTACGCAAAGCTCATGAACGAGCAGAACACCATAGAGCTCGAGAAGTGGGACTACTTCAAGACCCCGTATTCCGCCCTGTGCGGCATCGCAGAGACTCTGTACCGCCTGTATGCATGGGCATCTGCAAACGGCACCGATCCTTACTTCAATAAGGTAGACCGCAAGGTCATCAAGATCATGCGCAAGGCCTATGAGGAGAAGAAGGAGCCCTTCGGCGGACGTACCCGCCACCGCGCCTTCCTGTGGGGACCCTCCGCTGTTTACTACACCGATTTCCCGACCTGGACTCAGAACTGCTGGGGCATCAATATCGTCCTGAACATGGACTCCACCATGGGTCACAACATGATAAACACCGAAGATCCCGAGGAGGCTATCAAGGATCTGGCTCTGTTCTCGGAAAAGGCGACCATGCGTCATCACGCCGTCGGCGGCTGGGACAACGTCAACGCCATCTGGGAGTGGGCAAAGAACTTCAACTGCGATATGGTTCTCATGAACGATAATATCGCCTGCAAGGGTATGCTCGGCGTTCACGCTCTCATGGAGGAGCAGGCAAGAGATCTCGGCTTCCACTTCATCTTCATCGAGCATGACCTTGAAGACAGCCGCACTGTTTCCCGTCAGGATATGCGCAACTGCGTAAACGGCTACATGTCCGTCGTTCTGGGCGAGAAGCCTCTCGACCCCACCCTCGTCGAGTTTGACGACAGCGCTGCATATTAATAGGAGGATATAATAACGATGAAAAACGTTGCTAAGATCGGCGGCAAGCTCGCCCTGTTCGCATTCCTCGGCTTCGTCGGAACCTTTACACTGTATATCACAAACGGCGAAAACAAGCTCATATACTATGTCATTCGCCCGCTGCTGAATAAGCATTACGACTCTCAGGTCCGCGACCGCAGAATCGTCTGATAGAGTATTTTCAATCACAAGAGACCTCGTATTTCGGGGTCTCTTTTTGTGCTTGCAAACAAATTGACAATTTTGTTGAAAGTGTATAGCCGAAGCCTTTTTTTGCGCAAAAAAACCTGAATTTTTCATATAAACCGTAACATAATCTCTTGCAAAACCAAGGTGTTTGTGTTAAACTGTTATCAAAATGCGTAAGGTGTATCTGAGCGCAATTGAAGGGGGGACGAATTATTGGAAAACAAAGCAAAGATCATCGCAGTCGCCGGTAAGGGCGGTGTCGGCAAGACATCGATCTCGGCGTCGATCGTAAGGCTTCTGGTGGAGAACTTTCCCGATAAGAAGATCCTTGCGATAGATGCAGACCCCGCGGTCGGCCTGTCGGTCGCTCTCGGTGTTGACGTTAAGCTCACGCTTGACGATATCCGCATGAGCATCGTTGACAGCGTCGAAAACGGCGAAACGAGAGAAGCGCTCGAGCTTCTCAGTGAAGCAAGGTTCAAGATCTTTGACGCACTGGTCGAAATGCCCGGCTTTGCATTTCTCGGCATCGGCAGACCTGAAAGCTCCGGCTGCTACTGCAAGGTCAATTCCTACCTGAAGGAAGTCATCGGCATTCTGGCAAACAGCTTCGACTATGTCGTCATCGACGGCGAGGCCGGAATAGAGCAGATCCAGCGCCGCGTTATGGATAAGGTAACGCATCTGCTGCTCGTGACCGACCAGAGCAAGAAGGGCTGCCAGGTCGTATCCACGATCAAGAACGTCGCAGACGAGCTGATCGTTTACGATAAGATCGGCGCCATCGTAAACAGAATGACAAATCCCGAGCTCGCGGAGCTCATCACAGTGCCCGGTGTTGACATCGTGGCACGCATCCCAGCGGACAGTGCATTTGCCGCAAACGATATAAAGGGTCAGAGCGTGCTCAGCCTGCCCGAAGATTCTCTTATGCTCAAGGGAGTAAAGGAAGCACTCCAAAAAATAGAAATTCTTTGAAGAAGAGGTGTAACATTTGAAAGATCTTAAGCATCTGATCTACTTCGAAAGTCTTCTTGAGAATGCCGACAACGAGCTGGTAAAGCAGGCTCAGGCTGAGGGCGATATCTGCCTTGGCTACACTTGCTATCATGTTCCCGAAGCGCTTCTCAACATAGGCAACTGTTTCTCCGTGCGTCTGCGCGCACCGAAGACAGGCTCTATCGACATCGCAACCTACTACATGTCCAACTACACCTGCGAGTACGCCCGCGCACTCGTCGAACGCGCCATCGAGGGCGGCTATCAGTTCCTCGACGCAATGATCGGTGTGGACGCCTGCTCCATGATGAACCGCGCAATGGAGCACTTCGAGGTCCTGAAGGTCAACACTAAGGAAAAGTTCTTTGTAACTCACATGGACATTCCCTTCAAGGTGACCGACTACACCCTCGATGCTTACACAATTCAGATGCAGAAGCACGTTCTGGACAATCTGCACGAGAAGTTCGGCGTTGACGTATCCGACAAGGCCATCCGCAAGGCCATCAAGGAGCACAACGAGGTCTGCAAGATCCTCACCGAGATCGGCGATATGCGCAAGGCAGAGAACCCCGTTATCACCGGCTATGAGTATCACATCCTCAACCTCGTATCCTTCACCTGCCCGAAGAGACTCATTCTCCCGTACCTGAAGGAGACTCTGAAGGAGCTCAAGACCCGTAAGCCCGATCCCAAGCCCTGGTTCCGTGCAAGAGTCGCAATAGTCGGCTCCGAGATCGACGATCCCAACCTGACCAAGCTTATCGAGGGCTGCGGCGCATTCATTTGCTCGGACCGTCACTGCTTCGGTTCGACTCCCGGCCGCGAGGTCATCGAGATTAACGACGAGGAGCCTGCACTCAGACAGCTCTGCCGTCACATCATGGAGTACTCCGAGTGTGCCCGTTACATATCCGACGAGAAGGTTATGCAGCGCCGTCACACCGCAGACCGTCTTGCAAAGGAGTACCACGCAGAGGGCATCATCTACGAGCAGATGAAGTACTGCGACTACTGGGGCTTCGAGCGTGCGCTCGTCAGCCATGTTATGGCTGATGAATACGGCTGGCCCGTACTGTCTATCGACAGACTGTACAACAACGGCAACTCCGGTCAGCTCCGTACCCGCTGCCAGGCATTCGTTGAATCTCTGGAAATCAAGCGTATTCATAAAGAGGAGGGCAAGAAGTAATGGCTAAGACTCCTAAATATCCCAATCCCAAGTTTTTTAAGGCTAAAGATAATATCGACTGGAAGGCCCAGTGGGAAAACCTGAAGGTCTGCGGCGGTATCTTCTATGATATGCTCAAGGAGACCGACTGGGAAGCCTTCAAGAACGGCTGGAAGAACACCCTGAAGATGGACGCAGAGCGCATCAAGGAGGAGTACAATTCCTTCATGGCACTCGACCAGCAGGGCAAGCTTGACGCAGTTCTCTACGGTGAGAAGAGACTTGGCAGATTGTATGCCAAGGGCGCAATGGCAACCGTCCGCCGTGAGTGGCGCGGCGTTAAGGACACCGCATACGACTTCTATGAGTGGGCTCGTATGTGGGGTATGCTCCTTATGACCTTCTCCAAGGACCTCATCCCCGCGCTCAACAGTGCTCTGCACTACCGCTGGATGATCTCCTACTTCTGCTGCCACGGCTTTATGGATAAGAACATCATGGGTCAGCGCGGCCGCGCTCTCCGCATGAGCCATACTCTTATCTACGATATATTCCGCTATGTTGCAGAGAACCTCGTTCTTCTGTCCAAGGCTGACCGCAAGAACGGCAACAGCATCGAGCTCAACAAGATGCTCGTAACCTTCGACGAGATGACCATGGGTCAGATCATGGCTGGCTTCCCCGACCTCGTGGGTATTCCTCACCAGCTGCTGCCCGTCTTCCTCGTCTCCGAGATCGACCAGCTCACCTGCGTACCTTACATCGACGCAGTCGAGTCCTTCGGTCTGCCCGCAGACTGCTGCCCGGTTCCTTCCTCCGAGTGCGGCGCACTGGTCATCGACGCACTGCCTGATATGGGCTCCTGCTTCATCTCCAGCTCCATGCCCTGCGACGGCTCCACCATGGCGTCCTCTTACTTTGCACGCCGTTTCCCGAACATCCCCGTGTTCCACCTCTGCTTCCCCGTACGTTACGAGGACGAATCCGTTCTGCAGAGCGCTGCCGAGGATATCAAGGCCTGCATCAAGTTCATCGAGGATAAGACCGGCGCAAAGTGGAATTGGGACGCTTACTTCACTGCAATGAAGCGCTTCAACAAGGAAACCGCTTATGAGCTTGAAAAGTGGGAGATCAACAAGACCAAGTATCCGCAGCTTCTCGGCCCGTGCTACGAGCTGTTCCGCAAGTGGAACTACGAGATGGACGGCGGTATCGATCCCCGTGTCATGGCTACCTGCGAAAAGATCAGCAAGCTGATCCGCGAGGCATATGAGAACCGTGACGAAGCTTGGGTCGGCAAGATGAAGTACCGTGCAATCGTATGGTCCTGCCCGGCTCACTACTATGCAAACTTCTCCAACTGGGCTGCCAACTGCTGGGGCATCGACGTCCTGGTCGAGATGGAATCCCTCAACTTCACCAAGCCTCTCGAGACCGAGGACAAGGAAGAAGCACTCCGCGATCTGGCCCGCCTGTACGAGCGCATGGTCATGCGCCGTCACACCAACGGCGGTTACCACAACGTCGTAACCGAGCTGTGGCGTCAGTGCGAAGAGTGGAACGCAAAGCTCATCATCATGTACCAGAACGTCGCCTGCAAGAACATGGCTACCGTTCAGGGTCTGCTTGATGATCAGGGCCGTGAGCGCGGCTACGATCTCATCTGGATCGAGCACGACCTTATGGACCCGCGTACCGTTTCCCGCCGCACCATGCGCGACAAGGTAAACGAGTACATGCGCACTGTTATGAACGCAGAGCCCGTCGATCCTTCGCTCGTCGAGTTCGAGGACGAAGTCTGCATGTAATCGCGTTAAGCAAACATGCCGGTGGCATGTTTGTAGCGATTACCGCAGGAGCTATGCTCCGAGGATGGCAGTCCGTGCGATAGGCAAATGTGCCTGACAGTCGGCAGTTTGTAGTTAAGCAAACATGCCGGTGGCATGTTTGCAGC
>CAVGXR010000011.1:0-5096 GCA_963633225.1 Collinsella aerofaciens
GCATTTTGAAAGCTTTCAAAATGCTCGGCGGAAAAGTGCAGTCAAAAAAATCCCGTGAGGGACTTTTTTGACAAGCTATCCCCCGTCTCACGACGGGGGATTTTTTACGTTTTTATAAACAATTTCTCCGGCTGTAGATTTTAAATCGCCGCCATGCTATAATCATAGCGATGATTAATAAGGGTAATAGAATGGAGCTGATATTATGCGTAAATTCATAGCCATGGCATTGGCGATGTGCTGCATCATATCTCTTTGCGCCTGCGGCAAAAAGGACAGCGGTGAAAAAGAGCGCGAATGCGGCGTATATATAACGATGCAGGCAAGCGATGTTTTCACCGTCTCCTGCGGCACCGACAAGGGCTCTGACTCGTTTGAGTCAGCCGACAAGTCCGCGATCAAGGCCGGTACGGTCATTCACTTTGACTTTGCGGGCGACAAGGCCGAGAGCACCGAAAGGGCCGATATCGAATACAGCATATGCATATACGACAAGGAGCTCAACATCCTTGCAACAAAGTCCTTCGTCGATGATTTTTCGAACAAGGCCCGCATTGATATCACCGTCACCGAGGATCACAAGATAATAAACGCAAACGCCGGAAGCTGCGGCGGCGATGTTGTCGTCGAGATGACGGATGAAAGCGCCGAGGACAATATCTCGTACATGCTCCCTACCGTTTTCATGCCTGAGCGCAGCGATGCAGCCGATAAGCTCAACGAAAGCCTCAAGTCGATGGCGACCGAGTACACGACCAAGACCTATCAGAGCAACTACGGTCTTTATACGCAGAACATCGGCGACGGTACAGTGGAGGGACTCAGCGCCTTTTCCATGAACCGCACGATAAGAGCCGAGCGTGCAGACAGCGGCGTTGTATCACTGCGTGTTGTTGACAGAGCCTCGCTGGGTACTGTGAGCACGCTCAGCATAAGCGGCAGGAGCTTCGATGCCCAGACGGGCGAGGAGCTGACGCTTGCCGATCTCGGCGACAGCGAAAGGATAGTAAACAGCGTATCCGAAAAGATACTCGTCTCCTTCACCAGCGACCCTGAGTATCAGAACGTGTACTTCAATGAGGGATATTCCGAAACGATAAAATCGCTTGTATCCGATGGACACTGGTATCTGTCGGCTGAGGGTCTCGTTATAATCGCAAACCCCGGCGAGATAGCGGACGGATTTTACGAGTTCACCGTGCCCTACTCCGAGCTTGGCGATATAATAGACAAGACCTATATACCCGACTCCGGCCGCGACGGCTCGGAGGGTGATGTCAGCGCAGTTTTCTCTTCCGACAGTAAGGCTTTGGATCTCACGGTTCTCGGCAGTGCTGCGGCGACGGATATCAAGTCACTGCTTCTGACGGCAAGCGGCAGCATTTACGATCTCGATGTTTACACGATAAAATACAATACGAGCGCGAAAACCTATACTCTGGTAAAGCAGCTTATCGCATGCAGCGACATGTCCGACGGAGCGGCGCTTGCCATAAACACAGAGCTCGAAGGCACAACGCCGAGCATGGTCGTGCGCTTCAAGCTTGCCGACGGCACGCAGGAGACACGTCTGCTCTCGCTGGACGAAAACGGCGCTGTCAAGGTCACAGACCCCAACGCAGGCTCCGGCACACTCATCACCTCCCGCCTGCCCTACACCGGCGACATTGACGGCGACGGCAAGGAGGAGACTATAAGCAGCTCCGCCGGTGAACAGGGTACCGTAACGCTCAGTGTTGAATCAGGCGGCACGGTCAGCAGCATTGATACCGGCATAAAGGAAGTTAACAGCATCCGCCTGTTTGACCTCGATAACGACGGCGTGCGCGAGCTGTACATCGACGGTACGGACGCAAGCGCTCAGAGCATCACCTGCGCGGCATTCTACTCGTCAGGTGAAAGTCAGCCTCTGCATCTTGGCCTGTTTGACAGCCAGAGCTATGCCGCGGGACTTATAAAGGATTTTGCCGACGGTAAGCTTGTGCTGGATACGGAAATGAACATACTCGGCACATACAAGGTCAAGAATGTGTACACGCTGACCGACAAGAGCTTCAGCAAGGCCTCCGGCGACATTGTGTTTGACAACAACACAACTTACGTTACCACGACAAAGAGCATAACGCTTTCCGACGGCAGCTATCTTGCAACCGGAACAAAGCTGCGCTTTACCTCGACCGACGGAAGCTCGCTTATCAGCTTTGTCACCGACGGCGGCTTCACCGGCTCTATCCCCATTGCAAGCTCCGGCTCCGGCTGGACTATAGGCGGTCAGCCGGACACGAGCTACTTCTCCTCCCTGCCGTATAAAAGCTGATAAATTATTCCCCTGAAGGACGTATTTTTTGAATCTGTCTGCGGAAAATATAGCCGAGGTGATATTATGGACACAGCCAAAAACGCCGAGCTTCCACTCGGTTTCGGCATGGCGCTTATGAAAAACACCGACGCATTTTTGTATTTTTCCGCACTCGACAGCGTACAGCGCAGCCGGATCATCGAGCAGAGCAAAAAGGTACAGAGCCGAAGTGAAATGAGAAGCTTTGTCGATAATTTAAAGGCAAGCGGCTGAGGAAAGCCATTTGTCCGCAAGACGTGGACAAAGTGCAAATTCGTACCCGTATTGCGGACATTTTTTCAGGCAAAGCCCTTGTATATTCCGTCCGAATGAAGTAAAATTCATATATAAAACTTACTGAGGTGAATCGGATGGAATTACAGCTTAAAGACATTGAGCTTGCAGCCGAGAGGCTCAAGCCCATACTTCATCACACGGAGCTCGATATGTCCTCCACATTTTCCGCGATGACCGGCGGAGAGATATATCTCAAATGCGAGAACCGTCAGAAGACCGGCTCGTTCAAGATACGCGGCGCAAGCAACAAGATAGCCGCGCTCGTTGAGCGCGGCGACGTAAAGAGCGTTGTTGCGTCCTCTGCCGGCAACCATGCGCAGGGCGTAGCGTACGCGGCAAGCAAGTTCGGCATACCCGCAACGATCGTCATGCCCGCAAGCGCACCGATAGCAAAGGTTCAGGCGACCGAGGGCTACGGTGCCAAGGTCGTTCTGCACGGCGACTGCTATGACGATGCATATGCAATGGCGCGCACCGTATGCGAGACCGAAGGAGCTACCTTCCTGCACCCGTACAACGACCTTGAGGTCATTGCCGGTCAGGGCACGCTCGGCCTTGAGATACTCGGCGATCTCCCGGCTGCCGACGTTATCATCGTCCCCGCCGGCGGCGGCGGACTTCTCGCCGGTGTTGCGGCCTGCGTAAAGCAGATAAATCCCCGCGTTCAGGTCATCGGCGTTCAGGCCGAGGGCGCGGACGCAATCGCACAGTCCTTCCGCGAGAAAAGATACATAAGCACCGACAGCGTTTCCACAATTGCTGACGGCATTGCAGTCAAGTCGCCGGGCGATATAACGGTCGAGCTCATAAACCGCTATGCAGACGATGTCGTGACCGTCAACGACAATGAGATATCCGAGGCTATACTGCTGCTCATGGAGCGCTGCAAGCAGATCGTCGAGCCCTCGGGCGCAACGCCGGTCGCTGCCGTGCTCAAGGGCAAGGTAGACGTTAAGGGCAAAAGAGTCGTGTGTCTGCTCTCCGGCGGCAACATCGACGTGAGCTTCATCCAGTGCGTTATTGCGCAGGGTCTTGTTGCACGCAACAGACGGCTGAGATTTACAGTGACGCTGCTCGATAAGCCAGGCAGCCTTGTGAAGCTTTTAAACGATATCGCCGAGCAGGGCGCAAATATTCTTACGGTTGAGCACGACAGGCTCAGCGCCGGACTTAATCCCAATCAGACAAACGTACACATTGCCTGCGAAGTCGGCGGCAAGGAGCACGGTGAAAAGCTCCTCAGTGCGCTCGGCGACAAGGGCTTTAAGGTGAGTTTAAATATCTAAGGAGGAAAAAACAATGAAAACCGTATCTACAGACAAGGCTCCCGCAGCCATCGGCCCTTACTCTCAGGCACAGATCGTAGGAACCATGGTATACACCTCCGGTCAGGTCGGCATCGACCCCGCTACCGGTCTCGTGCCCGACGGCGTTGAGGCTCAGGCACATCAGGTGTTCAAAAACCTTTCCGAGCTTCTCAAGGCAGCGGGCAGCGATATGTCCAAGGTCGTAAAAACCACCGTATTTATTAAGAACATGGACGATTTCGGTCTCGTAAACAGCATATATGCGCAGTATTTCACCGAGCCCTACCCTGCCAGAAGCTGTGTCGAGGTCGCACGCCTGCCCAAGGACGTTCTTCTTGAGTGCGAGGTCATAGCCGAGCTGTGATAGGGCAGATTGAGCGTATGCTCGCGGGCAAGCTCTATGACCCGTCCGACGAGGAGCTGGCGGCGCTGCGTCTGAAAGCGCATAAGCTCAGCCGCAGATACAACAACACCGATGAGGACGAGGCAGAGCTTCGGCGCGAGCTTCTGTCGCAGCTCACGCCGGATGCGCAGTCGGGGCTGTTTTTGCAGGGGCCTGTGTATTTCGACTACGGTGTATTCACGCGCTTCGGAAAAAATTGCTATGCAAATTTTAACTTTACGGTGCTTGACTGCTGCCCTGTAACGATCGGCGACGATGTTTTCTTCGGGCCGAATTGCAGCCTGCTCACACCGATGCATGCCTTGCTCCCCGAGGAGCGGAACACACGCTTCAAGCCCGACGGCAGCATGTATGACCTTGAGTATGCAAAGCCGATAGTCATCGGAAACAACTGCTGGCTGGCAGGCGGTGTCACCGTCTGCGGCGGAGTCACGATAGGCGACGGCTGTGTTATCGGCGCAGGCAGCGTCGTGACGAGGGATATCCCGTCCGGCTCTCTTGCCGCCGGCAATCCATGCCGCGTGATCAGAAAGATCACTCCGGCAGACAGCATTGAGCTGAAAAAAGAGATACAATGAAAAAACGCGGGAGCTGACGCTCCCGCGTTTTTTTGTATACCGGCGCATGTTGTGGGGCATGCGCCGGTAATTTTTAAGAAATCAGAACTTAATGTCAACAGGCTTTCTGTCGAACATAGTGTTAACCTGCTTGTATGCCCAGCCGAGCACTTTCTGATCGAGGTTCCAGAAAT
>CAVGXR010000012.1:0-45059 GCA_963633225.1 Collinsella aerofaciens
TCGCGATATCCTTTTTTCTTTTCCTGCTCTGTAACTTATCATTGACTAACCTACAAATATTTTTTTGACTTTTGAAAGTTTTTGCGCCAAAAATATTGACAATCGGCGAAAATGTTGTTATTATCTTTAAGCTGAACATTAATGGGAGCGGCCGTGCGGGCGTAGTTCAATGGTAGAACACCAGCCTTCCAAGCTGGATACGTGGGTTCGATTCCCATCGCCCGCTCCAAAGCAAGCGGAAATATGCGCCAATAGCTCAGCAGGATAGAGCAACTGCCTTCTAAGCAGTAGGTCGGGGGTTCGAATCCCTCTTGGCGTGCCAAAACAAAAATATGGTGGGTGTAGCTCAGTTGGTTAGAGCACCGGATTGTGGTTCCGGGTGTCGAGGGTTCGAGTCCCTTTACCCACCCCACAAGTCACAGAGGCCGGACAAAAGCCCGGTCTCTGTGTACAATAGAATATAAATAGATGGTGGGATGTAGTGTAATGGTAACACCTCAGACTTTGACTCTGATATAGTGGGTTCGAGTCCCGCCATCCCAGCCACATTAGCCCCAGTAGCTCAGTAGGCAGAGCACCTGCCTTTTAAGCAGGGTGTCCGGGGTTCGAATCCCCGCTGGAGCACCAAGAAAAGAGACGGTCGTTTGACCGTCTCTTTTCTTGCAGGTTTCACGGATAAGAACCCCGGACACCGATTCGATATCGCCGGTTGCCGCCCTCGGCGGCGAGGCGATAGCAATTAAAATAAAGGCTTTTTGCGCGAAGCGCACCAAAAGCCGGGGTTCGAATCCCCGCTGGAGCACCAAGACAACTCTCGCGCCGTTTGGCGCGGGAGTTGTTTTCATCTGCGGGCGGGGATTCGAACTCGAAAGGGTCGGAGCGTTAAAAAAAGCTGCCGGTGGCAGCTTTTTAGCTCCGAGGTGCGCAGAAGCTACGCTTCAAGCACGGGTGATTTTGCTTGCAAAAGCACCTAAATCCCCGCTGGAGCACCAAGACAACTCTCGCGCCGTTTGGCGCGGGAGTTGTTTTTTAGAGGCGCATTGACGCACCTACGTATACGGTGATTGCGTCAGCACGGTATCGAGGATGCCGTGGAAACCGCAGCAAGCAGTTAGCGGTTAGCTGTTAGCCGTTAGCCGTTAGCCAGAGGTATTCGCTCTCCGAGTGAATGAAATTTGATTTGTGCGCTTTGCGCACACCGCAGTGTCGTAGGGAACGGGCTTGGCCACTCGCCGTGGCGGGCAATTCGCATGACGATCAAGCTGGACGTAGTTGCTTGTGCCCGACCGAAACTACCTCCAGTCTCTGTAGGGAACAGGCTTGCCTGTTCCGCATAGTCAGAACAAATTTCTATATTAAACGCTGAAAAGACAGCTCGGATATATGTCCAAGCTGTCTTTTTTCACTTTCTGTTTGGTTTTAGTCTGGTGCAGACGGGCAAGGTTGCGGCTATTTCGGTGCAGTGGAAACTTCGACAAGCGGAACGGGCAAGCCCGTTCCCTACGGGTTGCGGCGCAGTATTTGAGATGCTGCAAAAACATTCCGCTGTACTAACGGTACGCGAAACGAACTTGTTTCCTCCGATGTTGCCGGTCGGGACACCGCAGTCTCCATATAGGTGCAGACCTACTGCGCCTCTGAAAAAACGCGAAACGTTCTTATTTATGCCATTGTTTCGATACCGTGCAACCGCAATCTCCGTATCCGCAGCTGCCTCAATGCGCCTCTGAAAAAACGGGGAGGTTCTGGAGATAGCGGCGCATCATGTCAAAAACGTAGTTTCCGGACACGCGGCGGACATAGCTGCGGGGACGGCGGTCGCCGACATGCAGCTCGCGCACGAAGGTGCCGTCCCTGGTTGCGAGGGAGACGAATACGGTTCCGACCTCGTGCACGCCGTCGCCGTCGGGACCGGCAAGACCCGTCACGCCGATGCCCATGTCAGCGCCGAGCAGCGCACGCACGCGCTCGGCCATCTCGCGGGCGACCTCATAGCTCACGGCGGTCTTTTCCTCGATGAGCTCGGGCGCTATGCCCAGAAGCTTCACCTTTGCCTCGTTCGTGTAGGTCGTCACGCCGCCGAGGAAGAACTCGCTCGCGCCAGGGATATCGGTAAAGCGCTTTGCCAGCTCGCCGCCCGTGCAGCTCTCGGCAGCGGCGAAGGTCATATTCTTTTCTCTGAGAAGCTGCATGACGCTCTCCTCAACGGTGTCGATATCAATGCCGAACACGACATCGCCGAGCACGTCCTTCACATGCTCGATGACGGGCTTCATCATCTCCTCGGCCTTCTCGACGCTCTCGGCCTTGGCCGTGACCTGCAAAAGGCAGTCACCCTCCTTGGCGTAGGGGGCCATGGTGGGGTTTGTCATGACGTTCATCTCGTCGCGGAAGATCTGATCCATGGCGCTTTCGGACACGCCGAAAACGTGGATGGCGTGCGAGACTATCTGCTCGTCCGACAGCGAGCGCAGATATGGCATCGCGCAGGCGCGGAACATCGCGTTGCACTCCTTCGGCGGGCCGGGCAGCATGAGAACTATCGTGCCGTCCTCCGCTGTGAAGGCGCAGCCGGGAGCCGTGCCCCAGTTGTTGTGGAACACCGTGCAGCCGGCGGGCAGCATAGCCTGCGCAAGATTGTTCTCGGTCATCTCCTTGCTGTAGCCGCGATTGGTCAGGTAATCGTACAGACAGGCCCTCTCATCCTCGTGCATCTCAAGCTCAAGGCCGAAGGAGCGTGCAAGAACCTGCTTTGTAAGATCGTCGCAGGTCGGGCCGAGCCCGCCGGTGGAGATGATGATATCCGCCCTCCCGCGGGCGATCTCGATGCAGTCGGCCAGCCGCTGCGGGTTATCGCCGACGACGGTGTGGTATTTTACGTTTATGCCGAGCTCCGAGAGCATGAGGGATATGTCCCTCGCGTCGGTGTTCGTTGTGTGGCCGAGGAGTATCTCCGTTCCGACGGAGAGTATCTCGACATTGTATGCCTTTTTCAATTTCAGTCGCCTACCTTTATCCTTTCGATGCCTGCATATGCCTCCTCGACCAGCGCGTCTATATCCAGCGCCGACTCGATCCTCTCGACCTCGTGCAGCCGGGGCTTGGTCTTGGGGTGCTTGGGCGTAAAGACCGTGCAGCAGTCCTCATACGGGAGTATTGACGTTTCAAAGGTCCCGATCTTCCGCGCAAGGCGGACGATCTCCTCCTTGTCCATGCCGATCAGCGGCTGGAGAACGGGCAGGTCTATGACCGCCTGCGTCGAGGCCATGGCCTCCATGGTCTGGCTTGCGACCTGACCGAGGTTCTCGCCGGTGACGATGGCCTTCGCGCCGTTTGCCTCGGCTATCCTCTGCGCTATGCGCATCATGAAGCGGCGCATGATGAGCGTGAAGTAATCCTCATCGCACTTTGCGCGTATCTCCTCCTGAATGTGCGTAAAGGGTACGACCTCGATCGTCATCCTGCCGCAGTAATCGGTCAGGAGCCGCGCAAGCTCGATGACCTTCTGCTTTGCCTGCTCGGAGGTGTAGGGGAAGGAGAAAAAGTGCACGGGTATGAGATGCACGCCGCGCTTTGCTATCATGTAGCTCGACACGGGGCTGTCGATGCCGCCGGACAGCAGCGTGACCGCCGTGCCGTTTGCGCCGACCGGCATTCCGCCCGCGCCCGGCGTGGGTGAGGCGTGCACGTAGGCCGCCAGATCGCGCACCTCGATATGCACCGTCAGCTCGGGATCGTGCACATCCACCTCGCAGTCGGGGTAAGCCTCGGCGAGCTCGCCGCCGACAAACTGCGCAAGCTCAATGCTCGTCATGGGAAAGCTCTTGTCGCTGCGCTTGGCCTCGCACTTGAAGCTCTTTGCAGCGAGCATATCGCCGCGGAGGTACTCGATGGCAAGCTCCGCGATCTTCTTCGCGTCCTTTTCGCAGCCTGCTGCGCGGTTTACCGAGGCAAGGCCGAATACCTTGGTCATTGCCTCAAATGCCGCGTCCATGTCGCTTGTCTCGTCCACGGGCTCGATATACACCGTCGATTGCAGGCAGTAGGCCTTGAATTTGCCTATGGCTGCAAGGCGGCGCTTTATATTGCTCATGAGCTTCTGCTCGAAAGAGCGGCGGTTTAAGCCCTTGAGGACTATCTCGCCCTGCTTGAGAAGAATAATGTCGTTTATCATATGTTCTGCTCCTAATCAAAATTAACGATATATTATATCATTGTTTGCGCGTGGACGCAATAAGCGTGCCGCAGATGATCCTGCGGCACGCACACAACACCTTAATTATATGATTTTTTGTGAGATATGTCAATAGATATGCGCGTTTATTCATATTTATCGTGCTTGTGCACAAAAACAGGCTCTGAGATTCATACACTATTGCTCTTGAATATTACGCGGAAATTTGATATCTTTAAATCACAGAAAGGGTGATACCAATGTACATCTGAAAGACCCTCTGAGATCGGAAATTATCCGATAGCGAGGGTACGATGCCGAAGTCAAAATATCAAGAGAACGAGAACACTAAGTCCTACCCCTCTTCGGGAGTTTACCTCAGCATTAATATATAGAGTGTTTTTTGATTTGCGTTCCGTTGACAGGCGGCATCCAATCCGCAGAAAGAGAGGTAACCAATGATGTTAGATACTAAGAATTCGCAGAAATGACCCTTGACTGCTTTCAGCAAACGGTGTAAAGAAACCGTGCAGTCAAGGGTCATTTCGTTTTTATATACGTATATATATCAAGGACTCTGCGGAGAAAACGCAGAGTCCTTGTTTCGTGCTCATATATTGTCTCTGAAGTCATAGGTGCGGTACTGTATCGCCTCGGCGATGTGCATTGCGCCGATGCTCTCCTCGCCCTCGAGGTCGGCGATGGTGCGTGCAACGCGCAGAATGCGGTCGTAGCTGCGGGCGGTGAGCCCCATGCGGTCGAAAGCGTCGTGCATGAGCTGCTCGCAGTCGGGCGTGAGGACGCAGTAGGTGTTCAGCGCCTTCGTGCTCATTCCGGCGTTGCTGAGGATGCCGCTGCCCTCAAAGCGCTTGTGCTGGATAAGCCGCGCTGCATCCACGCGGCGCTTTATATCTGCCGAGCACTCGGACGGGGCGCGGTTTTTCAGCTCCTCATACTCCAGCGCCGGAGCCTCGACGATGATGTCGATGCGGTCCAGCAGCGGGCCGGAGATGCGGCTGTGGTATGCGCGGACCTCGTTTGCAGAGCAGCGGCAGCGCCCCGAGGGGTGGCCGTACCAGCCGCATTTGCAGGGGTTCATAGCGCACACGAGCATGAAGTTTGCCGGAAACGTCTCCGTTCCCGCAACACGCGATACGGTGACCTCGCCGTCCTCAAGCGGCTGGCGCAGCACCTCGAGCACGTCCTTGCGAAACTCCGGCAGCTCGTCCAGAAACAGCACGCCGTTGTGCGCGAGGCTTATCTCGCCCGGACGCGGTATCGTGCCGCCGCCGGAGATGGCGGTGCTCGATACGGTGTGGTGCGGCGAGCGGAATGGCCGGGCGGAGATGATGGGGTTATCCCTCCCCGTGAGTCCGGCAACCGAGTATATCTCCGTCGAGCGGAGCATTTCCTCCCGCGTCATGTCCGGCAGTATGCCGGGAAGGCGCTTGCTCATCATGCTCTTGCCGGCTCCCGGGGGGCCGACCATGAGTATGTTGTGCCCGCCCGCGGCGGCTATCTCCATTGCGCGCTTTACGTTCTCCTGACCCTTGACATCGGAAAAGTCGAGATACCTGACCGAGGCGGGGTCAAACTCCGGCGCTTCTGCCGGAGCTATGCATAGCTCACCGCGCAGATGCGCAATGAGCTCGGCTGCGTTGGAAACGGGGTAGACCGTCACGCCCTCGGCGTAGGCGGCCTCCTGCGCGTTATCTGCCGGAACATACAGCTCGTGTATGCCCTCCCGCGCCGCGGCGACAGCCATGGGCAGAGCGCCGTTTACCGGCCTGAGCGTTCCGTCGAGCGAGAGCTCGCCGAAAAAGGCGCAGTCGGGCTTCGGTCGGCGTATAACGCCTGTCGCGGCGAGGATGCCAAGCATGATCGGAAGATCGTAGACCGTGCCAGCCTTCTTGGTGTCCGCCGGTGCGAGGTTTACCGTCACGCGGCTCACGGGGAACTTGAAGCCGTTTGATTTTATCGCGGCGCGTACTCTCTCCCGCGCCTCCTTCACCGCCGTATCCGGCAGGCCGACTATGTCAAAATTGACAAGGCCGTTGGACACAAAGACCTCGACCGAGACTCCGTATCCGCCTATGCCCTTTACGCCGAGCGATTTTATCGTTGCAAGCATAATTTACCACCATATTCTTATGAAATAAGGACTGTCGCAAGGGCAGTCCTTATAGTCTTATTATTCCTCGACAGGGCAGGTGACGGCTATGTGAAGCTCGTCAAGCTGCTTCTGCTCCACGGTTGAGGGAGCGCCCATCATGATATCCTGAGCGTTCTTGTTCATCGGGAAGGGGATTATCTCGCGGATGGAGTCCTCGCCGGCAAGCAGCATGACCATGCGGTCAACGCCCGGGGCGATACCGGCATGGGGAGGAGCACCATAGCAGAATGCGTTGTACATTGCGGGGAACTTGGCCTTAACGTCGTCCTCGCCGAGGCGAACCATCTCAAAGGCCTTTATCATGATCTCGGGGTCGTGGTTACGCACAGCGCCCGAGGACAGCTCGACGCCGTTGCAGACGAGGTCGTACTGGAATGCGGTGATCGACAGCGGGTCAACCTCGCCGCGTTCGGCCTTTTCGAGGATCTCGAGGCCGCCGTTGGGCATGGAGAAGGGGTTGTGGCAGAACTCGAGCTCGCCGGACTCCTCGCCGATCTCGTACATGGGGAAATCGACGATCCAGCAGAACTCATAGCGCTCCTTGTCCATATGTCCGGGCACTGCCGCACCGAGCATCTTGCGCATAACGCCGGCGGTTTTCTGAGCCTCGCCCTTTTTGCCCGCCGTTACGCCGACAAGGCAGCCGGCCTTCAGGCCGAGAGCCTCGGTCAGAGCGTCCTTCTTATCCTGCAGGAACTTTGCAACGCCGCCTGTAAGCTCGCCGGACTCATCGACCTTGAACCAGTAGGGCTTCATGCCCGCCTGAACCTCAACGTCGGCGCAGACCTTGTCTATCTGCTTGCGGGTGAGCTCGCAGCCGGAGACGACGATGGCCTTGACGGTGTTGCCCTCGGCAAAGGGGGCAAACTCGCTGCCGGAGACGAGCGCGGTGATATCCTCGACGACGAGGTCTATGCGCAGGTCGGGCTTATCCGAGCCGTAGATCTCCATCGACTCGTTGTATCCGATGCGGCGGAAGGGAGCTTTGTTGGATATGTTGTAGGTTCCGAACTTTTCGAATATCGGGGGCAGAACGTCCTCGATGACCGCGAAAACATCCTCCTGACCGGCAAAGGACATTTCCATATCGAGCTGATAGAACTCGCCGGGGGAGCGGTCGCCGCGTGCGTCCTCGTCGCGGAAGCAGGGCGCTATCTGGAAGTAGCGGTCAAAGCCGGAGGTCATGAGCAGCTGCTTAAACTGCTGGGGCGCCTGCGGCAGGGCGTAGAACTTGCCGGGGTGCTTTCTTGCGGGGACGAGGTAGTCACGCGCACCCTCGGGGGAGGAGGCGGTAAGGATAGGCGTGGTTATCTCAAGAAAATCGTGCTCCATCATCGCCTTGCGCAGAGCGGCGACGACGTTGCAGCGCAGGATTATGTTCTGCTTTACCGCGGGGTTTCTCAGGTCGAGATAGCGGTATTTAAGGCGCATCGTCTCGTCGGCCTCGCGGCTGCGGTTTATCTCAAACGGCAGCTCGTTGTAGCGGCAGCGGCCAAGCACCTCGATCTTCTCGGGAACGACCTCGATATCGCCGGTGGCTATCTTGGGGTTCTTGCTTGCGCGCTCGCGCACCGTGCCCTCGACGGAGATAGTGCTCTCCTTATTTATGCCCTTTATGATCTTCATCATATCCTCGGTCTCGACGACGACCTGAGTCGTGCCGTAAAAATCGCGGACGATGACAAAAGCGAAATTCTGGCCGACCTCGCGGACGTTCTCCATCCATCCGACGATCTTGACCTTTTCTCCGGCGTTTTCAATGCGGAGCTGGTTGCAGGTATGGGTTCTTGACTGTGTCATTTTTTGTCCTCCCTTATTCTTTGATGACCGCGGACAGAGCGCGTTCATCCATGTCTTTCTTTATGAGCGCCGCAGCCTCGGCAAAGCCGAGCTTCTGCTGCTGTCCGCTGCACATATTCTTAACGGCGACGACGTTTTCCGCGATCTCGTCCTCGCCGATGAGGATCACATAGGGGATGCCGAGCTTGTCGGCATAGCTCATTTTCGCCTTGAACTTCTTCTGCTCGCAGTAAAGCTGCGTTCTCACGCCCGCGTCGCGCAGAGCCGTGGCTGCGGCGATGGCGTAGCCGAGATCCTCGGCCATGGGTATAACCAGCGCGTCAGCCGGAGCCGACACCGTATCGTCCGAGAGCATACCCTGCTCATTGAGCACATAGAAAAGGCGCGTAAGGCCGATGGAAATGCCGACGCCTGGCAGCTTCTTATCGGTATAGTAGCCTGCAAGATCGTCGTAGCGGCCGCCGGAGCAGATAGAGCCTATCTCGGGGTGGGAGCTCATTTCCGTTTCGTAAACGGTGCCCGTATAATAATCGAGGCCGCGTGCTATCGAGAGGTCTATTGCGAAGTTTTCCTCCGGCACGCCGAAGGCGGCGAGGTATTTCGCCACTGTCTTGAGCTCCTCAAGACCCTCGTCGAACAGGGGATCCATGCCCCTGTAGCGCTCAAGCCCCGCAATGACCTCGGCGTTCGTGCCGCTTATGGCCATGAAGTCCATAACGTCGTCGGCCTTGTGCGAGAACATGTGCAGCTCGTCCATGAGGAGCTGGCGCACCTTGTTCGCGCCGATCTTGTCGAGCTTATCGACCGTGCGCATGATGTCTCCGGCCTTTTCGCTCATGCCGGCCAGACTGTAAAAGCCGTTCAGGAGCTTGCGGTTATTGACCTTTATCTTAAAGCCGCGAAGCCCGAGAGCGGTGAAGGTGCGGTAGATTATCGCCGGTATCTCCGCCTCGTTTATGATATCGAGCTTACCGTCGCCGATTATGTCGATATCGGCCTGATAAAACTCGCGGAAGCGTCCGCGCTGGGCTCTCTCGCCCCTGTAGACCTTGCCTATCTGATAGCGGCGGAAGGGGAAGTTGAGGCTGCCGTAGTTTGCCGCGACAAACTTTGCAAGCGGCACGGTGAGGTCAAAGCGCAGCGCAAGGTCACTGTCGCCCTTATTGAATCTGTATATCTGCTTTTCGGTCTCGCCGCCGCCCTTTGCAAGCAGCACCTCCGCCGACTCGATCACCGGCGTGTCCAGCGGCGCAAAGCCGTAAACGGAATAGCTCCTTCTGAGCGTTTCCATCATCTTTTCCATCTTTATCTGGTCTGCCGGAAGCAGCTCCATGAAGCCGGACAGCGTCCTCGGCGCAACTTTTGCCATATGATCTGATATCCTTTCAATCACTAAATGCTGTTATTGCCCTGCAATAACAGCATTTGAAGTTTAATTTTTGCCAGCTTATCTGCGCTTGGGGTTTACTATGTTTCGCCAGTCGAGGTCGCCGCGGCGCAGCCCCTGAACGAGGACCTCCGCAGTGGCGGCATTGGTCGCAAAGGGTATCTGATACTGGTCGCACAGGCGCTCGATCTTGTTTACATCGTCAAAGCCGCCGGGGTTGGAGGGGTCGCAGAAAAACAGTACAAGGTCTATCTCGTTATAGGTGATCCTCGCGCCTATCTGCTGAGCTCCGCCCTGATCGGCGTGAAGATAAAGCGTTACGGGAAGGCCGGTCGCCTCGGCGACGAGCTTGCCGGTCGTGTTGGTCGCGCAGACGGAATGTTCGGCCAGAATACCGCAGTAAGCTATACAGAACTGAACCATCAGCTCTTTTTTTCTATCGTGTGCCATAAGTGCAATATTCATAAGATACCTCATTTCTGTTTGCGTTTATATTATTATATACAATACCGTGGCTGCTTTCAACGCTTTTCAGCAAAAAATCGCGTTTTTTTATTATTGCAGCAGCGCACCCTCGACATCGGTCGTGTCGGTCGCGGATTTGAGGCTGAAATAGGCCTCGAGTATCTCCTGCGCTATGACCGCGCAGTTTGCGCCCGCCGAGCCCTTCTGGACGACTATGGCCATTGCGATCTCGGGATCGTCAAAGGGCGCATAGCAGATAAAGATGGCGTCGTTTGCGATCGTATCGCCCTTCTGGGCGGTGCCGGTCTTGGCGGCGACGGAGGTCATCGTGTAGCTTGAAAGGCTCGATTTGCCGACAAGGCGCATACCCTCCTTGACCGCGTCCCAGTTGTACTGGGCGCTCTCGATCTCGCTGAGCACCTCGTCCTCACGCTCGTACACGTTCTCACCGTAGCTGTAGCTGCGCACAGATTTGAGTATCGACGCGCTGTGGCGCACACCGTTGTTTGCAATCGTTGCGGCATATTCGGCAAGCTGCAGCGGCGTGAACGTGCTGTCGGACTGGCCGATGGCGGCCTGCATGGTCTGGCCTATCGACCAGGGCTCGCCGGTGAGCTCCTCGTGGTTTCCGCGGTTTGCCATGTTGCCGGTGGACTCGGGCAGCTCGATGCCGGTGCTCTCGCCGAGGCCGAACAGGGCTGCGTACTTATCCATCTTGTCGATGCCCAGATCGTGTCCGGCGGAGTAGAAGAAGATGTTGCAGGAGTTCTGGATAGCGCCGGTGACGTTGAGGTAGCCGTGCGTGAGCTTCTGATTGTTCTGCGTGTAGATCCAGCAGTAGGGCGCAAAGCCCTGCGCCTCATAGCGCGTGTACTGGCCGCGGCACTCGATGGTAGTGCCGGTGCTTATGATGCCCTCGGTGAGCGCCGCGATAGCCGTGCAGGGCTTGAAGGTCGAGCCCGGAGCGTAGAGGCCGAGCAGCGCACGGTTATAAAGCGGGGTGTTTGCCGCCTGAAGTATCTCATCGTATTTTTCAAGCAGCTCCGCCGGATCGTAGGTCGGCCAGTTTGCGATGGCAAGCGGCTCGCCGGTCTTGACGTTGACGACTACGACCGCCGCACCGTCTATCTGATCCTTCTTTTCCGTATACGTTCCGCTTGCTATCTGCTGCTCCTTTTTCGCGTCTATCTTCGCCTGAATGGAGGCTACGCCGTTTTCAAGAGCAAGCTCGGCGGCCTCCTGAAGGCCGATGTCTATCGTGAGATAAACGTTGTTGCCGGGCTCGGGCTCCTTGGTGTATTCCTTGCTTATGACCGTGCCGTCCGAGGACGAGGTCGTGCGCACCGTGCCGTTTGTGCCGTGCAGGTATTTTTCAAAGGCAAGCTCCGCGCCGTCCTTGCCGACATAGGTGTCGGCAGAGTAGCCCTGCTCGGAGTACTTGGCATAGTCGCTGTCGCTCATTGCGCCGGTGTAGCCGAGGATGTGGGCCGCAGCCGAGGTCGAATACTCGCGGACGTACGACTCCTTGATGGTTATGCCCTCGACATTGTTCTCGCGCAGAGTGGCTATGAGCTTCATATCCGCGTCCTTGACGAAAACATAGTCCGAGGTGTTTATGAGATAGCGCACGTTCACCGCATAGCGCACGCCGGCGATTATTCTCGCCTCCTCAGCCGTGTAGTTGCTGTCGATCTTATAGCGCTCGCGCATACTCGAGAGAACCTCGACGGCGCTGGCGTTTTCGGGAACGTCGTTCTGCTTCATGTAAGCGTCAAGCCGCGCCTGATCCTGCTCGGTGACGTTCTCATACTCAAACGGCGGGCTCGTCGTTATCGGCAGATCGTCGATATAATCGTCGCCGTAATCGCGGATCATGTTGACGAGCTTGAGTATAACGGCGTTTGAATCGACGCTGCCGTCGTTCGGGAAGAGCTCGTCGGTGTTTATTATAAGGTCATAGCAGGACTTGTTCGTGACAAGCTCCCTGCCGTTGCGGTCGAGGATCTTTCCTCGTGCGGCGATAACGGTGCTTGTCGTCACCATGTTGTTCTTGCTCTCCTCGTAATACGCCTCGCCCTCTATGATCTGCAGCTTGTACAGCGCGGTCACATAAACGGTGAGCAGTATCGCAAAAACCAGTGCGAGAGCGATAAGTCTTTCTTTCTTGATAATATTCATAGATAATCCTCAAATAACAGGGGGGTTAATCGCGCATTATGCCGCCGTTCTTAAAGGGAAGGTACAGCAGCATCACCGGCGGTATCGACCAGAGCGTCTGCAAAAGCGCCGTGAGCAGGCCGGGCAGCAGCTCCGTTCCTCCGCCTATGAGCGCAAGGATGAGCTGGCAGGCGCTGCACAGCAGTATGGCCGCCGTGCTCAGTATCATAAAGGCCAAAAAGCTTTTGTTTATATAAAACTCCGAGGCAAAGCCCGCGCCGAAGCCGATGAGCGGGAACAGCAGCGTAAACAGCACCGTCGTTTCGGAAAAGGACATGTCCGTGAACAGGCCGAGGAAGATGCCGAACACCGCGCCGCGCACGCCGCCGAGGTATATTCCGGCAGCCACAGCCGCGGCGGGGATGATAAAGCCCTTCGCGCCCAGAATGCTTATCCTTGAAAACAGCACGCTTTGCAGCAGCATCACCAGCAGCATATAGACCGCATATTTTATGACCATGCGGACCTTTTTCCACTCAAGAGCCTGAATAATTCTGTTCAGCAATTACTCCACCACTTCAAAATCCTTTATTACGAAAACCTGAACGAGCGAGGTGAGGTCACAGCCGGGCTTTACCTCGCCGTACTCTATCTGACCGCCCGCCTCGGTCTTTACCGAGCTTATCGTTCCGACGACGAGCCCCTGCGGGAACGCACCGCCCGAGCCAGAGGTCATGACCGTGTCGCCCGAGAATACCTGCGCACCGTCGGCGAGGTAGGCAAGCTTCACGCAGCCCTCCTGCATCATGGCAAAGTCGCCGACCAGAAGTCCCGACGCGCCGTTTTCGGATACGAGTGCGCCGATGTTGGTGTTAAGGTCGAGGACCGTCGCAACCGTCGCCCATGTCGAGCCGACCTCGGTGATCTGGCCGACCAGAACGCCGTATTCGGTTATAACGCAGTCGCCGACCTCGAGATCCGCGTTCGTGCCCTTGCTGATGGTGAACGAGTGCGCCCAGTTCGAGGTCGTCCACGCGACGACCTTGGCCGATTCGAGCGTCATATCGCTGTGCTTTTCCTTAAACTCCAGCAGCTGGCGGAAGCGCTCGTTCTCCTCGATGGCGGCTGCACCGTTCCGCGCCTCCTCCTGAGCCTCGGTGAGCTCGGCTCTCAGACGCTCGTTCTCGGCGATGAGCTGGTCGTATTCGTAAAGGTAGCCGTATATGCTCTCAAGCCACTCGGCTACGGAGCTGACCATGCGCTGCACGGGAGCCTTCAGCGTGCCGGATGCGTTCTGCACCACTCCGGCGTTGCCCTTGAGAAAATATGAAGCGCCTCCGGCGACGAGCGCTATCATCAGCACTATAACGCCGAGCTTTATTCCGTTTTTCTTCAGATAATTTTTTACGTTCAAAAAAGATGCACCCCGATCTCTTCGAGCATTTGTCCGAGCCTGCACAGCGGCAGACCCATGACGTTGAAGTAATCGCCCTCGAGCCGCCTGACCATGAGCGCGGCTCTGCCCTGAATGCCGTAGGCTCCGGCCTTGTCCATCGGCTCGCCGCTTGCAACATATCTGTCTATCTCAGCGTCCGACAGCCTGCGGAAGAACACCTTCGTTTTCTCCGCCGCGGCGGCGCTTTTTCCCTTGTATATGAGCGCAACGCCCGTATACACCTCGTGGGCGCTGTCCGAGAGCATATGCAGCATGTGCCTTGCCTCGGCCTCGTCCTTTGGCTTTCCGAGTATCCTGCCCTCTGCCCAGACGACGGTGTCGGCTGCTATGATAAGCGCCTCGGGGCAGCTCTCCGCCACCTCCGCAGCCTTGGCCGCTGCCAGCGCCGTGACCGTTTCGGCGGGACCTGCGCCCTCGGGCGGGATCTCCTCGCCCTTTGCGGGAACGATGCGGAAGCTAAGCCCCAGCGTTTCCAGCAGCTCCTTTCGCCTCGGCGAGCCGGAGGCCAGAACGATATCAATATCAGTCAGCATCAGTCTACTCCTCTGTAGTAAAGGCCGCGGGTCAGATCGTTCGGCTGGAAGTCGCCCTCGCCCTTGTATCTCTTTGCCACCTGAACGCACTCGCGTGCGCCCTCGGTGGTGAACATCAGTCTTATGCCCCAAAGCCCGATGCCGCACAGCTCGTCGTTCTTGTCGGCCATGAAAAGCTTTCGGGAGTTGTATATCACGTTGCGGTGCTCCGGCTCACGCATGATCGGGAAGGTCGAGCCCATGCGGTCGGAAAGCAGCGCGGGAGTCTGGCAGCTGCACGAGCCGAGGCTGTGGCTTATGACGCACTGCTCGGATATCATCAGCGGCAGGCGGCCATAGGCGATGAGCTCTGTCGGCACGCACTTTGCCATGTCGCGCACCTGCGCAAGGCGCAGCTCGAACGAGGCCGTCGCGGACAGAAAGCCCATCTGACGCAGCATATCCATCGAGTAGGAGTTGAACACGTTCATGCCGAAATCGGCGCGGATCTTCATTCCCGCCTTGCGTGCAAGCTTTATATGCCCGAGGTTTCCGACGAGCGCTTCGTTTATGCCGCGGTCAAACAGCTCCCTGAGCATTGAAAACACCTGAGCCGCCTCGTCGTCGGGAATGATGCGCGGCAGCACCGCTACCGGCACGGCTCCGTGCTCGCAGAATGCGTGCACGAGGTCAAAATTATCGTACATGATCCTGAGGGGAATGTAGATATAATCGGGCTTTGTACCGGCAAGCTCCTCGGTGAGCTGGTCTGCCGTGCACACCTGATAGATCATGACGGGATCCGTCACGGCGTTCTGCCCCACAGGCAGAGCGGGCGTGGGCAGGCTGCGGCGCTGCGGCGGCACTGCGCGTCGCTCGCTGAGCGCGGTCACGAGCTTGCGCCGGAGCTCGTTTATCTCCGCTGCGGACAGGAACAGGCCGTCCTGCACCCTGCTCTGCACCTCCGTGCAGTAGTAAGGAGTGCCGCCGGTCTTTCCGAGCCTGTCGCTGAGCGCATCCGAGCTTATGGCCTGACGTATGGCCTTCTGCGGCTCTGCGCCGAAGGCGACGACCTTGTTGCCCAGATCGTCTATGGCTGCTGCCTTGACCGCCTCGCCCGCGTTTACGATGGTGTAAAACTTCACGGGAACGCGGCGCTCCTCGCGGCCTATATACTCCTTGCGCGCCTCGGAGTACAGCCTTTCGCCGGCCTTGTCCGTCTCGGCTCTGATGCCGAACATATCGGCCTTGCTGCCGTTAAAATAGCCCTGCGTGAAGCCCTGACGCGAAAACGCGCCGGTGAGCGCCTGTATCTCGTCCGCCGTCGGCTCGCGGCGCTCTTTTATTATCCTTGAATATATGCCGGTGACTATGCCCGTGTACTCGGGGCGCTTCATCCGCCCCTCTATCTTCACGCAGGCAACGCCCGCGTCCTCTATCTCGCGCAGGCGGTCTATAAGGCAGTTGTCCTTCAGCGACAGGGGGTGGCTGTCCTCCAGACGGCCTCCCAGACTGTATCCCATGCGGCAGGGCTGGGCGCACATGCCGCGGTTTCCGCTGCGGCGGCCTATGAGCGAGGACATGTAGCACTGTCCCGAATGGCAGAAGCACAGTGCGCCGTGGACGAATATCTCCGTCTCGATGCTCGCGTGCTTTGTGATAAATTTTATCTGCTCAAAGCTGAGCTCACGGGCGAGCACGGCCCGCGTGAGTCCCATCTCGGCTGCGGCCTCGACTCCGGCAAGATTGTGTATGCTCATCTGAGTGCTTGCATGCAGCGGGATATCCGGCACGGCCTTTTTCAGGACGCTCAGAAGGCCGAGATCCTGCACTAATATTGCATCCGCGCCGAGCTCCGACACGCGGCGGGCAAGCGAAGCGGCCTGCTCCATCTCGCGGTCGCCCACGAGGGTGTTCATCGTGACATAGACCTTGCAGCCGCGTATGCGGCAGTAGCGCACGGCCCGCTCAAACTCCTCGTCGCTGAAGTTTTTCGCTCCGCGGCGGGCGTTGAATATTCCCAATCCCATATAGACCGCATCCGCGCCGTTCTGCACGGCGGCAACGACCGCCTCCGGCGAGCCTGCGGGTGAAAGCAGCTCAAGCATATATCCGTACCTCTGGCATCTTACTTTGTAATCAATGAATTATACCACAAACAAGGCTATTGCTACAAGCTTATTTTAATGGTATAATCCCACTTGTTAAAGCGCTTTGTGTAAACTTTGAATGAACAGGAGAGCAGCCATGTCCGCAGCAGAGCAAAACTTAATACCGCGCAGCGCGGCGGACAAGCTTGTCACCGCCCACGACGGCGATGTTGCGCTGCTCTATATCTGGCTGTGCAGACAGGGCAGCTTCGATGCCGAGAGCGCCGCACGCGAGCTCTGCCGCACGGGAGCGGAGATAAAAAACGCCTACGAAAAGCTCTGCCGCATGTCCCTTGCGCAGCCCGACGCTCCGGCAGCGCCGGAGCCGAAGCTTCCTCCGGCTGAGGAGCTTCCCGAGTACACCTCGGAGGATATCGTGCGCCGCTCGAAGGAGGACAGCGGCTTTCAGGCCGTTATCGCGCAGGCGCAGCACAAGCTCGGAAGGGCGCTGTCCACAGCCGATCTCAAAACGCTGTTCGGCATATACGACTATCTCGCGCTTCCGGCTGACGTCATATTCATGCTCATAGGCTACTGCATCGACGTGTTCAGGGAAAAATACGGTCCCGGCAGGCTGCCTTCGATGCGCAGCATCGAAAAGGAGGCCTATTCATGGGCCAACAGAGAGATCATCACCATCGAGCAGGCAGATGAATATATCCGCGACGCAGCCGAAAGACGCTCGCGTGCCGGCGAGGTGAAGACCGCCATGGGCTTAGGGTCGCGTGTGCTCACGCCGACCGAGCGCAAGTACATGCTCTCGTGGTTTGACATGGGCTTTGACAATGAGGCGATACTCATAGCCTACGACCGCACGGTCACGAACACAGGCGCACTCAAATGGGGATACATGAACAAGATCATGCTCTCATGGCACGAGAAGGGGATACACTCTGCCGCCGAGGTCGCCGAGCGCGACAGCCGCAGTCCCGCGTCTGCCGTGAAGGCGGAGAACAGGCACCGCAGCAATGTTTCGGGCGATGAGCTCGAGCGGCTGCGCTCAATATACGAAAAGGTTAAAAACGGTTAAGCAATGGCACTGGACGGAAAAATTCTGGCACGCGCCAGAGAGCAGATAGGCCACCGGCACGCCGACAATGTTGCCGAGCACTATCTCAGGCAGGAAAAGATATATGAGCAGATACCCGAGATAAGCCGCATCGACGCAAGGCTGCGCGTGCAGATGTCGGAGCTCGTCGGGCTCACGATAAAGCACAGCGGCGACCTGTCGCAGTCGCTCAAGGCGCTCGAGGAGGAAAGCCTTGCGCTTCAGGCGAAGAAGGCAGGGCTCCTGTGCGCTCACGGCTATCCCGCAAACTATCTTGAGGATATATACTCCTGCCCCAAATGCAGGGACACGGGCTTTGTCGGCAGCGAGCTCTGCTCCTGCCTTGCCGAGGAGTACAACCGGCAGCTCACGGCGGAGCTCAGCACGCTTCTTAAAAACAGCGATGAGCGCTTTGAGAATTTCGACCTCTCCCTCTACGGCGAGGCGCGGGAGACGATGGGCATAGTTCTGGAAACCTGCCGCGAGTACGCCCAGAGCTTTTCCGAGCGCTCGATGAATCTGCTGTTTCAGGGCGGCACGGGTCTGGGCAAGACCTTCCTGTCGGCCTGCATAGCGCGAGTGGTCGCGCAGAACGGGCACTCGGTCTGCTATGACACGGCTGCCTCCGCGCTCGAGGCCTTTGAACTCAAAAAATTCGCCCGCGATGCGGAGACCGCCGAAAAAGCTGCCACTCGTGCCGAGCGTATGCTCGAGTGCGAGCTCATGATCCTCGACGATCTCGGCACGGAGATGCTCACGCAGATAAGCGTTTCGGCGCTGTACACGCTTATAAATACCCGCCTTGTAGAGGGTAAAAAGACGATAATAAGCACAAATCTCACCGACGCGGAGCTTGCCCGACGCTATACGCCGCAGATCTGCTCGAGAATAGACGGGGAGTTTCTGAAGCTGCCCTTTGTCGGCACGGATATACGCAAGCTCAGACGCGAAATGTAGAAAATGGGGGACATGGCTATGCAGCAGCACGAGATAATCCGCGAGATACCGCTTCTGAACGCTCAGGGTGAGCTCACAGAGCCCGGCTATGCAAAAAAGCTTCTGCCGGTATACCGCCGTGCGGACATAAAGGCAAGCCCCCTGCGCATAAAGGAATGGGACTACTACCTTATAAACAACGGACGCTTCGCCCTTGCGCTGACCATCGACGATAACGGCTATATGGGGCTGGACTCGATAAGCCTTTTGAACTTCGAGGAGGGCTGGGAGATCACGACGAGCCCCATGTGCTTCATGCCGCTCGGCAGACGCAGACTGCCCGAGACGAGCAAAAGGGACGATACGACCGCCATCGGCAGGAGCTACAGCATTTATTTCAAAAACGACGGCTCGGGCGTGCGCACGCTCATCGCCCAGATGAAGCGCTTCGGACCGGCAGGCTCGCTGTACGCTAAGGTCGAGCTGTTTGACGAGCCCGAGGAGAGCATGGTCATCGCAACGCCCTTCGATAAGCCCGGGCACTTTTATTATAACCAGAAGATAAACTGCCTGCGTGCCCGCGGCGAGGTCGTCTACGACGGACAGACCTATGTTTTCGACCCCTCCGACAGCTTTGCGGTGCTCGACTGGGGACGCGGCGTGTGGACGTATAAAAACACATGGTACTGGGGCTCGGCCTCTGGTGCCGTTGACGGCGTGCCCTTCGGCTGGAATATTGGCTACGGCTTCGGCAACACCTCTGCCGCGAGCGAGAACATGCTGTTTTATAACGGCAGGGCGCACAAGCTCGGCGGGGTGAGGTTCAACATCCCCGACAATGAAAAGAGCTTCATGAAGCCGTGGACCTTCAGCTCCGACGACGGCAGGTTCGAGATGGACTTCCGCCCCGTGCTCGACAGGGCATCCTGCACCGATGTCGGGCTGATAAAGAGCGATCAGCATCAGGTGTTCGGCCTGTTCACCGGCAAGGCCGTCCTCGATGACGGCAGGGTCATTGAAATAAAGGACTTCCCCGGCTTTGCCGAGAAGGTCTCAAATAAATGGTAAGGAGTTAAACCAATGAAGTTTCTCACCGAAGAATGGAGCGATGAGTTCATCGCTCTGGCAAAGGACACCTTTTCCCCCGGCAAGACTCCCTCAAAGGTGACCGTCACCCTCTGCGAGTGCTACAACAAGGTGCCTCAGTGCGGCGGCGACACCGTGTGGTTCATGTACACCTTCAAGGACGGCGTGCTCACGGATGTTACCCGCGGCACGGGCCGTGCGTCGGCTCCCGCGGCGGACTATGTTTCCGATGCCGACTATGACGTTTCCGTCCAGAACATCTTAGGCACGCTCAGCTCGGCCAAGGCGCTGACCTCGGGCAAGATAAAGCTCAAGGGCAACCTCATGAAGGGCCTCAAGCTCCTCGACACCCACAATGTCCTCGCCGAGTGCAAAAAGCTCAACGGCAAAACGGATTTTTAGAGGCGCATTTAGGCAGTCACGGATACGTATATCTCTGGTGTCCCGACCGGAAACAGTGGAATAAACAAGAACGTTTCGCGTACCGTGGGTGCGGTGCAATGTTTTGCAGCATCTGAAAACCTGCGCCATTCTCCGTAGGGAACGGGCTTGCCCGTTCCGCTTGTGGTGTCTATCTGCGCACCGAAACCGGCGCACCCTGTAGGGAACAGGCTTGCCTGTTCCGCTTGTTGCACCTATCTGCGCACCGAAATAGCTGCAACCTTGTCCCCGTCTGCGCCAGACTAAAACCAAACACATATGCAAAAGACAGCTTGGACATACATCCGAGCTGTCTTTTCAGCATCTAATATAGATATTTGTTCTGACTATGCGGAACAGGCAAGCCTGTTCCCTACAGGGACTGGAGGTAATTTTGGTCGGGCACAAGCAACCGCATCCAGCTTGATTGTCATGCGAAATGCCCGCCACGGCGAGTGGCCAAGCCAGTTTTTTTCAGAGGCGCAGCCACATTATACCGATACGCTATTTGCGGTGTCCCGACCGGCAGCCGCGCAGGAAACCGATACAAAGGAACCCGCAACATTACTGCGCTCTCACGGGAGGCGAAACGCTGTAGTTTATTCCGATGTTTCCGGTCGGGACACCGCAATCTCCGTATAGGCACAGCCTAAATGCGCCTCTAAAAATGTATATTGTGGGGTGTTTTGGGAACACTGCTTTTGAGGTGGTTCCCGTGCTTATAAGAAAAAAGACCTTTGTACTGATCGTCACATATCTTGCGGCGGCGGTCATTGCGCTGGGCGCGTACACGGCGCTGCACTACGGCATGGAGCGCAGCTACCGCCGCACGGCTGAGTACGGCTACGCGCACTCGTTCGAGGAGCTCGTGTATGCCGCGTCGGGGCTGGAAAATGCGCTGCACCGTGCAGCCTACGCGACGGGTGCGGAGCTGTCCGGCGAGCTGTGCGCGGATATCTATGCCGGCTGCCTTGCCGCCGAGATGAGCATGGCCGCCCTGCCGTTTTCCACGCAGGAGCTGGAGCGGACGGCGGCCTTTATCGGGCTTGCGGGCGACTATGCGCACAGCAGGCTAAGAGCCTCGGCGCAGTCGGGCTTTGACGACGCGGCGCGGCAGCGCTTTGCCGGGCTTTACGAAACGGCGGCGCAGCTTAAGCGCGAGCTGATCACGCTGCGTGACTCTGTTAATGACGGCGCGGTGCTGCTCGACGAGCCGGAGAACGTGTTTGCCTCCTCCGGCGACAGGCTGAGCGGGCATATGCTCGGCTTGGAGGACGGCATCGGCGTGACCGAGCTCGGCGCATACGGCGGACGCTATGCAGCGGAGCCTGCGCAGGAGCAGAGCCGAAATACCGTAACTCAGGCCGAGGCCAAGGCCGCTGCCGCAGACTTTTTCGGCCTTGATGAGGACGGGCTCGAGCTCGAATACAGCGCGGAGGACGGCACTGTCTGCTATGCCTTCGACGGCGGCAGCGTATGCATCGACGCAGATGGCAGCGTGCTGTCGCTCAGCTCCGAGCGCAGCGTTGCCGGTGATATGGGCTCGGCTGAGCTTGAGAGCATAGCGCGTGAGTTTCTTGCCGCGCACGGCTTCGGCGAAATGTATCTTGCATCGAGCGAGCGCCTTGGCAGCGTGCAGGTGATGGAGTTTGACTGCATGCAGGACGGCGTGAGATGCATGGGCGACAGCGTGCGCGTCTCCGTTGCCGGCGATACCGGCAGCATCTACGCCTATGATGCGGCAGAGCATTTAAAGCGCCACGGCACTTATCCGACAGCCGCCGCCGCGGTGAGCGAGAGCACGGCGCGGGAGGCTCTGCCCTCAACACTGTGCGCGGAGGAGGCGCAGCTGTGCTATGCCGAGGCCGGTGACGGCAGCGCAGTTTTGTGCTATGCCTTTGACTGCACCGGCTCCGGCGGCGATGAGCTCCTTGTCCTCGTCAACGCCCAAACCGGCCTCCAACACGATGTTTTAGTGGCGCATTGAGGCTGCTACGGATACGGAGATTGCGTCAGCACGGTATCGAAACAATGGCATAAATAAGAACGTTTCGCGTTTTTTTCAGAGGCGCAGTAGGTTTGCAATTATACGCATATTGCGGTGTCCCGACCGGCGGATGCAGACAAAATAAAAACACTCGCGCCTCCCTCGAGGACGGTGCAATGTTTTTGCTGCATCTAAAAAGCTGCGCCGCAACCTGTAGGGAACAGGCTTGCCTGTTCCGTTTGTTGAAGCTTCCACTGCATCGAAATAGCCGCAACCTTGTCCGTCTGCACCAGACTAAAATCAAACACAAAACAGAAAAAAGATAGCTTGGACATACATCCGAGCTGTCTTTTCTGTATTTAATGTAGATATTTGTTCTGACTATACGGAACAGGCAAGCCTGTTCCCTACAGAGACTGGAGGTAGTTTCGGTCGGGCGCAAGCAGCTGAATCCAGCTTGATCTCCATGCGAATTGCCCGCCACGGCGAGTGGCCAGGCAAGCCTGTTCCCTACGAGTTGCGGCGCAGCATTTAAGATGCAGCAAAAACATTGCACCGTACCCACGGGACGCGAAACGTTCTTATTTCCTCCGCTGTTTACGATCGGGACACCGCAATCTCCGTATAGGTAGGTGCGTCAATGCGTTTCTGAAATCCTCCAGAGGTTGGCGATTTGAGGCGAGAGGCGGTCGTATGACCAGGTGCAGGCGCTGTTTTCGCGGCTGTTGGGATCATTGACGGTGAAGCCCTCGGCGGTGTAGCCGGTGACGGCGATGAAGTGCCCTGAGCGTGTAAAATCACCGGGGCCGAGGGCAAGGATGAGCACCGCACCGTCATCCAGCGCATTTTTCATCGACTGCTCCCAGAGCGGCAGCTCCTGCGCCGTGAGCCCGAGATAGGTGCAGCCCTCGCTTATAAGCGTCCACGAGCTGCCGTTTCCGGGCACACAATAGCCGTACTGCTCGGCCATGTGGGCAACGTACAAGGGCGAGAACTCCGCGTTTTTTGTCAGATACACCGCCGCCATGGACAGAGCGGTCGGCCCGCAGCCGGAGGTACCGATGAAGCCCGTTCCGTAGGGCTCGTAGCCCCAGCGCTCATCCCATTGGATAAACAGAGGCACGCTATCGCCGCTTGCTTCGGCGGAGAGGTCAATGTCAAAGTGCCTGCCCTGCTTCTTGGGATAGTCGTAGACATAGTCGATCGTCTGCGGGTATTTCTCAGCTGTCTCAACAAGGCTTGCAGGATAGTCTCCGCTGCTTTTTATATGCTCAAGCTTTGCATCACGGCTCGGCTCGCTGCCAAGCAGCCCACAGGCGGAAAGCGCGGTAAGAGCGCAGATACACAGACAGGCGGCAATAAATTTTTTCATAACGTTCCTCCTTTTTCCAGAGGCGCATTTGGGCTGTACCTATACAGTGATTGCAGGCGCCCGGTATCTGGACAATGAAGAAAATAAAAACATTCCCGCGTAACGCAAGTAAGATGCAGTGCTGCAGCATTATTCCGCACCCGCGGGCCGCGAAACGTTTTTATTTCCTCCAATGTTTCGATACCGTGCTGACGCAGTATGCGTATAAGTACAGCCCCAGTGCGCCTCCAAAAAAGCGAGAAACGTTCTTATTTCTGCCATTGCCTCCGGTCGGGACACCGCAATCAACGTATAGGTACAGCCTGAATGCGCCTCTAAAAAACTCCCGTTTCTGCTGACATTGTAGCAGAGACGGGAGCGTTGTTTATCCGTTTATCCGTATGAAATTATGATATCTTTCGGCGCAAAATCCTACGATTTTCTTACGGGCAGCGTCACCGTGAACTCGATGAGCTCACCGTCGCTGCGGGCGTTTATCGTGCCGCCGTGCAGCTGCACGATCTGATTTGCTATCGCAAGACCGAGCCCCGCTCCGCCCGAGGACGAGCGTGCGGTATCCAGCCTGTAAAACTGCTCGAATATGCGCCGGAGCTTATCCTCGGGTATGGCCGCGCCGTGATTTCTGATACTGACCACGGCATTTTCGCCGTCGAGCCTTGCGTCTATTTTTATCTCCGTGCCGGGGTAGCTGTACAGCAGCGCGTTGCGCAGAAGATTGTCGAAAACGCGCTGAAGCTTGCCCGCATCGCAGCACAGCGGCAGCGTTTCGGGTGCCGTGAGCGTGCATTCAAGCTCCTTATCGCGCAGCAGCGGCATGAACTCGAACCTCAGCTGCTCGAGCAGGCGCGTGAGGTCTATCCTGCTGTAGTCGAGCGTGACGGTCGAGAGGTTAAAGCGTGTGATCTCAAAAAATTCGTTTATGAGATCCTCGAGCCGCTCGGCCTTGCCGAGAGCTGTCGCAAGGTACTTTTCGCGGTTTTCGGGCGATATATCCCGCTCGTCGCGCAGGAGACTGAGGTAACCGATGACGGAGGCCAGCGGCGTTTTCAGATCGTGCGCAAGGTACATGACAAGGTCGTTTTTCCGCGCCGTTTCCTCGCGCAGAAGGCTTTCCGAGCGCGTGAGAGCGCCTTTTGCCTCGCTCAGAGGAACCGCAAGCTCCGTCGGAAGCTCCGAGGCGGGCTTGCCGCCCAGCATGTATTCGCCCACGGCATCACCGGCCTCGCGCAGCTGCCTGCGCAGCTTGATGCGCGTGACGGCGAGGACGAGAAGATATACAAGCGCAAAGCCGGCAATCAGCAGTCTCACGGCAAGGCGCTCGACCAGAATCCAGTCGATCTGCGTTATGCCCGTGCCGTTTTCGTCGTAAAAGGTATAGCAGTAGTTTGCGTCGAACCAGTCAAGCACGACACTGTTCAGCCTGTAGTCGAAAAACCAGACGAGCAGCAAAATGAACAGCACTCCGGCGGCAAGGCCGCCCAAGGCTTTAAGGATACTGCGCAGGGTACTATTTTTCGATCTCATATCCCACACCCCATACGGTTTTTACAAACCTCGGCTTTTTCGGCGGTTCGTGCATTTTCTCGCGCAGACGGCCTATGTGCGCCATGACGGTGTTGCTGCTTGCAGAGAGGTATTTTTCCTTCCACACGGCCTCGAACAGCTCCTCGGACGGAACCACCCGCCCCGCGTTTTCGCACAGATACCACAGAATGTCGAACTCCGTCGGCGTGAGGCTCAGCTCCTCGCCGAACAGCGAGCATCTGTGGCTGAGCTTATTTATCGTCAGGCCGCGGATATCCCTTTCGCAGTCGGGCTCGGAGGTTCGGCGGCAGCGGCGCAGAACGGTCTTGACGCGGGCAGTCACCTCAAGCGGATTAAAGGGCTTTGTGATGTAGTCGTCCGCGCCCATAGTGAGGCCGAGTATCTTGTCGGCATCGGTCACGCGGGCGGTGAGCATGATGACGGGAAACGAGTGCGTCTCGCGGATCCTTCTGAGCAGCGTAAAGCCGTCGGTGTCCGGCAGCATAACGTCGAGAACGGCAAGCGCAGGCTCGGTATGGCCGATAAATTCGAGCGCTTCCGCTCCCGTGAGGAACTTTTTGACCTCATAGCCGTCGTTTTCAAGGTACAGGCCGATAAGCTCGGCAATCTCCCGCTCGTCGTCAACGACGATGACCGTATCAGACATTATCCGACTGCCTTTTCGAGCTTTTCGATGCCGGTGCGCATACGGCGCAGAGTCTCGTCCCTGCCGAGGATGCGGCATATCTCGACCGCGCCGCCGGGCGTTACGGCCTTTCCTGCTGCTGCGATGCGCACGGGCCACATGACCTTCGCGTTTTTGCACCCGCACTTTTCAGCCATGCCGGTCATCGCGGCGAGAATGCTCTCGTCGCACCAGCTTTCGATGCTCTCGAACACCGGCAGCATCTGCCGCAGCATCTCGAGAGAGCCGGCCTCGTCGGTCTTGCTCTTCTTGTGGATATAAAGCGCCGTGTCGTACTCGGGCAGCTCATCAAAGAAATCGAGCTTTTCGGGAATGTCGGTCAGGACCTCCGTGCGCTGCTGCAAAAGCGCGGCGATCGCGGCGGGGTCGAGCTCGGGATTCTTCACCGCCTGACGGATGAAGGGCTCGGCTGCCTCGGCAAAGGCCTCGGGGCTCATGGCGCGGATGTATTCCGCGTTAAAATATTTGAGCTTTTCGATATCGAAGATAGCAGGGGACTTCGAGATGCCCTTTATGTCGAATATCTCGGCCATTTCCTGCATGGTGAATATCTCGCGCTCACCGCCGGGGCTCCAGCCGAGCAGCGCGACATAGTTTACAACAGCGTCCGTGAGGTAGCCCTGCGCGATAAGATCCTCATACGAGGGGTCGCCGTGGCGCTTGCTCATCTTATTGTGCGCATCTCTCATGACCGGCGAGCAGTGGACATAGGCCGGTACCTCCCAGCCGAAGCCCTCGTACAGAAGATTGTACTTCGGCGAGGAGGACAGATACTCCGAGCCGCGCACAACGTGCGTTATGCCCATGAGGTGGTCGTCGATGACGTTTGCAAAGTTATACGTCGGCAGACCGTCGCGCTTTATGAGCACCTGATCGTCGAGCGTTGAGTTTTCAACGGTGATATCGCCGAATATCTCATCGTGGAAGGTCGTGCTGCCCTCGTCGGGTATCCTCTGGCGCACAACATAGGGCTCACCGGCGGCAGCTCTCGCGTCGCTCTCTCCGCGGCTGAGGCTCCGGCAGGGATCGACGGACTTTTCAAAGCCCTCGGCGGCCTCCTCCTGCTTTTCGCAGAAGCAGCGGTAGGCGTGACCCTTTTCGATGAGAAGCTCCGCGTATTTTCCGTAGAGGCCGCGGCGCTCGGTCTGAATATAGGGTCCGACAGGACCGCCGACATCTGGACCCTCGTCGTGGTCAAGGCCGCACTGCGCCATCGTGCGGTAGATAACATCCACCGCGCCCTCGACATAGCGCTCCTGATCGGTGTCCTCGATGCGGAGAATGAACCTTCCGCCGTTGTGACGGGCTATCAGCCAGGTGTACAGCGCCGTGCGCAGATTGCCCACATGCATATAGCCTGTGGGGCTGGGAGCAAATCTCGTGCGAACCTGCCCGTGCGGTATGCGCGCCTCCATCTGCTCAAACCATGTCATATCCATAAATTTGTCCTCCGAAGGTATTGAGTATTGTGACATAAGTGTAAAATGCTTTTTATCTGTTGTCAAGTGAGAAGTAAAATGGTACAATGACAAATTGAGTTAGTACATTAGGAGATAATTTATAATGGAAGAGATAAAAAAGAAAACAATGCTGTCGGGCATCCAGCCCTCGGGCGACCTGCATCTGGGCAATTATCTGGGTGCGGTGAAGAACTGGGGCGCGAGAGCCGAGGAGTTTGACTGCTATTACTTCATGGCGGATCTGCACACGCTCACCGTGCGTCAGGATCCCAAGCTGCTGCGCCGCCGCAGCCTCGAGCAGCTTGCACAGTATATTGCCTGCGGCATAGATCCCGAGAAGAACGTTCTGTTTTTGCAGAGCCATGTGCATGAGCACGCGGAGCTCGGCTGGATACTCAACTGCTACACCATGTTCGGCGAGCTCAGCCGCATGACGCAGTTCAAGGACAAGTGCGCAAAGAACGCCGACAACATAAACGGCGGCCTGTTCACCTATCCCAGCCTCATGGCGGCGGATATCCTGCTGTATCAGGCAGACTATGTTCCCGTGGGCGAGGATCAGCGCCAGCACTGCGAGCTGACGCGGGATATCGCCGTGCGCTTCAATAATATATACGGCGAGACCTTCAAGGTGCCCGAGGCCTACGTTCCCAAGGCCGGCGCCCGCGTCATGGGTCTGGGCAATCCCACATCGAAGATGAGCAAGTCCGACCCCAACGGCTGCGTTTTCCTCATGGAAAAGCCCGAGGATATCGCCCGCAAGTTCAAGCGCGCCGTCACGGACTCCGACACGGAAAACTGCGTGCATTTCGACAGGGAAAACAAGCCCGGCGTTTCAAACCTCATGAGCATTTACTCCGCCGTCACCGGCGAGAGCCTTGAGGAGATCGAGCGCGAGTTTGAAGGGAAGGGCTACGGCGAGTTCAAGCCCGCAGTCGGCGACGCTGTCATCGAAATGCTGCGCCCGATACGCGAGGAGGCTTCGAGGCTCTTGAACGATAAGGCATACCTGTGCAGCGTCTACACCGAGGGCGCACAGAGGGCAAGCCTCATCGCCCGCAAGACCCTGCGCAAGGTATACAAAAAGGTGGGCCTCGTCGAAAAGCCTTTTTAAATTCAGTCGATTTCCGGAGAGATAAATATGATCGATCTTAGTATTGACGTCTGGAAGAACATCCTGCTCGCGCTTGTCGTTGCCTTTGTCATTTCCTTTGCCGCAACGCCTGTTGTCAGCTCCTTTGCAAAAAAGGTCGGCGCGATAGATATTCCGGACAAAAAGCGCCACATTCACAGCCACCCGATACCCCGCATGGGCGGGCTTGCGATATTCCTCGGCTTCCTGCTGTCGGTGCTGCTGTTTGCACGCATCACGCCGCAGGTGCGCGGGATACTGCTGGGCGCTATACTCATCGTTGTCGTCGGAGCTGTTGACGATGTGATGAACCTCAACGCATGGCTCAAGTTCTGCGTGCAGATAGTCGCGGCGGTCATCGCCGTCCTGTCCGGCGTTATAATAAACGTCGTTTCAAACCCGCTGCTGATAACGAGCGAGCAGGCCGTTACCATCGGCATACTCGCCGTCCCCGTGACGGTGCTGTGGATAGTCGGCGTTACAAACTCCGTCAACCTCATCGACGGGCTTGACGGCCTTGCCTGCGGCGTTTCGGCGATAGCCTCGATGACGATGCTCGTCGTGTCGCTGCTGGTATCGGATGCGAACATAAACGTCGCGGTGATCCTCGCCGCGCTCGTCGGCGGCTGCCTCGGCTTTATCCCGTATAACGTCAATCCCGCGAAAATATTCATGGGCGATACCGGTGCGCTGCTGCTTGGCTATGTGCTTGCAACGGTGTCGGTCATCGGTATGTTCAAGTTCTACGCCATCGTGACCTTCGTCCTGCCGGTGCTGGCGCTGGCCGTTCCGCTGTCGGACACGATCTTTGCCTTCACGCGGCGCATCCTGCACGGGCAGAGCCCCTTCCATGCCGACAGGGGACATTTCCACCACAAGCTGCTGGACATGGGCCTTAACCAGAAGCAGGCGGTCGCCGTGCTGTACGCGGTGTCGGCCATTCTCGGCCTTGCGGCGGTGCTGCTGGCCTCTACCGGCATCGTGCGCATCGTCGTTGCGCTCATAGCCTTCGGTATCGCGGTGTGCATCTGGCTGTTCGTATTCAGACACAATAACAATATCCATCCGCTGCCGCACGAAAAGCCGGCGGAGGAAGAAGGCGGTGAAAGCAATGACTAAGATCAAGGTTATGTCCGTTTTCGGCACAAGACCTGAGGCGATAAAAATGGCTCCGCTGGCACTGGAGCTTCAGCGCCGCGAATGCATCGACAGCATCATCTGCGTCACCGCGCAGCACCGTGAGATGCTCGATTCGGTCATGAGCTGCTTCGGACTGAGCGCCGATGCGGATCTCAATATCATGGGCAAGAACCAGACCCTCACCGATGTGACCGTCAAGGCGCTCAAGGGACTCGAGGGCTGCCTCGCCGGGCAGAAGCCCGACCTCGTCCTCGTCCACGGCGATACGAGCACGACCTTTTCCGCGGCGCTTGCCGCGTTTTACGCGAAGATACCCGTCGGCCACGTCGAGGCGGGACTGCGCACCTATGACCGCTACAGCCCCTTTCCCGAGGAGATGAACCGCTGCCTCGTGGGACGGCTTGCGACGCTGCACTTCGCGCCGACCGCGAAAAATGCCGAGAATCTGCGTGCCGAGGCCGTCACCGGCGATATCTTTGTCACCGGCAACACCGTCATCGACGCAATGAAATACACCGTCGGCGACGGCGGCTTCACCTCGCCCGAGCTCAAGGACATTGATTTTTCAAAGCGCGTTATCGCCATGACCTGCCACCGCAGGGAAAACTACGGCGAGCCGATGAAGAACATATTCTCCGCCGTGCGCGAGATCGCGCTGACGCATCCCGATGTTGAGATAGTCTATCCCGTGCATCTGTCGCCCATCGTCCGCGGCGCTGCACGCGAGCAGCTTGCAGACCTTAAAAACGTGCACCTTATCGAGCCGCTTGACGCGATGGATATGCACAGGCTCATGAGCGCAAGTTACATGGTCATGACCGACTCCGGCGGCATTCAGGAGGAAGCGCCCTCGCTGGGCAAGCCCGTTCTCGTCCTGCGAAGGGAGACCGAGCGCCCCGAGGCCGTCGCTGCGGGCACAGTCAAGCTCACCGGCGTTGAGCGCGGCGATATCATCCGCGATGCGTCCGAGCTCCTGACCGGCGGGCAGATGTATCAGCGCATGGCGCATGCCGTCAACCCCTACGGCGACGGGCATGCCTGCGAGCGTATCGCCGACGCGATAGAGTTCTCCTTCGGACTGCGCCCCGACCGCCCCTCCGAGTTTTCGGTGCCGGTTTTTTAGAGGCGCATTGAGGCTGTACCTATACGAAGATTGCGGTGTCCCGACCGGCGGCATCGGCATAAATAAGAGCGTTTCGCTCCTTTTTTAGAGGCGCATTGAGGCCGTACCTATACGGTGATTGCGGTGTCCCGACCGAAAACAATGGCATAAATAAGAGCGTTTCGCGTCCCGCAGCTGCGGTACAGCTGGTGCACGATATCGGAACAATGGAGAAAACTGCGGCGCTTCGCATGATCGGAGATAAATTAATATCATACGCAAAAGGACAGTTCGGACTTGAAAATCAGGACTGTCTTATTTTACAATCAGCTATGGACTAAGGGCTCGCTGCGGCTTCCGCAGCAAGCCTCAGCGTGTCAAAAAAGCCTGCGGCTTTCTTTGCACGCTGAAAAAACGCCACATTTTTTGTGAAGCTTGCGCTTCACGAAAAATCTCGCTGCGCTCGTCAAAAAGCCTGATAAATCAGGCGTTTTTGATGGCTATAATCCAATTTGAGGCGGGACCTTGTCCCCCTCACACTCCCCCTGCTGCGTATTGGATTCTACCCATTACGCTTATGTACCATAGTTCTTTGATGAACCGTGCACCTGCAATATGCATACAGATACAGCCTCAATGCGCCTCCAAAAAGAATTTACATGAACTTTACATACAAATGCTATTTTACATTACGCTTTACATATAAAATTAAGGTCAAAGCGAGGTAATGACAATGATATTTTGTGTTGAAGACGACGCGGGCATCAGAGATCTCATGATATACACGCTCAACGCCTCGGGCTTTCAGGCAGTGGGCTTTGGCAGCGCAAAGGAGCTTTACGCGGCTCTTGCCGGCAGTGTGCCGGAGCTGGTGATGCTCGATATAATGCTGCCCGGCGAGGACGGCATATCCATACTCAAGCGCATGAAGGCCGATCCGCGCACGGCTGATGTGCCGGTCATCATGGCGACGGCCAAGGGCAACGAGTACGACAAGGTCATCGGCCTTGACCTCGGCGCGGACGACTATCTGGCCAAGCCCTTCGGCATGATGGAGATGGCCTCGCGTGTGCGTGCGGTGCTGCGCCGCAGCGGAAGGAGCAGCGAGAAAAAGGACAGGCTCGTGTGCATAGGCGGTCTTGAGATGAACCTCTCGGAGCACACCGTCACCGCCGACGGGCACAGGGTGCAGCTCACGCTCAAGGAATACGAGCTGCTGCGCACCTTCATGACGAATCCGGGCCGTGCGTTCACGCGGGAGCAGCTCCTGTCCACGGTCTGGTGCGAGGACTTCATGGGCGAAACGCGCACGGTGGACGTGCATGTCGGCACGCTGCGCCAGAAGCTCGGCAAGTGCGGCGCATATATCCGCACGGTGCGCGGCGTGGGCTACAGAATGGAGGCGTAGAGCATGACAAAACGCATTTTCCGCTCGATCTTCACGGTCGCGGCGATCGTGCTGCTGGCGGCCTTTGTGCTGATAACGGGCGTGCTGTACGAATACTTTTCCAACAAGCAGATGGATCAGCTCAATATGCAGACCCACCTTGCCGCGCAGGGCGTTGAGTCCGCCGGTGCGGACTATTTTGACGATATGGACATCGACGGCTGCCGCATAACCTGGATCGCCGCCGACGGCACTGTCCTGTACGACAGCCAGACCGAGCAGACGGGCATGGAAAACCATGCCGGCCGCGAGGAGGTAAGCGAGGCGCTCAAGACCGGCCATGGTGAGAGCATGCGCTACTCCACAACGCTGATGGAGCGGCAGCTGTACTCCGCCGACCGCCTGTCCGACGGTACGGTCGTGCGCATATCCGACATGCAGTACACGCCGCTGACGCTCATTCTCGGCATGATCCAGCCGGTCATTATAATTGCGCTTCTGGCGCTGCTGCTGTCGCTGCTTCTGGCCTCGCGCATGTCCAAGCGCATAGTCAGGCCGCTCAATGAGATGAGCCTTGACGATGCGGAAAAGATCGAGGCGTACCCCGAGCTCACGCCGCTGATCGACAAGCTCCGCAGCCAGCAGAAGCAGCTGCGCGAGCAGGAGGCCGAGCTGCGCCGCCGCCGCGACGAGTTCGAGGCCGCGACCGGCAACATGACCGAGGGACTGGTGCTCCTGAGCGAGCAGGGCAGCGTCCTGAGCATCAACAGGTCTGCAACCAACATCCTAAACATAAGCCGCTACTGCATCGGCAAGGACATCCGCGAGCTGTCCGCCGCGCCGCAGCTGCGTGAGCTCGTGGAAAAGGCGCAGGGCGGCGAGCACTGCGAGATGCACATAAGTCTCGGCGGCGTGGGCTACAGATTCTACGCAAGCCCCGTCACATCCGGCGACAGGGTCGCGGGCGTTGTGCTGCTGATGCTCGACACGACCGAGAAGGAAAAGGCCGAGCAGCTCCGGCGCGAGTTCTCCGCCAATGTCTCGCACGAGCTGAAAACGCCGCTGCACACCATCTCCGGCTGTGCGGAGCTTCTTGCAAACGGCATCGTCAAGCCCGAGGATGTGCCGCATTTCCTCGGCCAGATACAGTCCGAGTCCAAGCGCATGATCGCACTCATCGAGGACATCATAAAGCTTTCGCACCTCGACGAGGGCGCGGATGATATGCAGCGCGAGGATGTTGACCTCCTTGCCGTGGCGCGGCGCGAGACGGAAAACCTCCGCCAGACCGCGGAAGCGGCGGGCGTTGCACTCAGCGTATCCGGCGAGAGCGTCGTTATAAACGGCATACCGCAGCTTCTCGACGCGATCGTCCACAACCTCTGCGAGAATGCGATAAAATACAATCGTTCGGGCGGCTTTGTCCGCGTGAACGTCCGGCGCGAGGGCACAAAGGCGCTGCTGACCGTCGAGGATAACGGCATCGGCATCCCGCCCGAGCAGCAGGAGCGCATCTTCGAGCGCTTCTACCGTGTCGATAAGAGCCATTCACGCGAGGTCGGCGGTACGGGTCTCGGCCTTTCCATCGTAAAGCACGCCGCTGCCCTCCACAACGCGAAGATATCCGTCAGCTCCGTCCCCAACAAGGGCACCACAATAACCATACTTTTTTAGAGGCGCATTTAGTCTGCACCTATACGGAGATTGCAGGTGCACGGTATCGAAACATTGGAGGAAATTACAGCGTTTCGCGTCCCGTGAGAGCGCAGTAATGTTGCGGGTTCCTTTGTATCGGTTTCCTGCGCGGCTGCCGGTCGGGACACCGCAAATAGCGTATCGGCATAATGTGGCTGCGCCTCTGAAAAAACGGTCTTGGCCACTCGCCGTGGCGGGCATTTCGCACGGAGATTAAGCTGGATGTAGTTGCTTGCGCCCGACCAAAACTACCTCCAATCCTCGTAGGGAACAGGCTTGCCTGGCCACTCGCCGTGGCGAGCAACTCGCATTAAGATCAAGCAAGATGTTGCTGCTTGCGCCCGACCAAAACTACCTCCAATCCTTGTAGGGAACAGGCTTGCCTGGCCACTCGCCGTGGCGGGCATTTCGCATTAAGATCAAGCAAGATGTTGCTGCTTGCGCCCGACCAAAACTACCTCCAGTCCTCGTAGGGAACAGGCTTGCCTGGCCACTCGCCGTGGCGGGCAACTCGCATTAAGATCAAGCAAGATGCTGCTGCTTGCGCCCGACCGAAACTACCTCCAATCCTCGTAGGGAACAGGCTTGCCTGGCCACTCGCCGTGGCGGGCATCTCGCATTAAGATCAAGCAAGATGCTGCTTCTTGTGCCCGACCAAAACTACCTCCAATCCTCGTAGGGAACAGGCTTGCCTGTTCCGAAAAGTCGGTACAAATATCTATATCAAATGATGAAAAGACAGCTCGGATGTTTAATCCAAGCTGTCTTTTGTCATATTTATTCTGTTTTAGACTGGTGCAGACGGGCAAGGGTGCACCGATTTCAGTGCGCCGCAAAACCATGACAAACGGAACGGGCAAGCCCGTTCCCTACGGGTGCGGCGATTTCGGTGCGCAGATGGACACCACAAGCGGAACAGGCAAGTTTTTTCAGAGGCGCAGCCACATTATGCCGATACGCTATTTGCGCTGTCCCGACCGGCAGCCGCGCAGGAAACCGATACAAAGGAACCCGCAACATTGCACCGCACCTACGGTACGCGAAACGCTGTAGTTTCCTCCATTGTTTCGATACCGTGCACCCGCAATAAACGTATAGGTACAGCCTAAATGCGCCTCTAAAAATGCGCCTCTAAAAATGCGCCACTGAAAATCCTTGATCTTCGACGGCGGTTCTGAGGGCTGCGGCATCGAGGTTCTCGCCGCGCACCACGGCGCTGCCGTTCTCGTGGCTGACCTCGGCGGAGGCAACGCCCTCGAGCTTTTCGAGCGCGGCCTTGACGCGGGACGAGCAGTGGGAGCACTGCATACCTTCTATTTTCATTGTTATCTCCATGATAAAGCCTCCTGTTTTTGTTCTATTCGCTTTTTATTATAACTCTGTCGCCATGGATCTCAAGCCTGTTCTGGCAATAGAGTATTATAGCCTTGGGCAGCAGCTTCCACTCCGCATCCTCGAGAATGCGGCGCGAGAGGCTCTCCGGCGTATCGTTCGGGAGTATCTCCACGGCCTGCTGCGCGATTATCGCGCCGATGTTTCCGTCGATATCCGCAAAATAGGCCGTTGCGCCGGTGACGCGGCAGCCGCGCTCGAGCGCTGCCCGCTCGGGTGCCTCGTCGCAGTTTACGAAGGCCGGTATCAGCGAGGGGTACACGCCGATTATGCGCTTGCGGAACTGCGTTGATATAACGCCCAGCGGCATGTTATAGCCCGCGAGGATGACAAGGTCGATATCCATATCGCGCAGCTTGTTTGACACGGCCATGCTGTAGCTGAGCTTTGTGGGGAAAAGCGAGGGCTCGACCACAAAGGCCTCCACGCCGGAATTGCGCGCACGGCGCAGCGCATAAGCGTCCGACTCCGTGCATATGACCGCGGTGAGCTCAAAATTCGGGATCTCACCGAAGTACATCGAATCAAGAACCGTCTGTAGCAGTGCTCCGTCGCCGGAGACGAGTGCTGCCGCCCTTATCATATATTCTCCCCCTTATTCTCCGAGAAGCCGCTTTGCGGTCTCGATGTTCATCTTTTCCGCGTTTTTGATATATTCAAATCTCCGTCCAAGCTCACCCGCGCCGCGCTCGGACAGCGCGGTGTCGATCGCATCGCAGAGACTGTGCGCCGTGACCATGTCAAAATCAATGCTGGAAATGCCGAGATATGCCGCGCAGCCGGTGACCTTGGGGTCATAGCTCAGCCCGACCGACGGCACGCCGCCGCAGGCCGCATACATGAGGCTGTGCAGGCGCATCGCAAGCACGAGCTTGGTCTGCCGCACGAGCGCTATCTCAAGCTCCGCGTCCTCCGTCCTCGGCATAACGAAAAACGGTGCGTCCATGCCGCGTGTTATGGGCTCTGTCAGCGCTATATCGCGGTCGTAGTTCATCGGCATGAACAGCGGCGTGAGCCCGTATCTGTCGTGGCAGTATTGCAGGGCTGCGCGTATCTCGCCGCTTTTTTCGGCAAAGCCGTGCCAGTTGCGCAGGCCGAGGCAGACATAGCTGCCGTTGGGGTCGATGCCGTGGCTGCGCATGAAAAGCTTTGCGTCCGCATCGCTTCTGCCGCTCAGATTCAAAACAGGGTCGCCCGTGACGAGCACCTCCTGCACCGTCACGCCGATCTCCCGCGTGAGCTCAAGGCTCATGGGGTCGCGCAGGGTTATGGCATCCACGCAGGCGTTTATCGTTTTTGCCGCCCTCCGGCGGTCGTAGGCGTAATTGAGCGGCCCCATGCCGCAGCCGTACATCTGCACCTTGCAGCCGTATTTCTTTGCAAGCGATATCGTGTGCAGATAAAACCACAGGCTCCGGCGGCTCGTGACATCCTGAATAAGGCTGCCTCCGCCGCTTATGAATATCTTCGAGCATCTCAGCTCGCGGCGCAGCCTTATGACCTGATCGCGCCGTATAGCGCTCAGCCCGTGCGTGCGCTTGGTGTGCCGCGCATTTTTCGACACGACGACAATGCGCATATCGGGGTCGAGCTGCCGCAGCTGCGCGGTTATAGCCGTCAGAAGCGCCTCGTCTCCTGCGTTGCCGTGGCCGTAAGCGCCGCATATGACTGCACCGCAGCGCGGCTGCTTATGTCTATCAATAACGGTTTTATATATCTTCAGCTGCCTCTGGCAGGTGCTTTCGGTGGAAAATTCGCGCTTTGCCTTGTCATAGACCGCCTGCCCGAGCTTTTTGCGCAGCGCCTCGTCGTTTGCAAGGGCGAGGATGCAGCGTGTCATCATCTCATGATCCTGCGGCTTGAACAGCATTCCGGTCTCGCCGTTTATTATGAGCCGCGGCAGGCCGCCGACGCGGGACGCAACGGTCGGTATTCCGGCGCGTGCAGCCTCCGTCACGGCATAGGGGAAGGTCTCTGACAGGGAGCTTATCGCATTTATATCAACGCTTGCATAGTAGCCGTCCATGTCGCTTATCCAGCCCGCGAAAAAGACCTTGTCCCGCACGCCGAGCTCCGTGCACAGCGCCTCGAGCATTTCGCGCTCTCTGCCGTCGCCGGCGATGAGAAGCCGCAGCCTGTCGTTTTCCTTCGCGGCTCCGGCAAAGCCGCGCACGGTCGTGGCAACGTCCTTTACCGCGTCAAAGCGCGCCGCAATGCCGAGGATGATGCTGTCGTCGGGAAAGGTGCAGCCGATCTCGGAAAACCACTCGCTGCGCGTGATCTCCGGCGCGGGTCGGGAAAAATCAACGCCGTTATAGATCGTCATCAGCCTGTTCGCGTCAAAGCCGCGGTCTATAAGCGTCTGGCGCATACTGTCGGAAACGCAGACGCGGTAATCCATTTTGCGCAGCGCCATTTTATTGAGCTGCCCGTAGGTCATGGCCGCCAGCGGACGGCCAAGGTAATCGAGCTTATAGTCGCTGTGGACGGTGCTTATAAAGGGAATGTCAAAATGCCGCTTGAGCAGTGCGCCCGTCAGATTAGCGCGGCTGCCGTGGCAGTGTACAATGTCGTAATTTCCGTTTTCTATGACCTCGCGTGTTTTTTTAAGGCCGATATCGAAGCTTCCGGCAAAAACCTGCGTCGGTATGCCCATTTCACGCGCTTCCTTTGCGAAGGATGCCTCCTTATAGCAGACAAGGTCTGCGCGTATAAAGCCGTTCAGTCCGCGCAGAAGCGAAAGAACATGCGTTTTTGCGCCGCCCGAGTCTCCGCCGGAGATAAGATGTAAAACTCTCACGTTAGCCCCCACTTGATTTATTGAGGAAAGTAAATATAATATAGTATTATATCATTATTAAGCAATTGAGGTCAAGGCAAATGACAACGATATACATGATTCGTCACGCCGAGGCGGAGGGAAACCTCTACCGCATCGTGCAGGGACAGCACAACAGCTTCATAACACCACGCGGACACAGGCAGATAGCCTACCTTGCGGAGAGATTCAAAAGCGTTCCGCTCGACGCGCTTTATTCAAGCGATCTGCGCCGCACGGTGACTACGGCGGGCGCGATAACGAAGTACCATGCGCTCCGTATGCAGCTCACGCCGCGCCTGAGGGAGATAAACCTCGGCGTGTGCGAGGGTATGAGCTTCGGCGATATGTACAGGTTTGACCCCGTGCAGATGGACAACTTCAACAATGACCCCGACGAATGGCGCGCTCCGAAGGCCGAGACCTTCGCCGAGTGCACCGAGCGCATAGTTTCCGCCGTCAGAGACATTGCGGAGGCAAATGAGGGCAAAACGGTCGCCGTTGTGTCCCACGGCATGGCAATACGCTCGCTTCTTGCGTATATCCTGAACGTGAAAAGCCGCGACATCCCGAATCTCCCGCACGGGGACAACACCGCCGTGAGCAAGCTCATATACGACGGCGGCGCGTTCTCAGTTGAGTATTACAACGACAACTCCCACCTGCCGCCGGAGCTTTCGACCTTTGCGCGGCAGAGCTGGTGGAAGAAGGAGACACGAGGAGCGGATCCGAACAACCTCTACTACGAGCCGCTCGACCCGAACCGCGAGCCCGAGCTTTACAAGGAGCTCTACGCCGCGTCATGGAAGGCTGTGCACGGCGATCTCAAGGGCTTTTATCCCGAGACCTATCTTGCCTCGGCAAAGCGGCATTTTGCCGCCGATAAGCGTGCGATACTCAAGGGCTTCCGCTCCGACGGCGAGCTTGCCGGAATTATCGAAACAGACCCCGAGCGCTCAAAGGGTGCTCTCGCCGGCTGGGTGAGCCTTGTGTACGTAAAGGAGCAGCTGCGCGGCATGGGGCTCGGCACGCAGCTCATGGGTCGTGCGATAACCAATTACGAGATGCTCGGCAGGGAAAAGCTCCGGCTGCACGTCTCGTCGGAGAACGCTGCGGCGATAAAATTTTACGAGGGACTCGGCTTCAGCGTACTCGGCAGCGAGCCGGGCGCGGGCGCACCGCTGTACCTCATGGAAAAGAGATTTGAATAACAATGTCAATGTGGAATATCAAGGCCCGCGTGGAAAAGCTCAGCACGCATGGCTGCCGCATCATCGCAATTTCCGATATACACGCGAATATGCCCTATTTCAGAGGGCTTCTTGAAAAAATAAATTTCTCCGATTCGGACGAGCTCATCATAGACGGCGATTTTCTCGAAAAGGGCGGGCAAAGCCTTGAGACACTGCGCTTTATAATGGAGCTTGCCAAACGCGGGAACTGCCGCGCCGTCTGCGGCAACTGCGACACATGGAGCGATATCATCTCCGCCGAGCGGCGCTACTGGGATACGCGCATCGTGCAGTATATGCTCGAAAAGCGCGGCGGCCTCGTGTGGGACATGCTCACGGAGATGGGCATTGAGATAAGCCCGCAGCTCGACTTTCCGAGCATCATTCCCGAGCTTGCCGAACGCTTTGAGACCGAGTGGAGCTTTCTGCGCTCTCTTCCGCACGTCATCGAGACGCCGCACTATATCTTCGTGCACGGCGGCATAAGGCCGGACGAGCCCATAGAGCGGCAGCTCGGCGGCGACTGCATGAAATTTGACGCATTTATGGATCGCGGCTACACTTTCGACAAGTGGGTCATCGTCGGTCACTGGCCGGTGATGCTGTACCTGCCCGACCGCGTCTGCGCAAATCCGATAATCGACAGGCAGCACCGCGTCATCTCCATCGACGGCGGCTGCTCGTTAAAGGACGACGGGCAATTGAACGCGCTCATCATTCCCTGCGAGGGCAGCGAGGACTTTTCCTTCGAGGCCTACGACCCCTTCCCCGTGCGCAGAGTGAAAACGGCTCAGCGCGGGAGCAAAAGGAGCTATTATATTCGCTGGGGCGACAACGACGTTCAGGTGCTGCGCCGCGGCGAGGAGTTTTCCCTCGTGCGCCATGTCCGCACGGGCTACGAGATGGAGATACTGACAAAGTACCTTTACTCCGACGGGGAGTTCTGCAAATGCAATGATTCGACCGACCTTGTGCTGGAGCTTAAAGCCGGCGACGAGGTAAGCGTCGTGGAGGAGACCTCGCGTGGCTGCCTTGTAAAGCACAGGGGCACGTCGGGCTGGTATTGGGGAGAGCTTATATGACAGACGATCTTGAATTTTTGCCCGTCTCGCAGGACGAAATGCATGAGCGCGGTTGGTGGTGGTATGATTTTCTGCTCGTAACGGGCGATGCATACGTCGATCACCCGAGCTTCGGGACCTCGGTCATCGGCAGGGTCCTCGAGGCCGACGGCTACCGCGTTGCGGTGTGTGCGCAGCCCGACTGGCACTCGGCTGAGACCTTCGCCGCCTTCGGCAGGCCGCGTCTGGGCGTTCTGATAGGCGCGGGGAACCTCGACTCCATGGTCGCGCACTACACGGCGGCCAAAAAGCGACGCAGCGAGGACTTTTATTCGCCCGGCAAAAAGGCCGGACTGCGCCCCGACAGGGCGACGATAGTTTACGCAAACCGTGCCCGCGAGGCCTTCGGCTCGGACGTTCCGATCATAATCGGCGGACTTGAGGCCTCGCTGCGCCGCTTTGCGCACTACGACTACTGGGACGATAAGGTGCGCCGCTCCATCCTCGTCGATTCCGGCGCGGATATGCTCGTCTACGGTATGGGCGAAACGGCCACACGCGAGATAGCGCGCAGACTGAAAAAGAAGATTCCCGTGTCCGAGATGCACGATATACGCGGCACGGGCTTTCTGACGCACGACAAGGCCGGCTGCGCCTTTGACAGCGTAAGCCTGCCCTCCTTTGCCGATGTCTGCGACAGCAAGCGCTTTTACGCGGACGCGACGCGCCTTGAATACGCCGAGCACGACCCCGTGCGCGGAAGGGCGCTCATTCAGGAGCACGACGGGCGCTATCTTATAATAAATCCCCCCGCGATGCCGCTCGAGACAAAGGAGCTCGACCGCGTTGCCGAGCTTCCGTACACCAAGCAGTACCACCCCATGTACGAGCCCCTCGGCGGTGTTCCCGCCATCGAGGAGGTAAAGTTCTCGGTCATACACAACCGAGGCTGCTTCGGCGGCTGCAACTTCTGCGCTCTGGCCTTCCATCAGGGCAGGATGGTCACCAGCCGCAGCCATGAAAGCGTCATACGCGAGGTAACGGCGCTCACGAAATTTCCGGATTTCAAGGGCTATATAAACGATGTCGGCGGCCCCTCGGCAAACTTCCGCCATCACTCCTGCAGGAAGCAGGCCAAATGCGGCATGTGCGCCGACCGCCGCTGCCTTGCGCCCACACCCTGCCCCAATCTCGATGCCGACCACTCCGATTACCTCGCCCTGCTGCGCAAGCTGCGGCAGATCCCGGGCGTAAAAAAGGTCTTTGTGCGCTCGGGCATACGCTACGACTATATGCTCGAGGACAAAAACGACGACTTCTTCGCCGAGCTCGTGAAATATCACATCTCCGGCCAGCTCAAGGTCGCGCCCGAGCACTGCATCGACAGCGTCCTCGACTATATGGGCAAGCCGCACATCGGCGTGTACGAAAGGTTCATGGACAAGTACAAAAAGCTCAACACGCGCTTTTCCAAGGAGCAGTACGTCGTGCCCTACCTCATGTCCTCGCATCCGGGCAGCACGCTCGCCGACGCTGTTGCGCTGGCCGAGTACCTCAACAAAATGGGCCGCCAGCCCGAGCAGGTCCAGGACTTTTACCCCACTCCGGGCACGGTCTCGACCTGCATGTACTACACGGGCATAGACCCCATGACGATGAAGTCGGTGTACGTCGCAAAAAGCTTCCATGAAAAGGCCATGCAGCGTGCGCTTTTGCAGTGGAAGCGCCCCGACAAGCGCAAGCTCGTCATCGAGGCGCTCAAGGAGGCGGGCAGAGAGGATCTCATCGGCTACGGGCCGGAGTGCCTTGTGCGTCCCGACCGTCCGCCGAGAGCAAAGGCTCCGGCAAAGCCGAAGGAGCCAGAAAAGCCCCAGATAACGAAAAAAGCCGGCTACGCCAAGGGCTGGGCAAAGCCCAAGTCCAAAAAGACGGCGAAGCCCGGTTCAAAAAAGAAAGGAAAATAAGCAATGAAGTACAAAAGATTTGACAAAACCATCGTTGTACGCATCGACCGCGGCGAGGAAATACTCGACAAGATACGCGAGCTTGCGGAAAAGGAAAACATAAAGCTCGCCTCCGTCTCTGCTCTGGGCGCGGTAAACGACTTCACCGTCGGCGTTTTCAACACAGCGGAGAAAAAATATTACTCAAACGAGTTCAAGGGCGCATTTGAGATCGTCTCCCTCACGGGCAGCATCAACACCATGGACGGTAAGTTTTACACCCATATACACATGTCCGCAGGCAACGAAAAGGGCGAGGTGTTCGGCGGACATCTGAACCGTGCGCTCGTCTCCGCCACCTGTGAGATGATAGTCACCGTCATCGACGGCGAGATCGACAGATACGCCGATGCCGACGTTGGCCTTAATCTGCTCAAGCTGTGATGGAGTATCTTGCCTATTATCTCGCAGCGGTCAATGTGCTGCTGTGCGCCCTCATGGGCATAGACAAGCTGCTTGCAAAGCTTCAAAAGCGCCGTATCCCCGAAAGGACGCTGTTTCTGCTGGCCTTTCTGGGCGGTGCTCTCGGCGGTACGCTCGGCATGTATTCCTTCCGCCACAAAACGCTGCACAAGAGCTTTGCCATCGGCTTTCCGCTGATCGCTCTCGTGCAGATCGCCGCCGTCGCATACATTATTATTAAATTCGCATAGTATAGAAAGAAGAATCACCCCATGAAAGAAAAACTCAAGGGACTGCTGCTGTGTCTTGTTATCGCAGTCCCGGCATGGCTGCTTGGCCGCAAATTTGCCGTCGTAGGCGGCCCCGTTATCTCCATTCTGCTCGGCATGATCGCCGGAATGTTCATCACAAACCGCGCCCCCTTCGAGGCGGGCATCAAATTCACCTCCAAGAAGATACTCCAGTGGGCGGTCATACTGCTCGGCTTCGGCATGAACCTTGCGGTCATAGGTCGCACGGGCGTGCAGTCGCTGCCGATCATCCTGAGCACGATCACGACCTCGCTGCTGGTAGCGTTTATCATGTGCAAAGCGCTGAAGATACCCTCTAAGATATCCACCCTCATCGGCGTTGGCTCGTCTATCTGCGGCGGCTCGGCCATCGCCGCCACTGCGCCGGTCATCGACGCAAGCGACGAGGAGGTAGCGCAGGCTATATCCGTCATTTTCTTCTACAACGTCATTGCGGCGCTCATCTTCCCGCTCATGGGCACGCTCCTCGGCTTTTCCACCACCTCCGGCGAGGCCTTCGGCATCTTTGCGGGAACCGCCGTAAACGACACCTCCTCCGTCACCGCTGCCGCCTCGACCTGGGACAGCATGTGGGGTCTCGGCTCGCAGACGCTCGATAAGGCCGTCACCGTAAAGCTCACGCGCACCCTTGCCATCATACCGATCACCCTCGTCCTTGCGCTTATACGCTCGAAAAGGTCTGCCGGTGAGTCGGGCAAGAAGGTCAGCATCAAGAGCGTTTTCCCGATGTTCATCCTCTATTTCATCCTCGCCTCGGTCATCACGACCGTTGCGCAGGCGCTGGGCGTTGACGCAAGCGTGTTCAATCCTCTCAAGGAGCTGAGCAAGTTCATGATCGTCCTCGCCATGGCCGCCATCGGCCTGAACACCAACCCCGTCAAGCTCATAAAGACCGGCGGCAAGCCCCTTCTGCTCGGCTTCTGCTGCTGGCTCGGCATCACGGGTGTCGCCATTGCAATGCAGCACGCCCTCTCGCTTATCTGAAGTATAAGAGGAACAATATGCAAAAACACAAAACAATCCCCCTGCACGCCTACGCAGCTGCGCCGCTGCTGTGCATCTGCGCAATGCACGCGCTCGTATGGCTGGGCTCGAAGTCGCTCGCCGATTTTTCGCGGGCATGGGACGTTACGCTCGGCATCGACGCACTCATTCCGCTGCGACCCGAGTGGATCGTCGTATACACCATGACCTTCCTGTTCTGGCTCACGGGTCTGTATGTTATCTCGCTTCAGGACGAGGAGCGCTGCTGTCACTATGCTGCGGGCGTTATATTCGCCGAGCTCATATGCGGCTTTATCTTCATCGCCTTCCCGAGCTGCATCCAGCGCCCCGACATAGAGCCGGACGGCCTGTTCACATGGATGCTGTCGATCACCTACGCGCTCGACACTCCGACCAACTGCTTCCCCTCGATGCACTGCCTGCTGGCCTACCTCGTGTTCCGTCAGGCGCTGTGCTCTCCCAAGGCAAAAACAGGGTACAGGGTATTCTGCGGCGTGTTCACCGCGCTCGTGTTCCTGTCAACGCTGTTTGTCAAGCAGCACGTCGTTGCGGATGTCATCGGCGGCCTTGTTTTCGGTGAGCTGGCCTTCATCTTGGGACAGAAAACCTCCCTGTGGAAAATTTTTATTAAAATTAATAAAAAAGTCTTGCATTATTTCTCATGATATGCTTAAATATATACTATCAAGGGGAAAAAGTATAGACTTAAACAAAAATCGCAAAAATGGAGGTAAGAAAATGTCCAACACTCTTAAAAAGAATGCTGTTATGATACTGGCTGCGGTGCTCGCTGCTGTCATGCTTTTCGCCGTTATATTTGCACCCGTAAGCCTCGCAGATAACGACGCGGCGGATAACGGTCTTGCGGCAGCCGTCGAAAAGACTCAGGCCACCGTCAGCACCAAGCTCGGCCAGATCAAGGCTAACATCAGCGACAAGGTCGGCGGCGACGTTATCAAGCTCGAGAGCCTCTGGACCTATGGCGACAAGGTCGAGAGCGGTGTCGAGACCTCGACGGACGATTTCGTCGCAATGCTCGAGGGCATCGGTCAGGCATACGATAAGGGCGATGTTGAGGGCATCCTCAAGACTCCCGAGACCTTCGTCAACGGGCTCAAGAGCTATCTCGGCAGCATCAAGGACTCTGTCCAGCCGTGATTTCAGAGGCGAATTGATGCCGCTGCGGAAACCGCAGCGTAGCTGTTAGCGGTTAGCAGTTAGCTGTTAGCCGTAGGTATTCGCTCTCCGAGCGAATAGAATTCAAATTGTGTGCGAAGCGCACACCGCTGTGTCGTAGGGAACTTATCTTGCCCGTTCCGCTTGCTGAAGTTTCCACTGCACCGAAATCACCGCACCCTGTAGGGAACAGGCTTGCCTGTTCCGTGAAGTCGGTACAAATATCTATATTAAATGCTGAAAAAATGCTGAAAAGACAGCTTAGATTTTAAGTCTGAGCTGTCTTTTTTCGTCTGTATTCTGTTTTAGTCTGGCACTGACGGACAATGTTACAGCTATTTCAGTGCGGTGGAAGCTTCAGCAAGCGGAACGGGCAAGCCCGTTCCCTAC
>CAVGXR010000013.1:0-16311 GCA_963633225.1 Collinsella aerofaciens
AGCCATCAAAAACGCCTGATTTATCAGGCTTTTTGACGAGCGCAGCGAGATTTTTTGTGAAGCATAAGCTTCACAAAAAATGTGGCGTTTTTTTCAGCGTGAAAAAAAGCCGCAGGCTTTTTTGACACGCTGAGGCGCATTGACGCACCTACCTATACGCTTATTGCGTCAGCACGGTATCGAAACAATGGAGGAAATAAAGACGTTTCGCCTCCCGCGAGTGCGTTGCAATGTTTTTGCTGCATCTCAAATGCTGCGCCGCAACTCGTAGGGAACAGGCCTGCCTGACCACTCGCCGTGGCGGGCATTTCGCACGGAGATTAAGCTGGATGTAGTTGCTTGCGCCCGACCAAAACTACCTCCAATCCTCGTAGGGAACGGGCTTGGCCACTCGCCGTGGCGGGCATTTCGCATGGAGATTAAGCTGGATGTAGTTGCTTGCGCCCGACCGAAACTACCGCCAGTCCCTGTAGGGAACAGGCTTGCCTGTTCCGTATAGTCAGAACAAATATCTATATTAAATGCTGAAAAGACAGCTCGGATATTTGAATCCAAGCTGTCTTTTGCATATGTGTTTGGTTTTAGTCTGGTGCAGACGGGCAAGGGTGCGGCTATTTCGGTGCAGTGGAAACTTCGACAAGCGGAACGGGCATGCCCGTTCCCTACGGGTGCGGCTATTTCGGTGCAGTGGAAACTTCAACAAGCGGAACGGGCATGCCCGTTCCCTACGGAAAATGGCGCAGCTTTTGAGATGCTGCAAAAACATTGCACCGCACTAACGTTGTGCGAAACGCTGTAGTTTATGCCATTGTTTCGATACCGTGCCACCAGAGATATGCGTATCCGTGACTGCCTCAATGCGCCGCTAAAAAACAAGGGTGATAGCTTGAGGGCAGTTTTCAAGACACAGGCGGCTGTGTGCGCCGCCGTTTTCGCCGTCGAAGGTCCATGTCTCGGGCTCATCGAACGCAAAGCTTGCGCGGCGGGTGTGCTTTATGATTATGTACTCGCTGTTCAGGTCGTGGCTGAGCACCTTTGCCGCCAGCGCTGCGAGCGCAGCGGCGTTCGGGAGCTTTTTGACCAGCACGAGCTCATGCAGTCCGTCGCCGAGGTCGATCTCGCTGCGCGGCAGGTCTATGAAGCCTGCCACGGAGTAGGAGTTTGACATGCTGCCGTAGAGGAACTCGCCGTCGATCACGCCGTCGTCATACTCGACGGTGACGCGGCGGCTTTTGAGCGTTGACAGGCTCTTCATCGCGCCGATCAGGTACGCCGCCTCGCCGAGCTGCTTTTTTATCTCCTGCGGCGTTGCGTAGCTGACCTCGGTGAACGCGCCGAAGGCCGCGACATAGTTGAAGTAGCCGCCGTCATGCCGCCCCTCGTCAAAGGCGTGGGGCGTGCCGTCGATGAAGCGCTGCGCAGCGGCGGGGATATCGTTCTTCGGCAGCCCGATCGTCCGCGCCACGTCGTTGGCCGTGCCGATAGGGATATAGCCCACCTGCGGCCTTTCCTCAAGCGGCATGAGTCCGGCTATCGCCTCGGCGAGCGTGCCGTCGCCGCCCAGAACCAGCAGGCGCGGATACCCTGCGGCATACCTCGCGGCAAGCTCGGTTGCGTGGCCGCGGCTCTCGGTGAAATACACCGTGACCGCATAGCCCGCATCGGACAGCATTTTCAGCGCATCCGGCAGACCGCGGCTGAAGCCGCCCTTGCCCGCCGCGGGGTTGATTATCATCATAAGCGGAGTTTTCATACAGTTTAATGTCCTTTATGTTAATAAATTAATTATACCATGTATTACTTTTAATTTCAACTTGCACGCAGCGCTTGACTACAGCCGCCGGTATGGAGTAAAATCAGGGCAAGCGATAAAAAACGAATAACGGAGGTCTTGATAATGAAAAAATGGCTCGTCATAGCACCCATTGCGGCGGCGGCAGCGGCAGGCGCAGCGTTTGCGCTCAAGGGCAAGTCCGGCGCGGATAAAAAGCCCGCGGCAAAGGCTGCCGCAAAGCCGGCGGCCAAGTCCGGCGGCAAGAAGAACGCGGAGTATTCCATGAAAAATCCGCAGTCCGGCGTTTACAGCTTCGCAAGCGGCTACAAGGACGCAAAGGAGATCAACGTCTCCGTCAGCTACGACGCGGATAAGCACGGCTTTGCCGTCGTCTCCGAGGCCTACATCACCGATTCCGGCGACTCGCACGTCGCCATCGTCAGCGCCGATGACTTCGCCATCCAGATCGAGTACGCGCCCTATTACCACGGCGAGGACTTCGCCGCGCTCGAGAAATCGGTCGAGGAAAACTACAAGAACTTCGGCAGAGTCAGCTTCAAAAACGCAAGCGGCATCTGCTTCACCAACGGCGGCAGCTACTGCATGGCCTTCCCCGCCGCCGGCTCCACCGCCGACTATGTGCTGGCAACCGTCGTGCTCATGGGCGACGACAACGAGGACGAGCGCATAAAGCTCCGCTCAAACCCCGAAATGCTCGCCATCATGGACACCCTGTCTATCTCGGAGGCGCTTTGAAAATGCTCTTTTTAGAGGCGCATTGAGGCTGTACTTATACAGATATTGCAGGTGCACGGTATCGAGACAATGGCATAAATAAGAACGTTTCGCTCCCCGCAAGCTGTTAGCAGTTAGCTGTTAGCTGTTAGCCAAATGTATTCGCTCTCCGAGCGAATGAAATTCAAATCAGTGCGGCGAAGCCGCACATCGCAGTGCCGTAGGGAACGGGCTTGGCCACTCGCCGTGGCGGGCATTTCGCATTAAGATTAAGCTGGATGCGGTTGCTTGTGCCCGACCAAAACTACCTCCAATCCTCGTAGGGAACGGGCTTGCCCGTTCCGCATGGTCGGAAGCTAAATTTAATATCAAACGAAAAAAAGATAGTGCAGACTAAAATCCGCACTATCTTTTGCTTCTGTAATTTTACTTATCCTTACCGCTGTCGCTGCTCGTGTCGAACTCGAGCTCCGCGTCGCACTTGGGGCAGCGGATCGAGCCGAAATCGAGGTCCTCCTCGAAAACGGTGATGGTCTCGCCGCACTTGGGGCAGGTGACCTCGTACTCCTGCTCGTCGCCGCAGCTCGAGCAGCAGCCGGTGCACGCCGGTACAGCCTCGGCATCGTCCTCGGCATCGTCGCTGCAGAAGCGGTAATCGTCATCGCCGTCGTTCTCGCCGATGCAGAGATCCTCGAGGTATTCCATGTCCTCGCTAATGTCGCTGATGCTGTCGGACAGGTCCTTTGCGTGGGCATCAACAGCCTCGATATCCTCGGCCATGGCATCGAGCACATCAATGACGGCGAGCATAAGCTTGCCCTCGCTGGTGTTGTCCTTTATGCCGAGACCGTCGGCAAGACCCTTGAGATATGCAACTTTTTCACTTACTGTCATTAATTATCTCCTTTTTCAGTAGCGTTTTTACATTGTACCGATACGTTTTTTGCGCCGGCTCGACCGGCTGCCGCGCAGGAAGCTACGGCGAGCTGTTAGCAGTTAGCGGTTAGCTAAATGTGTGCGGCTTTGCCGCACGGATTTAATTACACCTCATCCGTCAGCGCAGCCTCTGGCTGTGAGTGAAGAAGTAAAAAGTAATAGGTAATAGGTGTGGTGTGCGCTTCGCGCACAGACTGAATTTCATTCGCTCGGAGAGCGAATACCTTCAGCTAACTGCTAACAGCTAACTGCTAACTGCTTGCTGCGGAAACCGCAGCGCCCTCGATACCGTGCACCTGCAATATACGTATAGGTACAGCCTCAATGCGCCTCTGAGATCACTTGGAGCGGCTGAGGTACTCGCCGGTACGGGTGTCGATCTGGATCTTCTCGCCGGGCTCGATGAAGAGGGGCACCTTGACCTCTGCGCCGGTCTCGAGGGTAGCGGGCTTGGTCGCGTTGGTAGCGGTGTTGCCTGCAAAGCCGGGGTCGGTGTCGGTGACGACGAGGTCGACGAAGAAGGGCGGCTCGACGTTATAGACCTTGCCCTTGTAGGAGTAGATGGTGCACTCCATATTCTCTTTTACGAACTTGAAGCTGTCGCCGAGGTTGGACTCGTCAACGGGCTCGAGCTCATAGGTCTCGGGATCCATGAAGTAATAGAGGCTGCCGTCGCTGTAGCTGTATTCCATGGTCTTGCGCTCGACGGTAGCGCTTTCGAACTTTGCGGTGGGGTTAAAGGAAGTTTCGGTAACGGCGCCGGTGATGACGTTCTTCATCTTGGTGCGGACGAAGGCCGCGCCCTTGCCGGGCTTGACGTGCTGGAAGGAGACGACCTGCATGACCTGGCCGTCCATCTCGAAAGTAACACCGTTTCTGAAATCACCTGCTGTAATTGGCATAATGGATATCCTCCTATGTGAAATCTTAAATTAGTCTATAGCCTTATTAGTCTACATTAAAATGCGCCATATTGCAAGATTATTTTAGTCTTTTGCTCTTATTTTCCTTTGCCGGAGCGTCATTTTCGCGTTTTCCGGTGCGTTTTTCGAACGCGATCTGGAACATATACACGAGCATTGCCAGAACTCCGATTATGTACAGTATGTTCCGCAGCCCCACCGGAAAGCTCGGAATGAAGCTTTGCAGCAGCGCCGTTGCGCACACGACGATGAAGCCGATGTACAGAAACGGGGTCATCGACAGGTCAAACTTCCTGCCCTTTTTCTTGTTTCCCTTTGCCATTGTCTCTCTCCCTCTATAAAATTATCAGTTCCTTACCCGCCTTTGTTATATCCTCGCAGCCGCCCTCGCGCAGGATGAGCACATCCTCGATCCTCACGCCGAACCTCTCCGGCAGGTATATGCCGGGCTCTGCGGATATCACCGCACCAAGCGGCATCGGCGTATTCACCGACGGTGCAGCCGCCGGACCTTCGTGGATATAAAGCCCCAGCGAGTGGCCGAAGCTGTGCCCGAAATACTCGCCGTAGCCGGCATTGGCAATGACGCTGCGCGCAGCGCCGTCTATCTCCGCGCCCGTTACTCCGGCGGCAGCCTTGGCGATGCCCGCAAGCTGGGCGCGCAGCACGGTATCGTAGACGTTTTTCATCTCGTCGGTAGCGCTGCCGACCGCGACGGTGCGCGTCATGTCCGAGCAGTAGCCGTCCTTTTTGCAGCCGAAATCCATGGTCACAAAATCGCCCTCGCGCACAGGTGTATCCGAGGGCACGCCGTGCGGCATACTGGAGTTTGCGCCCGTGACGGCAATGGGGTCAAAGCTGTTGCCCTCGCCGCCGTGCTTTAAGAGCCTGTAGGTGATCTCGGCGGCGATATCGCGCTCGGATACGCCGGGGCGTATGATGTGCAGAACATCGTCGAGCGCCTTCTCCGCTATCGCCTGCGCCCTTCTCATGCTGCGCAGCTCGCTCTCGTCCTTTGAGGCGCGGAGGCTGTTGAACAGGCTCTGGCACGGGTGCAGCTGCACCCCCAGCGCCCGCTGCCAGCCCAGATACGTCCCGTGCGGGAGGGAAAACTCCTCCGCACCGACCGCCGTCACGCCGCACTCGGCCATCGCCTCGCGCACGAGCTCCGTAAGCCGCTTGCCCGCGCCGAACATGCGCAGCGTTATATCGCCCGAAACGCTTTTCTCCGCCGCCTCGATATAGCGCGAGTCGGTGATAAGAAACGCCCTGTCGAGCGTCACGAGCACAGCGCCGTCTGTGAAGGCAAAGCCCGTCGCATAGCGCTGGTTCAATTCATCCGTTATCAGCACCGCGTCGAGCCCAAGATCAATGAGCCCGCCGCGGATCTTCGCAAGTCTGTCCATTTACATTCTACCTCAGAAATTCCTGACCTCGTCGCTCTTCACCGGCCAGAGCCTTGCAAAGGCATCCGTGCTGTCGGAGGTCATGGCATCGACAAGCAGTATCGCGCCGTCCCTGCCGCTCTGGAATATGCCGCGGACGACCTCGGTGCCGTCGGCAAGCTGATAGTACACGGCGATGTTCGGCGCAGCGTCGGGGATATAGCTTATGACCTCCACGCCCTCGCCGCTGGTGAGGTAATTGCGCTGCCACAGCGTGCGGCTCTCGGTGTAGACCCTTACGTTGTACACCGTCTCCTCGGCTGAGAGCACAACGCTCTGCCCCTCGGCATCGACTGTCACCGTGCCGAGGATATTGAGGCTGTCACGATCCACGGTAAAGCCGTTGTCGGCGAGGATCATGCCGTTCTCGCCCTCGTAATCTACCGGCGCAAGATCCACGCTCAGAAATTCCTCGAGCGCGGAATAGGGTATCTCGAACAGCAGCACGCCGCTGCTGTAGGGCGCGATATCATAGGGATTGGCATACACGACGAGCCCCGTGTCGTTGAGATACCAGTTGCCGCCCGCATCGACGAGCTCGCCGATGGCAGTCTCGAAATCCTCAAAGAGCAGGCTCTCGCCGTTTTCCTTGTACTCGTCTCCGGCGGCAAGGCCGATGACGTAGTTTTTGATGAAGGTCTTGAGCTGCTCCTCGTTCTTGGCGATGTCCGCAAGGCTCAGCAGCTCGCCGCTGTCGGAGTCATAGCTGCGGCTTATGCGCGTGAAGTCGGCGTGCAGGCCGCCGATATCCTGCGAAACATCGAACACGATGCTCAGCGCCCGCGTATCGCAGCGCGTGACGCTCGGCGTGCAGCGGTAGCTCAGCTCGATGATCTCGCCCTCGGTCTGATCCTCTGCGACGCGCTGCGTGTACTCGGCATCGGCCTTGAACCTTACGTTCAGCTCCGCCAGAGACGCATTTATGCGCTCGGCTGCGTGCTCGTCCTTCGAACTGATCTGCGCCGTGCCGAGGCTCTGCTTATAGTACGGAACACCGTCGTCGTTTGTAAGCTCTTTGTCGGTGAAGCTGTAGCTTGCCGTCATGTCAAAACGCGGCACGGGCGTGCGCTTTTCGAGGTCTATAACGTGCTGGCAGGCGCACAATGTGCCCAGCATCGCGCAGCAAAGCAGCACGGAAATTATCCTTTTCATTGTCTTCACCCTCTCAATTGGTAACAACTTGTTAACAGAATATAAACAAAGCCCTTAAAATTCAATGGTTTTGCACACTTTCAACAAAGTTATCAACACATTATGTAAATCGTAGGACCCGGCCTCAGTCCGTGCTCGGCTCCTTGCTCTCCAGAAATCCCTTTATGCCGCTGAAGCAGTAGGTGTCGAGCACATAGGCAACGCGCTCGGGCGTCTCCTTCATGCCGCTGTCGAGCCAGTACTTCACGACGGTCGATATCGACGAGACGAGAAGCGCCTTGAGGCACTCGGCCATCTGGTCGCTCAGCTCGCCGAGGATGAGTATCTCCTGCTCGAGATAATCCTCCGCGTGCTGCCTGATGACCTTGAGCATTGCGTCGTTGTCGCCGTAGGGCCCGGCGAATACGCGGCACAGCTCCTCGTTTTCCTTCAGAAGGCGCAGCGTTTCAAGCGAGTCAAGGCGCTCCACGCCGCTTTCCTTCAGGCGCTGCTGCATCGCCTCGGCCAGCTGAGCCTCAAGGCTGCGCTTGAGGTCGTATGGGTCGGAGTAATGCGCATAAAACGTGCCGCGGTTGATGTCCGCCTCGCGGCAGATCTCCGTAACGCTTATCTTTTCGATCGGCTTTACGGCAAGCAGCTGCAAAAAGCCGTCTCTGATGGCTTTTTTAGTGTATCTTACACGTCTGTCTTCTTTTTTCTTTCTTGTGTTTTCCACGCTGACCACGCTCCTTATTTTTTCTTTAAACACATACTACTATATAAGCGTAAGAAAATCAACACTTGTTTTTTCAGAGGCGCATTGACGCAGCTACCTATACGCTGATTGCGTCAGCACGGTATCGAAACAATGGTATAAACAAGAACGTTTCGCGCTTTTTTAGATGCGTATGAAGTCTGTACCTATACGTATATTGCGGGTGCACGACCGTAAACTCGGGAGGAAACTACGGCGTTTCGCCTCCCGTTAGTGCGGCGGAATGTTTTTGCTGCATCTAAAAAACTGCTCTGCACCCTGTAGGGAACAGGCTTGCCTGTTCCGCTTGTTGCACCTATCTGCGCACCGAAATCGGCTGACTTATCTTGCCTGTTCCGAAACGTACAAATATTATCGGCAGAAGAAATCGACCGTATATCTAAAACCTGCATTCATATGACCTGCGTCAATAGCCGCAGCAGACGGAACAGGCAAGCCTGTTCCCTACGAGGATTGGCGGTAGTTTCGGTCGGGCACAAGCAACCACATCCAGCTTGATCTTAATGCGAATTGCCCGCCACGGCGAGTGGCCAAGCCTGTTCCCTACAGGTTGCGGCGCATCATTTCAGATGCTGTACAAAGCTTGCACTGTACTCACGGGACGCGAAACGTTCTTATTTCCTCCAATGTCTCGATACCGTGCACCTGCAATCAACGTATAGGTGCAGACTAAATGCGCAACTAAAAAGCCTCCGTTCGGATCGAACGGAGGCTTTATACGCTGTCTATCAGGTGAAGCTGGAGATCATGCTGATGGGCCAGGTCAGGATATCGCCGACGAGGCGAACCTTGCTCTGCACGAAGATGCGGGTATCTTCATCAGTGAGCTTATCCTTGATCTGCTGAGCCACTACCTTGGGCTTGATCTCAAGAAGCTTGCCTGCAACGCCGAGGATCTTGCCTGCGTCGAGGTACTTAACGGTTTCAACGAGGTTATCCTTCGCAGCCTCGTAGTCAAAATTGGCTATTGCCTTAATGCACATGTTGTTTTCCTCCCATATAATCTTTGTTGTTCAGATGCAGTAACTATACCACATTAAGCTACATTTTGTAAACAGTATTCTTCCATACAGCGTAAAACATTTTAACACAGAACGTCCGATATGTCAAAAAGAAAAGTTAAGTCAGCTATTTTTATGTGAGAAAGCACGAACGAGCGCCCGAAGCCCACCCTTTTCGCGGTTTGCGGCGCCCAGCAGCGCACGCACCTGCGTTTCCGTCACAGCGCCGGTGAAGCGTGCAAGCCCGCGATATGGCAGGTTCATGGCAAACTCGGTGTTGTTTGCGTTCTCCCTGTCGCCGGTGAGCCGGAAAAAGCCCCAGACCATGCGCAGCAGGCGGTACAGCAGGCGGCCTATGCCCGGGCGGTACGCGCCCTGAACGAGGGCGGAGTTAAACTCCAGCGGCGCGCTTCTGTCCCACAGATGCTGAGGTATCTCATGCCCGAGCAGCGCGGCAAAGCTCTCGTCGGGAACATTCTGCACATCGGCTGTGCGGTAGGGTGCAAGCGCCGGATCGCCGAAGCCGTCAGCGCCGTTGCCCTCCTTCTCGATGAAGGTGCGCAGACGTATATCCCGCGAGGATGCGCCGACGAGTATCTCATAGCGCCCTCCGGCTGTCGCCCAGCGCTGTCCGGCTGTGCTCCAGTATTGGAACGCCCGCTCCGGCAGCGCGACGAAAACGCGCCGTTCCTCATCGGGGGCAAGGCTCACACGCACAAAGCCGCGCAGCTCCTTTTCGGGGCAGAACACTCCGCCCTGCGGCGCGGCGACGTATACCTGCGCGATCTCGGCGGCCTCGGTATCGCCGGTGTTTTTTATCGTGAAGCTCACGCCCTCGGGCGAGAGCTCAAGGCCGGAGTATTCAAACGCCGTGTAGCTCAGGCCGAAGCCGAATGGGTATTTCACCGCCCTTTTCGCCGTGTCGTAATAGCGGTAGCCGACGAAGATGCCCTCGCGGTACTCGCTCGTGCGCTCGGTGCCCGGGTAGTAGACATAGCACGGCGTGTCGGAAAGCTTCAGCGGCATGGTCTCGGCCAGCTTGCCGGAGGGACTTGCCTTGCCCGTCACGAGCCGCGCAACAGCCCTCGCACCGGCCTGACCGCCGAGAAAGCCGTGCAGCAGCGCCTTGCAGCCGAAATCCCAATCCGTCTCCACGGGGCTGCCGCAGGAGAGGATGACGGCTATATTCGGGTTGACCCTGCGCAGCGCATTGAGCAGCTCGACCTGATTGTCGGGTATGCGCATATGGGATCTGTCAACGCCCTCGGCCTCGCTGCCCTCGTCGAGCCCCAGCCACAGCAGCACCGTGTCGGCTCTGCGTGCAAGCCCGCAGGCGCGGCGCAGAAGCCTTTTGCTCCTGCCGCCGCTGCGCCTGAAGCCGGGCTCACAGCCTATGACGTTCACGCCCTCGCTCCTGAGCGCATCGAGCCCGCACTCTAACTTCGTAGGCTCTATGCGTGAGCTGCCCGCGCCCTGATAGCGCGGTCTGAGCGCAAAGTCGCCTATCACGGCGATGCGCGCGCCCTTTTTGAGCGGAAGTATGCCGCCCTCGTTTTTCAGCAGCACGGCGCTTTCCTCGGCAAGGCGGGCAGCAAAGGCGTGGTGCTCGTCCATATCGCAGCCCGGGGCGTTTTCAAAGGCCGCCTGCGCGTCATCCACAAGGCGCAGCAGACGCGATACGCGCTCGTCGATCAGAGCCCCGCTCACGCTGCCGGAGCGCAGAGCGGCAAGCACCTGCCGGTCAGTCTCCCCGCCGGTTCCTGGCATTTCGAGGCTGTTTCCGGCAAGCAGGCCGAGCACGCGGTCGTTATCGCCGCCCCAGTCGGTGACGATGAGCCCGTCATAGCCCCAGTCCCGCGTGAGTATATCCTGCAAAAGATGCGTGTTTTCGTTGGCATACTGCCCGTTTACCATGTTGTACGAGGTCATCAGGCACTTGACATGCCCCTCCTTGACCGCGATCTCGAAGGCCGGCAGGTATATCTCGCGCAGCGTGCGCTCGTCAAGCACCGAGTCGTTTGTCATGCGCAGCCTTTCCTGCGAGTTTGCCGCAAAGTGCTTTACGCAGGCGGCAAGCCCCCTCGACTGCACACCGCGTATGAGCGCGGCGGCGCATTTTCCTGCCAGCAGCGGGTCCTCGGAGTAGTATTCGAAGTTGCGGCCGCACAGGGGGCTGCGCTTTATGTTGACGCCGGGGCCGAGTATAACGCCTACGCGCTGCTCCAGCATCTCATCGCCCAGCCGCTCTCCCATCTGCTCGATCATGTCCTCGTCCCAGCTGTTTGCCGCAGCCGAGGCCGTCGGGAAGCAGGTCGCGGGATAGGCCGCGTTCAGGCCGAGATGGTCGTTTTTGCCGATCTGCTTGCGCAGTCCGTGCGGACCGTCGGTCAGCATCATCCTCGGTATCCCCAGCCGCGCAACGCCCTTGCTGTGCCAGAAATCGTCTCCCGAGCACAGCGAGCACTTTTCCTCGTCCGTCATTTCGGAAATGAGCTCCGTATATTTCATGCCCTCACCTCACAGTTTTTCTTTTCTGTATAATAACACAGCCGCAGCCCCATTAACAATACCTTTCCGCTCTCCTTTAAGCGGCAAAAAAACAGCGCCGGAAATATTGAAAAAAACGGGGGCATCGGATATAATGATTTAATTAACATTATTTAATTGACATTGACAGCACGGGAGTGACAAAACATGAAAGCAATAGTAACGGTCGTCGGCAAGGATCAGGTCGGCATAATCGCGGGCGTGTGCAACACGCTTGCAGACCACAACATAAACGTTCTGGACATCAGCCAGACCATCATGGAGGGCTACTTCACAATGATGATGGTCGTCGATCTTGCGCTGTGCGGCGAGCCCTTTGCGGATCTGAAGAGCGTGCTGAAAACCTACGGCGAGGGGCGCGGCCTGTCCATACGCATCCAGCGCGAGGATATTTTCGACGCGATGCACAAGCTGTGAGGTGCCGCCATGCTGAGCCTTAACAACATCTTTGACACCATCGACATGATCGACCGGCAGCATCTGGACATCCGCACGATCACCATGGGCATCTCGCTGCTCGACTGCGTGAGCGAGGAGCCCGCACGCTGCTGCGAAAAGATATACGACAAGATATGCCGCCGCGCCGAAAAGCTCGTGAAGACCGGCGAGGATATCGAGAGCGAGTTCGGCATACCCATCGTCAACAAGCGCATATCCGTCACGCCCGTCGCGCTCGTCGCGGGGAGCTGTGCTACAGAGGACTACGTTCCCTTTGCCCTGACGCTCGACCGTGCGGCAAAGACCTGCGGCGTGAACTTCATCGGCGGCTACTCGGCGCTGGTGCAGAAGGGCGAAAGCCGCGGCGACACACTGCTGCTGCGCTCGATACCGCAGGCCATGGCGCAGACAGACCTCGTCTGCTCGAGCGTGAACGTCGGCTCTACGAGAGCCGGCATAAACATGGATGCCGTCGCCAAGATGGGGCGCATAATAAAAGAGACCGCGCATCTTACCCGCGATACCGACGGGCTCGGCTGCGCAAAGCTCGTGGTGTTCTGCAACGCCGTGGAGGATAACCCCTTCATGGCCGGAGCCTTCCACGGCGTGGGCGAGGCCGACAGCGTCATCAACGTCGGCGTGTCGGGACCCGGCGTCGTGTACCATGCGCTGCAAAAGTGCAAGGGCGCACCGTTTGACACCGTTGCCGAGACGATAAAAAGAACCGCCTTCCAGATAACGCGCATGGGTCAGATGGTCGCGGCGGAGGCCTCACACAGGCTCGACACGCCCTTCGGCATCGTCGATCTCTCCCTCGCGCCGACTCCCGCGGTGGGCGACAGCGTTGCCCGCATACTCGAGGAGATGGGGCTTGAGACCTGCGGCACACACGGCACGACCGCCGCGCTTGCGCTCCTGAACGACGCGGTCAAAAAGGGCGGCGTGATGGCTTCGGGTCACGTCGGCGGACTGTCGGGCGCGTTCATCCCCGTGTCCGAGGACGAGGGCATGATAGCCGCCGCCGAGTGCGGTACGCTTACCATAGACAAGCTCGAGGCCATGACCTGCGTGTGCTCGGTCGGGCTCGATATGATAGCCGTCCCTGGCGACACGAGCGCAGAGACGATATCCGCCATCATAGCCGACGAGGCCGCCATCGGCATGGTCAACAGCAAGACCACCGCCGTGCGCGTTATACCCGTCGAGGGCAAGGGTGTCGGCGATATGATAGAGCTCGGCGGACTGCTGGGCTCGGCTCCCGTCATGCCCGTGCACAAGGCAGGCAGCTCCGCCTTCATCGCCCGCGGCGGACGCATCCCCGCCCCCCTCCAGAGCCTTAAGAATTAGTTTAGCGGATAGCTGTTAGCCGTTAGCCGTTAGCCAATTGTGTTTGCCTGACGGCAAACAATTTGATTACACCTCATCCGCCGCGCAGCCTGTGGCTGCGAGTGAAGAAGTAAAAAGTAACAGGTAATAAGTGCGGTGTGCGCTTCGCGCACGGATTTGAATTTTATTCGCTCGGAGAGCGAATACCGCTGGCTAAACGCTAACTGCTAATTGCTAACTGCTAATTGCAATATATGTATAGGAGAAGCGCTAAAGCGCCACTAAAAAGCTAAAGCGCCGCCAAAAAGATGGAGATAAAGGTACAGGCTTTTGAGAGCCTTGATTCGACGAATAATTATTTAAAGAAGCTTGCGTCCGAGGGCGCGGCGGAGGGCACGGTCGTCATTGCCGACGCGCAGACCTCAGGCCGCGGCAGGCTGGGGCGCAGCTTTGCCTCCGCGCCCGGCTGCGGCATATACATGTCGCTGCTGCTGCGTCCCGAGGGCTGCACGGCTGACTGCGCGACGAGCCTGACGGCGGTCGCGGCGGTCGCGGTGTGCCGCGCCATTGAAAAGACCTGTGGCCGTCCGGCGGGCATCAAATGGGTAAACGACCTGTACATGCGCGGCAGGAAGATCTGCGGCATACTGTGCGAAAGCGCCGTCAAGGGCGGCACGGTCGATTACGCCGTGCTCGGCATCGGCCTGAACGTCACGACGCGGCTGACGGACTTCCCCGAGGAGCTGCGCGAGACAGCCGGCTCACTGTACACGCAGACGGGCTTCGAGTTCGAGCGCGGCAGGCTCATCGCCTCCATCCTTGCGGAGCTGAGCTCGCTGTACGAGCTGTGGCGCGACGGCCCCAGTGTGTGCCACGCAGAGTACAAGCGCCGCTGCATCGTCCTCGACCGGCAGATCACCGTCACAACGCCCGAGGGCGAGTTTGACGCGGTGGCAGAGAACATAAGCGCCGACTACGGTCTGGTTCTGCGCCTTCCCGACGGAGAGCGGAAAACCGTGCGCAGCGGCGAGGTCAAAATAAAGATCTGAGGTAATAACAATGAAAAAACAGACAGCTTACATTTTTGCGGCGTTCATCGTCGTGCTGCTGATCCTTGCGATCGTCATCATGTGGCTGACCGGCGGCATCGGCAGCGATACGCCCGAGACCAGCGCAGCGCCCGCTGTATCAAGCGACTCGCCGCGCCAGACGCAGTTCGTCATCCCGACGGAGACCCCCGCGCCCACGTCCACTCCCGCAGTGCAGACTCCCGCGGCGACCGCCGCGCCCACTCCCGAGCCCACGCCCGAGCAGCCCAGCGGCACGGTCATCGGCTCAGGCTCCTTCGACTCATCGACCGGCAGCGGCATAAACACCCACACGGTGTGGACGGCGGCTGAGCAGTCCGACGGCAGCGTGAAGCTCAGCCTGTCGGTGTACCTGCGCTCGTACACGGTGCAGATAGGCCAGCGTGCGATCGGCATCAGCGTCGGCGGCAGCAGCGCCAGCGGCATCACCCGCGCCGTCAGCGTCGATTCGCCCAACGCCCAGACCGACACGCTGATCTATACCTACACCACCACCGTCGAGAGCGGCAGCCCGATCTCCGTCAGCATCGACTGGAACTATAAGGGCCAGTACAGCGGCAAGGACATCGACGTGATCTCCTCCGAATCCTCGATTTCTTTTTAGTGGCGTTTTTTTAGAGGCGCATTTAGGCTGTCACGAATACGCATATTGCGTCAGCACGGTATCGAAACAATGGCATAAATAAAGACGTTTCGCTCCCCGTGCGTGCGGCGGAATGTTTTTGCTGCATCTGAAATGCTGCATCGCAGCCTGTAGGGAACGGGCTTGCCCGTTCCGTTTGCTGAAGTTTCCACCGCACCGAAATAGCCACTCGCCGTGGCGGGCATTTCGCATTAAAATTAAGCAAGACGTAGTTGCTTGCACCCGACCAAAACTACCTCCAATCCTCGTAGGGAACGGGCTTGCCCGTTCCGTTTGCTGAAGCTTCCACCGCACTGAAGTCGGCGCACCCTTGTCCGTCTGCACCAGACTAAAGCCAAATGTAAAACAAAAAAGACAGCTCGGATGTTTAATCCAAGCTGTCTTTTCTGCGTTTGATATAGATATTAGTTCCGACTATGCGGAACAGGCAAGCCTGTTCCCTACGAGCGACAAGGTTGCGGCTGTTTCGGTGCGCAGATAGACACCACAAGCGGAACGGGCACGCCCGTTCCCTACGGGCTGCGGCGCAGCATTTAAGATGCTGCAAAAACACTGCACCGCACCTACGGTACGCGAAACGTCTTTATTTATGCCATTGTTTCGATACCGTGCTGACGCAATATGCGTATTCGTGACAGCCTAAATGCGCCTCTAAAAAAACGCCACTAAAAAACCACGATTTTGTAGTAGGTGTTGGAGGTTTTGCGGTACACGAGGGCGTAGAGGACGGCAAAGACGAGGAAGCTGATGACGGTCGTGCCGACGAGGAAGCCCGTGTCGAAGAAGCTGAACAGATACAGGATCTTGCGGATGAAGGGGAAGGCGAAGGCAAGGTGCAGTCCCGCGAAGACGAGCGGGAGGAAGAAGACCGTCAGCAGCTGCGAGTTTATGCTGCGGCGTATCTCCTGCCTTGTCATGCCGACCTTCTGCATGATCTCGAACCTGCCGGCGTCCTCATAGCCCTCGGAAAGCTGCTTATAGTAGATGATGAGCACCGCCGCGCAGATGAACACCACGCTGAGGATGATGCCGAGGAAGAACAGCCCGCCGAACACGCCGCGGAAATCCTCACGCGCAGACGCACTGAGCTGGGTGGAGTACATGCTCCAGCCGTCGCCGCTGTTGTCGTTATCGAACTGAAGCTTGCCCTCGTCCACCGCCGCGCTGACATCGCTCACCATATCCAGCTGCGCCTCCACATCCGCCTTCGTGTTGAAGGCATACTCCCAGTACAGGCTCACAGAGTACGAATCGCCGTCAGAGCCGATGAGTCGGGATACGACCCCGTCAAAGTCGGAGACGACCAGCGTTATCGTGGGTCTTACATCGGCTGCTTCATTGCCGTCGGAAAGTGGCATGCTGTCAAGATGCTTTGCGACAGTGAAGCTCTCGCTGCCGATGCTGAGCTTATCGAGCGTCCGGCTAAGGCGCAGGGTGTACATGAGCACCTCGCCCTCGCCGAGCGTTTCGCTTGCTCCGGCGGCCTTGTTATAGTCGGAAAGCGGGACGATGGCTACGTTCACTCTGCTGCCGCTGCTGTTATAGTCGT
>CAVGXR010000014.1:0-11863 GCA_963633225.1 Collinsella aerofaciens
CTTTTCCATTCTTCCATAAAAAACACCCCCGTTTTCTCTATTATACCAGAAACGGAGGTGCTTGAAAATGGTTTTTTGACAGGCTGAACAGCACCACGTTTTCCAAACGTGGTGCTGTTTTATCATGTTTGTCATGTTCAAACTTTTTATATAAGGCTCAGAATGCCGTCGCCGTAGTCGGCGCAGCTTGCGCTGTCGTGCTTGCCGGTGATAACGACCGTGCAGGCATCGAGCGCTGCCTCGAGCTTTTCGGCTTCGGCTGTGCGGCCTATATGCCGCAGAAGCATGGCTTCTGCCTTGAGAATGCTCTGCGGATTTGCATAGAAGCCCATGCCGCGCTCGATCATGCGCGGAGCTGAGCCATGGATGGCCTCAAACATGGCATAGCGGTCGCCGATATTGGCGCTTCCTGCCGTACCGACTCCGCCCTGGATCTGCGCTGCCTCGTCGGTGATGATATCGCCGTAGAGGTTCGGCAGCAGCAGTACCTGAAACTGACTTCGGATATTTTCGTTGACGAGGTTTGCAGCCATTATGTCGATATAATAATCATCGGCCGTGATATCGGGGTAATCTGCGGCGACCTCGTGACAGATGGCGGTAAACTTGCCGTCGGTCTTCTTGAGGATATTTGCCTTCGTAACGATGGACACGCGGGTTTTGCCGTTATTGCGTGCATATTCAAAGGCGGCGCGGGCGATACGCCGTGTGCCGGGGTCTGTCGTTACTTTAAAGTCCACCGCCATGCCGGACAGCTCTATACCGCGGCTGCCGAGGGCGTATTCGCCCTCCGTGTTCTCACGGAAGAACATCCAGTCGATGCCCTGCGCGGGAATGGTCACGGGGCGGACGTTTGCGTAGAGGTCGAGCGCACGGCGCAGCTTAACGTTTGCGCTCTCGAGCCCGCCGCCCATGGGCGTTGTTGTCGGACCCTTGAGCAGAACGTCGCAGCTCATTATCTCGGCAAGCACGTCATCCGGCACCGCCTGCCCGCAGGCAAGACGGTTTTCGATCGTGAGTCCGCGGATGCGCTTTAAAACGATGCTGCCGCCTGCTATCTCGGCAGCCAGCAGCCGTTCGAGCACGCGCACGGCCTGCTCCATGATAATGGGGCCGATGCCGTCGCCGTCAACGAGGCCGATGGTGACGGTCTGCTTCGCGGCATAGTCTACACGCTCGCTTGTCATGGCCGCTGCGCGGGCGGCCTGCTCTTCAAGAAGCCTGCGGAACTGTTCGCAGGCAAGATCAATTTCACTCATGCTTCATGCTCCTTTGTGTAGCTCAGCAGTCCTCCTGCGAGCAGAATGGCCTGCTGCCGCTCGGTGAGACTGCACACGATGGGGAAGGATCTGCCCGATGCCGTGTCCGTCAGCTCCAGCCTTCCGGCCTTCATTCCGGCACGGATGTGGTCTATGCGAAGGCTTGCGCCCTGCTGCAATGCATCATAGTCGTCGGGATTTTCAAAGGTCAGCGGCAGGATACCGGCGTTTATGAGGTTTGCAACATGTATGCGTGCAAAGCTCTTTGCCACAACGCAGCGTATGCCGAGATACATCGGCACGAGCGCCGCATGTTCACGCGACGAGCCCTGACCGTAGTTGCTGCCGCCGACTATAATGCCGTCTCCGGCTGCACGAGCGCGATCGGGGAAGCTCGGGTCGCAGACCTGAAAACAGAACTCCGACAGCTTGGGAATGTTCGAGCGGTACGGCAGGACCTTTGAGCCTGCGGGCATGATGTGGTCTGTCGTTATATTGTCGCCCACCTTGAGCACGAGCTCTGCCGACAGCTCGTCGGCAAACGGTCTGCTTTCGGGGAAGGGCTTTATATTGGGTCCGCGCAGCACCTCAAGCGACTCTGCTTCGTCTGCGGGAGCAGGAGGGAGCACGGCGCTGTCGTCTATGCGGAAGCTGTCCGGCATTGTGATATCCGGCATCGGGCCGAGCGTCTGCGGGTTCGTGATATAGCCCGTGAGCGCGGCGGCTACGGCTGTTTCGGGAGAGACAAGGTAGACCTGCGCGTCCTTCGTGCCGCTGCGGCCTAAGAAGTTGCGGTTGAATGTGCGCAGGCTCACGCCGCCGGAGTTGGGCGAGAAGCCCATGCCGATGCACGGTCCGCAGGCACATTCGAGCACTCTCGCGCCGCTGGCAAGAATATCGCTGAGCGCACCGCAGTCGGCGAGCATCGTAAGCACCTGCTTCGAGCCCGGCGAGATCGACAGGCTCACGCTCGGCGCAACCGTTTTGCCGCGCAGCAGAGCCGCGACCTTGAGCATGTCGAACAGGGAGGAGTTGGTGCACGAGCCGATGCAGACCTGATCGACCTTAGTGCCCTCAAGAGAAGCGACGGGAACGACGTTGTCAGGGCTGTGCGGGCAGGCGATCATGGGGCGCAGCGTGCCGAGGTCTATGTCGATCACGCGGTCATACACGGCATCGGGGTCGGCAGCGAGGGGGGTGAAGTCATCCTCACGTCCCTCGGCGGCGAGAAAGGCATGTGTGACCTCGTCCGACGGAAAGATCGACGTTGTTGCACCGAGCTCCGTGCCCATATTCGTTATCGTGGCACGCTCGGGGACCGACAGCGACGCAATGCCGTCGCCGCCCCATTCGATAATAGCGCCGACACCGCCCTTGACGGACAGAATGCGCAGCAGCTCAAGGCTTACATCCTTTGCAGTTACATAGGGAGGCAGCTTGCCGGTGAGGTTTACCTTGAACATTTTCGGCATGGTGATGTAGTATGCGCCGCCGCCCATGGCGACCGCAACATCAAGTCCGCCCGCGCCGAAGGCCAGCATACCTATGCCGCCGCCGGTGGGCGTGTGGCTGTCCGAGCCTATAAGCGTCTTGCCGGGCTTTCCGAAGCGCTCAAGATGCACCTGATGGCATATGCCGTTGCCCGGACGGGAGAAGTACACGCCGTGCTTTTTCGCAACGCTTTGCAGATAGCGGTGGTCGTCCGCGTTTTCAAAGCCGGACTGAAGCGTGTTGTGATCTACATAGGCAACGCTCAGCTCGGTTTTTACACGAGGGATACCCATCGTTTCAAATTCAAGATATGCCATCGTGCCGGTCGCGTCCTGAGTGAGCGTCTGGTCGATGTGCAGAGCGATCTCGCTGCCCGGAGTCATGTCGCCGTGCAGCAGGTGGGCGCGGATTATTTTCTGAGCAAGGGTATCACTCATGATCCTTCATCCTCTCAATCATGCTTTTCTTTGCATTGTTGGTGTGCTCGGCTGTAAGCTCGGCGGCTTTGTCGGCATCACCGGCGGCAATAGCGTCGAAGATGGCGCGGTGCTCCTTGACGACCTGCGCCGTGCGCGATTCGTCGGCGATAGAGGCCTTGCGATAGCGGCGCGTCTTGCGGTGCAGGGGAACCAGAGTATCGAAGATAACGGCGTGGCCGCCCAGCTCGCATATTGCGTCGTGGAACTGATCGTCCATCTCACGCAGGTGCTCGACATCGTGCTTGGCAAAGTAAAACTCCTGCAGATCCATGATATGGCGCAGCCGCTCCAGACCCTCCGGCGTAATGTTCTTTGCCGCATAATATGAGGCAAGTCCCTCAATATGGCAGCGTATATCCATAATGTCGATCATATCCTCGACCGAGATGCCGAGCACGACGGAGCCCTTGCCGGTATCGGCTATAAGGCGCTCCTGCTCAAGGCGGCGCAGCGCCTCGCGTATGGGCGTGCGGCTGACATCAAGCTGCTCGACGAGTTTGAGCTCGGTGAGCACCTCGCCGCGAGGGTACACACCCTGAATAATATCCGATTCCAGCCGTTCAAACACCTGATCGGCCAGCGTAACGTTACGGAAATCTTTCATATGGCACCTCCGTTTCAGTTCTGCGCGAAGCGGCCCGGAGCCAGCTCCGCAATTTTTGCTTCAAGCTCTTTGTTGGACATGACCGTCTGGCGGCCATCTTCGTATTCCGAGTCAACCCAGCCCTTGAGCGCGAGCACGAGGGGATCGTGCTTGTCGATCTTCGCATCGCCGCTGAGGTGATAGTTCTGGTTTAGCCAGTAGGCGATGCCCGCAAGACCCGAGGTTTTGCTGATCTGCACCGCGGCAGGCCGGTTGAGAAGCTTTTCGGTGTCAAATATCGTGTATATCTCGGCATCCTTGAGCAGACCGTCTGCGTGGATACCGGCGCGAGTGACGTTGAAGTCGCGTCCGACAAAGGGAGTCATAGGCGGAATGTTGTAGCCGATCTCATGCTGGAAGTAGTCGGCGATCTCTGTGATAACGGTCGGGTCCATGCCGTCCATGGAGCCGCGCAGCGAGGCGTATTCGAACACCATGGCCTCCAGAGGAATATTGCCCGTGCGCTCGCCTATGCCGAGCAGTGAGCAGTTGACAGCACATGCGCCGTAGAGCCACGCGGTCGAGGCGTTGACGACCGCCTTGTAAAAGTCGTTGTGACCGTGCCACTCGAGGCATTCGCTCGGCACGTCGGAATACTGCTGCAGGCCGTAGATTATACCGGCAACGCTGCGCGGCAGAGCCGCCTCAGTATAGGGAACGCCGTAGCCCATGGTGTCGCATGCGCGAATTTTGACGGGGATGCCCGCCTGCTGCGAGAGCTTTTGCAGCTCGTTGACAAACGGCACTACAAAGCCGTAGAAGTCGGCTCTGGTTATGTCCTCAAGATGGCAGCGCGGAACGATACCGGCTTCAAATGCATCGCTGACCGTTGAAAGATAATAGTCCATTGCCTGACGGCGGGTCATCTTCATCTTCTTGAAGATGTGATAGTCGCTGCAGCTGACGAGTATGCCGGTCTCGCGGATGCCAAGATCGCGAACAAGCCGGAAATCATCCTTTGTGGCGCGGATCCATGTTGTGATCTCAGGAAATTTAAGTCCCAGCTCCATGCATTTTTCCAGCGCCTGACGGTCCTTCTTGCTGTAAATGAAAAACTCAGTCTGACGGATGATACCGTAGGGGCCTCCGAGCTTGGACAGGAGCTTGTAGATATTCACGATCTGCTCGACCGTGTACGGCTCTACGGACTGCTGCCCGTCACGCAGAGAGGTATCCGTTATCCAGATCTCCTCCGGCATGTTGATAGGTACGCGCCGGTGGTTGAATGCCACCTTCGGCACAGAGCCCTGAGTGTAGATGTCGCGCTGCAGGTTCGGCTCCTCCACGTCCTGAAGCGAGTATTTGTACGATTTCTGCTCCAGCAGGTTTGTCTTCCCAGATATTTCGAGCATGACAAGCTCTCCTCCTTGCTTTGTATTATTGTATACAATTATACACACCAAATGTGATTTGTCAACACCGTAAATATTCCTTATTTTTGCCCCGCATTCAGAGCAAAAGCCGTTATAACGCCGAAAAAGCACAAGCGGCTTGAATATATAATATCTGTATGTTAAAATTAAACTATATGATTTAATTTGCTGCAAATGCGCTGTGAAGGGAACGAAACTGCTACGAAATTTGAATATAACGGACTTACTGTCAATGTGATCAGAAGCGAGCGAAAAACAATCTCGCTGAAGATGAGATCGGCGGAGCTCATTATGCGGGTGCCCATGTGCATGAGCGATAAGGAAATACAGAGCTTCCTTGTCAAGCAAAATGCGTGGATAGAAAAGCACCGGCAGCTCATATCCGAGGAGCAGGAGCAGCGGCAGAGGTTTAAAAAGCTTACGCCGGAGGAGCTTGCTGCTCTTGAAGAGCAGGCGCGGCGGATCATCCCCGAAAAGGTTCGGCGCTATGCGGCGATCATCGGAGTTGATTACGGAAGAATAACGATCAGGCATCAGCGCAGCCGCTGGGGAAGCTGCTCTTCAAAGGGAAACCTCAATTTTAACTGCCTTCTGATGCTCGTGCCCGACGAGGTGACAGACAGCGTCGTTGCGCACGAGCTCTGCCACAGAAAGCACATGAACCACTCCAAAAGCTTTTACGCAGAGCTGGAAAGAGCCTTTCCCGAATATAAGCGCTGCCGCAGCTGGCTCAGCGAAAACGGAGGACTGCTTTTGAGCAGGCTTCCGTAAAATACAGATAGTGCCTTGCACATGGAGGAACAGCTATGGCATACCCAAAACTGTTATCCGAAAAACGCTTGCGATAATGTACAGTGATGCAAATATTGATGAGGGGAAAAGCAAATTCTGCGCGATAACCCGAACGCTGTGCTTTTGCCGCCTGAGCTCAGACAAGCAATTACAGGCGGGGATATGGTTCAGAAAGCAATCGTGGACGGCCTCGGTAGGCCGCGGTTCACGTTCAAGCAATAGTCAAAGGGAAAGAATAGAGGTTCACTGTGCAGCGAGGCTTTACGGCGGGAGGAAGCATTATGAGCGATAAGAAAAGCTTTTTAGACGGACTGTTCGATCTTAACGGTGACGGCAAAGCAGACCTCGGGGAGCAGTACATAGCCTACAGGATATTTGAGGAAATGACCAAGCCGGACAGCGAGAAGGATGACGATCTTGAAGATGTAATTGATGAATTTTAAACAAGAGAGCCTGAATGCAGGCTCTCTTGTTTATTAATAAACTATTAAATTTACAGTTGCCCTTTTGCGCTTTGGTGTGCTAAAATAGCGCAAAGGGGGGAATATGGATGAAAAAATTTTATAAAACTCTTATAAGTCTTGCCCTGTGTGCATCAATGCTGCTCACGCTTGTGCCGCTTGGCTTTGCCGATGGAGACGGCAAGCTCATGGTAGGCGCTGCAAAGGTAGATATAACCGGCCCTATTACGGAGATCAGCACGGGCTATAACTCCATGGGTGACCTCATGGAGGGCCTGCTCACGAGGCTTTACGCCCGCGCCTTTGTTATTGACGATGGCGCAGTGCCCGTCGTTTTCGTATCGGCAGAGCTTGTGCATATGACAGAGAGCATAAAGCCCGGCGTCATATCGAAGCTCAAGTCCGACGGATACACGCAGTTTTCCGAGGAAAACGTCATGCTCACGGCAACTCACTGCCACTCATCGACCTCGAACACCTCGTGGTTTGAGCTGTATGACCTCATAAACGGCGTTCCCGGCTACGATGACGAGAGCTATAAGATCATCGTCAAGGGCATAGCCGAGGCAATTGAGCAGGCCTATGAAGGCCGCGTCTCCGGCACGGCATCGCTCGTTTATGAGGATACGGATATCAGCGCGTCCAACCGCTCGGCAGACGCATTTCTCACGAACAAGAATGCCGGCGATTACGGTTATACCGTAAATGCCGACGGTTCGTTCACATACGAGACAGGACTTGCAGCCGCAAAAAGTGCATACAACCACGAGATGGCCGGCATCATCCTCACCGACAGCAGCGGAAATGATATAGGCTTCTTCAACTTTTTCGGCTCACACGGAACGTCCAACGGAATCGACAATACGCTCGTCGCCTCCGACCACAAGGGCTATGCGGCGCTCGAGGTCGAGGAGGAGATGGGCGAGAGCTTTGTCGCTGCCTTCGCGCAGGCCGACAGCGGAGATACGAGCCCTAATGCCGTAAACGACTCGGATTATCATGAGGCTTTCCTGCGTCCTGATGAGCTGTACGGCACGGATGCCGTTGAAAATCAGATCATCCATGGCCGGCAGGAGGCCGAGGCCGCGCTGGAGCTTATAAGAAGCGCTGAGCGCACGCCGATCACCGGCGACTTTGCGGTAAACTACACCGCCGTTGATTTTTCAGACATCACCGTCGGGCTTGACTATGTCGGCGATTATTACATGCCCTACGACGATCTCTCCGCCGGCTATGTCAAGACGAGTGAGCCCTGCATCGGTGCGGGCATAATTGCAGGCGACGAGGAGGGCGCTCCCGTCGATAATGCAGCCGAGGGCGCTGTGAGGCATCAGTTTGTATGGAACGAGGAAACACAGAGCTATGACCGCATAGCCTGCGACTTTACGATGATAGACCTCAAGGGTCTGCAATATCTCTTCAAGCCTCTCTGGCCGACGGCTATGAAGATACTCCAGTCCGACGGCTATGACGAGGCTCAGGCCGAGAAGGTCGTGTGCCTTGCTGTCGGCAAGCTCATGCAGAAGGCGCAGCCGCTGCAGATAATGCGTCTTGGCAGCGTAGCCATAGCGGGCGTGCCGTTTGAGCTGACATACGAGCAGGCAAACAGAACCCGCGCCGTGCTTGAGCAAACGCTTGCGGAAGCCGGAGTTACAAAGGTCATAATCGCAACCCACGCAAACGCCTACAGCCAGTATGTCACGACCCGTGAGGAGTACGCAGCGCAGCATTACGAGGGCTCGACCTGCCTGTTCGGGCCGTGGTCTGGCGCAGCTCTCACTCAGGAGCTCGACAAGCTCGCGCAGGGGATCGTAAACGGAGAGAAGTCCGATAAGGGCGCAGCCCTTATGCAGACGACGCCGTTTAAGCTTGTCTACACCGCTGCCGCTATAGCGACCCCGACGATAGACAGGAAAAGCTACGGCAGACTCATGGATGATGTCCGCAAAGCGACGTATGCAAAAGGCGAGTGGGTAACGGCACAGTTCAGCGCCGCAAACCCGAGACACGTCTCCATCCTCACGCTCAAGGACAGTGAGCTTGTTGACGGCTATACCTATATGGAGGTGCAGAAGCTCGTTGACGGCAATTGGGTAAGAGTTCTCACCGATACAGACCCGTATACGACCATAAGCTTCGAAAACTCCCTGCGCTACGGCTGGATAGCTACCGCAGGCTGGCTTCTGAAGGATGACGACCTTGAAAGCGGAACGTACAGGCTCGTATATAACGGCATTGCAAAGCGCCTTGTCAAGGCGAAAATGAGCTATATCCCATTTTCGGTCGAGAGCAATGAATTTGAAGTCGTGATATAAATCAATATGTATATGTTATGTATATGTTAAAAAAGACGTGGCCGAGGCTACGTCTTTTTTCAGTTCTTTGTCGTCTGGATCGCACAGAGCATGATTAGCGTTCCGACGGCGGAGACGATAACGCCGACAAAGAGCGTGAAGCGCGGTGTTGAGGTGTCCAGCAGCAGACCGCCTATGTAGCTTGCAAATATGCTGCCGAGGGTTATCATTGCCGTGACAAAGGCCTGACCCTTGACGGCGTTGTGCTTTGCTATGACCTCGTCAACATATCTCACCGACGCGGGGACGAACAGAGCAAAGGAAAACGCCTGCAAGGCTTCTGCGGCGTACAGCGCGGGTATGCTCGGCGCAAGGTAGATCATAAGCTCCTTTACCGTGAACATGATGACCGCAAAGCGCAGCAGGGAGGAGCAGCTAAAGCGCCGTGTCAGGCGCGAAAACAGCAGCATTACGGGAAACTCCATGACCGTCATGAAGGCAAGCACATTGCCCATGTCCTCGCTGCCGCCGCCGATATTGCGGATAAACTCTATCATGAAGTTGTTAATAAGCCCGTGAGTGAAATACAGCACAGCAGTGCCGATAAGAAACAGCAGAAAACGCCTGTTTTCGCGCACAAATTCAATAAAGCTGCCCGAGACTGCGGCTTTTTCCGGCTCACTGCCGGCGGGTACCGCGTCGCGCTGCGCCCTGTCGCAGGGGATAAACAGCAGCGTTATAAGCCCAGTCAGGGCAGAGAACAGGAGCAGTGCCGCCGGCACCGCGTTTTCGCTCACGCGCTGCACCAGTATGCCGAGTGCAACGCTGCACAGGGCAAACGACAGCGAGCCTATGGCCCGCGCACGACTGAAGCTTATGCCGCAGCCCCAGCTTTCGATGTAAAAGCTGAGCGAGATGCACAGTGGATTCAAAAGCGTGTTTGCAGCAATGATGAGCGCATACGCACAGATGAGCACGATGCTGCCGTCAGGCAGCAGGTACACTGCGGCCATCAGCAGCAGCTCAAGTGCCGCCGCTATGCGTATGCATGTCAGAAGATTGCGCCGCCTGTGCCTGTCAACATATCCCGAAACGAGCGTCTGCGCGGCAAAGCCGCAGATGTTTCCGGCAGCGAACACTATGCCTATCTCGTAATTTGAGTAGCCGCGAAATTGCAGATATACGGTCGTAAAGCAAAATACAACGGCGCTCGTTATCCAGTAAACCGCCTGCAGGAGCGCATAATTTGTATTAAGCTTATTTTCAGATAAATGCATATTCGTAACGCTCCTTTTACATGGCTTTTGGGCTTATGATTATATCATCAAGGGCGAAAAATAACAAGTATTTGCCCAAACTGCGCATGTATTTGCGCAAAAGCACTGTCAGCACCGGCTAAAAGTCTTGCAATTGCACATGAATGTGTCTATAATGTAAACATCGCAAATTTTTAAACAAAGCACAGATTGGAGAGACATTAAAAAATGATCGAAGCGATCCACGGCGTTATAAACGCCATAAGCGGCTTCCTGTACCAGCCGTACATCGTGCCGCTGTTCCTTGTTGCGGCAGGCATTTATTTCACCCTCCGCACCGGACTTTTGCAGGTTCGTCTGTTCGGCGAATCCATAAAGGTAGTCAGCGAAAAGCCTAAGGATAAAAATGCCGTATCCTCGTTCGGCGCACTGATGGTGTCCACCGCGTCCCGCGTCGGCACGGGCAACATCATCGGCGTGTCAACGGCCATATGCACCGGCGGCTTCGGCGCAATATTCTGGATGTGGATAACTGCCATCCTCGGCGGCGCGTCCGCATTTATAGAGTCCACGCTGGCTCAGATATATAAGCACCGCGACCCTGACGGCAGCTGCTACGGCGGTCCGTCCTACTATATGCAGGATGCGCTCCGGCAGCGCTGGCTCGGCGTTATCTTTTCCGTTATACTCATCCTTACCTATGTTGTCGGCTACAATATGCTGGCCTCCTTCAATACTCAGGACACCTTCAGAACCTTCAGCTTCTATGATGCCTCGACTACTCCGATCGTCATCGGCGCGATCCTTGCCGTGCTGTTTGCCGCCTGTGTGCTCGGCGGCGGCAAGCGCCTTACGAACATAACCGGTGTGCTCGTTCCTGTCATGGGACTGCTGTATATCATCGTGTCGCTTATCGTCGTTATTCTGAACATAGGCAATCTGCCTCTCGTTCTCAAGAACATCTTCGTTTCCGCATTTGACTTCAAGGCCATTTTCGGCGGCTTTGCAGGCTCCTGCATGATGTGGGGCATAAAGCGCGGCCTTTACTCGAACGAGGCCGGTATGGGCTCGGCTCCCAATGCGGCGGCCTCGGCTGATGTATCCCACCCCGTAAAGCAGGGACTTGTCCAGATGCTCTCCGTGTTTATCGACACGCTGCTCATCTGCACCGCCACGGCAATGATGTGTATGTGCGCAAACCCCGAGGGACTCACGGCGGAGGCTGCGGGCGCTGTGTATGTCCAGCAGTCCATGCAGCTGGCGCTGGGCAGCTTCGGCCCTGTGTTCATAGCCGTATCAATGAGCCTGTTTGCATTCACAACGCTCATCGGCAACTACTATTACACCGAAGGCTGCCTTAGATTTATCCTCAAGCGTACCCCGTCAAAGACCTTCATGCTCATCTTCCGCCTGATAGCTACAGCGCTTGTGTTTATAGGTGCGCTGCTGTCGGCGGGCATCGTATGGGATACCGCCGATATGCTTCAGGGCTGCATGGTCATCATAAACATCCCTGTTATCATCATCCTTGCAAAGCCGGCTCTTGCCGCACTCCGGGACTATACGCAGCAGCGCAGAGCGGGTAAGGATCCCGTGTTCAGAGCCTCCGATATAGGCCTTGACGGAAAGACCGACTGCTGGAACGACTGATAAATCAAAAAGAAAAGGCTGGAAACCGGCCTTTTCTTTTTGGCAGTTTGTCAAAAAAAGTCCCTCGCGGGATTTTTTGACTGCACTTTTCCGCCGAGCATTTTGAAGGTTTTCAAAATGCTTTTACCGAAATCCTTGATGTCTCAAGGATTTCGACGGCGGTTT
>CAVGXR010000015.1:0-20735 GCA_963633225.1 Collinsella aerofaciens
CTTTACCCATAAAAATACACACCCCAAAAGTGTCTAACTTTTGGGGTGCATATCAGTCAGGGAGCTTTTTCGTTAATATTCCCTTTTTGAAATTGCCAAAAACGAACCGGCACCTGCCGCAAGAAAATAGGCCGGCGCTGCCAGCAACGCTTTTTTTATGTCTCCCGCTGCGGCATCAAACGAGCCGAGCGAGCTGTTTATGTGGTCGAGCCAATAGCCGGAGAGCTCTATCTCCTTTTCCGCCAGCGCAGTGTCCGCCAGTGCAAGGAGTATGCTCATGACCATCGGCAGCACGAGGCATATTGCGATAGCACCGCCCGTTTTCTGCAAAATGCTGCTGACAGCGTAAAACAGCGTCGCTTCCGCGAGTATTACGGCAAACTGACACAGCAGCAGCTTCACGGTGTCCGCGTCAAAGGGCTGCGTGCCGCTGCCGCCGAATATCGTCCCGATGAGATAGCCGGAGGCCATGCAGACTGCCGTCATTATAGCCGAGGCCAGCAGAACGCTTATGAGCTTTGCGGAAAATATACCGAGGCGCGTATAGCCGCGTGTTATGATATTGCGTATCGTGCCCGAGGCATAGTCCTCGCAGGCGAAAAGCGGAATGAACACGCCCATGACCATGACAAGCGTTCCGCTTGAGGCCGCGCCTATCATAATGTCCATGCCGTCTATGCCCATCTCGGAGGGCTCGGCAATGTCGCGGCCTATAAGAACACTTGTATACGTCGTAGCCAGCAGCATCGCAACCGCGACGGCAAGGCAGATGTAAAAGCTCTTCTGGCGGATGAGCTTGTGAAATTCAAAATGCAGAAGCCTTCCCATGTCACTTGCCCATCCTTTCAAGAAAGTAATTCTCAAGTCCCGTGGTCTGAACCGCAAGCTCGCTGACCCTTATCCCGTGGCGCACGAGCAGACGGTTTATCCTGTCGCTCTGGTCAAACAGCTCGTACATGTAAATGCAGCCGTCCTGAACCCTGATCGACTCGGGCTTGGCTATACACGATAAAAGCGCCTGCGCCTTGGGCACATTGTCCACCCTTAGCTTCAGATGATGGCGGCAGCGGTTTTCAAGCTCCTTTGCCCTTATCTGCTCGATAAGGGCACCGTCGCTGACTATGCCGTAGGTCGTGACGATCTTCGACAGCTCGTCGAGCAGATGGCTCGATACAAGGAAGGTAACGCCCTTTTTCTGATTTAGCGTGAGTATAACGTCGCGTATCTCCTTGATACCGGCGGGGTCGAGGCCGTTTATCGGCTCATCGAGCACGAGAAAGTCGGGGTGTCCGAGCAGGGCGATGCCGATGGCAAGGCGCTGCTTCATGCCGAGCGAAAACTGCCCAGCTTTTTTTCTGCCGGTATCTCCGAGGCCGACAAGCTTCAGTATGTCCTCAAGCTCATCGGTATCGCCGCCCGTCAGTATCGCAAAGCGCCGCAGATTCTCAAGCGCCGAGCAGTTTTTGTATATGCACGGATACTCAAGCAGAGCGCCTATGCGGTGACGCGCCTCGCTTTCGCTCTCGCGTCCGCCAAACAGCTCGATGCTGCCGCCGGTTGGCATGGCAGCACCCAGCACAAGGCGCATAAGCGTAGTTTTGCCGGCACCATTTTTGCCTATAAGACCGTAGATATCGCCCTTTTCTATCTGCATACTGATGTTTTTTACGGCTGTTTTATCGCCGAACCGCTTTGTCAGGTTCTCTGTGCGCAGAATGTAGCTCAAATAATTCGCCTCCCGGTGAATTGACTTTTAGTTTATTAACTATATAATATAATATTAATCGGAAAAAATCAACAGGAGCATATATAAACATGTATGAAATGAAGGTAATAGCGCGAATACACACGCCTTTTAAGACAAAGTTCGGTATTCCGCGGCAGAGCGGCCTTGCAGCCGAGGTGAAGGGCGAGATAGTCTTTGAGCCGGAGTACCGCTCCTTCGATGCCGTGCGAGGCCTGGAGGGCTTTTCGCATATATGGCTGATATGGTGCTTTTCGCGGTCCGCGGGCGATAAATGGTCGCCTACGGTTCGTCCGCCGCGCCTCGGAGGCAATACGCGCATGGGCGTGTTTGCAACTCGCTCACCGTTTCGCCCCAACCCCCTCGGCCTGTCCTCGGTCGAGCTCGAAGGGCTGGAGTACAGCGCAGAGCGAGGCCCCGTGCTGCACGTTCGCGGCGCAGACCTCATGGACGGAACGCCTATATTCGACATTAAGCCATACGTTTCATATGCAGACTCTCACCCCGATGCCGCGGGCGGCTTTACCGACACGGCACAGTTTAAAAAGCTCAGCGTCGAGCTCGGCGAGGGAGTGCCTGAGCCGCTGCCCGACGGTCTTGCCGAGGTGCTGGAAAATGATCCGCGCCCGCGCTATCACGATGACCCCGAGCGTGTGTACGGCATGGAGTATGACGGCAGAGAGGTCAAATTCCGCGTCACGGAAGATACATTGCATGTTATAAGCTTGACGAATGTGTAAAGAAGTGATATATTAAATTAACCAAATGGTCAATAAAAAGCAGGTTCTGTGTTATGGCTGAAGTTTCGCTGAAAATAAACGGTATAGACTGTGTCGCGTGCGTGAATCGCCTCAGACGCGCCCTGAGCGCCCTGAGCGGCGTTTTATCGGTGCAGGTGAGTTATGCCGCGTCAAGCGCCGATATAAGCTACGACGCAGCGAGAATAGACATTGCGGGCATTGCCCGATGCATAAATAAGGCGGGCTACACCGTCCCGACGGACACCCTGCTTGTCAAATGCGAAAACACGCAGGCATCCATTAAGGCGCTTGCATCACTCGACTGCGTCGCGCAGCTCTCAGACTGCGAAGAGGGTGGACTTATAAAGGCTCAGCTCTGGCCGGTGGGCGTTGATGCAGAGCAGATAAGCCGTGTGCTCGGACAGAGCGCCGAGATAGAGATAAAAAGCTCCGATACCGCCTCCGGCGGCGCGGCGGCGCAGCCGGAGCTTGTGCGCGGTATCTTTGCCGCACTGTTCTTTTCGCTTCCGCAGCTCTGGGATATATCATCTGCCGCGCAGCTGATATTCGGGGCGCTCACGCTTTTGGGCGGCGCGTACTTTTTCCGTGCATCGGTCCGCGCTGTGAAAAGAAGGGTGCTCAGCCCAGACATTGCGGCGGCTGTGATATCAGCGGCGCTGTACGCTCTGTGCGCAGCCGGAAGAGCGCACTTCCTGCTGCTGACGGCGGCGGTCGTGCTGCTGCTTCTCTGCCGCGTGGCGGAGAGCCGTGCGCTGTACGCTCTCGGAGCGTCGGCACGAAGGCTATCGCATATGCAGCCGAAAACGGCGCGGGTCGTATACGGGGAAGAAGCTGCGGAAAAGAGCAGCGATGAGCTGCACATCGGAGATGTCCTCAGCGTCCTGTCCGGCGAACGCTTTGCCGCCGACGGCCTTGTCATATCAGGCGAGTGTTCTGTCGATGAATCGGCCGTGACCGGCGCAAATGAGCTCAGCACAAAGCGCGTTGGCGATAGCGTGCTGTGCGGTACGCTTCTGCGCAGCGGCGAGGCTCGGGTAAGCGTGGAGCGGACAGGGAAGGACACTGCTATCCAAAGAAAAATATCCGAGCTCGGAGCTGCCGAGCTTCCGAGAACAATGTCGATCATCGCATCGGCGCTCGGAATGAGAGCCGTATTCACACTTATTATGAGGGGAGGTACCGCCGAAGGATGAAAAGCTGCGAGACTGATATAAAGATCCGCGGCATGATCTGCCGAGCCTGCACCGACGCTGTTGAGTCGGCGCTCATGTCAACACGCGGCGTGGTTTCCGCAAAGGCAAGCTATTTTAAAGGACTTGCACACGTTGTATACGACCCGGATATAACGGATACAGAGGCGCTCTGCCGCAGCGTCGGGGCCGCCGGATACGAGACAGGCGAAAAGAGAAAGCTCGAGTATGCGGTTGACATAATATGCGTCGCGCTCACGGCGCTGCTCGTCTGGCTCCTTATGAACCTGAAGCTTAACGCCGTGCCCGAGGCCTACGACGGCGCGCCGTTCGGATACATATTCCTCATCGGCCTTCTCACCGGCACGCACTGCATAGCCATGTGCGGCGGCATCATGCTCAGTCAGACGGGCTCATCAGCCTCGCCTCTGATGGCAGCAGCCGGATATAACGCCGGCAGGCTTGTGTCGTACACCGCCATGGGCGCTGTGTTCGGCGCGGTCGGAACGGTCATAAGCTATACCATGCAGGCAAAGAGCATCGCCTTTACGATGATCGGCATACTTGTCGCGCTTTTGGGCGTGAACATGTGGGGACTGCTGCCCGGACTGCGCACGCTTGTGCCGCAGCAGAGCAGCTTCTGCTCTGCTGCGTCGGGTGCACGGCGGCGCTTTGCCTCACGTCCGCTCATCGTGGGACTGCTGACCGGCATAATGCCCTGCGGCTCGATGTATGCCATGTGGCTGTTTGCAATGTCGGGAGGCAGCGCCGGAAGGGGTGCGCTCGTCATGCTGGCCTTTGCGCTCGGAACGGTGCCGCTTATGCTGCTGTTCGGCTCGCTCGGTTCGCTGCTGCCGCAAAAATACATGAAGTATATGATAAAGCTCAGTGCGGTGCTCGTCACGGCCTTCGGCATAAAAATGCTCATCGGCGGCCTGCGGATGTCCGGCTTATTATAAGGTTTTCACAAAATGCACAGTCCTGTACTGTGCATTTTTACTATTGCAATACTTAAAAAAGTTGATATAATATACTTAAAATTTTTGAAACATGGAGGCGGGACAATGAAATATCCTGTCATCGTTCTTATTGCATATCTCCTCGGCTCGTTCTGCGCGTCCATCCCTCTGTCAAAGCGCGTGTACGGCGGCGATGTGCGCGAAAAGGGCAGCGGCAATGCGGGAGCGACTAATATGGCGCGTGTGTACGGGATGAAGGCCGGTGCTGCGACCTTTGCGCTCGATGCACTCAAGACCGTCGCCGCAATGCTCATCGGCCTGCATCTCGGCGGAGAGACCGGTCAGGCGCTTGCCGGAGCGGCCTGCATATTCGGACACTGCTTCCCGCTGTATTTTTCTTTTCGCGGCGGAAAGGGCGTATCCGTCGGCGCTGCGCTCGGCATCATGACGGGGCTCTGGGTGTTTGTCATCATCATGGCTGTATTCTTTGCCGTGAGTCTTTCAACGCATAAGGTGTCGCTCGGCTCGATGTGCGCCGCCGTCTCGCTGCCGATAGCCGCGGCACTCACAAATGCAGGAAAACCAATGCTTTTCATGTGCGTTTTCTCTGCCGCGCTCGTTGTTTTCATGCACCGAGGCAATATCAGGCGGCTTATCGACGGTACGGAGGGTGATTTTCATGCAAAAAAATAGTGCAGAAATTTCAAGCTCCAATTTGTTCAAAATGTCGAATTTGTTTGTCAATAGCTTCACGCACTTGACAAACAAGATACGGATGTTGTAACATGGTCATATCACCAAGGCGGACAGAGGGAAGATCCGCGTATAAAAAGAAAAGGAGAATTAATCATGCCTAAATTTGACGAAGTAACCGGCAAGCAGTTTTTGGATGATTATAACGGAAAGGAGCTCTTCAAGGAGTTCATCCCCGTCATCGGAAAGATGCCCAGCATAGCTTACGTTCCCTTCCACAAGAAGCAGGCTAAGGACGTTGTCGGCTATATTCTTGGCAAGGGCTACTGCGATCAGGCAGCGGCAGATGCACTTATCGCAAAGTTCAACGAGCTGTACGGCGATAAATAATCAGATCACAGGTAATCGTCCTGCCTGACGGCAGGGCTATTAAAAAAGGAATCATAAGGAGGATCATCATGGATTTCAAAAGCATGACAGTTAAAGACTTTTTCGAGGTAAACGGCGGACGTGAGCTGTGCGAGCAGTATGCTCCCAACCTTCTCAAGTACCCCCTCAAGCTGTTCTATAAGAAGACCTGCGGCGAGATATTCGATCTCGTTACCAGCAAGGGGCTTGTTCCTGCTGACAAGGCTGCGGCAATCGAAGCAGCTATACAGGCAAAATAAGAATAGAAACGAAAAAATCCGAGGTGCAAACCTCGGATTTTTTAGACTGTCAAAGAACTATGGAAAATAGGTGTAATGGGTAGAATCCAATACGCAGCAGGGGGAGCGTGAGGGGGACAAGGTCCCGCCTCAAATTGGATTATAGCCATCAAAAACGTCCGTCAGGACTTTTTGACGAGCGAAGCGAGATTTTTTGTGAAGCTTTCGCTTCACGAAAAATGTGGCGTTTTTTCAGTGTGTCAAAAAAGTTGTAGACTTTTTTGACACACTGAAAAAATCCGAGGTGCAAACCTCGGATTTTTTTCATTCAAATCACACGCCGTAGTCCCAGTCAACAGCCTTCTTGGAGTCGATGAGGCTTTCGTATACGCCCAGATGAGCGACCGCTGCAAGCAGGTTGCCCTTGAGCTTGAACTTGCCCTTCATGAGCGGAGTCTTGGAGTCCCACTCGCCGGTGATGACCTTTGCGAAGTTTGCGTAAGGTCCAATAACGGTGAAGCTTGCATCGGGAGCGCTCGCCTCGCCGGTGCCGCACTTGTGCTCGACGCAGACGTTGTCCTGAACGTCAACGTAGAACCAGAAGGTGCTGCCGTCGGGGTTTTCGGTCCATATCTCGGTGTAGGTAAAGGTATTGAGCTTGCCGGTCTTCTTCTCGGAGAACTTGGGCAGAACGTCTGCGCAAAGTTTCTCGAACCATTCTTGGTTAACAGCTTTTGCCATGATTATTCCTCCTTGAATATTGCGCGTGATCAGTCGCGCTGCTGTAAAATCTTTTACATTATAGCTGCCGGATAGCTTTAAATCAAGGAAGTAAAAGCCAAAAACAGACTTTTGACTAAAAAAGACCGAAATGCTTACATGCAGGCAATAATGTATGTAACTAAATAAAAAAACGGCTTTACAAAGGCCAATTGAGCCAAAAAAAGATCTCGGCAATACTTTGAGTATTACCGAGATCTTTTGCGTAGTATGGGCGGAAAGGAGCCGCTCAAAACCGTGTGTTTTCTTATCTCATCCGGCCTGAAGCCGTATTGCTGTCCGAAATGGTCCGGCTCTGCCCTGATATTAATTTTTGGACATCCAGCTGATGAGGCTCTTGGCAAGCTTCATGCCGGTCTTTAGAGCGGAGGTGCCGAGCTTGGATGCCGCGTCCTTCACGCCGTCCTCGACCTTCGTGATGAACTCCTCCGCCTTGTCCGCGATGTGGTTGTCGGTGTCGATCTTATCGGCAAGATCGTTGAGCCCCTGCTGTACCTTGCCGAGAGCTTCGCTGTTTGAGGTGTCGATGCTGCTTGCAATGCCCTTGATGGTCGCCTGTACGGCCAGCGCTGCGTTTGTCCTTGCGCTTGTCGATACGCTGTAGAAGGTCCAGTTCTCGTCGATAACGCCGGTCACGACGCTCTTGGAGTCCTTCATAACCTTGTTTGCGAATATCATCATATTCTGTGCCGTGCGGCCATAGGAGTAGAGATATTCCGTCAGAGCCGCCGCAAGCTCCTCCTGAGAGTCGTAGACCAGTCTGCCGCCCATGTACCAGTAGATATAGTAGCTCTGGTACGCGATGGCTGCGGCTGTCACGTCACTGTCATTGTTGAGCATGTCCTGAATGAAGCTGTTAAGCTTTCCGCCCGTTATATTGTCAAGAATGCCGTCTGCAGTCTTTGCAAGATCAAACTCTCTGAGATAGGTGTAGCAGTCCTCGGCGTAGTAGGGGAGGACAATGCCGCAGTTGCCGACGTTTGCAAAGCACCACTTGCTTATATCCTGACCGGTGGTATCCCAGTTAAGCTGCACGGTGTAGAACAGCGGGCTGCGCACATAGCCGTAGGGAGCTTCGGACTGGAACAGAATGTAGTTGCCCGACGGCATCTTCGGCGTGAGTATCGCGTGCGAGGGGAGCATGTCTATAACGTCTGCATACTCGCTTGCCTTGTCCTTGAGAAGATCCTTGGCATACTGCATCACGTTGTCGTTCTGCAGCACGGGATAGATCCAGTCGTTTATAAATTCGGCAAAATCTTTGGCGTGCTCGGTGGAATAATCCAGACCCTTCTGGAGCAGATATTTTGCCGCTATGATCGTGAAATTGACGAGCGCCTCGGTGCTCTTGTTTTCAAAAACGCCGTTGAGCAGCTCTGCATCCTGAATCTCGTCAATGACGACGTTGCCGAGCTTGAGGAGTATCTGCATCGACCAGACGAGCGTCACGTTGCTGTCCTCGGTGAAGCGGACTACGCCGTTTTCATCGGCTGTTGCAAGCAGTATCGCGGGCACATGGATATACGGCTCGTCGTTGAGAAAGTCGGTGATCGGCTCCTTTGCCGAAGCCTCGACCAGCGCCCAGTATGTGCCCAGAAGCTTGCGTGCGTTCTCCTTGTTGATGCTTATCTGCTGATTTTCGCTGTCCCATTCGAGCAGCTGCTTGTTGAGGATGCTCAGCTCGTTCCATGTAAAGCCGTCGGAGCCGATCTTCTCCATTGCGTTGGTGAAGGTGTTTTCACCCATAACGGCAGCGGCCTTGACGATCCTTTCGACCTCGTCGCGGTTTACGAGCACAAACTCGGCGCCGGGCACGGCCTGACCGCCGTAGTTTGCGGAGGTGAAGCTTATGCCGGGATCCTCAGCCTTGAAGAATATACCGGGCATGCTGAGCTTTACCGATGCAATTTCCACTCCAAAAATCTTTGCACTGCAGCTGCCGACAAGCTTGTCATATCCGACATAGTTTATATTGCTGGTTATGAAATTCTCCGATGCATTGCCTACATGAACCTCGCAGCTGCCGGTTTCAGGCTCCCAGAGCGTGTAGCCGTCGCCGTCGATCTTAGTGATCTTTAGAGTGTAGTCACCCGACGGAACATTTTTTGCACCGTATATTCTGTAAAATTCACCGTAGGTTTCGGTGTCGTCCAGCAGCCACTCAAACAGGGACTGGATAGGATTGCTGATCCACTCAAGCAATTTGGCAATACCGCCTGCTTCAACTTTGAATGAGCTTATGAATGCTGCTTTGGTTGAGGCTGAGGTCTGCTCCGTGAGCGGATAAGTCAGTCCTTCGCTGTTTTCAAGATACATCTCGACCTTGGGCAGCTTTTCATTTCCAAGCCAGCCTTTAAGCTCGCTTTTAAGAGCGTCTGCAAAGTTGTCAAGAGTATAATTATCCTTGCACACGAGATCGGAAATACTCTTTCCGTATACCATCACGGCGACCTCTTCACTGCCTACGCTGCTGTCGCCGCTGTCGCTGCTGTCGCCGCTGTCGCCGCTGTCGCTGCTGTCGCCGCTGTCGCCGCTGTCGCTGCTGTCGCCGCTGTCGCCGCTGTCGCTGCTGTCGCCGCTGTCGCCGCTGTCGCTGCTGTCGCCGCTGTCGCCGCTGTCGCTGCTGTCGCCGCTGTCGCTGCTGTCGCCGCTGTCGCTGCTGTCGCTGCCTTCGCCGGTTGCTGCCTCCGCTTCATACGGGCTTTCGGATGCCGCAGTATCCTCGGCCAGCACCATGGCGGGGAAGAGCCCCACGATCATGACGATGACCAGCAGAATGCTTATGAGTTTTCTGTTCATAGCTTTTCTCCTTTTCTGTTAATACCCCAAATTTATCTCAATTAATTTATACTATTCTCAAGCAATTGTCAATAAAATCACGCAGATTTTTCGCAGAAAATATAGAAAAGGCTTATGCAGAAAAACCGCATAAGCCCTTTTGTCATTTCTAGGGAATTAATTATCCTTCAGATAATTTGTCAGCAGCTCGTGCATGAGCTCGTCTCTGTCGATCCTGCATATAAGACTTCTCGCATTGTTGTAGTTGGTGATGTACGTCGGATCCTCGGAAAGAATGTATCCGACAAGCTGGTTAATAGGATCATAGCCTTTAACCTTAAGCGAATTGTATACGGACGACAGGATCTCGCGCATCTCGGTCTTGCTGTCAACGACGGCAAATTTTCTCGTGATGTCTTCCATAATTATCACTCCTCGGTCAAAAAATATCTTGCTGATATTATAACCAGTTTATTCTCGCTTGTAAAGCTAATATGCGTGAAAAGCTGCAAATAAAGCTCGAAAAGTGATATCTTAACGCATTACAGCGCCGAAATCGCGCTCAAGAGCCTCGAGAACTGCCTTCATCGTCTCCTCGGCGTGCTCGTCGGTGAGGGTCTGATCGTCGGCTCTCAGGGTCAGGGAGAAGGCTACAGATTTCATGCCGCTTGCAATGTGCGAGCCGGTGTAGATATCAAACAGTGCGCAGCCCTTGAGATACTTGCCTCCGGCCTTCGTGATGCAGTCGATGAGCTTTGCAACGGGTATGGTCCTGTCGCACACAACGGCGATATCACGAGTGACGGCGGGGAACTTGGGCAGCGGCTTGTACACGGGATCGGGGCCGCAGCAGCCCAGAAGCTTTTCGAGCGAAAGCTCGGCGCAGTAGAGCTCTGCGTCAACGCCGTAGTTTGCTGCGACAAGCGGGTGGATCTGGCCGAATACACCGATGCACTCGTCTCCCGCCCAGACTGCCGCACAGCGGCCGGGATGGTAGGAGGGATTATCGCTGCACGCCTCATAGCGCACATCCGCTGCACGCAGATCCTTCATGACGGCCTCGACAAGACCCTTGACGGTGAAGAAATTGACCTTTGCCCCGTATGTGCCGAGGGTGAGGTATTTCTTTTCTATCGCAAGTCCGTCCTTGCCGCCGAGGTGGTAGGTGCGGCCCAGCTCGTAGAGCCTGACCTCCTTGTTGCGGAAGTTGTAGTTGCGGGTGAGTATCTCGAGCATGGACGGCAGGGTGGTCGTGCGCATGATGGAGGTGTCCTCGCCCAGAGGATTGAGTATCTTAAAGCTCTCGCGCTCGGGAGAGTCTGCCGGCATACGGATCTTATCGTAGTAGGAGGGGGAGATGAAGGAGTAGGTGATTATCTCGTCATAGCCCGCCGCACGGCACAGTGCGCCCAGACGCTGCTCAAGAAGCTGCTCGTCGGAGTAGCCGCCGAGGGTGCTCTCGCCGGAAACGAGCGTGCAGGGGATGTTGTTGTAGCCGTAGAAGCGTGCGACCTCCTCGGCAAGGTCGGAGTAGTGGCCGACATCGCCTCTCCAAGAGGGAACGCTTATCGTCTCGCCGTCAACGCCGAACTGGAGACTGCGCAGAATGCTCTGCATCGTTTCGACCGAAACGTCGGTGCCAAGAAGCGCGTTTATCTTCTCGGGACGCAGTGCGAGCACCGTCTGCTCGGGAACGTAGTTTACGATATCTATAACGCCGTCAACGACCTCGCCCGCGCCGAGCAGCTCGACGAGCTCACAGGCTCTGTTGACTGCCGGAAGGGTGTTCATAGGATCAAGACCCTTTTCAAACTTTGCCGAGGCCTCGGTGCGCATACCCAGCGACAGTGCGCCCTTGCGGATGCAGGTGCCGTCGAAGTTTGCCGACTCGAACACGACATCGACCGTGTCGGAGACGATCTCGCTGTTTTCGCCGCCCATGATACCGGCAAGACCGACTGCGCGGGTGTCGTCGGCGATAACGAGAATATTGGGATTGAGCTTTCTGACGTTGCCGTCGAGCGTGGTGAGCTCCTCGCCCTCGCCGGCTCTGCGCACGATGATCCTGCCGCCCTTGACGTAGCGGTAGTCAAATGCGTGCATCGGCTGGCCGTACTCCATCATGACGTAGTTTGTTATATCAACGATGTTGTTTATCGGCCTTACGCCCATTGCACGAAGCCTCTCGCGCATCCACTTCGGGGAGGGAGCGATCTTCACGTTGCGCACCATGCGTGCGGTGTACCTCGGGCAGAGGTCGGAGGCCGGAGTTTCGACTGAAAGAAGCTCGGTGAGAACGCCGCCGGCGCCGCCCTTGACCTCGGGCGTGTGCATTTTCAGCTCCTTGCCGAAGGTCGCCGCGGCCTCGCGTGCAAGACCGATGACCGAAAGGCAGTCGGGACGGTTGGGTGTTATCTCAAACTCTATGACGTGGTCGTCAGCACCGATGACGGGCTTTATATCGTCGCCGGGCTTTATGCCGTCCTCATGCAGGATGAATATGCCGTCGGGTATGCAGTGGGGAAACTCCGCCTGCTGCGCGTGCAGATCGTCGAGCGTACAGATGCTTTCTGACTTGGTGTTGTACGCGACGAGATCTCCGGCGTGGATGTTCTGGCACGCGGTCGTTACCGAAACTCCCTCGCAGCCGGTGCAGAGCTTGCATGTCCAGAGGTTTACTCCCACGTTCTCGACAGCCTTGACCTCAGCTGCGATAACGGGGCCGAACACCTTATCTCCGGCCTTGATATCCGCGGGGATCGAGGGCTTATCCTTATCCAGCGGGTGATAGTCGTTTAAAAGCGCAGCCGCAGCTATAACGGCGTAGGGGAAGTCGCGCTCGTCGAGCGACAGCTCCCTGAGCGAGCAGAGCATACCGTTTGACAGCACGCCTCTGAGCTTGCCCTTGCTTATCTTCTTGCCGCCCGGCAGCAGTGAATTGTGCAGCGCGGCGGGGACAAGATCGCCCTCGTGGATATTCCATGCGCCGGTCACTATCTGAACAGGCTCGGCCTGCCCTGCATCTATCTGGCAGACCCACATGTGGTCTGAGTCGGGATGCCTTTCCATGGAGAGGATACGGCCTACCAAAACATTCTTTATCTCAGCGCCCAGATCCTCATAGGTCTCGACCTTCGAGCCGGACAGGGTCATAGCTTCGGAAAACTCGCGGTCGTCTATATCGCTGACGGAAACGCCGTCAACAAACTCGTTGAGCCATTTTCTGCTTAAATTCATATCATTTCTCCTCCCATCAGAACTGTTCCAGGAAGCGGACGTCGTTTTCAAATATCAGACGCAGGTCGGATATCTTGAATCTGCGCATGGCAAGGCGCTCAAGGCCCATGCCGAATGCCCAGCCGGTGTATTCCTCGCTGTCTATCCCGCTCATTTCAAGAACCTTGGGATGGATCATGCCAGCGCCGAGCACCTCGATCCAGCCCTCGCCCTTGCAGGTGGGGCAGCCCTTGCCGCCGCACTTGTGGCACTGAACGTCCATCTCGCAGCTGGGCTCGGTGAAGGGGAAGTGGTGCGGTCTGAACCTCGTGACGGTGCCCTCGCCGAAGAGCTCCTGCATGACGAGATTGAGCGTGCCCTTGAGGTCTGCCATGGTGACGTTTTTGTCTATGACCATGCCCTCGACCTGATGGAACATCGGCGAGTGCGTCGCATCGACCTCATCCTTGCGGTAAACTCTGCCGGGGGCTACGATGCGGATGGGCAGCTTCATGGTCTCCATTGCGCGAACCTGCATGGGGCTTGTCTGCGAGCGGAGCATCACGCGGCTGTCGGTGTCAAAATAAAAGGTGTCCGACCAGTCGCGGGAGGGGTGACCCTCATCGGCGTTGAGCTTATCGAAGTTATACGTTGCAAGCTCTACCTCGGGACCGTCGAGAACCGTAAAGCCCATACCGACGAAGATATCCTTTATCTCGTCAAGAGCCTTGTACATCGGATGCTTGTGCCCGAGGCGAATATCCTCGCCGGGAACGGTGACATCGACCGTTTCAAGCTCAAGCCGCGCCTCAAGAGCGGCAGCCTCAAGCTTTTTGCGGGTCTGGTCAATTGCATCCTCAAGCTCTGCACGGATCTGGTTTGCAAGCTGCCCCATAACGGGGCGCTCCTCTGCCGAGAGCTTGCCCATCTGCTTGAGTATGGCGGTCAGCTCGCCCTTTTTGCCGAGATATTTAACTCTCAGCGCTTCAAGATTTTCGGGACTGTCAGCGTTGAGAATGGCTTTGACGGCACTTTCTCTGAGCTGATTCATCAATGCTTTCATCGTGTCTCTCCTTATCTATAGATCAAAAATAAACAAAAAAATAGTCTTACGTCCGCACTGGGACGAAAGACCAAGCCTCCGCGGTACCACCCTTATTCGATGTTTATCGCACTCAAGTGGCTGTAACGGAGCCGCCGCCGGTGATTGGCCGGAGCTCACGGGCGAACCGAATATCCGCATCACGGGCGGCTTGCAGCCGGTGACCGCCGTTCTCTGAGTGATGCCGCAATATTATTTTCCCGATCGAAGCAATTTCATTATTACTATAGTATTAAAGCCTACATTCAAACAAATGTCAAGAGAAAATTTGAATAAAGTTCAGCGCACGCAGGGCAATTTCCCCGCGTGCGCCGAGTCTGAATGCCTCAGCTCTTATGCAGCAGCTTATCTGCCGCGATACAAAGCACGATGGTAATAAGCATGTCGGGCAGGGTGTTGCCGACCGCAATATCCACCTGCATGAGCAGACGGTAGATAATAAAGCCGATGAGCCATATGACAAGGTTCTTTATGTTAAAGGAGCTGCCCTCGGCATTGTTTTTAAGAATAAAGAAGTCCGCTATCTGAATGGCGATCATGGGCGCGAAAACAGAGCCGATGAAGTACAGGAAGGATGTTATGTCCGAAAGAGGGAGGAACATGGCTCCGAGCGTGCCGATAACGGTCGCGGCCAAGGCCATGGTCTTGCCGCTCAGCTTTTTTGAAAGCGATTCGCTTGAGATACCGGCTGAGTAAGCGTCGAGGAAGGTCGTTGTAACGGTCGAAAAAACAACGATAAGCAGTCCACCGATGCCGAGTCCCGCCTTGAGCATTATCTGTGCGATATCCGATTCGGCGGTGAAGATAGCGGTTCCCATTCCGATGATATACATCCAGCAGCTGACAAGACCGTAGGTGATCGCGCTGGCGGCAGTGGCCTTGACGGGGCGCTCGGCCTCGCGGGTGTAGTCGCTTATCAGCGGCAGCCAGGACAGCGGCATGGCTACGGAAAGCTCGACCGCCGCGCCGAAGCTCATACCCTCGCCGCTTATGTTCAGCACATTGCCCCTGCCGAAGATAAGAAAACTGAGGATTATCGTCAGGATAAAGAGCGCAGCCATCGCCACGGTGTTCACCTTGCCGAGATTTTTAATGCCGATCAGTATCCACAGGGCGATGAGAGCTCCGATTATCAGGCACCATACCCAGCTGCCGATATCGAAGATACCGTTTACAGCCTGTGCGCCGTCGAAGATCATTATGGCAGTCCAGCCAACGAGCTGAATGATATTCAGCACCGAAAACAGCAGAGCTCCCTTGCTTCCGAAGCTCATCTTGGTCGATTCCATGGCGCTTCTGCGCATTTTGCCGCCGATAACGCCGGAGAAGAAGAGCATTGTGCAGCCGATGATGTGGCCGAGGAACACGGCGAGAAGTCCCTTTGAAAAACCGAGGGGGGCAAAATATGTGCCGGTCGTTATCTCCGCAATGGAAACGGCTGCGCCGAACCAGATAAGACCGTTTTCAAATACCGATGTGCGTTTTTGTTCCATGCTTATTCCGCCTCCTGCGCATATTTTCCGTCAAGGGCGAAGTTGTGCTGCATGGGACCCGCTCCGCTTCCGAGATCGAGCATTGCTGCAAGCGCCTCGGAGATGTAGTCCTTTGCCCTTTTGACCGATTCCCTGAGAGTAAAGCCCTTTGCAAGGTTTGACGCAATGGCGCTTGAAAGCGTGCAGCCCGTGCCGTGGGTGTTCGGATTGTCTATGCGCTTGCCCTTAAACAGGCACAGCTCGCCGTTTTCATAGAGCAGATCGTTTGCATCGCTGACGCTGTGTCCGCCCTTGAGCAGCACGGCGCAGTGATAGCTGTCTCCGATCATCTTTGCCGCGGCCTCCATATCGGCCTGAGTTTTGATGCTCATGCCGGACAGTACCTCTGCTTCGGGAATGTTAGGCGTTACAAGCGCGGCAATGGGAAGAAGCTCCTCGGTAAGCGTCTGCACCGCATCGGTCTTCATCAGCGCCGAGCCCGAGGTCGCCACCATTACAGGGTCAACGACGATATTTTTGGCATTGTAATACCGCAGCCGTTCGGCTATGACGCGGATAAGCCCGGATGAGGATACCATGCCTATCTTTACTGCGTCAGGGCGTATGTCCTCAAATACTGCATCGAGCTGCTGCTTTAAAAAGGCGGGAGTCGATTCCTCTATTGCTCTTACACCGGTCGTGTTCTGTGCCGTGAGCGCCGTTATCACGCTCATGGCATAAACACCATTCATGGTCATCGTTTTAAGATCGGCCTGAATACCGGCGCCTCCACTGCAATCGCTTCCTGCAATGGTCAATGCTGTTTTCATTTTCATGCTTGTGCTCCTTTCATTACCTTGGATTTACAAGGTATCAGCATTGTTTTATATTGCGGCATAAGGTGGTGCCCCCAATGTGCCGCCTGAAGCTGTCGGTATGCTATACCGAAGCGAACTTCCAAAATTCCTCCGTGTGTTCAAAATCGGGAAGATAAATATCTGCCAGAGCGTGCAGCTCGTCCTGCCGCTTTTCGCTGCTGTCGAACACCGCTGCCACGATGAAGCCGTCTGCCTTGGCGGTTCTGGCGGCGTGAATCGCATCCTCGAACACGATTGTGCTGCTGCGCCCGGCACCGAAATGCTCCATAGCCCTTCGGAAGATCACGGGCTCGTCCTTGCCGTGTCCGATCTCGCTGCAGGTGAATACAGCGTCAAAATACTTCTCCATCGAGCATCTTTTCAGCGCGGCCTCAATTTGATATCTGTCGGATGCCGTTGCAATGCATGTCCTGATACCGGCCTTTTTTATCTGCTCCAGAAACGCTGCGGCTCCGGGCTTTGGCTGCACCTTGTCGGTGTAAAAATGCTCGACAGTTCTGTTTATGCCCGCCATTATCTCCTCAACGGAAAGCGGCAAGCTGTATTCAGCCTTAAAATAGCAGGCAGTCTGGTACAGGCTCAGAGCCTTGACATCCTCGCGCATGGACGGCTTGGATTCTTTTCCGATAGAGCGGAGATACATGTCACCGGCGCGGTCCCATATGAACATGGAGTCAAAGAGCGTTCCGTCAAAGTCAAAGACAGCGCAGTCTATCCTCATGCATTCACCATTTCCTCTGAGAGCTTTCTGAGCGTGCGGCACTCGCTTTCGATATCGGCAGCGGAAAATATGGCGCTGACCAGCGCAGCGCCGTCTACGCCCGTTCCGGCAAGCTGTAATATGTTGCTCTTGCTTATGCCGCCGATAGCGACTACGGGAATGTCTACTGCCTTACAGATATCGCGGATGGTCTCCTTCGGCAGAACATCGGCATCAGCCTTCGTGGAGGTGGGGAATACCGCGCCCACGCCGAGGCAGTCAGCGCCGTTTTTCACGGCCTCAAGAGCCTCCTCTACGGTGTGCACGGAAACGCCGACCATCATTTCATCGCCGACCTTGCTGCGTACCTGAGATGCCGCCATATCCTCCTGGCCGACGTGAACGCCGTCGGCATGGCATTTTACGGCGATATCAACATTGTCGTTTACAAAGAAGGGGACTCCGTAGCGCCTGCACAGCGCGGCGAGCTCAACTGCCTCCTTCAGAAAAGCCTCATCGTCCAGCTCCTTTTCGCGCAGCTGAACGCAGGTCGCGCCGCCCTTCAGGGCACACTCTACCTGCTCGTACAGGCTCTGCCTGCCGACCCAAGCCCTGTCGGTAACTGCATACAGCAGCATGGTTTTCTTATCGCACTTCATATCTTGCACCTCTCTCCAATATCTCAGTGGTCATGTTGTAAACAGCGTCGATTATATAGTTTCTGTAGCTTGAGTTCCCGTCTGCCTTGGAGAGCCTTGCGTGAGCGATCTCACCGGCAAGCCCCATAGCCGAAACAGCCGCAGCCGCAGCCTCCAGCGGCTTATCGGGGTTTGCCGTCACAAAGGCCGCGGTCATGGCGGAAAGCTGGCATCCCGTTCCCGTAACGGAGGACATCATCGGGTGGCCGTTGCGGATGCAGTAGGCTCTGTCGCCGCCGGCAACAATGTCTATAGCTCCCGTTATGGCAATGACAGCTCCTGACGACCTTGCAAAGTCCTTTGCAAATGCAGCCGCCTCATCGAGGTTATCAGCGCTCACGCAGTCTGCGATATCGGCATCCACGCCCTTTGTCGTACCGCTGCCGGAGACAAGTGTTTTTATCTCCGATATGTTGCCGCGGATGACGCTGAACTTCACTTCTTTAAGCAGCCGAAGAGCCGTTTCGGTACGAAGCCTCGACGCACCGGCGCCGACGGGATCGAGAACGACAGGATGACCGAGCTCGTTTGCTCTTTTTCCGGCTATCAGCATCGACTCGACGGTGCGGCTGTTTAGCGTTCCTATGTTGATGTTCAGACCGCCGCATATGGATGTGATATCCGCGGCCTCATCCCTGTCGTCCGCCATTATGGGAGACGCGCCGCAGGCAATGACGATGTTTGCACAGTCGTTTACCGTAACGTAATTTGTGATGTTATGGATGAGCGGACACTTTTTCCGCACATTTTCAAGCATTTCCGAAAACATTCTATAGCCTCCTTATCTGTTGAGAGAATCCTGCATTTTATCAAGCACGCCGGCTTTTTTCAGGCTGTATATCAGCGCTGCCGATATTACCGCACCGGCGGCTGTGGAGATAAAAAACGGGATGATATACGCATAAAAAGCAAGACCGGCAGCGCTCTGGCTCATGAATAGGATAGCGACGGGGTATGCGCACAGACCGCCGAGAACGGCAGTGCCGAACACCTCGCCGAGCAGCGTGCCCGCTATGCTCTTCGTTTTGATGTAAACAAGACCGCACAGCAGCGCACCGAACATACTGCCCGGAAAAGCCATCAGACTGCCGAGCCCGAGCAGGTTGCGTATAAGCGAGGCCGTAAATGCCGCAGCCACGCCGTAGCCGGGGCCGAGCAGCACCGCACACAGTATGTTGACCATGTGCTGAACGGGTGAGCATTTGCTGCCGAAAACGGGGAAGGAAAACAGACTTCCCACAACGGCAACGGCACATAAAATTCCTGCAAGCGCCAATTTTTTCGTATTTGAATTTTTCATTTTTATCTCGTCCTTTGAATAAATCTGGAAACGGCTGTATTCAGCGACGCTTCCGGTAAATGCTGCGGCCATTCGTATAAAGACCGCATGGAAGTTCGGTCGATGCTTGCTGGCATCCTCTCACGCCGGAACACGGCTTCCCATCGCTGATTACAAGACTCAGGGCGCTCCCCCTCAGCCCGCCACACAGGTGGTGTTCGTTTCCTCCTTTCTCAAAAGACAAACAAAAACAGGAGAATACCTTATGCGGCATCCTCCTGCAACAGAGCGACAGTGCTTCCTACGGCGGCATTATCCACATCAGGTATGAGGGTCGAAGTTCGATTACTTCCTCTCAGCCTGCTCACACAAGCTCCCCTGTATTCAGTTTGTTAAGGGGTTCGGATATTCCCCCTCATGCATTGGTATTTTACTCTTGACAGTGCAAAAATACAATAGCTTTCTCAAAGAAATTTTTAAATTTGAATAATGTTCGGCGCTAAGGGCTAATAGAATAAGACAAGAAATGCTTTCGGAGGATGAAAAATGAAAAGACTATTGCCGATCGTACTGTGCCTCTTTCTGCTGTGCGGCTGCGCCGATGACGGAAAGGCGCAGCTTGCCGAATTTACGAAGATCGTCTCATCGGCGGAGAACATTTCGTTTACCGCCAATGTCACGGCGCAGTATGACGATAAGACCGCTGAGTTTACCCTCGCCTATGAGCAGACGGAAAACGGCGCGTCCGTCTCGGTAGTAAAGCCCGAGCTTTTATCCGGCATAAGAGCCAGCCTGACGGGCGGGGAGCTGAGCCTCGAATTTGACGGCGCTATGCTGGATATCGGAACGCTTGACGATGCCGAGCTCAGCCCCATGTCCTCGCTGCCGCTCATAGTCCGCGCAATGCGCGAGGGGCATCTGGAGCTCAGCTGGGTCGAGGACAATATGACAGCCGCACGACTTGTACCCGCGGACGATTATGTTGTGACGCTGTGGATAGACTCGAGCCTCACGCCGTGCTCTGCCGAGATAAGCTATAAGGAAAGCACCGTTGTCATGGCCGAGATATCCGACTGGGTCATTTCGTAAGCAGGGTATAAAATTCATGCCCGTGTGGGAGAATATAGTCAGCGCACTACATAAAATGTAGCGGGCGGCTATATACCGTAGCGGAGTGTGAATAAAATTGAGTATAGTCAAACGTGGAGATATTTTTTACGCCGATCTCAGCCCCGTTGTGGGCTCGGAGCAGGGGGGTATGCGCCCCGTGCTGATCGTCCAGAACGATACCGGCAACAAGCACAGTCCGACCGTCATTGCCGCGGCAATAACCAGTCAGACCGGCAAGGCGCGGCTGCCTACCCATATAGAGCTCAACGCCAAGAGCGTGGGACTTTCGCGTGACAGCGTGATCCTGCTCGAGCAGATACGCACCATTGACAAGTCGCGTCTGCGCGAGCGCATGGGAAAGCTCGACGAGGGCACCATGAGCAGGGTCGATAACGCCATTGCCGTGAGCTTCGGACTGTGATAATGATAAATGATAATAGTGAGCTCCCCGGGAAAAGCCCGGGGAGCGGAGACTGTCAAAAAACCTCTGCTGCTGAGAAAAAGCATCCGCGTAGCAGGGGAGTTCGAGGGGTAGCGCAGCGGCGGCGCGGGAGTGAATGACATGCCGGTGGCATGTCAGAGCCGCGCCGTGACCGAGCCGCAGCGAGAAAAGGCCCGCCTCGAGTTAGATAAACCGCCGTCGAAATCCTTGAGACATCAAGGATTTCGGTAAAAGCATTTTGAAAGCTTTCAAAATGCTCGGCGGAAAAGTGCAGTCAAAAAAATCC
>CAVGXR010000016.1:0-19882 GCA_963633225.1 Collinsella aerofaciens
GTAGCTCTCGCCCTTGTGCTCGCCCCACTTCGTGCCGTTTGCCGGATACACGATGGTGGTCGAAACGCCGTAGAAGGCGTTCGCGGCAACAGAGCCGTAATCGCCCGAGATGTTTATATAGTCGATCTTGGCACCCGAGGGGAATGCGTTATCCTCCAGAACCAGACTGCGGCAGTCGAGCATCACCGACTTTAAGCCGGTGCAGCCGGAGAAGGCATTCTGCGCTATGCGCAGGCTCTCGGCGCGGTTATATATGACCAGCTCGCGCAGCGCGGTGCAGCCGGAGAAGGCCTTGCCCTGGATCGTCACGGAGCTTCCGCCGTAGCTTCCGTCGTCCTTGACGAAGAAGGCCTCAAGCGCGGTGCAGCCGGAGAAGAGCGAGGCGGGGATCAGCGTAAGGCCGGAGGTCAGCTCGGCATAGGCAAGCTGACGGCACGCAGAGAACGCGCCCTCGCCGATGTTCGTGACGCTCTTGGGAACGGAAATGCTCTTTATCGCAGTGCCTGTGAAAGCATAGCTTCCGACACTCGTGCAGCTGCTGGGGATGCCGATGGCAGACAGTGCCGAGCAGCCGCGGAAGCACTCGCTGCCGATGACCTTCACGCCGTCGATGCCCTCGATATCGCTCAGCGCGGTGCAGCCGTAGAACGCGCCGCTGCCGAGGAGGCGGAGCTCGGAGTTGATCTCGACCGATCTGAGGTTTTTGAGATTTGCAAAGGCGTAGTTGCCGACCGTTTTAACGCCCGAGCCGAGAATGACCGACTTTATGGACGCGGCGTAGCCGTACCACGGTGCCTGAAGCCCGTCTGCGCTGTGGTAATCGCTCATCTCGCCGCTGCCGCTTATGCGCAGAACGCCGCTGTCCTCGTTCAGGCTCCATTTGAGGTTCTCGCCGCAGTCGCCGCGGACGGTGGTGTCCTTCCACTGGGCGTAGACGGTGATGTCCTTCGTGATGATCGTGTCGGTGCTGATCTTGTTGCCGCCCGTGGGCGCATCGAACCAGCCGAGGAAGCGGAAGCCGTCGTATACCGGCGTGGGCAGCGAGCTTATCGAGCCGTCCGCCGTGGCGTAAACGCGCTTCGTGCCGCAGCTGCCGCCGTTCGGGTCGAGCGTTACGCAGGGCAGCGATTTCCACTGCGCATAGATGGTGCAGTCGGCGCTGAACCTATAGCCGCTTGTTATCTTCGTGCCGCCGGAGGCTGCGGTGTACCAGCCGAGGAAGGCGTAGCCCTCGCGCACGGGGGTCGGCAGCGAGCCTGCGGTCCCGTCGGCGGAGACATAGGCGTTTGTTTCCGCGCAGCTGCCGCCGCAGGGATCGAGCTTCACCGTCAGAAGTCCCGGACCGCCGCCGGATTTATTCGTTATGTACCAGATCTTTGTTATGTTCGCAATGATGTTGTCCTGCGAGCCGCGGTTTTGACCGTTCCAGCTTGCGGTGAGCTTAATGCGCTTTGCAGCTGTGCCGGGGTCTGCGCAGTAAAACGTGTCGTTATCCGCGTCGTAGTCGGTCAGCAGCACCGCGTGCGGGAGGCTACTGTCGTAGATCTCAACGCCCTCGGGGTGCTTATCCAGCATGGCCAGCAGAGCCGACTTCTTCTCGGCTGTGCTCTTGCCCGAGTAGCTCGCCGTGCCGACGGTCATGCCGGCATAGCTGAAGTTGTTGTTCAGTCCGACACCCTCGAGCCATGCAGCCGATTTGGTCGAGGCCTCGGTGATGCTCTCCCAATTCGCGTTGCCGTCGATGATCGCACGGCGGCGCAGCATCATGACCGCAGAGGTCAGCGTGCATTTGCCGCTGCCGCTCTGCATGAGAAACACCTTGTCGTCGTTTATCGTGTCCGCCAGTGCGCTTATCGCTATTGCCGGCAGCATCGTCAGCACCAGCGCGAACACCAGCATTATGCTAATTATACGTTTTTTCATCAATCTTTTTGTTGTTCCTTCCCAGCGTGTTTGCCTGCTGCCGCGCCGAAAAAACGCCGCAACAGCGTAATTATAGACCAAAACGCCCCGTCAATCAAGGAATTTAAAAGAAAGTTAACTTTTTAGAGGCGCATGAAGTCTGCACCTATACATTGATTGCGGTATCCCGACCGAAAAGTACCGGCAAAATAAGAACGTTTCGCATCTTTTTAGAGGCGCACGAAGGCTGCACCTATACATTGATTGCGGTATCCCGACCGAAAAGTACCGGCAAAATAAGAACGTTTCGCATCTTTTTAGAGGCGCACGAAGGCTGCACCTATACATTGATTGCGGTATCCCGACCGAAAAGTACCGGCAAAGCAAAAGCACTCACGTATCCCGCGAGTGCAATGCAGTGCTGCAAGTGTGCGCTATCAAAAATGCTGCGGAAACCGCAGCAGCCGTTAGCCGCACACCTTGCTTATTACCTATTACTTGTTATTTTTTTGCTCGCAGACGAGCCCCTTCTGTGCGGCTGCCCCAATGTGCCGCTGAAAAGAGTGCCGGAGATTATCAGCGCAGCGCCGAGCAGCTGCATGGGGCTCATGCGCTCGCCGAGCACGAGCGCGGACATCAGCACCGCCGACATGGGCTCAAGATAGCCGCAGACCGCAACGGTCTGCGCGGGCAGCCCGCCGATAGACGAGAAATACAGCCGGCAGGCAAGCCCCGTGCACACTATGCCCAGCAGCAGCACCGGCAGCAGATCGGACGCTGCTATGCTCATCGAGGTCTCGCCGCGCAGCAGGGAGCAGAGCGCAACGGCGGCGCAGGTGAACAGCATTTGCAGCAGCGCGTTGTCCGAGCCCTTTATCCGCGTCGTGAGCTTGTTGGACAGCACCATCACGGCGTAGCCGACTGCCGAGAGCGCAGCGCAGACTATGCCCATTGTGTCCGTGCCGCCGGATACGGCCTTGCCGCTTATGAGCACTGCGCCGCACAGCGCAAGCGCGAGCGAGCACAGCTTTCCGGCTGTGAGCTTTTCCCTGAGCACCAGCGGCGACAGCGCGATGACGAGCGCGGGACCCGTGTAGTTTATCAGTATCGACAGGCCCACGCCTATACGCGCATACGCCTCGTACAGCAGCAGCCAGTCGGCGGCCATCGCAGCACCCGACACGGCCAGAAGCAGCAGATCGCGGCGATCCCTGAGGGCTGACAAGCGCCCGCCGCCGAGATAAAACAGCGTCAGCAGCGTCGCGCTGCCGAGCAGTGAGCGCAGCAGCACGATCTGCCCGCTGTCGAGCGCGATGAAGCTTGCAGCTACTCCGTTCGCGCCGAACAGCAGCAGCGACAGAATATACCTTTTCATTTCAGCCCACCGTCAGGTAAGTCCGCGCCATGTACGTCAGCAGCTTATCGAGCATGTCCGAGGTTTTCATTTTTACAAAGCCGGTAGCCGTGCCGTCGGCGCAGGCGTAGTATTCCTGTGTGAGCACGCTGCGGTCAAAAACGAGCTGCACATCTTTTGCCGATGGCAGCAGCAGGCTCAGCAGCGTCGTTGCCCCGATCTTGACTCCCAGAAGCTCCTCGAGCCGTTCGCTCGGCGCGAAGGACACGCGGGAAATGCCCAGTGCGGCGGAAAAGTCGTGGCTCTTGAACGGCTTGTCGCCGGTCGTGATGTACAGATAAAATTTCGTCTGCTTTCGGTCGCAGACGAGCAGCGTCTTGACTATCTGCGCGCCGAGCTTCTCGTCGATGAGTGCGCACAGCTCCATCGACACCGCTTCGTCGGTGTCAACGCGGCTGTATTCGATGCCGGCCTCGCCGAGCGCTGTGAATGCCAGCTCCTGAAGCGGAGTTTTGAAGTGCTCCGGCGGCAGATTTGTTGGTGTGCTTACATAAAACATTTGTTTTTGCCTTTCTTTTTTGATGGATATGTTGTATCATAGTCTTATGTATTTGAAAAGCGAATGTTTATCATGAACAGCATCACAATTTCGGATATAAGAGGTGGCAAAAATGGATATGAACGTGTCAAAATACCTCGCGTTCGTGACGACGGTCGAGTGCGGCAGCTTCACACGCGCATCGGAGAAGCTGAACTACTCGCAGTCGGGCATCAGCCGCATGATCGGCGACCTTGAGCGTGAGTGGAGCCTGTCACTGCTCGAGCGAGGCCGCACGGGTGTGCGCCTGACCTCGGACGGCGAGCGGGTGCTGCCGTATGCGCGTAGCCTGTGCGCGGAGTACCGGCGGCTGCAAATGCAGGTCGATGAGCTGCGCGGGGTGCAGTCGGGGCTGATACGCATCGGCACGATATCGAGCATCGCCACGCACCGGCTGCCGGAGCTTATCAAGAGATTCCAGCGCAGCTACCCGGGCATCGACTACGAGCTGCTGCTCGGCGACTATGGCGAGATCGAGAGCTGGGTGCGCGACGGAAGCGTCGATTGCGGCTTCACGAGGCTGCCGGACGAGTCCGACCTCGACCTGATACAGATAGAGAGCGACAGCTTCATGGCGGTGCTGCCGAAGGATCACCCGCTTGCACAGCTCGATGTCGTTCCCATCGCAAGCCTGTGCACCGAGCCGTTTCTGCTGCTCGAAAAGGCCGGAACGCACGATGTTTCCGAGCTTTTCGCGTCGAACGGCCTGAGACCGCGTGTGCACTTCACGACTTGGGACGACTATGCGATAATGTCCATGGTCGAGGGCGGGCTCGGCGTAAGTATGCTGCCGGAGCTCATCCTCCGGCGCATCCCCTACGATATCGCCATCCGCCCGACCGATAAGACCGCCGTGCGCCGCCTCGGCATCATGCTGCGCGACCGCAGCTCCAGCTCTGCCGCCCTCCGCGCTTTCTTAAAGGCGTATCTTTAGAGGCGCTTTTTCAGAGGCGCTTTTAGGCTGTACCTATACATATATTACAGGTGCACGGTATCGAAAATGCTGCGGAAACTACGGCAAGCCGTTAGCCGTTAGCTGTTAGCTAAAGGTATTCGCTCTCCGAGCGAATGAAATTCAAATTGTGTGCGAAGCACACACCGCACTTATTACCTATTACTTTTTCACTCGAAGCCGTAAGGTTTAGCAGGTGCGGACCGCACCTGCTGTTTCTATTCGCTCTGCTCGGTTTTATCGTCGATGGCTTTTTTGCTGCGCTCGATGAGTCTGCGCAGGAAGCCGGGGACGGGAGCGCCCATTGCGGCGGCGTTTTCAACGATGCTGCCGAGCTCGGTGAAGAAGTACCATGCCGTGACGATGGGCGTTATCAGGCAGCTTTGGCCGAGAGCGGGCAGCTCAAAGCCGAAATTATCGCTCACGAGCCCCAGCACGACATCGCACATCGCCGCGACGAGCACTCCGAAGATGCTGCCCAGCTTGTGCCACAGGCCGCGCCGCGCCGCCGCGCTTGACCAGCGCTTGCCGTACAGTGCGGCGAAGGTGCCGGTCAGGTAGTCCAGAACCATCGCGCTCAGCCACAGCACGACCATCCAGCCGACCCAGCCGAACAGCGCCGTGCCGAAGGCTATGAGCGCCGCTGCCGCCGCCTTTATCTCGGCGGCCTTATCCGGTGTGTCCATTCCCTTACGCCTCCTCTTCAAGATACCGGCGCATGATCTCCAGCGTGCGGAGCATATCCTCCGTCAGGTCGAGCGCTCCGCCGTCCTTGCCGCGCAGTGCGCCCGCGTCAACATAGCGCTGCGCCATCTCGCGGTAGCCGGACGGGATATCGTCTATTGTTTTCCATCTTTCCATATCGCTTTCGCTTCCTTTCTCAATATAGTCCTTTCCAGCGGCGCGGCACAGGCCGCGGCAGATCGCCTCGCCTATATCATCCGTGTGCCCAACTATCCAGCGGGCAAGCTCGGGCGAGTCGTGGAACTCGCACTCGCAGTACAGGCAGATGCCGCTGCTGTTGCGGATCTCGTAAAACTGCTTTTCGCGCACGCCGTAGACCGAGCGGTAGGGCGTTATCGCGTCAAGCTCGTCGAAAACGGGCTGAGCGTACTTCATGCGCCCGTCGCTTTTCGATGCCACGAACAGAACGCAGCCGCGCCCGCCGCCGGCGTTGGTGTGGATGCACAGGTGAATGTCCGCGCCCCATGCGTTCGATTCGCGCACGCGCTCGTACATGGCGCTGTCGCCGTCTGCGAAGCTGGTTTTCGCCTCGAAGCCGTTTCGCTCGAGCGCCGCCTTGCACGCCGCGGCTATCCTGCGGCACTGCACGGCCTCGTTCGTGCCCCCGCAGGCATAGGGATTGCGGAGCTGATCGGACGGTGAGAGATATATTTTCAATTTGACCATTCCTTTCGGGCAGTATATTCTATGCTCTCTAACCATAGGCTGTTTTCGGGGCGGGCTTGTACGTTTGCGTGCAAGTAAAAATCCGGCAAGCCGCATTATTTACAGAGCAGTGCAGCCTATATTGACAAATTCAACAATTTGGCGTATTATTGAAGCGATACTTTAAATGCAAAAAGTACAAAAGATTACAGGAGAGAGAAATTAATGGACAACAAAATGGAAAAGCGCTATGGCCTGCCCACCGCGATATCCATGGTCATCGGCATCGTCATCGGTTCCGGTGTCTTTATCAAGGGCGGCAAGGTGCTGTCGCTCACGGGCGGCAATCTTTTGCAGGGCATTGCGGTCGTCGGCATCGTCGGCCTGATATGCATCATCTGCTCGCTGGTTTTTGCGACCCTCGGCAGCAAGTACGAGAAGGTAAACGGTGTCGTTGACTATGCCGAGCTTGCGCTCGGACCCAAGTACGCCTACTATGTCGGCTGGTTTATGACGACGATATACGCGCCGGCGCTGGCCTCGATGCTGGCCTTCTTTTCGGCAATGATGTTTTTGCAGCTGTTCGGCATTTCGTCGATCGACTTTGCAAACGGTCAGGTCAACGCCGTTGCCATAGGCGTGGGCGCGGGCTTTCTGATGATAGGCTACGGCATCAATGCGCTCAGCCCCAAGCTCGCCGGCAAGCTTCAGGTCGGCATGACGGTCATAAAGCTCATACCGCTCATACTCATGGGCGTTGTCGGAACCATTGCGGGACTCATTAACGGCACAACGCTGGAGGTGCTCAACTATGTCAATTCCGCCGACTATGTCGCCGTTGACGGCACGGGCTTTTTCAAGGCCATCGTCGGCTTTGCCTTCGCATACGAGGGCTGGATACTCGCAACGAGCATCAACTCCGAGCTCAAGGACTCCAAGAAGAACCTGCCCCGTGCGCTCGTTATCGGCGCACTGGTCACGATAGTGATCTACGCGCTGTACATCTGGGCGATGAGCATCGTCGGCGATGTCGGCACGATCATTTCCACATGGCCGTTCGGCGAGAGTCTGCCGCGCATAGCGTTCTCGGCACTGTTCGGCTCAACGGTCGGCACGATCGTGTATGTGTTCATCACCATCTCCTGCCTCGGCACGATGAACGGGCTCATAATGGCCTCCTGCCGCAGCATGTACTCCGTATCCGCACGCGGTATGGGTCCGAAGCCGAGCTTCTTCGCTCACGTTGACGATCAGAATAATTTTGCCATCAAGTCCTCCATCGTCGGCATGATGCTCGCCGGCTTCTGGTATGCATGGACGGTCATGATGTGGATGGGCGGCCCGGGACTCTTCGGAGCCGTGCATTCGAGCGAGTGGTTTGCGTGGGAGCCCGACGAGATAGGCATCATCTGCCTGTACCTCATGTACATACCCATGATGATCGGACTCATGGTCAAGGCCAAGGAGCTGCATCCCGTAAAGCGCTTCGTGCTTCCCGCACTGGGCGTGGCCTGCTGCCTGTTCTTCTGCTACGCTATCTGGACGGGCTACGGCTGGAAGCAGTGCGTCGGCTTCCTGCTCTTCTTCGCCGTCGTCATGTTCATCGGCTACCTCTTCGAGCGCCGCCGCAGAGCTTCAGAGGCGCATTAAGTCTGTACCTATACGGAGGGTGCGGGTGCACGACCTGAGACATTGGAGAAAACTACGGCGTTTCGCGTCCCGCGGGTGCGGTGAAGTGTTTTTGCAGCACCTCAAATGCTGCGCCGCAACCTGTAGGGAACGGGCTTGGCCGTTCCGCTTGTTGAAATTTCCACTGCACCGAAATAGCCGCACCCTTGCCCGTCTGCCCCAGACTAAAACCGAACACAAAACAGCAAAAGACAGCTTGGACATACATCCGAGCTGTCTTTTCATCATTTGATATAAGTTTTTGTTCCGACTTTTCGGAACAGGCAAGCCTGTTCCCTACGAGGATTGGCAGTAGTTTCGGTCGGGCACAAGCAGCAGTATCTTGCTTAATCGTTATGCGAATTGCCCGCCACGGCGAGTGGCCAAGCCCGTTCCCTACAGGTTGCGGCGCAATTTTTTAGATGCTGCAAAAACATTGCACCGTACTCGCGGGAGGCGCGAGTGTTTTTATTTTGTCTGCATTCTTCGGTCGGGACACCAGAGATATACGTATCCGTGACTGCCCCCGTGCGCCTCTAAAAAAAGAGCGAAACGTTATTATTTATGCCATTGTCTCGATACCGTGCACCTGCAGTCTCCGTATAGGTACTGCCTCAATGCGCCACTAAAATTTCCGGCGGTGAGCCTGAATGCGTTCGAAGGCGGAGCGGTATTCGATCTGGCGCAGGCGCGGGAACGCCTTGAGCAGGTGGTTGTGGACAAGGTTGCGCTCCTCGAGCAGGCTCTTGAGCCTTGCGCGGAGCTGAGCTGCGTCCTGCTGGGCGTCCTCGCGGCGCTCCTTGAGCTTCTCGCGCAGCTCGGCTGCGTCCTGCTGGGCATCCTCGCGGCGCTCCTGCACCCTGAGCGTGCCGTCGGTCAGGCCGTCGCCTATGCCGTAGGAGACACGCTCGAGCGCCTTTGCAGCCTCGTCGATGGCGCGCATGTGCGCATCGAGCTTGAGCGCGTTGAAGCCGGTGATGCCGAGGTCGGCGAGGAACATCGCCGAGAATATGCACAGCAGCACATTGCCGTGCGTGTGCGGTATCGCCTCGATGAGGTACACGAGCTTCATCGTCATCGGGTGGAAGATGTACATGATGCAGATGCAGCCCACGCCCCACAGCAGCGAGAACTTGAGGCAGACATAGCCCCCGATGTTGAAGGCGTTGTCGCTGTAGTCCCACAGGCGCGTGTGCATGAACTTCTCCGCCGCCCAGCCGACGACCAGCTCGAACACCGAGCATATGGCCGCGCTGCATATGTACACAAGAAACACATTGTCCTTTATCGGCGTGAGCAAGAGGATCACCGCGACAAGGCCGTAGCCGTAGATCGGGCAGATCGGCCCGATGAGAAAGCCGCGGTTTATGAACACGCCCTTGTTCGCCGCGTGGAATATGACCTCCACGCACCATCCGGCAAAGCCGTATATGAAAAATAACCAGAGTAATTCTTTAAACATAAGCATTCTATAATTTCCTTTTTTAATAGCGCTTTTTAACGGCGACCGGCTCGGAGAGCGAACACCTTCGGCTAACAGCTAACAGCTAAGGGCTAACTGCTTCATTCTCCGCATAGGTGCAGGCTTAATCCTCCGCTAAAAATCCGATGCGGTCGAGCTCACCGTCGCGGTCCCAGAGGAAGTCGAGCCTGAGCTCCTTGCCCTCCCTTATGCGTTCGAGGTTTTCGACGTGCTTGGAGAGCATGGGCAGGGTGATGAGGCCGAGGATGGCGGCAGCGCGCCAGTCGCCGCGCTCGATACCGTGATAGACGGGGTAAAACACCGCGCCGGTGATCGGCACGAGGCAGAGATAGCGCGTTGCCATGAGCAGGAGCGATTCGAGAAACAGCGTTGCGAGAAAATCGTTCACGCCGAACGCGAGGATCACGCCGCCGAGACATGCCAATCCCTTTCCGCCGCGAAAATGCATCAGCGCCGGATACATATGGCCGAGGATGCAGGCGGTTCCGGCAGCCTCACCCGCGAGGCTGCTCTGCGCAAACAGCTTGCGTGCAAGTCCCACGCTCACCGCAGCCTTGCTGATATCAAAGCACATGACGAAGGCTCCGGCCTTCTTGCCCTCGAGTATCATCAGATTAGTCGCTCCGGCATTGCGCGAGCCCTTTTTCCGTATGTCGTAGCCCTTGCGCAGACCCACAACATAGGCGGGGTTTATATTGCCGACGGCGTAGCCCAGACCGGCAGCCGCAAGCGCAGCGGCAAGTGATCTGTTGAGCTTCATGGCTCCGCCTCCGTCAGTATTCCAAGGAGCTCGGCGGCATCACCGGCTATCGGGCAGCCGAAGACCTCGAGCACGTCGCGGCTGCGGAAGCCCCACGACACGAGCACGCAGTCGCAGCCGGAGTTTGCGGCGGTCTGCCCGTCAACGTCCGAGTCGCCGATATACACCGCGTCCTCCGCCGTGCAGCCGAGGCTGCGCAGCGTTTCAAAAACGCTGTCGGGCGCGGGCTTTTTGCGCACGGACTCGCGCTCGCCGACGACGCTGTCAAAGGTATCGGGGAAATAGTGCGCGATGAGCGCCTTGGCCGGTGCGTCGGCCTTGTTCGACACAACGCCGAGCTTGAAGCCCAGCGCCCTGAGCGCCCCGAGCGCCTCGGGGATGCCGGGATATGGCCGCGTCAGAACCATGCAGTTTTCCGAGTAGTGGCGCTTGAAGGTCTCAAATACGCGCTCGAGCTGCTCGGGCGGCGTATCGGGCGGCACGGCGCGCTCGATGAGCTTCCGTATGCCGTTGCCGACAAAGCGCCGCACCTCGTCGAGGCTGCGCAGAGGCAGTCCCTCGCTCTCAAGGGCGAAATTCGTTGAGGCGTGCAGATCCTCAAGCGTATACAGCAGGGTGCCGTCAAGATCAAATATTGCAAGCTTTTTCATAGTCTTTCCTCCGCCTTGATTTTAATACAGCCGTATAAAAATTTCAAGTTTCTTTGTCGTAGTCATTGACCGCCGCGCCGGACAATGATAAAATAATTGTCTGATATCTATATTGTCTGATATCTATTCCGATAAACAAAAGGAGCTGACGGCAATGGAGGACAAGACTATCCTCGAGGAGCTGCTTGAGCGTGCGCCGGACGAACGGCAGCACAAGCGCAAGATGGACAAGGCCTACCACCTGCTCACCGATGGGATGTGCGGCGAGGCCGAGGCTCTGTTTGACGAGATACTGGCCGAGGAGCCGTTTAACCGCGACGCGCTGACCGGCAAGAAGCTCATCGAGCGCCGGCGTGCGATCGAGAGCCGGATGGACAGCCTGACGCTCCGCGCAAGGACGGCGCTGCCCGCAGCTGAGTCCGCAGCCGAGCCCGCCGCGCAGCCGGAGCCCGCGGAAAGCGAAGAAAAAGCGCAGGCGCATGAGCCGAAGCTCAGACTCCTGCGTTCCAGAAAGGTCAAGGCGGCGCTCATAGCCGTGTTCGCGCTGCTCGTCGCGGCAGCCGCCGCGTTCATAGTCACAAGCTCAGGCGACAGCGCCGAGGCAAGCATTCCGCTGGGCACGGCGGCAGTCACATCAGAGGATTATGAAGCCGGTGACGATGAGCAGCTCAGCCAGCAGATAGGTCAGCATAACGCCGAAATGCGTTTTGAAGGGCTTTCCCTTGCGGAAGCGCACATAGAACAGTATTGAATCCGACACGAAAAAGCTCAGCGCACCGGCATACATGACCGCCGTTGCCAGACACGGCAGCGTCACGAGCTGGAACAGCGCAAAGCAGTTCATCGCCCCGTTTACGACGAGGTAGCCGGACATGCCGGCGTACAGCGTTTTGGGCTTTACATACCCTGCGAGGCCGCGGAACACGAGCACCACCGCCGTTATATACGCCAGCGCAGCAGCAGCAATGAGCCAGACCGGCACGAGCGCAAAGTCAACGTGCATGCAGTAGGCCGCCGCAAAGCACAGATGCGAGATGAAAAAGCTCGTACCGCCCAGCGCAAAGCCCACAGGCCCGAATATAAGCAGCACATCGCCTATCCAGCTGCTTGCAAGCGCAGCGATGACGATCCCAAGCGGTGCCTGCGCCGTCGTCAGGTACCAGCCCAGAAGCAGCGGCAGCAGGAACACCTTCGTTACGGCACGCAGCAGCTTGTCGCAGCGCCAGCTTGCGTACAGATGCACCGCCGAAAACGCGGCAAACGCCGCAATAAAGACATAATTCATCAATTCTCTCCCATAATGTGCATTCACAGATACAGTACCATACTTCCTGTATTATTACAAGTTTTTTTGGAGGCGCATTGACACACCTACCTATACGCACATTGCGTCAGCACGGTATCGAGACATTGGTGGAAACCGCAGCGTTTCGCTCCCCGTGGGTACGGTGCAATGTTTATGCTGCACATCAAATACTGCATCGCAACCTGTAGGGAACAGGCTTGCCTGTTCCGCTTGTTGAAATTTCCACTGCACCGAAATAGCCACGCCCTTGCCCGTCAGTGCCAGACTAAAACCAAATACATATGCAAAAGACAGCTTGGACATACATCCGAGCTGTCTTTTCAGCATTTAATATAGATATTAATTCTGACTATGCGGAACAGGCAAGCCTGTTCCCTACAAGGATTGGAGGTAGTTTCGGTCGGGCGCAAGCAACCACATCCAGCTTAATCTTCATGCGAAATGCCCGCCACGGCGAGTGGCCAAGCCTGTTCCCTACGGGTTGCGGCGCAGCATTTAAGATGCAGCAAAAACATTGCACCGTACCCACGGAACGCGAAACGTTCTTATTTATTCCATTGTCTCCGGTCGGGCTACCGCAATCACCGTATAAGTAGCTGCCCCCGTGCGCCTCTAAAAAGACTAAGAAACAGTATGGGTAAGGAGGTAGTCGGTGAGCTTGTGGCAGTAGCTCGGCTGCATATGCACTCCGTCGGGAGATGCATCGTCGGGCAGCGAGCCGTTGACTGCAAGCGCCTCGAAGCCGTTGACGTAATAGACCTGCTTGTCGGTGCACATGCCGAGGATGCGCTCGTTGAACATATTGACCCTGTCGTTTGTGAGCATATCCGAGCTCTGCGCTGCCTTCGCGCCGACGGGCAGGATGCTTATGACGTATATCTGCGCCTCGGGATGCGTCTCACGGATGAGATCGACTATGCGTCCGTAATACTCGATAAACTTATCGAGGTTGTACCAGCCCAGCTCGTTTATGCCGAGCATGACGTAAACCTTACCATATTTGAGGTCGTTGCGCAGTGCGTCGGCAACCGTCACCGTGCCGGAGTCTGTCTCGATATAGGGCTTTGTGAACACGTCCGCAACGTTCAGGCCGACGTGCGTGTAGACCGAGGAGTGCTCAAAGCTTGAGTAGTTCATGATGCCCTCCATGCGCGAATCGCCGACGAAGGCCGCATCCTTGAACCACGACTCGTCCTTTGCCGCCGATTCCGGCACGGGCTGGGAATAGTCGTACTCCGGCGCGGGCGTGGGCGTAGCTTCGGGCGTGGCCGAGGGCTCGGCAGAGGGAGTGACAGAGTTTGCCGCATAGTACGCAGCCGACTCCTTCTCGACGCTGTCAGCGTCCGCGAGGAGCTCCTTCATCCTGCTCTCGATCGTCGAGGGGTCCTTGGCCACTATCATGACCGCGTAGTCGCCCTGAGTGAATATAACGGCATTCTCGAGCATCTCGACGCTCTCGGGACTGTAGAGCTCAAAGGTCTGGCGCTGCATATCGCGGCGGCTCTCGAGCGCATCGGTCAGCGTATTCATATCCGTGCCCTTGGCGGCAACGAGTACGCTTATCTCGTCCGACTTCGCGGATGAGGAATATGCTATGGCATAGTCGCGCACAACGCTCGTCTCAATGCCGTAGAAATAGTAAAATTTGTTTGTAAAGCTCTGATCGTCCGAGCCGTACAGAGTGTCTGCGTTCTCCGGCTTTGCCGAGTTCATCGTAGCCGCAATAAGATCCTTTGCCGAAACGTCTGCCGTCTTATCCCCGCCGTTATTGCATGCGCAGACCGAGAACATGCAAAGCACGGCGAGCAGCAGAGCTATAATTCTTTTCATAGCTTCCCCCTGATAATTTTCACTGTATTGACAGAATAACAACCCCCGCCCTTTAAGTCAACATAATTCTGTTAATTCAAGAGCAAATTTTTTCACATAAAACGAAGCCCGAATTTGTGCACTTTTTTTGAAATAAAAGGAATGTACTATATATTGTGTTCACTCTTCAGGAGGGTATACAAGTCCTCTCTGTTCTCGGGCGTAATGATATATAATTCGCAGTCGGGATGACTGCGGACAGCACGCAGAAAGGGGCTGTTTCGCGCCTTCACCGAGGCGAGCACATCGTAGCGGCCCGAGAGTATTTTCATGACGGCGGCCTTGAAGCGCTCCTCGTGCTCCTCGAGCGTCCCCAGCTCGTCGAGCACGACGAGGCTGCCCTCTGGTATACCCTCGAGTATGGGCGCGGCGATGCTGCTCATGTACTCGGGGTGCCGCTCGATATCGCCGCCGCGGATGCTCATTATGACCTGCGCGTCCTCTATCCTCTCGGGCGGCTCGGAAATGTCATACAGATAGACCTTCGAAACGCCGCTGCCGTCCTCGGGCATACGCACGGTTATATAGCCGCGTGGGGCGCGGTGCATATCGGAAACGAGCCTGCGTATCAGCGTCGATTTGCCGGAATTTATGTCTCCGCAGAGCAGAATTTTCATTTTGCGTTCTCCTGTTGCAAATATCAAAAAATTGTTGTATTATTAACTAAAATTATATGACTGATATTTTCACTTGTCAAACGAAAGGAAGCTGTAACATGGCAGAAAAAATCAACATCGGAGATCTCATGGTTGAGAGCTATTCGGACAAGACCCTCAAGGACTACTCCGCGATGATAGCAGACAGCAAAAGCGTTTTCGGCCTCGGCTCTGCCGCGGCGGGCTCGTCGATGTGCGCTGCGTCCATGGCGCTGCGCGCCCTGCGCATGACGGGGAGCGAGGATGCGGATATGCTGCACGCCGAGCAGGACACGGAAAAGCTGCGCGTTTATTTCCTGCACCTGATCGACGAGGAGAACAAGGCAAAAAAGCCGCTTGAAAAGCAGCTTGCAAAGGAAAGCCCCGACGAGGCCGAGCTCGAGGCTGCCTACCGCACGGCCTGCTGCATCATCGACGAGGTGTTCTATATGTCCATCCGCCTTATCGAAACGCTCGAGCCCGTAGCCGCTAAGCTGAGCGCCGCAGCCGCGCCCTTTGCCTCGGCAGCGGTCCACTTTGCCAAGTGCGCAATGGACGCTGTTCGCATCCAGAAGGCCGCGTATTCGACGAAGATGAACGAGCCGGTGTTCGCGCACACGACAAAGCGCGAGCCCGAGATAGCGATCGAGAACAACCGGGAGCTCTTTGACGGCCTTATCGCAAGTCTTGAAGCAAAGATCGGCTGATAAACGAACATAAACGCATTAACTCCCCGACCGCCGGCCGGGGAGTTTTCAGTCATATGCAAAGCCGCAGACTTTCATGTCAGGAAAGCCTCGCAGAGTTTGCGCCCGCAGGCGCAAACAAAGTTCAATTCATTTTCTCCGGCGGCGTGTACGTCGGAGAAAATACTTCTCGGCTCGCAAACGTGCGAGCTGTGCGCCAAAGGTGCTCAGCGAGTGCGCTGCAGCGAGCCGCAGAGTTTTCAAACGAGAGCCCAACAAAGCGGCTCTCGTTTGATGTTAAAATCTCCCGTCCGCAGACGGGAGATTTTCATTGCATAAATTACTTGCCGAGGTGGAAGGCGTTGCCGTCCTTGTCCTGGAAGTACTGGTTTGCGTAGTTGTCCTGGATGCAGTGCACGACCTTGGTGAGGATGTCGCAGGTCGGGGTTGCAATGCCGAGCTCCTTGCCGTACTCAGCGATCTTGCCGTTGAGAACGTCGATCTCGGTCTGGCGCTGATGGAACAGTGCGTCCTGGCACATGGAGGGGTAGTAGTCGCCGATGTTGGTTACGATGTCGGCGTGGTCGTGAGCGATGAACTCATCGGCGTTCATGGGAACACCCTTTGCGGTAGCGACAGCGCAGGTCTCGCGGATAACGCCGTGGAACAGCTGCTGGCCCCAAGGATCAGCCTCGACCTCGCTGATCTTCAGACGAAGAACTGCGCAGACGGTGTTGACGGTTGCATTGACGCAGACCTTTTTCCAGATGAACTTGTAGATGTTGTTGTCGGTACCCGGCTCGCCGTCGCGCCAGTATGCATCGCAGCCGCCCTCGCGGTAGCACTTGAGCATCTCTGCGCATGCAGCATCGTTGAGCTCGCTTCTGACAGCGCCGCCGAAGTTCATCTGAACGCCGCCGGCAGGAGTGGATACGCAGTGGCCGGGCTCGGGCAGTGCGGTGCCGAGAACGCCGGAGCCGATGATGCAGCGCTCCTTCGGGAATACCTTGAAGAGGTTGTCATCGTTGCCGAGGCCGTTGATGAGGGAAACAGCGACGGTGTTGTCGCCTACGACGGGCAGGGAGTCCTGAATGGCCTGCTCGAGCTGGGTCGCCTTGGTCATGTAGATGATGACATCGACCTTGCCCTCAGCCTCTGCTGCTGCGGTGGAGCTGGTGTAGGTGCGGAAGCCCTTGAGCTGGTAGTTGTAATCGGTGTAGGCGCCGTTCTCCTCCTGATGGATGGTGAAAAGCATACCGTCGGCTGCGACCTTGTTCATATGTGCCTCATAGCGGTCGATGAGGATCATGTCTGCGCCGCCCTTTTTCAGGTAAGAAGCAAAAACGCTGCCTGCTGCGCCGGAACCATACATTGCAATTTTCATTGTTATTGTCTCCTTAAATAAGAATATTTTATTTTTCGCAATACTGCTTGTCGTAGTTTTGCTGTATTGTCTGTATCATGAGCGTCAGCGCCTCGTTGACGGGGGTGGGGATGCCAAGCTCGCGTCCGTAGCGCACTATTGCGCCGTTCAGGAGCCCGACCTCGGTCTGACGCCGGTGGATGAGCACATCCTGTGCCATGGAGGGATAGTATTTCGCAAAGCCCTCTCTGAGTCTTTCCAGCTCCTCGAGCATTTCCTCCCAGAGGTCAACGCCCGTGAGCGCCTTTGCTACCGCACAGCCCTCGGCCCATACGCTTTTTATAAGCTGCCTGCCCGTCTCGCAGTCGAGCATCGGGCCGACCTTGAGCCGCGTGAGCGCCGACAGTGTGTTGTAGCCGCTGTTTGATATCGCCTTTTTCCACACGAAGGGGCGGATATCCTTTTCAAAGCTCGTCAGGCAGCCGCCGTCACAGAAGCACTTTTCGAGCGCCTTGCCGGCCTTTTCGGAAACGGGGTCGTTTTCAGCTGCGCCGAAGCGCATGATAACGCCGCTTTCCGGCTTTGAAACGCATTTGCCCGGCTCTGGCAGCTCGGTGCCTATCGTGCCGAAGCCATAGAGTATTCTGTCCGCAGGGACGTACTTTTTAAGCACATCGTCGTTGCCGATGCCGTTTTGCAGCGAGACAACGACCGTTTCCCTGCCTATGCTGGGCAGCACCGAGGGCATGATGCCGTCGGTCTGCGTGGCCTTGACCATGAGGATCACCATGTCCATAGAGCCGATATCCTCGGCGGAGTAGGCTGTGTGAAAGCCCTTGAGGAGCTCCTCGCCGGAGGGTGTGACGAAGGTCATGCCTTCCTCGGCGACCTTGTCCATGTGTGCCTTGTAGCGGTCAACGAGCCAGAGCTCTGCGCCGCCCTTATTAAGATATGAAGCGAAAACGCTGCCGGCAGCGCCGGAGCCTATCATGGCTATTTTCATAACTGTTCACCTGTTCAAACACCACCGGAAAGCCGGTGGTGTTTGAATGTAAGTCTGATTATTCGAGCTCTGCCTTCTTCTCAGCCTCGAGCTTCTTGACCTTGGGGACACCCCAGACAAGCACGGGGATGAAGATTACGAGGATGGCGTAGTAGCCGTCGTAGCCGTAGGCGTACTTGATGATGTTGCCGAGGCCGAGCAGGGAGATCGCAAAGCAGATAGCGATGACGATAACACCGACGATAACGCCGCGGACCTTCTCGTTCTTGATGGTGTTGGGCATGCAGTGACCCTGGAAGCGCTGGATCATGGTGAAGACCAGAGTGACGCTGGTGGATACGAAGGCGCTGAAAAGCAGGATGCTGAAGATGGCCATCAGCCACTTGATGCCGACGAGGGTCAGAACGGTCTGGTTGGGGATGCCGGATGCTGCGGTGGTGAAGCCCTCAACGCCTGCACCCTGAAGTGCGGCAAGGAGCGGATACCAACGGGAGAGCATTGCAGCGGATGCTGCCAGAGCGCCGCCGTTCATGAGCCAGCCGAGGATGTTTGCGCGCTTGATGCCCTTGAGGGTCAGGCCCTCGCCTGCTGCGATCATTGCGGGGATGGAAACGCACTGGAATGCTGCGTAAACAAGAACGCCGCGCCAGACCGCTTCGGCGGGGTTGGATACATAGCTGGCTGCCTCGATGCTGTTCTGAGCAAGCAGGTTTGCGCTGATGCTGTCGAAATCTGCGGCAAAGCCGGCGATGACGACGACTGCGGTGGAGATGAGGATTGCGATGGAAAGAACGGTGGAAGCTGCGATAACGAGCTTTACGCCGAAAATGCTCAGGATTATGAGGACTGCAACGATGATGAGGTTAAAGATGAGCTTGTTTGCGGTCACGGAATAGTCGATGCCGAAGAAGTTTGCAAGAACCTCGCCTGCACCGGCAACTGCCGCCGCGACTGCTGCAAGCAGAATGACGATGTAGAATATCTCAAAGAGAACCTCCATCCAGGGCTTCGGATACAGAGCCGAGAAGGTGTCCTTATAGTTGGTAAAGCCGTTGAGCTTTGCAAACTTCATAACGGTATACATTACCCATGCGAGTATGCCCATTGCTATAATGGGGAGAACTGCGGCCCACATGCCGTATTCTGCAAAATAACTTACTACCTGGTTGCCGGAGGCGAAGCCGCCGCCTACGTGGGTGCCGAACCACACGGAAGCTACGGTAAACGCGGCCGCCCATGTGCCCTTGGCTGCTTTGTTGTTCATAATTGACTCTCCTTTTTTCTAAGTCTCTTCTTTATATAACATTGCCTGTTCCGCGCTCCGGCTCCTCTACCTCGGCGCAGAATATCAGGTTCATGCACACATTCAGTGCAGCAAAAAAGCCTGCGGCATTTTTGTTACACTTCATAATAAACGCCACATTTTTTGTGAAGCCTGCGCTTCACAAAAAATCTCGCTACGCTCGTCAAAAAGTCCTGACGGACGTTTTTGATGGCTATAATCCAACTTGAGGCGGGTCTTGCCCCCTCAAGCTCCCCCGCTGCGCGGTTATCTTTACGCAGCAGCATGGATTTTGACAGCTTTAACAGCTCTCTATAACAATTCTAACATTTTTCTTCCTTTAAAGCCAAAACGAAGCCCATTCTGACCCGAAGAAACGCTTCTTCAAAACACTTCCTCGGGCAATAGGGCTCTTAGGGAGAAATGATGTTTGCCGCGGCAGAATGCCGGGCGTTAAGTTATGGCTTTTTCAAAACGCAAGCATATTCTACATTGGCGTTTACAATGCGTCAACATTTGCACTGAAATTTTAATAAATTCTGCATGTCAAAAATCAAACAAAAGCGCTTTTTTCGTCATTTTAACTAAAGCGGATAAAAAAAGCTCAAAAAATTTTAAAATTTAATCTAAGTAAATTAATTAGTGTAAAATTCAATACTTTTTGCACAAACACAAAAATCGTGTGGAAGATATTTGTTCTGCGTATGAAATCGTGCAGTTTGGGGGCTTTGCGGCTTTTTTAACGGGCTTTCCGTACATAATGACGTGCAGTTTTCTCAGTATGCACTAATTACCAGCGCTAAATAATTGACAATGTGTGTGTTTTCATGATATAAAGTGTTTTAGACCTGTATTACATCACACTATATTAATTATTTAGGGGGAAACAACATGGCCAACAGACCGAACATTCTTGCGCTGGCGAGCAAGATCAGCCTTGAAAGCCTGACCTACACCGGCATCACCTACAAGGATCCCGAGT
>CAVGXR010000017.1:0-10392 GCA_963633225.1 Collinsella aerofaciens
GGAACGGGCTTGGCCACTCGCCGTGGCGGGCATTTCGCATTAAGATTAAGCAAGATGCGGTTGCTTGTGCCCGACCGAAACTACCTCCAGTCCTTGTAGGGAACGGGCTTGGCCACTCGCCGTGGCGGGCATTTCGCATTAAGATTAAGCAAGACGTGGTTGCTTGTGCCCGACCGAAACTACCGCCAATCCTCGTAGGGAACAGGCTTGCCTGTTCCGCATGGTAGGAACAAAAACCTATATCAAACGCTGAAAAGGCAGCTCGGATGTTTGAATCCAAGCTGTCTTTTGTTGTTTCGTGTTTAGTTTTAGTCTGGTGCAGACGGACAAGGGTGCGGCTATTTCGGTGCGGTGGGAATTTCAACAAGCGGAACGGGCAAGCCCGTTCCCTACAGGTTGCGGCGCAGCTTTTGAGATGCTGCAAAAACATTCCGCTGTACTAACGGTACGCGAAACGTTCTTATTTATGCCACTGTTTAGATACCGTGCACCTGCAATAAACGTATATGTACAGCCTAAATGCGCCTCTAAAAAATCGTCTCTAAAATCAGGCTTCGCCGCGCTCCTTGAGAGCCTCCTTGCGGGAGAGGTTTACTCTGCCGCGGTCGTCGATCTCGGTGACCTTGACCCAAGTCATATCGCCGACGTTCAGAACGTCCTCGACCTTCTCGGTGCGCTTATACTCGAGATCCTTGATGTGGCACATACCGTCCTTGCCCGGAGCGAGCTCGATGAACGCGCCGATGGGGATGATGCGGACGACCTTGCCGTAGTACAGTGCGCCGACCTCGGGCTCGAAAACGATGTTCTCGATGGTCTGGCGTGCGGTGCGGCAGGCCTCGATATCCTCGGACGCGATGAATATGCTGCCGTCGTCCTCGATGTCGATCTTGCAGCCGGTGTCGGCGGTGATCTTCTGGATGACCTTGCCGCCGGAGCCGATGACCTCGCGGATCTTGTCGGGATTGATCTTCATCTGGATCATCTTCGGAGCGCTCTTAGCCAGCTCCTTGCGCGGCTCGGGCAGAGCCTTGAGCATGACCTCGTCGAGGATCTGATAGCGTGCCTCGCGGGTGATCTCGAGCGCCTCCTTGACGATCTCGTGCTTGAGGCCGTCGTTCTTGAGATCCATCTGGATGGCGGTGATACCGGCCTTTGTGCCGGCGACCTTGAAGTCCATCTCGCCGTGGAAGTCCTCAACACCCTGAATGTCGATGAAGGTGGTGAAGTCGTCGCCGTCCTGAATAAGTCCGCAGGAGATACCGGCAACGGGAGCCTTGATGGGAACGCCTGCGTCCATGAGTGCAAGCGTTGTGCCGCAGATCGAGCCCTGCGAGGTCGAGCCGTTGGACGACAGGATCTCGGAGACTACGCGGATGGTGTAGGGGAAGTCCTCGACCGAGGGGATGACGCTCTCAAGCGCCTTCTCGACCAGTGCGCCGTGGCCGTATTCGCGGCGGCCTGTGCTGCGGCTGGCGCGAGCCTCGCCGGTTGAGTACGAAGGCATATTGTAGTGGTGCATGAAGCGCTTCTCTTCCTCCTCCCAGATGGTGTCGAGCTTCTGGGACATGCTGAGGGTTGCGAGAGTTGCGATAGACAGCACCTGAGTCTGGCCGCGGGTGAACAGTGCCGAGCCGTGGACTCTGGGGATCAGGCCGACCTCGCTGCCGAGGGGACGGATCTCGTTCATGGCGCGGCCATCAACACGCTTGCCGGCCAGCAGCCACTTCTTGACGACCTTCTTCTGAAGCTTGTAGAGTATCTCGTCCATGTACTGCATCATGTCGGGGTGCTCCTCGGAGTATTTCTCCTCCATAGCGGTGACCCAGTCGTTGACACGCGCCTCGCGGACGTTCTTGTCGTCGGTGTCCATGCAGTATTCCATGCCCTCGAACTCGTTCTCGACAAGCTTATTGAACAGCTCCTCGTCGAAGGATGCGTGCTCATACTCGAACTTCGGCTTGCCGACCTCGGCTACCATCTTGTCGATGAGGTCGAGAACGGGCTGCAGGTGCTCGTGAGCCTGAACGATACCCTCGTACATGACCTCCTCGGGGACCTGATCGGCCTCGGACTCGATCATGACGATCTTCTTGTGAGTCGCGGCGATGGTGGTGGTCATGCGGTTGGTCTTGCGCTCCTCCTGAGTGGGGTTGAAGAGGTACTTCTCGCCGTCCCAGCCGAGCACGATGCCGGCAATGGGGCCGTTGAAGGGAACGTCGGAGATGCTGACGGCAGCAGATGCGCCGATCATTGCGGTGATCTCGGGGCTGCAGTCGCGGTCAACGGACAGGACCTCGCAGGCGATGACGACATCGTTGCGCAGGTCGGAGGGGAACAGCGGGCGCATGGGGCGGTCGATGAGGCGGGATGCCAGAACCGCGGGCAGGCTGGGCTTGCCCTCGCGGCGCATGAAGCTGCCGGGGATGCGGCCTACTGCGTAAAGCTTTTCGTTGAAATCAACTGCGAGGGGGAAGTAGTCGATGCCGTCCTTGGGACGGGCAGACGCGGTGCAGGTAACGAGAACGGTGGTCTCGCCATAGGTCACGAGGACTGCGGCGTTGCACAGCTCGGCCATCTTGCCGACCTCCATCTTGAGAGGACGGCCCTCATACTCGATCTCAAACTTTCTGTAATCGGGAAATTCCTTGTGCGTGATTATCATCTGTTTTGCTCCTTTTCTTGTTTTTTATTTCAAAAACCGCCGGAGCATAGCACTTGAAAACGGGTTTTGCACCAAAGCCTGTTTTCAAATACTAAGCTCTTTTTTAGAGGCGGTTTGAGATTTTACTTATACGTTTATTGCAGGCGCTCGGTATCGAAACATTGGCATAAATAAATACGTTTCGCTCTTTTTCAGAAGCGCATTGACGTACCTGCTTATACGTTTATTGCGTCAGCTCGGTATCGTTTTTCCAGTGGCGCATTAGGTCTGCACCTATACGGAGATTGCAGGTGCACGGTATCGAAACAGTGGAGGAAACTACAGCGTTTCGCCTCCCGTGGGTGCTGCAAAATGTTTGTGCAGCATCTCAAATGCTGCGCCGCAACCTGTAGGGAACAGGCTTGCCTGTTCCGCCTGTTGAGTCTATCTGCGCACCGAAATCGGCTGACGGATGAGGTGTCAATAAATTGCGGCGACAGCCGCAACCTTTAGCTAACCGCTAACTGCTCCCTGCTTTTTACGGCGCAAAGCACCGTAAAAAAAGCAGGGGACATATTCACTTGTCCCCTGCTCAAAACCTTCATACCCTTCGGAAGTGCCGGACTTACTTACGGATGCCCAGCTTAGCAATGATTGCGCGGTAACGCTCGATGTCCTTCTTTGCGAGGTAGTCGAGCAGACGGCGGCGCTTACCGACCATCTTGTACATGCCCAGACGGCTGTGGTCGTCGTTGGGATGAACCTTCAGGTGAGCGGTCAGCTCGCGGATGCGCTGAGTGAGAATTGCGATCTGAACCTCGGGCGAGCCGGTGTCGTTCTCGTGAGTCTTGTTTGCCTCTATAACGGCGGTCTTGGTCTCTTTGGTGATCATAATGATACCCCTTTCTGATTTTCATATACCCTATGACTAAGTAAAGGGAGGAAAGGTCTCCCGAATACTGAGTTCACGGACTAAGTTATATTATCACTTACTCCGGCGTTTGTAAAGCTTTTTTTATGGGTTTAGATCGGCGGTTTTGAAGTACAGGCTCCTGAGCGTATCGGCATCCGCGCCCTGAGTCATGGAAACAGCCCAGCTCCTGCCGCCGAGGTACCAGCAGATGATGCCCGCTCCGTTTCCGTCGAGCTTTACGACGGGGTCGCCCTGCAAAAGCTCGAGCGTCATGGTCTGATCCCTTATCCAGTCATAGCTCATGCCGGAGATATCCTCCCTCTTATCCGTCTCCTGTGCGCGGATTACAAAGTCGCCGTAATCGGCCTGATACAGCGTCTTATCGCCGTCAATTGTCGTGTAAACGGGGCTCTTGCCCTCGATATCCGGCATAACGACACCGGCTGCTCTGAACTCCTCCGCACTCGAGCCGTGCACGGGATTCGGTATATCCGACTTATCCTCGCCGCCCTTTGCCGAGCATGCGCACAGCGCCGCTGTCACCGCAAGGCACAGCGCACAGCATATTATCCTTCTGAATTTTTTCATTCTGCTTGTTCCTTTCGCGGTCTGTATGTTGACGTGTCAACATTTCTATGACGAAGTTTCGCGCAAAATTGTTTCGCAAACATTTGATATTATCTTTATATTATGATAAAATCACCTTTGATTTTATCACAGGAGAGACATAATGGACAGCAATTTTTTCGCGCTGCTCTCGCGGATGCGCTACATTGAGCGCTGGAGCCTGATGCGCAACTCGATACACGAAAACATTCAGGAGCACAGCCACATGGTCGCGGTCATTGCTCACGCTCTCGGCGTTATCCGCCGCGACGTGTACGGCATTCCCTGCGATCCCGAGGCCTGCGCCGCCGTCGCGCTGTATCACGATGCAAGCGAGATACTCACGGGCGATCTGCCCACGCCGATAAAATATCATGACGACGAGATCATGAGCGCCTACCGCAGGGTCGAGACGATAGCCTCGGAAAAGCTACTTTCCATGCTGCCGCCCGAGCTCCAGCCGGCCTTTGAGCCGATACTCGTCGGGGAGATGCAGCGGCAGCTGCACCCGATAGTCAAGGCCGCCGACAAGCTGAGCGCATACATCAAATGCATCGAGGAGCGCAAGGCCGGAAACAACGAATTCTTAAACGCCGAGAAGCAGACGCTTGCGGCGATACATTCCTATGAGCTGCCGGAGGCCGAGTATTTCATCGAGCACTTCATTCCGGCCTTTGAGAAAACTCTTGACGAACTGGGGACGATAGAATAATGGAAAATTCAAAGCTTCAGAGAATAAACGAGCTTGCACGCATCAAAAAGGAGCGCGAGCTGAGCCCCGAGGAGCTGGCCGAGCGCGATGCGCTGCGCAGGGAATACCTTGACGAGTGGCGGCGCGGTGCGATCGAGATCCTTGAAAACACCTACATCCAGACCCCTGACGGCAAAAAGCATAAGCTTCAGAGAAAGGACGAAAAATGACGGCCTTTTCAGTCTGCGTAAACGCGGTACTGCCGATATTCTTCCTTATGGCGCTCGGCTGCCTTGCGAGGCATCTGGGCGCTATACAGCGCTCGGACGTGCCGCGGTTCAACAAGCTGCTGTTTCGCTTTTTCATGCCGGTGATGCTGTTTTACAACATCTACACCTCCGACCTTTCAAGCGCTGTGCAGCCGAAGCTGCTGATCTTCGCCGCCGCCGGTGTTCTGACCGAGTTCTTCCTCAGCCTTGCCTATGTCATGCTCACCGAGAAGGAGACGAGCAAGCGCGGCGTGAAGATACAGGGCATTTACCGCTCGAACTTCGTCATAATCGGGCTGCCGCTGGCAACGGCGCTCGTGCCAGGCGCTGACGCAGGGCCGGTCGTCGTTCTCATTGCGGTCGTCGTGCCCATGTTCAACGCCATTGCGGTCGTGACGCTCGAGCTGTTTAACGGCAATCGCCCAAAGCCGCTGACGATAGTCGCGGATATCTTCAAAAACCCGCTTATTCTCGGCACGATCGTGGGTATAGCCTTCCTGCTGCTGGGCATACAGCTGCCGGAGGCGCTGCTGTCCACCACAAAGCAGATCGCCGCCGCGACCAACCCAATGCTGCTGTTCATGCTCGGCGCGTTCTTCCAGTGGGGCAGCATACACAGATATGTCAGGGACCTCATCGAGGTCGTTCTCGGCAGGCTCGTCATCATGCCCGGCCTCGCCCTCAGCGCCGCGTACCTGCTCGGCATCCGCGGCATAGCCTTTGCCGGTATGATCGGTATCTTCGGTTCGGCCACTGCCATCGCCTCGTTCACCATGGTCCAGCAGATGGGCGGCGACGATGAGCTCGCCGGCGATATAGTCGTGTCCACCAGCGCCCTGTGCTGCTTCACCATGTTTGCCTGGTCCCTGCTCTTCAAAACCCTCGGAGTTTTTTAGTGGCGCATTGAGGCTGTACTTATACGGATATTGCAGGTGCACGGTATCGAGACATTGGAGGAAATAAGAACGTTTCGCGTCCCGCGAGCTGATAGCTGATAGCTGTTAGCCGTTAGCCAGCGGTATTCGCTCTCCGAGCGAATCAATTCAAATTGTGCGCTTCGCGCACACCGCACTTATTACCTATTACCTATTAACTATTACCTATTACTTTTTCACTCTCCGTGGCGGGCATTTCGCATGGAAATTAAGCTGGATGTGGTTGCTTGCGCCCGACCGAAACTACTGCCAATCCTTGTAGGGAACAGGCTTGCCTGTTCCGCATGGTAGGAACAAAAACCTATATCAAACGCTGAAAAGACAGCTCGGATGTTTAAGTCCAAGCTGTCTTTTTTTGTTTTACATTTGGCTTTAGTCTGGTGCAGACGGACAAGGGTGCGCCGACTTCAGTGCGGTGGAAGCTTCAACAAACGGAACGGGCAAGCCCGTTCCCTACGAGTGACAAGGTTGCGCCGATTTCGGTGCAGTGGAAGCCTCAACAAACGGAACAGGCAAGCCTGTTCCCTACAGGGTGCGAGTGAAGAAGTAATAAGTAAAAGGTAATAAGTGCGGTGTGCGCGAAGCGCACAATTTGAATTGATTCGCTCGGAGAGCGAATACCGCCGGCTAACAGCTATCAGCTAACCGCTAACCGCTCGCAGCTGCCCCAATTCGCCTCTGAAATCACTGCTGCAGCTGGTCAACGATGGAATCAATGGAGGTTGAGCTGTCCTTCTCGTCCTTTACAACGTCGTAGGTCGGGACGACCTCGATGCTGATGCGGCCATCGTTAACGTCGAAGCTTTGCAGCACATCCGCGCCGGCGATGACAAAGGTGAACGATTCTATATCATAGGTGTTCATCTCGATGCCGGACATGCGGTTGAGATCGTATGCCACGAGCTGCCCGTCGAGATATACCTTCACGATGTACGAGCGCAGGATGATGCCCGTGTCGAAATTATTGACGTACTTGGTCTGCACGATGAAGTCGCTGCCGCGAGAGAACGCCTTGGTGACGCTTATCGACAGATTGCTCACGGTGCTGACGCTTTCGCTCGACGAGTAATAACCCTTGTCGGCCTCGGGGATGAAGCGTGCGCCGGTGTAGTACACGCTCTGACCGAGCCAGTCGCCGTACAGTGCGCGTGCGGCCATGCTCTTGGTGTTGTACAGCTTCAGCTCGTTTGCGTTGCTGGTGGTGAGCGTGTTGGGGATGAGCACGAGCTTGTCGGCGGTGAAATTCAGGCTGTCGTAAACGCCGCCGCAGAAGAGCGCCACCTGAGAGTTGCCGGTCATGTCCATGCTGTAGATATACCGGTTAAACGACGACAGGCAGTAGAACTCATCGCCGTACTTGTATATCGAGCGGTTTCTCGTGTCCGTTGTCTTGGGAAATTCGCCGATGGTGGTGAGTGCACCGGGAGCCTGAAGCGACAGCGCGTACAGATTCAGGTCATAGTTTCCGTCGCTGTCATAGGCGAGGAAATACATGACGTGGCCCTCATAGAAGCTGGTGTTTATCTTGTAGTCGCAGACCTTTGCGATCTCGCCGCTTGCGATATCATAGGAGTAGAGCCTGTCGATATTCGTCTGGCTCTCGTTGCCCTGAGAGTCCTTGACGGTCGTGGGCTCAGCCATCTTGAAATAGATTCTGCCGTTCCAGCCGTAGGGCACAAAGTTGGGCACCTGAGAGTAGCTCAGCCCGTCGCTTATGGTCACAAACTCGCCGTTTACGATGCGGCCAAAGGCGTAGGTGTAGCCATCGGGCTTGTCGGCATATTGGGTGAAGGCAAGCGCGTAGAGCTGCCCGTCATAGAAGCAGTACGACTCAATGATATAGCCGCTGTACACCGAGTAGGTCATGCCGGTTTCGGGGTCGTGGCACATGAGCGCACCCTTTTCGCTGCCGGTCGTGCTGCGGCAGAAGTAGACCTTGCCCTGATAAGCGCTTATGTTGTCAAGATACTGTCCCACCACGGCGCTGTACAGCTCCGTGACCGCGCCGCTTTCATCGAGCCTGTACAGGCTGTAGCCCACGGTATCGACCGTTTCGTAGTTTTTATACAGGCAGTAGCTCGTGCTGCCGACCTGAACCATCACGCTGTCGTTTTCAAGATTCGACTCGTTCTCGGCCATGTCGGAGTTTATCCTCGAATCATGACCCTGACGCAGCGCCGGCTCGACGATGCGGGCGATGACCGTTGCGATTTGGCCGCGGCTGGTCGAGCTCGTGCCGTAAAAGCGCTTTGCTGCGTCCACGCCGATCATTATGCCGGACGAGTACAGCAGCTCGACAGATGACAGATAGTACGAGGGGATGCTGCTGCGGTCGCCGATGGTGTAGTCGCTGATCTTCGGCATATCCTGTGCGCTTATGGTGCGGGAGAATATGTATGCGAGGTTGTAGCGGTTTATGCTCTGGCTCAGGCCGCCTGCCGACGGCGTTGCCGAGGGCAGCATACCGTGCTCATGACAGTATCTGTAATATGTGGAGTACCAGGCGTCGCCCTCACGCGGCTCCTCGATGAGATTGTCGTTATACGCGGCGTGGATGCGCGCTGCGATAACTATTGCCTCCGCCCAGCTCACCGTGCTGCTCGGGCGGAAGGTCTTGTCGGTAAAGCCGAGCATGATGCCCTTGTTGTATGCTGTTTTTACGCCGGAATAGCACCATGTGAGCGAGCTCACATCGGTGAAGGTATTGCCGCCCAGCTGGGCAACATCGTCAAAAACAGCGAGTCTCTCGCCGGGGATCGAATCAGCCAGCGCCGCAGCTGACATGACGGAAAGCAGGCTGCTCACAACAAGCAGCAGCGCCAGCACTCTGCGAATTTTTTTCATATGCTCAAACCTCCGGGGATGTGGTTACAATTTGGTGTCAACTATTATATCAGGTTACATAATCTTTTGCAATAAAAACTTTGTATTTATACTTTATATTTATATTGTACGATTATACACTTTCTTCGATTGCGAAAACGCCGGAGAGATGATAAAATGGCATCAACAAAAAATAATTAGGAGAGTGCGCTATGAAATACGGCTTTATCGGGCTCGGCAACATGGCCGGAGCCATCATTGCAGGCATGGCTTCCTGCGGCAAGTTCAAAAACGACTATCTCTACGGCTACAATCGCAGTCAGGGCAAGACGCTTGCGCTCAAGGAAAAGCACGGGCTGATCCCCTGCGCGACGGCAGCCGAGGTCGCGGAAAAGGCGGATGTTATCATCCTCGCGGTCAAGCCGCAGGTGCTGCCCGAGGTGATGCCGGAGCTGGCAAAGAGCCTTACCAAGGACAAGACCGTTATCTCCATTGCCGCCGGCAAGAGCACCTCGTGGTATGAGGAGCGCCTGCCCAAGGGTATGCCGGTTGTGCGCGTTATGCCGAACATAAACGCCCGCGTCAAGGCCTCCGTCACAGCTATCTGCGGCGGCAAGGGCGCGACAAAGGACGATATCAAGATAGCCGACGGCATTTTCTCGTCGGTCGGCCGGATATATCACATTGATGAGAGCATGTTTTCGGCATTTTCCGCGCTGGGCGGTGCGTCGGGCGCGTTCGTGCTGCTGTACATCGACGCGCTGGCCGAGGCCGGAGTCCGCGCAGGCTTTGCGCGCCCCATGGCAGAGGAGATCGCTACCGCAACCGTCATGGGCAGCGGCGCTCTCACCATGGACAGCGGCGAGCACCCCATTGCGCTGATGAACGCGGTGTGCTCACCCGGCGGCACGACCGTCGAGGGCGTGTGCAAGCTCAAGGAGCTCGGCTTTGAGACCGCCATCCAGCAGGCCTTGCAGGCAATAATCGAAAAGGACATGTTTTTGGAGGCGAATTGACGCAGCGGCGAGCGGCGAGCGGTTAGCTGTTAGCTGATAGCTGTTAGCCGGCGGTATTCGCTCTCCGAGCGAATAAAATTTAAATTGTGCGGCATCGCCGCACACCGCAGTATCGTAGGGAACAGGCTTGCCCGTTCCGCTTGTTGAAGCTTCCACCGCACCGAAATAGGCGCACCCTTGCCCGTCTGCACCAGACTAAAACCAAATACATATGCAAAAGACAGCTTGGACTTACATCCGAGCTGTCTTTTCAGCATTTGATATTAAATTTAGTACCGACTATGCGGAACAGGCAAGCCTGTTCCCTACGAGGACTGGAGGTAGTTTCGGTCGGGTGCAAGCAACTACGTCTTGCTTAGTCTCCATGCGAAATGCCCGCCACGGCGAGTGGTCAGGCAAGCCTGTTCCCTACAGGGATTGGAGGTAGTTTCGGTCGGGCACAAGCAACTACGTCTTGCTTAGTCTCCATGCGAAATGCCCGCCACGGCGAGTGGC
>CAVGXR010000018.1:0-10521 GCA_963633225.1 Collinsella aerofaciens
AAATATTATCCGATTTATTTTATCCCCAAAAGGCGATTAAGTCAAGCGCTTGCTTGAATATATGTGAATTTTTTAAAACAAAGCCTCTGCGCGGTGGACAAGCGGCGCACAATTTAATATAATTAGTTATTATGTTATTAAAACCTTCGGAGGCTCACAGTGCAGCTTACATATGTTTTTCCGATACTGATACTGCTTTTTATAGGGCTGTTTTTCTTCGGCTGCCCCTCCCCTGCCGCGGCAGTGCTTGAGGACAGACCGAGGAGTGCCTTCCGGCGGGCTGATGCCATTGCTCTTGGCATCATAACGCTCGTGTATGCAGCAGCCGCCTTCATTGGCCTCGGCGATACCGACGCGCCGCAGTCGTTCCACAAATTTCAGAGCGGCGAGAGCGCCGTTATAGACCTCGGACAGCTGCGTGATATTGACAGCATCACGGTATACTCGGGGCTTAACACGGGAAGCTATCGCATTGAAGCCTCCGACGACGGCGAGAGCTGGTTTGAGCTGTGCTCGTTTGAGCAGAACTATGTTGCTCTGTTTAAATGGAACAGCGTTGAGCTCGACGCGCTCAGCACCGGCGCTGCGCGGTACCTGCGCTTCACTGCGGCGGGAGATGTCTGGCTCGGCGAGCTGGCAATACGCTGCGGCGGCGAGCTTGCCGGCAGCAGCAGCGATGCCCCCGAGCTTTTTGACGAGCAGGACACCGTGCCGGAGTATCAGCACTACACCAACAGCACATATTTTGACGAGATATACCATGCACGCACGGCATTTGAAAACCTCGAGGGCATTTACCCCTACGAGATATCGCATCCGCCGCTGGGAAAGCTCATCATTTCGATAGGCATAGCGCTTTTCGGCATGACTCCCTTCGGCTGGCGCTTTTCGGGCACGCTCATCGGCGTACTGATGCTGCCGGTCATATACGCGCTTTTAAAGCGTATGTTCCGTTCCGTGCGCATCTGCGCCTGCGCAACGGCGATATTCGCCTTTGACTTCATGCACTTTACGCAGACGAGGATAGCGACGATAGACAGCTACTCGGTGTTTTTCATCCTGCTGATGTATCTGTTCATGTACATGTACATAACGGACGGAAAGCGCCGTGACCTTGCACTGTCGGGGCTGTTCTTCGGCATAGGCGCTGCCTGCAAATGGACCTGCTTCTATGCGGGCGCGGGGCTGGCTGTAATATGGCTTATCCACTGGATACGCAATTTTGAGCTAAGGGCATTTATTAAAAACTGCGCGTTCTGCGTCGTTTTCTTCGTGCTCGTTCCGGCAATGATATATTACGCGAGCTACTACCCCTACGGCAAGGCGCTCGGGCTGAACGGCATCGGCATGTATTTCAGCTCCGACTACGCGAACATGGTGCTTGACAATCAGAGCTTCATGTTCAGCTACCACTCGGGCGTTCACTCGGAGCATCCGTATTCCTCCCGCTGGTGGCAGTGGGTGATAGACGAGCGGCCAATCCTGTACTACCTCAAGTATTTTGACGACGGCACGCGCTCGTCCTTCGGAGCGTTTTTAAACCCCGTGCTGTGCTGGGCGGGACTCATAGCCATTGTGCTATGCGCTGTTTTGGCCGTCAAGCGGCGCGATAAGCTCTCGCAGTTTATCGTCATCGGCTATCTTGCGCAGCTGCTGCCGTGGGTGTTCATAACGCGCACGACCTTCGAGTACCACTACTTCCCCTCCTCGGTGTTCCTCGTGCTTGCCATCGCACGCGTATTCAGCCTCATGGAGGACAACACTAAGGGCTGGAAATTTAACGTCTACGGTCTGACGGGGCTCAGCTGTGCTCTGTTTATCGTCTTCTACCCCGTGCTGTCGGGCGTGAGCGTGAACACGCAGCTTGCGTCAAGTCTTCTGAAGTGGCTGCCGAGCTGGCCGTTTTGAGAATTTTTCTTGTAATTATGTCGTTTTGGTGCGATAATGAAATGTAATAATCTTTTTGGAGGATCAAATATATGATCGCATTAGGTTCTGATCACGGCGGCTGGGCACTCAAGCAGGAGGTCATGAAGCACCTCGACGCACGCGGCCTTGAATACAAAGACTATGGCACTTACTCCGAGGACAGCTGCGACTATCCCGTTTACGGCAAGGCAGTCGCTCATGCAGTCGCCGGCGGCGAGTGCGAAAAGGGCATAATAATCTGTGGAACGGGCATCGGCATATCCATCACCGCAAACAAGGTAAAGGGCATACGCGCTGCCCTGTGCGGCGACTGCTTCTCTGCCGAGATGACGAGGCTTCACAACGATGCCAACATCCTTGCAATGGGTGCGCGTGTTGTCGGCCCCGGCCTTGCGCTGAAGATCGTCGATACCTTCCTTGACACCCCCTTCTCCGGCGATGAGAGACATATACGCCGAATAAAGCAGATCGAGGACTGATCAAATTGGCAAACAACTCTGAGTTTTACCGCGGAAAAAGGAAAAAGACCGCTCCGGCGCTGATAGCCACGATAATCATTCTGGCCGTCATCGCCTTTGTGGTCATGCTTTTCTACGGACTGCAAAAGTATATAGTGGTCACGAACTCCGGCCTGCACCTTGAGATACCGTTTCTTGAGGACGGCAGCAAGCAGGCCGAGCAGAGCGACGACGGCGAGATCGTCGTCCAGAGCTTCGAGCCCGTGGAGGCGCAGCTTGAGATCGGTCAGGCAGACTACTCAAACGTCAAGGCCACGGCGGGCGAGGATCTGAGCGCCGTAAAGCTCGTGTACGTTCCCGCCTCATCGGTGACGGCCTCGGGCGTTGCCTCGTATCTGAGCAAAGCGCCCGACGCGGCAGGCGTTCTGCTCGACGTTAAAACCGTCACCGGTATGCTTGTGTGGGAATCTCAGGCGGACATTGCCAAGGGCTACGGCACGACAGGCACAGTCGATCTGGCCTCCATCGTGTCCTCGCTCAGGGAGCAGGGCAAGTACGTTGCCGTGCGCATGTGCTGCTTTGTGGATAACACCCTCGCCTCACGCTACACACAGCTTGCGCTCAAGACCACCGACGGGCAGGCATATTCCGACTCGAACGGCGCATGGCTTGACCCGACGAACGCGACCGTCAAGAGCTATATAACGTCTCTGTGCAGCGAGCTTTCAAAGATGGGCGTTGATGAGATCGTGCTGCTGGGTATGCGTCTGCCGGAGGTGAGCGGCGTTGAGTTTGCCTACTCCTCGTCCTCGGCGGTAAAGCCCACCCCGCTCACCGCCGTGTCGGGCTTCGGCATAAGCGTCACACGCGCAATGCGAAGTGCATCGGCCAAGATGAGCGTACAGCTGACAAGCTCTGCGGCAATGAAGTCCGGCGGCGATACGACGACCGGCCAGAGTGCAGAGATATTGTTCAAGGTCTTTGACAGAGTATACTGCACAGCCGAGAGCTCGGCTGCTGCAGACCTTGTGAGCAGCTGCTCGGAGCTCATCGAGCTGGGAGACGCGAATATGCGCGTCGTTCCCATGTGCTCAACGGCAGCTTCCACCAATTGCTGGGTGCTTATGGAGTGATAAGAATATTAAAAATCCGCGGTTCAATGCGTGAACCGCGGATTTAGTTATACTTTTCTATGCTCTTTTATGCCGCAGCACAGGGGTCTTATTCATGTGGAAGGCAACAAAGCAGCAGTGCCTGTCGAGCCAGTCACCCATCAGGCCGACGGCCTTGCCCATGGTAAAGGCGGCGAGGATCGTTCCGAGGCCGAGCCCGTCCAGATGCCCGAGAAAGGCAAGCGTCATAACGCCGGTTACGGCAAGGCAGCTCACATCGAAGGATATCTTCACTTTTGAGTAGGCCGCGCCGCTTATGTGCGATAGCTCACGCGGGAAAAGGTCTGTCGGTATGATCGGCAGGTGGCAGCGGTTTGACAGGGCAATGCCGAAGCTTATGAGCAGGTAGCTCACTATGAAATAAAACGCGCGCCACGCAAGGCCGTCGGGCAGCGCATTGACCCACATTTCATGCACATCGAGCATTTCACCGAAGGCAAAGCCGACCACAAAGCTGAACAGATACTCCGGCACGAAGCGGCGGCGCAGAAGCATCAGGCTCAGGACCAGAAGCCCCTGAAAGATATATGTCCATGTTCCGAGCGTAAGTGAGGGCAGCACCTCGGAAAAGGCAAAGGGTACGCTCGATATCGCCGATATGCCCGAGCCGGAATACAGCATCAGGACAACGCCGAAGCTGTTTATTATAACAGCCAGCACAAGCGCCGCCTCGCCCCTGAGTACCTTTTTTTCGCCCTCGTCCATCATCTCATCCATTGTAATTTCCTCCTTGAGAAACATCCGCCGCAGCGGTTCTTCACAAAGAATGAAGTTTAATACCGCCGCTGCACATTAGCAAATAAATAATCTGCTGAAAAATATAGATTAAAACTATACTCCGTGCTATAATAAGCCCAAGGTGATGTTATTGTGAACTTATTTTATCTGCGCTATTTTGTCACGCTGGCAAGGGTACAGCAATATACGAAGGCGGCTGAGCAGCTGTGCATTGCGCAGCCGAGTCTGAGCCATGCGATATCGCAGCTTGAAAAGGAGCTGGGGCTTCCGTTGTTTGAAAAAAGCGGCAGGAAAACGACGCTGACGCGCTTCGGCGAGGAGTTTCTTGTCTGCGCCGAGCACACGCTTTCCACGCTCGATTCAGGCGTTGAGTCGCTGAAGCGCAGCGCACGCGGCGACGGGCTGATACGTCTGGGCTTTCTGCGGCCTCTCGGTGTGGAATTTATCCCGAGGCTCGCGGCTGAATTTCTGCGTGAGCAGAGCGAGGCAAACGTTCAGTTCAGCTTTCACACGGGAGTCAGCCAGAGCCTGCTCGACGGGCTCGCAGCGCGGAAATTTGACCTCGTATTCTGCTCCGAGCCCTCGCCGAAGCTCGGCTTCACCGCCGTGCCCGTCCAGAGTCAGGAGCTCGTTCTGATCGTGCCGAAGGAGCACCCGCTCGCATCGGGACACAGCGTGGAGCTTGCACAGACCGCGCCATATCCGCAGATCTTCTTCGAGCGCCGCTCCGGCATACGCTCCGTTGTTGAGCGCATGTTTCTCGATGCCGGCATCGAGCCGCAAATAGTGTACGAGACCGAGGAGGATCAGGTTATCGCCGGTCTGGTCGCCAAGGGCTTCGGCATCGCCGTCGTGCCGTATATGGATCTGCTGCTGAAGCTCGACGTGCGGATATTGCAGATAAGCTCTCCGGCCTACGAGCGAAACCTGTTCATGGTCAGTGACGGCAGCATTTTCATGCCGCCGTGCATCTCGCGCTTCCGGCAGTTTGTGATAGACAGCAAGACTCTCGGCTGGAAGGAAAGTATATAGAATATCTATATTTTTATTTAAATTATACATGAAAAAAACTCCCGTCCGCGGACGGGAGCTTTTTTCATTTCAATTCTGCTTCAAAGACTATCTTATCGCCGTTTATTTCGGCCTTTATGCTGCCTTTGTGTCCCTCGGCGATGCTGCGGGCAATGGATAGTCCTATGCCGAAGCCGGAGGACTCGCTGCGCGACGGATCGGCGCGGTAGAAGCGGTCAAAGAGCTTGTCGGCCTCTATATTTTCCGGCGAAACGCAGGTATTCTCCGCACGGAGTATAACGCCCCTCCGCGCAGTGCACAGCTCGACGGATATCGGCGTTTCATCGGCGGCATATTTCACCGCGTTATCGAGCAGTATCGACACGAGCTGCCGCACGGCATACTCATCGCCGCGGTACACTATTCCTGGTGCTGCGGAAATATTGAGCTCATGCCCGCGGGAGAGCGCAAAATCCACAAACGAGCCCGCAGTTTCCTCGACAGCCTCGCTGATATTGAACTCCTCCATTTTGAGCGGCGACTCCTCCTCGTCCATGCGTGAGAGCGTGACCATGGAGTTTACAAGCTCAGTGAGCTTTTCGGTCTGTGCCTGAGCCTTGTCTATCCATTTCTGCTTGCCGGTTTCCATTTCGAGCACCTTCAGGCTCGTTGCAATGACCGTTATCGGCGTTTTGAGCTCGTGGCTTGCGTCGGTTATGAACTGCTTTTGCTGCTCGGCACTGCGAACCACGGGGTCTATCGCCCTGCGCGACAGCAGAACCACGAGCAGCAGCACAAGCAGTATGCACGCAGCGTCGGCAAGCAGCGACCACACAAGCACCGTCTTTTCGGCTCTGAGCTCCTGATAGCAGTTTAAAAATATCGCCATATTGCGCCCGTCGCCGGTGCGGGCAACGAAAAAGCGGTAGTCGCCGATCCTGCCGTAGCCCGCGCCGTTTTTCAGCGCGGCGGAAAGATACTGGGCAAGATCGTCCTCGCTCACGGAGGCGATATTATCGAGTGCAGCCTCCTGAAGCTCGCCGTCATCGTCATAGCGCAGGACAAAATAGCGCGTTGAAAACGGGGTTTCGGGGGTAAAAGGGCCGCGCTTATCGCTGCCGCTGTTATCCGGCGGTGTCTGCCCGTCGGGCGGAGCATCAGGCTGAACATCCGACGGGGCACGATCCGATATCGGTATCGTGCCCTGATTTTCGTATATGAGCGTGAGCGTATCGCGCAGGTCGGAGTCGGTGGAAATGTAATAGGCGATATTCAGTATCAGTGTCAGCAGCAGCATGACCGCCGCGACCGAGAGCATGGCTATACGGATGAACCTGTTGCGCAGTCTGTTTATCATTGTCCGTCCTCCAGCACATATCCGAGGCCGCGGTTTGCACGCAGCTCCGCGTTAGAGCCGATGCTCCGAAGCTTTTTGCGCAGGTTCGATATATTGACCCACACGACATTTATCTCCGCCTCATTGTCCCAGCCCCAGACCTTTTCCATGATGCGCTCTGCCGAGAACACCTGACGCGGTGCACGCATGAAAAGCTCCATGACCTGAAACTCGCGCCCGCCGAGGCGCACTGATCTATCGCCGCATTTCATTTCGCCCGTCGAGGGGCTGAGCGTGAGGTCGCCGAAGCAAAGCTCCGTCGGCACATAGGCCGAGCTGCGGCGCAGCATGGCGCGAACACGGCTTATAAGCTCGTCGGGATCGAAGGGCTTGGGCAGATAGTCGTCCGCTCCGGCGTTGAAGCCGGTGATGCGGTCGTTTTTCTGACCTCTGGCCGTCAGCATCATGATCGGCGTGTTCACGCCCTCGGCGCGCAGGCGCTCGAGCACCTGAATGCCGTTCATTTTAGGCATCATCACGTCCAGCACGACGGCATCATATTCGCCCGTCAGGGCATATTCGTATGCGTCAAAGCCGTTGTGAACAGCATCGACCGTGAAGTGGTTTTTCTCGAAAAATACCGTCAGTGCCTCGGCAAGATCGAGCTCGTCCTCGGCTATCAGCAGCTTCATTCTTATCACCTCTGAGCTGATTATAAATATCGCGTCTCAAAAAATCAAGCCTACAGCGCTTCCTTTGCTATCTCGCGGCTGCACGATATGTTCAGGTTCCCGTTGCGGCAGCGCAGCTCGTCGAGAAACTGCTTGGGCACGTTCTCGTCCTTGAGAACGATGCTGTATTGCAGCTCATAGAGCGTTCCCATGTTCGAAGTCTTGACCTTCTCAAGGCAGTATGACCTTGCGTATTTTGCGAAAACATCGTCGAAAAGTCCCTCGTAGTCGAGATTTTCGGGGATCGTTATCTTGAGGCTGCGCTCGGCTGCCGGAGCCTTGCCGAAGCCGCTCACGGTCAGAAGAAGGATAACTGCGGAGATGATGACAAAGGATATTGCGGCGAGGACGACATAGCCCATGCCGGTTGCAAGTCCGATGGCCATTGCCATGAACAGAACGCCTATCTCACGCGCAGTTCCCGGCACGGAGCGGAACCTTACAAGGCTGAACGCGCCGGCAACGGCAACGCCTGCGCCGATATTTCCGTTAACGAGCATGATGACGAGCTGAACGACCACCGGCAGTATCGCCAGTGCAACGGCAAAGCTCTGCGTCGAGCGCGAGCGGTACATTCCGACAAAGGCTATGCCTATGCCGAGCACGATAGATGTCAGTGTGCATATCAAAAACGCTGTCAGCGTAAGCTGGGTGGATATTATGGATTCAAGCACAGCTAAGCTCCTCCTTTTTTTCGTCCTGTTTGAGAATGTTGTTTTTATAGCACCAGCCGATCTTTGAAAACGAGGTCGGGAACGCTCCGGCCTCGGATAAAAGCTCGCTGAGCCACAGAGGGCACACGCCGGGGATCTTTATTTCCATGAGCACCTCGTCCTCCGGCAGGATGAGCGCTCCGTGGTCGCCGAGCCTGAGATCGAGCTCGCAGGTGCGAAAGCGCAGGCCGGTATCGAAGGTGATGCGCAGCTCCGGCTGCTCCGTTCCGGCGAAGGCCAGACGGTCATAGCCGATAAAGACCTTGGGAGAGGTTTTGTAAAACGACTGGAACCACTCGATCTCACGCCCTATCTGGCCGAAGTCCGCGCTGCCGGAGTCTCCTTTTAAAAAGGCTGCTGCCCTTTCCGGCGCTGTTGTTATCCTGCGCTTGTAGACAACGCCGTCATACTTCTTTTTAAGTTCGACGAACACCTTGCCGTTATCACCTGGCACACCGTAGCTGCGCACTCGGAGCTTTTCCTTATACACAGGCTTTTCTATTGATGTGCGGATAAGCTGCCAATCGTCGGTGTCATAATATATGTTACAGATCGTATACTGTCCGAATTTGTCGGCCTGCATGTGATCACGCATACCATTTAATATAAAGCGCTGCTGCTCGCGTGTCAGGCGGTATTTCTTTTCATAGCGCTTAAAGCAGCACTGGATGTTTTCTGTCATGGTGCAAACCTCCTTTACACGGCCATGATAATCCCTTTGCTTAAAATTAACCTAAAGAAAATTGATAATTTTTCTTTAAGTAGGTTTTAGGTCTTGGCTTTACAATAGGCTCATCCGAAATGAAGGAGGTCATTTGATATGAACATCAAAAAGCTTATATCCCTCCTGCTGGCCGCAGCGATGATACTGTCGCTGGCGGCATGTTCAAAGCAGGACGGGTCAGAAACTCAGGCCGGTACGGACAGCTATTCCGCGGACGCGGCCTTTACATTTACAGACAGTGCGATCACCGCAAGCGGTGAAAGCTCCGGATATGAGATAGACGGCACACACCTTACAATTGAAAGCTCCGGCACCTATCTTCTCTCCGGCAGCTGCTCGGACGGCAGCATTGAGGTAAAAAAGGGCACAACGGGCGTGACGCTCATTTTAAACGGACTTGAGTTTCAAAGCTCGGACACAGCGCCAATTGCCTGCAGCAAATCCACCGAGGTCAGCATTCTTGTCGCCGAGGGCTCGGTAAACTCTCTGAGCGACAGCGAAAAGAACAACGACGACGAGTATGCCGACAACGAAAATGCCGAAAACGCCGTTATAAAATGTAAGGACGGCTCGCAGGTCACCATCTGCGGGACCGGCACGCTGAACATCGCGGCAAACGGCAAAAACGGCATCAAGTCCGGCGCTTCCACCGACGAGGAGGGCGAGGCCTCCCTCACCATCAAGGAGCTGACCCTGAACATCTCCGCTCCCGTAAACGACGCGATCAACGCCGAGCAGCTTCTGAACATCGAAAGCGGTACGCTGAATATCTCCGCAGGCGACGATGCGGTGCACTGCGACCTTGTTATGAATGTCGGCGCAGAGGGTACAGACGGCCCGACGATAAGCATCACCGAGTGCTACGAGGGTCTTGAGGCAGCCGAGCTCAACGTGCTCTCGGGCGATATCTCCATTCTCTCGTCCGACGACTGCATGAACGCGGCAAACTCCGACTTAACGGGCGCAAGCTTTGTCATCAACATCTCCGGCGGTACGATAAACGCCTATGCAAGCGACGGCGACGGCTTTGACTCCAACGGCGATCTGAACATCTCCGGCGGCACGATAGTTGTATGGACAGCAAACCGCGCCGACAACCAGCCCCTTGACGCTGACGGCACGCTCAGCATCACGGGAGGCACCGTGCTTGCAGCCGGCGGCTCGAGCGGAAACGGGCTCAGCATCAGCGCAGAGCAGGCCTATGTCACCTACGGCTCTACCGAGGGCATGGGCGGCGGCAGCTCGCTGATCTCCAAGGGCGATGTTATAAGCATAAAGGATGAAAGCGGAGCAGAGCTCTACAGCGGCGCTGCAAGCTGCGAGGCAGTCTATGTGTTCTTCTCCTCGGCAGAGCTGAGCTCCGATGCAAGCTACAGCCTGTACGCAGGCTCCGACAGCGCAGGAAGCGCTGCGGCGCAGACCGGCACATCCACCACCGGCGGCATGGGCGGCGGTGATATGCAGCACGGCGGCGGTCAGGCTCCCGACGGCAGCGGCGGCGGTATGCAGCCTCCCGACGGTCAGGGACAGGGCGGCGGCCAGATGCCAAGCGGCGACCCTCCCGCAAAGCCCCAGTAAAAGAGTAAAAGAAAGCATCCGGCAGAGCAGCTCTGCCGGATGTTTGAGCGTGTCAAAAAAGTCTGCGACTTTTTTTCACGCTTCAAAACACGCCACATTTTTTGTGAAGCTTGCGCTTCACGAAAAATCTC
>CAVGXR010000019.1:0-3763 GCA_963633225.1 Collinsella aerofaciens
TAATCCGTTGTTGCTGTTAATGGGTTGGTTCAATTCCACGACCAATAACCGCCTTCCTTATGAAATTGTGGGCATATCCAAAAGCCCACAATTTCATTATATCTTAAAGCGTCAGCGAAATCAACGAATCAATCGCAACTTTTTCGGGGTGTCATCCATTATCTTGCTGTGCCCCTCCCAGCAGCAATCAGCAAGCGCACATAAGAAAACGGCGGGAATCCTTTGTTTTCAGGGATTCCTGCCGTTTTGAATATATCTCCTGTCCGAAGCGATTATCACGGCGCACATGAGGAGCAGCACTGCGAGGATGAGTATGGCGCAGTTGCGGAAAAATGCCTCGGGCATTATGAGTATCACGGGGTCGGCTGCGGGGTCAAAGACCCAGTTGTCCCTGCCGGGGAAAAGCAGCGCATGGAACACCTTGAAGGCTCTGTCAAAATCCGCGGCGGCGGCAGCGCCCGCAAGCGCGAGCAGCGCTCCGACTCCGGCAGCGCCCCAAAACGGCGCACCGTGCTTTCCGAGGCGCGGCGGACTGCACAGCCTCAGCAGCGCGATCGCCGCGGCGCTTCCTACAAACAGCCAGAGATCGAGAAGGAACAGCACGCGGCAGTCGGCAAAATGTGAGCTGCCGGACTCGGAAAAAGCCAGAGCTCCGGCGGAAAACTCATCGCTTGCGCCGATGCAGTAGTCGAGCACATCGTCGTAGGCCTCGATTATCTCCGCACGGCTAAGCCCGCTCGCGGCCTCCAGCTCAAGCGGCTGTATCAGCGCATAGTAAAACGGCCTTACGAGTATGGGCACGGCTATCGAGCCGGTCAGCAGCGCGAGCGCGACGGCAAGGCTCATCAGGATCGAAAGCAGCTTATTCCGGCTTTTCATACACATCCCGCTCCCTTCCCGATAAAACTATCATCACCTGCGAGGGCAGGTAAAACGTCCACATTCCGATACCGGCGGCACGGTGCAGCCAAGCAGGGAGCTGCTCCGGCATATTGTACAGCCCCACGCAGATATCGCAGCACAAAAACACGCACAGTCCGGCAAAGAACAGCCTGTTTTCGCTGCCTGAGGCCTGCATCACGTTGCACACAAAAAATGAAAGGTACAGCGCTGCCGCCAGCGCCGTCGGCACATTGACCCCGTCTATGCTCATAAACAGGGAAAAGCAGCCGGTAAACAGGAAAAGGCGCGTTGGCCACGCACTTTTGTGCCCGTTTGCGCGGTAGATGCGTGCAAAATACAGTATCTGCACGATGAAAAACAGCCCCATGCCGGCGGCGTAATATCTGCCGAGCAGGAGCAGGAATACATCCGCCGTCATCGAAAGACCGACAGCCGCCGTGACGAGCCGTTCGCCGCCGCCAGCGCTCAGGAGCAGCGAAATTGCAAAGCACAGCACGATACCGGCAAACTTGAGCGGGGAAGTGCTGCCCGCAGAGCAGATATCCATCGCCGTAAACGCGAGGTACAGCGCAGCCTCAAGGCATATGAAAATTTTCGTTGTCAGCTTCTTCATGCACTCAGTATACCCCGCTGCGCACAGCCCGTCAACACGAGGAGTATAGTAAAGCCTCGGAGCCAAACGACCCCGAGGCTTGAATTTTACAGTCCAAGATTGGTGAACGCTTCCCACGAGCGGTGCATATAGGTCTCAAGTCCGATTGGCTCGCCTATATACTTCGGGTCGCGCCCGTCGCGCAGAAACTCCTCGATAAAGCACTTGCGGCCCGTCGTATGTGCGACGGGGATGCCGGTGATATCGCTCGTTTCGCGCAGAACATCGTAGCCCTGACGTATATCGTCGGCGCTTGCGAAGTTAAGAAGGTTTGAGTTGTTTACAAAGCCCGTGACCCTGAGCCTTGCAAAGTCCTCCATCTCCTCCTTGAGCTTGATGATCTTCTCGGGGCTCTCGGACATGGGGCGGAAGACGTTGACGATGTCGTAGACCTCGAGCTGCCCTTCTTCAAGGGCGGCAAAGTCAGTGTGATATCTGCCCAGCGACATTGCGCCCGCAGCGTCGCCGCCGACATCGAAAACGCACAGATCCCAGTCGCTTGCGAAGGCCGAGGCCACCGCCGCCGACATGTTGCTCGGCGTTATGCCCTGACCGGCGAAGGTAGGGGAGACGAGGTTGACGTTGTTTTCCTTGAGCAGCTCGACGCGGTCGCTCATGCGGAAATAGTCGTTTACCTTGTCGAGGTCAACGACCAGCGTATTGAGCCCCTTTGCCGCGGAATTTACCGCGAGGTTTATCGCTATCTCCGTCTTGCCCGAGCCGTAGTTGCCTATAAGCACGATGAAATGCTTCATCACTTTGCTCCCTTGGCGTTTGCTTTGGCGATGAACTTTTCGTTGTTGATGATAAAGCGCTCGTGGCGGCCCGCGCCTATCTGACCGCACTCGTCAAAGGCCTTGACCTCGAAAACGAGACGGCGGCGGTCGATCTCGACAAGCTCGCTCTCCGCCCAGACCTTCATGCCCAGAGGCGTTGCGGCGTCGTGGCTTATTTCAAGCTTCGTGCCGACAGTGCCCTCGCCCTCGCCGAGATACGGCGCGACCGACATCTGAGCTGCCTGCTCCATGAGGCCGACCATGCAGGGGGTTGCGAAAACATCCAGAGAGCCGCTGCCTACGAACTTTGCGGTATTGCTGCCGTCAACAACGGTCTCGACCTTGCCCTTTATTCCGATTTCCATAAAATTATTCTCCTTAAAAAAGTTTTCGATGCTGATAATTTATCACATAAAAATTGCGTTTTCAAGCCCAAAAAGAAAGCTCCCGAAGCGCAATTACCTCGGGAGCGGGATCACGGGGGGACGCGATCCTTAATATCGTTAATAATATATCACGTTGTGCCGTGCATTGCAACACTTTTTGTGAAAATGTATAAACTTATTTTAAACTAAGCTGAAAAAGCTCCCGCACACAGATGCGGGAGCTTAAAATAATTCTTATACTTAACACTTACAAGCCTTCGGAGCATTATTCCTCCTCGTGGGCTTGCTCCTCAATAATACGATCAGCTGCTATCGTAACATGCCGAACATAAAAAGTCCTGATAAAATAAACAACAATGATCAGGATAGCAACAAATAAGGTCAAAGGCTCGGTAATGTCGTCAAAAAAGCTGTAGTAAATACCGCAGAGTCCAGTCACAAGATTGGTTGCCGCAACTTTTTTCGGCTGGCAATAATAAGCTGAATTGTTCGATATTTCTTTTGGATATGAAAGGTGAAGCCCAAAAAATCTACTGATGCAAAGATTAAATAAACTATTCCGCCAATAAAAAGAAAACGATTTATGCGCAGTCACCTCGATTTGCTTAATAATCTGCAAACAATAATTTCACAAAAATAACGGACAATTTACGAGACCACTTTTCAATTATGACCATACATTACCGGCTATGTGTTTATAATATCATGATAGCTACATTCTGTCAACTAAATAAATTACAATGTTCGCCGTCCCTGCCGCTCTTTCATTTTACGCATCGGAACAAGAGAACAGAGCTTCAGCAAACGCACGAAGCATCCCAAACGCCTTGCTTCAAGCCATTTTCGGGCATAGAAATAGAAAGAAAAAGCCCTCCGCAATTGTATAAATTACGGAGGACTTATGGCTAAGAACGCTTACTTTAGGTGAGCCGGACCGCTGTGCCGCCTGTCAGAGACTCTTTTCGGCTATTTCCGCCTTTTTCTTTGATTGGCCGAACCACGATGCTCCGTAGTTAAACAGCAGTACGCCGGCAAGCGTGATGCCG
>CAVGXR010000020.1:0-5714 GCA_963633225.1 Collinsella aerofaciens
TGAAAATTTTAGTTGCAATGAGCGGCGGCGTTGATTCCAGCGTCGCCGCAAAGCTGTTGTGCGATATGGGGCACGAGTGTGTCGGCTGCACGATGAAGCTTTTCGATAACTGCGATGCCGGACTTTCGCGCAGCCGCAGCTGCTGCAGTCTCGACGACGTTGAGGACGCACGCAGCGTTGCCTACTCGCTCGGTATGCGCTACTATGTGTTCAATTTCAAGGATGCGTTCCGCGAAAAGGTGATAAAAAAATTTGCCTCCGTATATCTTGCGGGGCAAACACCGAATCCGTGCATCGACTGCAATCGGTATATGAAATTTGACAAGCTCTTTGAGCGTGCGGAAATACTCGGCTGCGATAAAATAGCAACGGGGCACTATGCACGGATAGAGCTTGACGGCGAAAGCTACAAGCTCAAAAAAGCGTTGGACGAGTCGAAGGATCAGAGCTATGTGCTGTACATGCTCACGCAGGAGCAGCTTGGGCGCTGCCTGTTTCCGCTCGGTGAGCTCAGCAAGAGCAAAACCCGCGCCATAGCCGAGGCAGGCGGCCTCGTAAGCGCCCGCAAGCCGGATAGTCAGGATATCTGCTTTGTTCCCGACGGCGACTATGCCGCGGCTATCGAGCGCCTGACGGGGCTGACAGCCGCACCGGGCAATTTTGTGGACATGGACGGCAGCGTTATCGGCACTCACGGCGGCATAACGCATTATACGATAGGGCAGCATCGCGGCTTGGGGCTCTCGCTTCCCGAAAGACGCTACGTCTGCCGCATCGACGCGGAGAATAACACCGTGACGCTCGGGAAAAGCGCAGAGCTTTATTCGAGCCGTGTCCGCGTCTGCTGCTTTAACTGGATAAGCGGCGAAGCGCCGAAGGAGCCGATAAGATGCACGGCGAGGATACGCTACCGCCAGCCGGAGCAGGCTGCAACGGTCACTCCGCTCGGAGAAAATGAAGCGCTCATACTCTTTGACGCGCCACAGCGCGCCGTAACGCCCGGTCAGGCGGCGGTGCTGTACGACGGCGACACGGTGCTCGGCGGAGGTCAGATAACGTAATCTCCGCCGCTCGGCGCGTTCATAAGGTCGGCAAGAGTTATGCCTGAAAAGTAATTTTTCGTGAGCTCATAGTAGCCCTCCCACACGGACAGCGTGCGGCACTCGGCGGCGCGATGGCAGGGCGGTGCATTATCCTGCAGGCAGGACACCGGCGCGAGATCGCCCTCGGCAAGCTTGAGTATCTCCCACAGGCTGTACTGCTCGGGCGGCCTCGTGAGCCTGTAGCCCCCGCCGATGCCGTGAACGCTGTCGATAAGTCCCGCGCCTCTGAGCGAGGGCATTATTTTTTCAATGTATTTGAGCGATATCTCCTGACGGGCGGCAACCTCCTTCATGGGGATGTAGCTGCCGTTGCTGTGCTCGGCAAGATCGAGAAGTATGCGTATGGCATAGCGGCCTTTTGTTGATATCATGTATCTCACCTCTGAGAGTATTATACAACCAATCCGGTAGGTAAATCAAGATTAAATTAATATATTATAAATCACGGCAATTTTCTTTACACACATTTGATATGCCCCGATCCTATGCTATAATTTATTCGTAGAGAACATTTTAACTGCGAAGGAGTGGGGCAGATATGCTCAAAAAGATGCGCTATGTTTACACCGTGTATGAAGAAAAAAGCTTCTCCAAGGCTGCCGAAAAGCTGTTCGTGTCTCAGCCCTCGCTCAGCAGCATGGTCAAGAAGGTCGAAAACAGCTACGGCATCACTATTTTTGACAGAACAACCAATCCCATCTCGCTCACGCCCGAGGGAGAATACTATATCCGCACGGTCGAGAAGATACTCAAGCTTGAGGACGATATGCGGCAGCACCTGCGCGAATGCTCAAACGGCTTTGTCGGAAGCATCTGCTTCGGCGGCTCAAGCTTTTTCTGCACGGTCATATTGTCGGGTCTTATAAAGCAGTTCTGCAGTGAATATCCCAATATCCGCGTTGACTGGCTCGAAATGCGCAACGATGAGCTGGTAAGCCAGATACTCCAGAGGAAGATAGACTTCGCCCCCGAGGTTGACCGGCTGGAGGCAGAGGGCATTGACTCGATCAGATTCGGCAGCGAGGAGGTCATATTGGCCGTCCCTGCGGCATTTTCGGTGAACGAAGCTCTGCGCGGCTCATATTTCCGCCCTGGCACTGAGGAGGGCGGTATTCACAGCATCTATGACTTGAAGCCCGTCGGAGTCGAGCTTTTCCGCGACATTCCCTTTGTGTTCCTGCGTGAGGGAAACGACAGCTACTCTCGCGGCCTGAATATCTGCCGGAATGCAGGCTTCAAGCCTGACATTGCCATGCTCGTTGACTCCTCCATGACCTGCTACAGGCTTGCAGCCGCCGGAAACGGCGCTGCCTTTATCCGCAGCACCGTTCTTTCGGTCGAGCCCTCAAGCAGGCTCTGCTATTACAGGATCGACGATCCGCTCAGCATCAGGGATATAATGCTCTATTTCCGCGCCGGCGGCAGAAGCGCCGCAGAGAACACGCTTCTCTCATTTATAAAGGATAGAATAGGGCAGGTATAATGGAAAGCATATACCATGCCGAAAAACAGCACAAAATCGGCCGGATTTAGTCAAAATGCGCTTTTTCAAGCCGATTTTTGTGCAATATGCTATACACTTTTGACTATATGCTGATACGCTTTTTTGTCTTAGACAAGAAAGCGTATTTTTTTTATAATTTAAACATACAAAGCTTTTATAAATGACACTCTTCGGTAGAAAAAGCCGAAGATACAAGAGAAAGAACGGAGGTTTTTTATTATGATCACAGACAAGAAGGTATTATTCGACGACGCTTTCCTCAAGGAGATCCAGGACAGGTTTTACTATGTGCATGAGGATTACCTCGGCAGAAAACGCCAGTTCTTTGAAAACTCCGGCGGCTCGCTCCGTCTGAAGGCGGCGGTAGAGCAGAAGGCACGCTTTGAGAAGATCCCCGACTGCCCCGAGCGCATACACGACACCTCGCTGATGCTCAAGCAGGTGAAGGCCGACGGAATGCGCGATATCATGCAGGTGATCTTCGGCGCAAAGAGCGGCGCGCTTGTTACGGAGCTGACTTCGTCTCAGGTCATGTTCCAGATCGTAAGCGTTATTATGACGAACGAAAAGTGGGGCAGCAACGCCGTCGTTACGAGCATTGAGCATCCCTCGGCCTTCGACTCGGTGGAGCTCTACTGCGGGCTCACCGGCAGAGAGTTCCGCGTTGCGATGGCAAATCCCAAGACCGGCGGCGTAGATATCGACGAGATACTCAGCAAGGTCGATAAGGATACCCTGCTGCTGAGCGTTATGAGCGCCTCCAATATCTCCGGATATATCTTCGATATCGAGACGATAGCAAAGGAAGCACGCAAGATCAATCCCGACATATACATCATCTCCGATGCCGTTCAGCACGCACCTCACGGGGTTCTCGACGTTGAGGCCTGCAGACTTGACGGAGTCAACTTCGCGCCCTACAAGATGTTCGGCATCCGCGGCTGCGGTTATGGCTATGTGTCCGACCGCGTTGCTAAGATGACCCACCACAAGCTGCTTGCAAAGCCCGAGAAGGAGTGGGAGCTTGGCACCTTCCCGCACCCGAACTACGCATCCATATCCGCAGTTGTTGACTATGTGTGCTGGATCGGCAAGCACTTCAGCGATTCCGAGGACAGGCGCGAGCTGTATGTCGCCGGCATGGATCAGATCCACCTTCAGGAGCATTCGCTGCTCATACACATGATGGAGGGCACGGACGCAGTTCCCGGCCTGCGCCACATCCCGGGCGTGCAGGTGTATCTTGACTCTGCCGACACCGTTGACCGCGACCTCATAAGCGCAATCGGTATAAACGGCATCGACTTCACGCAGCTCACCGCCGAATACTACAAACGCGGCATCACGGTTTTCGAGCGTGTCAACACCAGCCTTTATTCCAAGCGCATTGTCGAGTCGCTCGGCCTGACTGGTGCTATCCGCGTATCGCCCCTGCACTGCCACAGCACCGAGGATATTGACGATTTCCTGCGCGTAACGGCTGAGATCGCGGCTACGGTGAAGGCTTGATATGAAAAATAAATAGAGAGAAAATTGGAGGAAAAACACATGAAAGCATGGAAAAACTTTGCACTATGGAAAAAGATACTCATCGGTGTCATCCTCGGCCTCATAATCGGCTTTGCGTCACCGAAAGCGGCTGAATTTATCTCCCCGCTGGGCGATATCTTCATGCGAATGCTCAAGATGCTCATCGTTCCGCTCGTGTTCTTCTCGATCACAAGCGGCGTGTGCAAGATGGGCGATGTAAAGCAGCTGCGCACCGTCGGTATGCGCTATATGCTGTGGATAGTTGTGTCAGCGATCATTGCATCCATATTCGGCATGGTCGGCGGCCTCATCGCACAGCCGGGCAAGGGCGTTACCGACCTTCTCACGGGTGTTGAGGCGACGACCGAGGCTCAGGAGTACAGCTTCATAGACAACGTTATAAGCTGGTTCCCGACCAACATAGTCGAGTCGATGGCCAACGCAGATATGCTCCAGATCATCGTATTCTGCCTTTTCCTCGGCGTTGCACTGCTTGCGCTCGGCGACAAGGCAAAGACCCTTATCAAGGTCATTGATGAGGGCAGCGAGACGATGCTCAAGATCACCGAGTACGTCATCGAGTTCTCGCCCTTCGGCATTCTTTCGCTCATCGCAACGATGGTCTCCACCGTCAGCGGTGCAATGATGAAGAGCGTCATCGTCTTTATCGCAGCCGACTGGGTCGTCTGCCTGATCGTTCTTCTGCTGGTATATCCCCTTGTCACAAGGCTTCTCACCAAGCTGTCAGGCTACGGCTTCCTGCGCAAGATAGCACCCGCCATCATAGTCGCAGCATCCACCTCTTCCTCTGCGGCTACCCTGCCCGTTTCCATCAAGCTCAGTGAGGAAAAGCTCGGCGTTCCCGAGAACATCTACGGCTTCACGCTGCCTCTGGGCAACACCATGGGCATGACCGGCTTTGCCGTGTTCATCGGCCTGTGCTGCGTCTTTGCATCAAACCTCTACGGCTTCTCTATCTCCTTCGGCAGCGCCATACAGTTTGTATTCTTCGGCCTTATCCTCTCCATCGGAGCAGCCGGTGTAAAGGGTGCTGGTGTGGTCATGTCCGGCGTTCTGCTTGAAGCGCTTGGTATGCCGCTGACCCTCGTTCCGATCCTTGCGGCTATCTGGCCGGTCATCGATCCTCCTCACACGACGCTCAACAATGTCGGCGACCTCGTCGGCACGGCTGTTGTTGCCAAGAGCCTCGACAAGATGGATATGGATGTCTACAACAAAGCCTGATTTTCCATAACACGCCTAAAAAAGTATACGAATGCCCGGCTCTGTGCAGAGCCGGGCGTTTGTCATATGAAAGCAGGCAGCCTTACGACTGCCTGCTTGAAGCCTATGTAATTAAGTGCTGCGCAGTTGCGGGATGCGCAACGCTGCGGTATGCCATCGCTTTCGGTCGGGCGGCCGCAGTAAAGACTCATTGAAGCCTAAATGCGCCTCTGAAAAGACTTACTTCTTTGCAAGACCCTTCTGACGAGCATACTCTGCTGCGCCGAGTGCGCCCATGAGCTGCGGGTCGGTCTTCAGGTTTACGACCTTCAGCTTCAGAACATGCTCGATCG
>CAVGXR010000021.1:0-8629 GCA_963633225.1 Collinsella aerofaciens
TCATCGTTTCCGATGAGCCCGTTGCTTCTCCTCTGGTCGATATGGCTGACGTTATAGTTGCCATGAACCGTCCTTCTCTGGACAAGTTCGAGGCACATGTCAAGCCCGGCGGCGTTCTGGTCATCAACAGCTCTCTGATCGACCGCAAGTCAGAGCGTGACGACATTCAGGTCGTATACTGCGACGCAAACCGCATTGCAGAAGAAGTCGGCAACCCCAAGGGCGCAAACGTCGCTATTCTGGGCGCACTGCTGGCAAAGGCTCCCGTCGTTGACGACGAGAAGATGAGCGAGGCTATCCGCATCGAGCTCGGTGAGCGCAAGGCAAAGTTCCTGCCCGGCAACATGAAGGCACTTCAGGCCGGCAAGGACGACGCTGCAAAGCAGTAATAATATCCAAGCTTAATAAAAAACAGGTACAGTCCATTGGATTGTACCTGTTTTTGCTTGTCAAAAATTTTTGATAAGTCTGCGGCTCGCACGTTTGCGAGCCGAGATGTATTTTTTTCAGACTTGTGTCAGAACGTAAGCTCATTCACGGTCGGGACGAGGTCAATAAGCTTTTTTTGGTAGTATGCGATCAGCTCATCACGCTTGGGCTCATTGCGGCGTATCGTGCGCCGCAGCAGACGCATATAGCCGATGATCCTTGCCTTGGTTTCGACCTCCCTGAGTCTCTCCTCGTCATCGGTACCGAGATACATGGCAAGCGCTCTGTGCCAGAACTCTATGCCGACCTCATAGGGGATGCCGATAAAGCGCTCCATCACCGAATGGTCAAGCTCGGAAAAGCCTCCGTAGGCATTGAACATGGAGCCAAGCTCAAATATGGGATGCCCCGTGCAGAGCGTGTCCATGTCGATAAGCAGCGCCTCACCGTCGCGCACCATGACGTTGTTCGTGTGATAGTCGCCGTGCATCATCGTGTTCTGCTCGGGAACGGCCTGCACCATATCGTATAGCTTCTCTCCGATATCTGCGGGCAGGTGCTCGCGGTCAAACGCCGCCCAGCCGAGCGCTACCTGCTTCATATCGGGCATCTCGCCGGGCTTGAGCACGGTCGAGTGTATCTGCTTGAGCATATCTACATAGTATTTAAGCGGCTTTTCAAGATGCTCGGGGTCCTTTTTTATGAGCTCCGACAGGGAAGCGGCCTCCAGCAGCTCCATGACCGTGCCGTAGCTTTCGCCGATGCGCACAACGTCATAGGGGATAGCGGTGTTTATCCCGAGAACCAGAGCCTTTCTTGCAAGGGCGCGCTCGCGCTGTATCTCCGGCAGAGCGTCGGGATTGAAGTAAAGCTTCACTATCGTTTCCGCATCATAGCGGTAAACAGCGCCGTTTGAGCCCTGACCGATAAGCGCGCAGCCCTCAACCGAGAGGCGGCGGTATGCCTTTTTGACCGTCATCATTTCCGTAAAGCCCGTCATATCAAAAATGTCATACACCTCAGGCGAGACGTTTATGACAGCGAGCTCCGGCTTTTCCTTTCGCAGACGCAGCAGTATGCGCAGACCGGCGCTCGATATATATTCGAGCTTCTCCGCGTCTATCACGACGGCAGCCTCAGGAGCTGCGGCACGGGCGGCGTTTATCTGCTTTTCCGCCTCCGAAGCGTTCGATGCGTCGATACGGCCGCTCAGACAAACGGTCAGCACATTGTCATTTATACGATATGTAAGCAATTCAGACATTTTTATACCTCCGCAAAAATTGTCTTTATCAGTCTGTCAAGCTCCTGCCATGCCTGCGTGTCGGAAAGCTCAGTCAAGCTCTCGGCAATGCTGCGGTAGTACCAGGCCTGCTGTGCGGTATCCTTCTGATTGAAGTCCTGCCATACTCCGTCGCCCTTGCTCAGCCATACATGATGTATTGAGCGCAGATTTGCAAGCTTATCGCCGAGATACAGGATCTTTATATCTCTGTCCTGCGTTTGGCTCAGAATACGCAGCGACTCCGATTTCCGAGCCTTCCATGTGCTCTCCGCGGGAAGAGGCCGCATTTTATCCTCTGTTTCCGATGCGACGAGCTCCGCGACCCTTTTGCCGAAGCGCTCCTCGATCTCGCTCATCGGGATACCCGCATCCTCCACGACATCGTGAAGCGCCGCCGCCGCGATGACCTCCTGATCGCTCGTCACCGTGCCGACTATCACGGCTGCCTCCATGGGGTGCAGAATGTAAGGGGTGTCGGCCTGCTTGCGGCGCATTCCGTCGTGAGCCTCCGCCGCGAATATAATGGCTCTCGTTGCAAGCTCCGTCATTCGATCACCAGTATATCGGCAAAGCCGGTCATTTCAAGAACATCCATCACATCGGCGCAGACACCCGTAAGCTTCATTGAGCCCATGTGGTTCATCTTCTTCTGCGCTACGAGCAGAACACGCAGACCCGCTGACGAAACGTAGGTCAGCTTTGACAGGTCAAGGATCAGAACGCTTATCTCCGACGGCAGCTCGTTTATCACCTTTTCAAGCTCCGGCGAGGTGATGGTGTCAAGTCTGCCTTCTATATGAAGGGTCAGCGTTTCGTTTTTCCGTTCGGGATTTATCGTCATTTGCTCAGACTCCTTTCCAGCTTTTTAGTCATCGTGAGTATGTTTTCGCCGTTTTCACGGGCGTATGTGACAGAGTCCATCGTCTGCTTTACGATGTAGATGCCCAGACCGCCGATCTCGCGCTGCTCTGCGCTGAGCGTAATATCGGGATCGTCCTTTGCCAGCGGGTCAAAGGCAATGCCCGAGTCCGAAACAGTAAAGGTCGCGGTGTCGGAGGCATCATCTATGCTTACGGAAAGCCTTGCGCTGCCTTCACCGTCGGGATAGGCATAGTGGGCTATATTCACAAAGACCTCTTCGATGGCGACGCTCACGGAAACCTGAAGCTTCATCGGGCAGCCGGCCTTTTCCAGCTCAGCCTCGACAAAGCCGAGAACCTCAGGTATATTCTCCTCCTTTGCCTCGAAGCAGCGTCCGGCAGCTTCCGCTGCACCCTTGAAATCCATGAGCAGCATGGTTATATCGTCAAACTGCGGCGCACCTCCGGCAAAGCTCTTCAGGGAGCATATGAGCTCCTTGAGCATGGCCTCGGTGTCGCAGCTCGTGTGGCTGTTCAAGAAGCCTCTGAGCCGCTCCTCGCCGTAAAGCTGCTGCTTTGTGTCCGTTGTTTCCGTAACGCCGTCGGTGTACAGGAACAGCCTGTCCTCGGGATTTACGCGCAGACTGCTCTGCCGGTACTTTATGCCGTCCATACCTGCAAGGACAAGGCCGCTTCTCTCACGCAGGTACTCAAACTCTCCGTCCGCTCTTTTGAGAAGCGGAGGATTGTGCCCTGCGTTGACATAGTTAAGCTCGCCTGTTTTTATATCGAGAACGCCCATCCACGCGGTAACGAACAGCCCCGCGTCGTTTCCGTCGCACAAGAGCCTGTTTACCGTCGTAAAGACCTCCGAGGGCTCCATGCCCGTCTGCGTATAGTTTTTTATGAGCGTTTTTGTGATGACCATGAACAGTGCCGCAGGAACGCCCTTGCCGGATACATCCGCAACGACGAGGGCAAGCCGATCCTCACCGATCATGAAAAAGTCGTAGAAATCGCCGCCGACCTCCTTGGCCGGATGCATGAGCGCGTACAGCTCAAATTCGCAGTGCTCGGGGAAGGGAGGGAAGATGCACGGCAGCATATGCGCCTGAATGTCCGAGGCAAGCTTAAGCTCGGCATTTATGCGCTCCTTTTCCGCCATGACGTTTTGAAGGTTATCCACATATTTTCCGAGGTCGCGTATCATGGACATGTACGAGCGCGCAAGCTCGCCGACCTCGGTTGAGTCCTTTGCATAGACCTCGCATTCGCTCAGCAGCCTGCTGCGCTGTGCATCGGTCGAGCGGCCGGAGTAATAGCTTCCGGCGATCTTCGCAAGCTTCTCTATCGGGCGGGATATCTTCCGCTCGGTAAAGCGCATAAAGCCGATCGACAGCGCAAAATAGGTGTTCATGGCAAGCGTCTCGAAAAGGTATATCCTGCCGAGAACGCTGATGCTTCCCGAACCGTACCTGTCGGTCAGGTAGACGGCGATGCCAACGAGCACGCAGATGCAGAGGCCGGTGACGAGGGTATTGAGTATCATACGCTCGTTCATTGAAAAATGCACGGGCTTTGTTTCGCCGCCGTCCTTGAGATTTTCCATGTGCCTCTGCAAAAGGCTGCCCAGTATCATGAGGGGAGCGCCGAAGAGAAGCCCCGAATCAAAGCTGTTTATGAAAAGGTACAGATTATCAAAAGAAATGATATCCGAAACGTGGTATGCATGGTTGAGGATGCTTGTAAACAGCACCGTCAAAACAGCGTTCAGACCGAGCAGCAGGCAGAACTTGAGTATTCTCGATACGCTGTCGAGCCTGAACTCCAGTCCGCCGCGCTCACGGTTTATCTTTTTCCAGAAGAAATACGCGCACATGGCGTAAAGTATCTGCAAAACGCTGTTTATCGAGGCATACAGAAGCTCATAGCCCGCGCTCATATCGCAGATAAGATTTCCCGCTGCGCAGCCGAGCGCCGCCGGCCAGCCGAAGATCATGCCGAGCACCGGCGTGAGCGCCGCCGTCGGACGCATCTGCGTAAGCTCCGATGCTGCCGCCCAGAGCTTAAACGGCGCTGTCAGCAGTATGAACAGCAGCATATTCATTGCAAACACAAACAGTGTAGCACGCTTTTTCGTAAGTTTCATTTTCATTGAGGGCATTTACCTCCTATCAGCAGTCAAAAAGTCCCTTGCGGGATTTTTGCACGCCGGAAAGCTTCTTATTTTTTCTGCTTTGCCAGAGGCACGGCAGGGAACATGCTCAGGCTTTTTGTCATAGCAACGGTAAACAATATAACGCCGGCGGCAGAGAAAACCTGCACGCCACAGAGAGTCGGGCCTATGCCGGCAAGATCGATCATTATTCCGCCCGCAAAGCTTGCTATCAGATATCCGAGCGTCAGGGCGCTGCCTACAATAGACTGACCCTTGAGAAATTCACTCTCCGGCAGAGTGTGCGCCACGAAGCGAACGCCTGCCGGCACATAGATCGCATAGCCTGCAAATTGCAGAAACTCCGCTGCATACAGCAGGTAAACATTCGGCGCGAGCATGATGGCAAGGTTCTTAGCAGCCCACATCCAGCCGGCAAATATTAAAAGCCTGCGGTTTCCGACATTGTCGGCTACGCGGCGGTACAGGAGCATTGCCGGAAGCTCCATCGTTGCGGAGATGAACGTCGCAATGCCGAGGTTCGAGCTGTCGCCGCCTATGCGAAGAATGACCTGAATAAGATAGGTGTCCATAAAGCCGTTTGCCGTGGCAAGGCAGAGCACACCGGCAAAGAAAATATAAAACTGAGGATATTCGCTCATCAGTATTTTCTTTTCCTTCGCCGTTACGCTGCCAGGCTGACGCTCGGCAACATTCGGCGCATTGAAGGCCAGAACAGCAAAGCACAGCAGTATGCAGGGGATCATGTACAGTCCGGGCAGAATGTTTGTCGTGAACTTCTGTATAAGCAGGCCGGTTGCAAGGCTCGTGAGCGAAAAGGCCATAGAGCCGCAGCCGCGGGCTGCGCCGAAATTGATCCTCGTGCCCTGCTCGTGATAGCCGCGGTACAGGGAGTTTACCGACGACTGCATCGAGGAGTTGAGGGAAAATACAAGAATGTACACTATGCAGAAGCCGATGCCGCCGAGAGGCAGCAGCAGGAGCGCTGCCGACAGCAGCACTATCAGCACATGCACGCCAAACATTGCCCGCCCCAGCTGAATGCCGGTGCGCTGAACAAAGGAAGCGACAAGGATCTGAAAGCCTGCCGAGCCGAGATTGCCAAGGCCGAGGATAATGCCGATCTTTCCGCTGCTGAAGCCCTTATCGAGCAGATATGTCGATGCAAAGCAGGATATGAGCGCAAGCGAGCAGAAATACAGTGCCTGAATGACCGCATAGAATGCGGTCGCATTTTTTTTGTTTACCGATATCATGCCTATAAAGTCCCTTTATGCCTGAAAGAAGTCAAGGCATCGCTGCCTGTAGTCAGGAGCCTCGTCGTACACGCCGTGACCGTAGTTATCGCCGTACAGATACAGCTCGCAGCCGAGAGCCTCGGCTATCTGCCTTGAGCCCTCCGCGCCGACGACCCTGTCGCCCTCCGAGCCTATAACGAGCACGGGGCATTTAATACCCGAAAGCTCGTCGTAGCAGTCAAAGTCTTTGCATGCTCCGGCAAGAATGATAAAGCGAGCGTATTCCTCATCGCTTATGCCGGCATTCATGGATATGAGCGTATCGCGGTAGCTCTCAAGCGTTGCCTCGGAATAAACGCTGTCAACAAAGCTTTCCAGCAGCTTTGTTTCATCCTTTTCCTCTGCGAGGCTTATCCATTCGTCAACAATGCTGTCAAAGCTGTCGTTCGGCTTGGCAAGAGTCGAGCCGAGTATCATTTTATGCACGAGCTCGGGGTAGTCGATGGCGAGATACTGTGCTATCATACCGCCCTGAGATGCGCCGAAAACATCGGCGCTTTCAATGCCGAGTGCCTTCATAGCCTTGGCGGTGTCGGCTGCCATGTCGCGGACGCTGTAGCCGTCATGGATATCCTTCGCCCTGTCGAAAAGATACACGGTGTATTCATCGGCAAAGTCCTTGTACGCCTCTGCAATAGCGTCGGCTGAGCCCATGACGCTGTGGATCGACAGACCGGGCAGTATCACAAATGTCTTTTCGCCGCTGCCGAACACGATATAATCCATTTCCATGCCTCCAGAAGAAACTGTTTTTACGCTTGCCGCAGCCGGAGCGGCGGTAGGCTCCGCCGTGGGCTCCGGCTCCTTGCTGCTCTGGCAGCCTGTTATGCCGAGCAGCAGCATTCCGGCCATAAGTGCAGAAATAAGCTTTTTCATTGCCTGCTCCTTTGAGGATCCGCTTACTCGGCGGACCCGCGTTTTTTAATGATGACAATAACGACAGCCGCTATAACGACCACAGCCGAGGCTACGATGGCGATCGTCTGCGAGGAGACCGAGGTGGAATCGGAGCTGCCGCTGTCATCGACCTCGGGCAGCTCGCCGTATGCGGAGGCATCCAGCGTCACGGTCAGGGGATCGACCTGCTTGAGCTCGTCGATGACCTCATGCGTCTCGGGATTTCTGCCGTTTTTCATGGTGTTGCTGTTTTTGCTCATATACCAGCGGACATCGTTGAGAAGCTGACCTGCGTCATCAAAGGCCTGCTCCTGCACCGAATTGCAGTAATCGGTTATGTACTGCTTTGCCGCCGCGCTGTCGCCGAGGGAGGCGGCGGTAGTGAGCACAGTCTGCATACTCTCGGTCATGAGCGTTTCTGCCTGATGCCAGTATGCGCGCACGGGCTGGCCGTAGATCTTGTATGCGTTTTTCTCAACGCCGAGGGTGTTGAGCTCCTTGAAGCGGTAGTAGGGGTAAAGCTGAGTATCAAATATGCCGGCCTCGTCGGCGGTCTGACTGCGGGCATAGGGAGCGCTTATGCTCGTCGCGGCGTTTGACACGGGAACGAATACGCCGTACAGCGCAGGTCCTGTGCTCTCCCATGTCACGCAGGACATGTCCGCGGGAAGGTCGGGGTATATCTGTGCAATATGCACGCTCAGTGCGGTGTCGGTTCCGATAACGCGCATATCTGTGCGCCCTGTTTCGTCGGGGCTGTATTCCGTGCCCTCGTAGCGGTTGCGCATGATCTCCATAACATCAAGCAGCGAGACCTTTTTGTCGGCTGCAAAGCACAGGGGGTAGAGCGCACTCTTGTCGTAATCACCGTAGGCGGAGGGAGCCATGATTTGATGCGCTATCCATGTTCTCATGTGGGAGTAGTTCGTCACTACCTCATTGCCTGAGTAGCTGGCCAGAAGGTTGAGCTCGGAGTTTTCGCCGTACACAGCAAAGCCCTTGTCCTTTGCAAGGCTCTCCAGCTCCTTTGAGAGTATGCAGTCATCGTAATCCGACACATATTCAAGCGAAAACTCGTTTCCGAAGGCGCAGACCTTGTCGTCGGGCAGCTTTACCGCGGCATACTGATGGCCGGTGTACATCTCGATATACCAGGCCTCCTTCTGATCTGCGATGAGCGCGATATTGACCTCGCTGCTGCCGTAGGTATCTATAAGGGACAGCAGCACCTCAACGCCTTCTCTGGCAGTTGCGCTCTGGCAGGTAACGAAATCGACAGCAGTGAACTCAGACAGGCCGTGCTCTATAAGCGGATCGGCCTCGAGCGCGGCGGCGTTGGAAAACGAGGTTATGGACATTATCATTGCAACGCCGTATTCATTTGTGCAGACCGTCGCGTCGCTGCCGAGACCGTTGGCTGCCGTCGCACTTGCCATCCACGGTGTGGAGGTGTAGCGATAGGTGGTGTCGGGTAAAGTCGCAAACACCGTCTTGTCGTTATCGACCGGCATCGTTCTTCCCGACTTGTTCTCGACGCGCTCTGTAATGGTAACATAGTTTGCCCATACGTCCTGATAGTCATTGGATTTGGCCATTATAACCGTGCCGTCGGCACTGGCCTTTGAGCCTACATACACCGCGGTGCAGGCATAGGCTTGAGCTGCGCCCGCGCATATGAACGTAA
>CAVGXR010000022.1:0-16847 GCA_963633225.1 Collinsella aerofaciens
ATGCCTCGCTCCTTTCGCTTGCCGCTCTTTTGCCCGAACGTGAAAACGAGCTTTTTGACCGTGCCTTGAGCTGCGGTATCGCAAGGAATATCGCAACGATGATGGCGGTGAACAGCTTCAGATCGTTCGGGTCGAGCTTGAGCCACAGAATGACTACCATGACGGCGTAGTAGATAATGCCGCCGAAGATGATAAAGCAGAGCTTAACGGCGAAGTTGCAGCCCTTGCTGAATATCGCATCGCAGAGGATCTCTCCGATGACGATGGCCGCAAGGCCGATAACGATGGCACCGCGTCCCATGCTGACATCGGCAGTGCCCTGAAACTGAGTCATAAGGCCGCCTGCCAAGGCTACGATGCCGTTGGAGATACCGAGGCCGATGACCTTCATTGTTTCGATATGGATGCCCTGTGCGCGGCTCATGGCAGGGTTATTGCCCGTTGCGCGCAGCGCACTTCCCTGCTCGGTACCGAAGTACCAGTAGGAGAGAGCAACAATAATGGCTGCAATGACAAGTCCGACCAAAATTGCCTGCGGGATGTGCAGTGAGGACACAAGGAATCCGTCTCCGTTTTCCCAGATCATGCCGAACTTCTGCACGCTGGCCGTCTGATTGGCCCGCGTCATGATGCGCAGGTTGATCGAATACAGCGCAAACTGCGTCAGGATACCGGCGAGGATGGCCGGAATGCCGAGCTTTGTGTGCAGAAAGCCGGTGCACAGGCCGGTCACTACGCCGACGACTATCGCTATCAGCAGCGCCGCCCACGCGGGCATACCGGCCAGCAGCAGCATTACCGTCACAGCGCCGCCTGTTGCAAACGAACCGTCAACGGTCATATCCGGGATATCCAGCAGGCGGAAGGTTATGAACACACCCAGCGCCATAAGACCCCAGATCACGCCCTGCGCCACGGCAGCCGGCATTCTTCCTATAAGGTTTGTCACGCTCAGAGCGGACAGGTAAACGGACATTGTCATTTTCAGACCTCATTTCCAGACCGACGGGCAAGCATAAGCTGCCCGTCGGAGTTTTTGTGATTTATCAGCCGATAGCGGTGTAATCGGAGGGAACGGTGATGCCGAGCTGCTCGCAGATGTCGGCGTTGTACTTCTTGACGGGGTTCTGGTAGTACTCGATGGGCATGGTGGAGATATCGCTCTCACCGGTGAGGATCTTTGCGGCCATCTTGCCGGTGGTAACGCCGAGCTGGTAGTAGTCGATCGACAGGGTCGCGATGCCGCAGCCGGTAGCGATGCCTTCCTCGCCTGCGATGATGGGGGTCTTTGCGGGCAGAGCCACGTTGTTTATTGCCTCTGCGCAGGAGGCTGCGGTGTTATCGGTGGGGATGTACAGTGCGTCGCACTCGTCGCATGCGGTGGCGGTGACAGTTGCAACATCGTTGCTGTCTGCGAAGGTGTAGACCTTGACGGTCAGGCCGTCTTTCTCAAGAGCTGCCTTGACGACCTCTGCCTGATATACGGAGTTTGCCTCTGCCGAGCAGTAGAGGATGCCGATGGTCTTTGCATCGGGCAGGAGCTCGGAGAACATTGCTGCCTGCTGATCGAGCGGTGCAAGGTCGGAGGTGCCGGATACGTTGCCGCCGACAGTGCCGCTGAAGTTATCAATGTCAAGTGCAACGCCGTACTCGGTGACGGCAGTGCCGAGGATGGGGATAGTCTGGGTCGCGGCGACGGCTGCCTGAAGCGCCGGAGTCGCGTTCGCAAGGATGAGGTCAACACCGTCAGAAACAAAGCCGTTGCAGATGGTGCCGCAGGTTGCGATATCGTTGGATGCGTTCTGCTCAACGAACTCGACCTTGTCGCCGAGCGCCTCGGTCAGAGCGTCCTTGAAGCCCTGAGTCGCAGCGTCGAGAGCCTGATGCTGAACGAGCTGGCATATACCGACAACATAGCTGTCCTTTGCGGCATCGCTGCCGTTATCGCTGCTGCTGTCGCTTCCGCAGGCCGCAAAGCTCAGACACATTGCAGCCGCCATGACTAAAGCCGTGATCTTCTTTTTCATCTTGTTTTTCTCCTTTACTGATTTAAATTAGAAAATGATCTTAATAAAAAAACAGGGCACCGCCGGATGGCAGCACCCTGATCTTTCCCTAATCAGAAAACACATTCGGGGCGTTCACACCGGTCGGACAAATTTAGAGCAGCAAAATATCGGTCTGCATAGCAGACCGCTCTAAAGGAGTAATAGGAGATCGCAGACACTTCGCGTCTGCCGGTATTCATCATTGCGTTTGCCGTGCGGATGTTCATTGCCGTATCTCCTTTCGTCAGTTGTCCGGTGGAGGCCACCGTGTTTTTCATGTCGAAATAATAGCGCTTTAAACGGTAAAAGTCAACTGTCAATTACAACAAAAGATATTGCCGATTATACAAAAAAAAACTACATCCGGCACAAAACGTGCCGGATGTATGAGAAAAAGTATCACTTGCTTGCGCGGTAGATGAAGGTGACAGCCTGGCCGCGAGTGCAGGTAGCATTCGGAGCGAAGGTGGTGTCATTGAAGCCCTTGGTGATACCGTTTGCAACTGCCCATGCAACTGCGTCGTAGCAGTAGGAACCCTCTGCAACGTCGTTGAAGCTGACGGTGGTTGCAACCTTCTCGTCGCCGGATGCACGGAACAGGAAGGTGACGATCTGGCCGCGAGTGCATACTGCGTTGGGATCAAAGGTGGTAGCAGTGGTGCCCTTGGTGATGCCCTCGGAAACTGCCCACATGATGGCCTTGTAGTATACGCTGTCAGCGCTTACGTCGGTGAACGGATTCTTTACGTCAGCGGAAACCTCGGGGGAACCGGCCTGACGGTAAAGGAAGGTAACGATCTGTGCACGGGTGCAGCCGTCGTTGACACCGAAGGTGCCGTCGAGCTTACCAGTGGTGATATCGTTGTTGTATGCCCAGAGAATTGCCTCGTAGTAGGGGCTGGACTCTGCAACATCGGGGAACGGATTTGCGACAGGCTCCTTCGCGCCACAGACGGTGCAGACGCCGTCCTTGTAGCTGTGTGCTGCCATGGGAACGACTTCCTGAGCAACAAGAACCTTGTCACAGACCGAGCAGTGCTTGCCTTCGGTCAGGCCGGTCTTCTCGCAGGTGGCTGCGACTGCTGCGTCAACGACCTCGGTGTGGCCGAGTGCGGGGGTTTCTTCCTGAGCAACGAGAACCTTGTCGCAGACCGAGCAGTGCTTGCCCTCGGTCAGGCCGGTCTTCTCGCAGGTAGCTGCAACTGCTGCGTCAACGACCTCGGTGTGGCCGAGTGCGTCAACGTAGTCGGCAACATAGCTGAAGCCGCAGACACAGGTGTAGGTGGTGTATCCCTTCTCGGTGCAGGTCGGTGCGGTTACTGCGTCGGTGTAGCTGTGGACGTGACCGGCAGGCTTCTTTGCGCCGCAGCGCTCGCAAACGCCGTTTTTGTACGAGTGGCCGAGTGCTGGAACTATCTCCTGCGCGGTGATGAGCTCGCCGCACTCGCTGCAGTGGCTGCCCTCGGTCAGGCCGGTCTTCTTGCAGGTCGGAGCAACAGCTGCATCGGCGACAACGCTGTGGCTGTGAGCGGCTTTGTAATCGAATACGGCGTAGCTGCTGCCGTCGGCTGTCCAGCCAAAGAGCGCATTGCCGGTGTAGTAGTTGACCTGAACGAAGTTGCGTTCTGCCTGAGCCGCAAGCGCATCGGCGACGACCTGAGCGGATGCATCCATCTCAGCCTTATCGAGATTTGCGGTCAGAAGCGCTGCAAAGTCTGCGCTCTTGAGCTCAGCGGCGGTCTTGCCTGCGACATTGCTTACGACCGCCTGATTGTTGGCATTGACACCGATGGCCGCTGCCGGAGATACGACCGTGTCGCCCTGCTTGAGGTATGCGTCCGAATTGTAGTAGCAGTTGCGGTCTACGGTAATGCCGCCGCTGCGTCCGCTGAGTATGCCCACATCGGTGGTGGTCTTGAGCGAAACTACGTCACCAGCTGCATAACAGTTGATATGGATGCCTCCCGCCTGACCGACGAAGCCGCCGATGTGAACCTTATTGTTGTTGGTGGAGTTGCCTGTCACACTGCCGAGTGCATAGCAGTTGACGGTGGTAACGCGGTTATCCATGCCGTAGAAGCCGCCTGCGTAGACGTTGTTTGTATCGGTGACTGCGGTGATATTAACGTTTGCGCCGCTGTTTGTCACGCTGCCGCGCATAAGGCTGCCGCCGAAGCCGCCAGCACGGCTGAAGCTCTCGCTCGTTACCGAGGTGATCTCGCCCGTTACGGTGCAGTTATCGACATAAATTCCGTACTGACCCGAGCCTACAAGTCCGCCGATATAGGTCTGGTAACGGGTCTCGGCATTAATGTAAATGTTCTTGAGGTTTACATTCTTTATGGTAACGGTCTGCTCGCTGCCGTCGGGCTCAGCATTTGTGGTAAGTGCGCCGGAGGTGAGGCCGAACAGTCCTGCCGTCATCATGTCGGCGGGAGCATCCTTGCTGCCGATAGTGAGGCCGGAGATGGAGTATCCGCCGCCGTCATAATTGCCGCGGAAGGGATATGCGCAGATCTGGCTCTGCTTGCCGTTTACCTCGCCGTTGAGCGCCCAGCCTATAGGCTGCCACTGAGCGCTGAGGGTGATATTTGCAGTCTGCCTGAAGTACACGCCGCTCCAGCTCACATCGGAGTTAACGGAGCTTGACAAATATCGCAGCTGTTCCTCGTTTGCAATGAGGTAGGGATCCTCCGCAGTGCCGCTGCCGCCGGCAAACCTGCTCGTGTCGGCTGCCGCATAGTCGGAGAAGTCGCCGTAGGTGGCCTTGTGCTTTGCCTTTTCAAGAGCCGCGTCGTAACCCTCGCCCGACTCTGCGCCGGAGATGACGGCAGTCTTTACTATCTCGCCGTCCTTGACCTCTATGGATACAACGCTGGTCTTGCCGTCGTCGCGGCCATACCATGTGCCGTCCTTGAGCGCAAGCTCGGGCTTTACGACCTTCTCACATTCTGGCTGGACATAGCTGACGGAGGCATTATTGCTGCCGAAGCCGAGAGCTGTGTCATAGGTCCAGGTCTTGAGACTTGTGCTTTCAAGGCCGTAGGAAGTAATGTCAATGGGGAAGGCTGCAAAGGATGCGTTGAGAGCTGCTGCAACGTCGGTGCCCGCGCCGTTTACGCCGGTCATTTTATCGACAAGGCCGCCGGTGTATGCGTCGCCCTCGTCATTTACGCCTGAGGCTACCTTCGTTCCGACAGACTCGACGGGGCTTACCTTCTGCGGGTTTGCGTCGCCCTTTTTGAGGGTCATGGTGCTGCCGAGATCATACCAGCAGCTGTAGCTTTTGCCGATACCTGTGACCCAGCCGGATACCATACCGGCATAGGTGGAGTGTTCCTCGGTACTCACGTCGCCGGAGGCATAGCAGTTTACAAGTGCGCCTGCGTTGCACGCTACGAGGCTGCTGACGACCGCCATGCCCTCGTTGCCGTTTTCGCGGTTGCCTGAACCGTACACTGTGCAGTCTGCCCAGCAGTTGGCCACGAGGCCGCGGTTATTAAGGCCGACAAGACCGCCGACCTCGGCCAGATCGCCGGAGGCAACAACGCCGGACACAACGGCGGTCGATGCGCTGTTTATGATCGCGCCCTTGTACTGCATACCGACAAGGCCGCCGACAAACTGGTTGCCCTTTGCGCTCGTATGCGAGATTATGCCGCTGACAGCGCAGTTATCAATGACAGAGCCTGTATAATTGCCGCTTGTGCTGCTGCCCTGCGTTACGCCGGCGATGCCGCCGACAAACGCGGTGGCTTCATAGCTTGTATAGAAGCTTACATCGATCTTGACATTTTTGACGACTGCGTTTGCGCCGAGAATGCCGAACAGTCCGATATAGAGGTTTTCCTTGTCGAGTGCATAGGGAGCGTCCTTCGTGCCGAGGCTGAGTCCTGTGATGCTGTAGTCTCTGCCGTCGAAGCTGCCGTTAAAGAGGTAATCGCTGCCGCCGATTGGTGTCCAGTCGCCGGTGACGGCAATGTTATCGTCCAAAGCGATATAGCTGCCGCTGTAGTCGAGCTTATCGCTAAGAGAGCCTGCGAATGCCTTTAGCTGCTCTGCGGTCTTGATGATATAGGGTTTTTCCTCGCTGCCGTCGCCGGAGGCGAAGATGCCGGTATCGATATCGCCGGAGGTCCAGATTGCGGAGCTGTGGACTGCCGCGCCGTCGCTGAGAATCCAGTCATAAAACTTTCCGCTGACACGGGATGTAAGCTGCTCAAGGCTGCTTATTCCCGTAACATTAGCCGCGGTCACCTTTCCCGAAACCTCCGTGAGCACAGCGGGAGCGAGGTTTGCATGCAATACATCCGCAAGTGCCTGAGTTCCAATCTCTTCGGATTTGCTTACAACACTCTCGCTGTTATACTTGCCGGATGCCTTATCGAAGGCATTTCCGCTGCCGGAATAATAGCAGCTGTCGGCATAGGTCGCCGCCGCAAGGTCACCGGCGATTTCTCCGGCCTTGTATATGGTTTTGCTCGTGTTCAACGTTACATTGCCTGCATTGTAGACATTGTAAACAACACCGTTTACCTGGCCGAATACACCACCGACATTACCGTAGCTGTCATGCTCCGTGGCAACTGTCACATTGCCGAGAACATAGTCGTTCATAAGAAGGGACTGTATGCTGACCCATGCCGAGAGGCCGCCGACCGTTGCTCGGCCGGTACCGGAATCGGCATTGATGTCAATGTTTGTACCGCAGTTAGTTATGGCCGCTCGCTGATCTGTAAATGCAGTGAGTCCACCTACTACCGTAACTTTGTCTGCATTTTTGACGGTAATGCTGCCTGAAGCAGTGCAATTATCGATAATAGACGACGCGGTTCCTTTTGTATCTACCTTTATGAAGCCGACGAGAGATGCCGCATAAACGTTCTGCGCAGCTTCGGTTATGTTGATGTTAACGCCTGTGAGCTTTACGTTTTTGATGGTAACGCCGTTGAGCGTATAGCCAAACAGGCCGGCATAGCTCAGCGTGCTGTCGCTTATGGTCATACCTGAAATGGTGTGACCTGCACCGTCAAAATTGCCTGCGAACGCAAGAGAAGCCGAAGAGCCGATCGGTGTCCACTCACCTGCAAGGGCAATGTCGGAGTTCAGCTTAATGTACTTACCTGTAAAGCTCGTGCCGCCCGCGACCTGCTGCTGGAGATAGCGCAGACCTGCCTCGCTCGAAATGAGGTAAGGATCGCTCTGCGTACCTGTGCCGCCTGCAAATCCGGCGATGGCCTTGCTGAGCGCTTCATTCGCTGCGTTGATGATCGCATTGGAGCTCTTCGTTGCGCCGGAAACGGCATCAACGCCGTCGGTGCCGTTGTTTGCCTTGATCGTGTCGAGAACGGTCACGGCGCTTGCCCAGAAGGAGGCTGTCTCCTTTTCTCCTGTTGCCTGAATGTCGCTTATAACGACATTTCCCTCCTGATCTGCAAGGGTAACTGTAACATTTACAGTGCCCTTGAAGCCCTGCGCCGCGCCTGTGTACGTTCCGGGTGTGTAGCCGTTATCCACCGCCGCGGCAAACGCCGTTACGGGCAGAAGGCTCAGCACCATGATCGCGGCAAGCAGCAGCGACAGGAGCTTTGTTGTTGCGGTTCTTGTTTTCATGTGTCGTCCTTTCTTTGTTTTATTAACATCGGTTAGCATATGCTAACTGCAATGTATACGTCCTTTGAGCTTTATTTTTTTCCGAGGTATATACACGGTATCTCAGCGCATTGGTTAGCAACCGCTAACTTGTGTGATAAAGCCAGTCTTAGTTAGCAGTTGCTAACTAAGACTCAAAAAATTAATCCCTATCAGGATGCTATGTATTATAAGCGATGGGGCGAAAATTTGCAATAGCAAACGTTAAAATTTTTTCAGTATTTTTTTATTTTGGGGCTTGACAAGTGAAAACAAGGTGCTATAATTGCAGCATCAAACCAGTGACGAAGAGTAGTAGTTCTGGGAAGCTGGCGTTAAGAGAACCGTGGGTGGTGAGATCACGGTCGCGGGTGCAGAATGAATGGACTTCGGAGGGCGGCTTGAAAAAGCGGATGCTTGAGTAGATGCCGACGGGATCCCTCCCGTTATCAATCGGGGTGCGTATGATGGTACGCATAAGCGAGCGGACGAATTTTCGTCAATTTGGGTGGTATCGCAGGAGCGCAGCTCTTGTCCCATTATGGGATAGGAGGCTGCTTTTTTTGTTTTTATAAGCAAGCTCCCCTCCATCTTCACCCAAGTCACAAAAAACATTTTTGGAGGAAAAAACAATGAAAAACGCAATCATCAAAAAGGCACTCGCTCTTGTATGCGCACTGGCAATGGTATTCACCCTCTGCGCCTGCGGCAGCACGGACAGCAGCAAGGACAGCTCCGGCGACAGCGCAAAGGTCTACAAGGTCGGCATCTGCAACTACGTTGACGATGCATCCCTCAACCAGATAGTCGAAAATATTCAGGCTCAGCTCAAGGCCATCGGCGAGGAAAAGGGCGTTACCTTCGAGATCAGCTATGATAACTGCAACGCAGACGCGACCGTTATGGAGCAGATAATCTCCAACTTCATCGCCGACGACGTTGACCTCATGGTCGGTGTTGCGACTCCCGTTGCAATGCGTATGCAGGCTCTGACCGAGGATAACGATATCCCCGTGGTGTTCTCCGCAGTTTCCGATCCTGTCGGCGCTGAGCTCGTTGAAAGCCTCGACAAGCCGGGCGCAAACGTCACCGGCACCAGCGATTACCTCGACGCAGAGGCCATCATGAACCTCATCTTCGCAAACGATCCCGACGCAAAGAAGATCGGCCTGCTGTACGACGTAGGTCAGGACTCCTCGGCAGCATCCATCGCAGCGGCAAAGGAATATCTCAGCAATAAGGGCGTTGAGGTCGTCGAGCACACCGGCTCCACCACAGACGAGGTCATGCTCGCAGCACAGGCAATGGTAGCAGACGGCGTTGACGCAGTGTTCACCCCGACCGACAACACCATCATGACGGCAGAGCTTTCCATCTACGAAACTCTCGCAAAGGCCGGCATCCCCCACTACACCGGCGCAGACTCCTTCGCACTCAACGGCGCATTCCTCGGCTACGGCGTTGACTACGCAAACCTCGGCGTTGAGACCGCAAACATGGTCGCCGACATTCTCATTAACGGCGCTGACCCCGCAACCACCGCAGTCAAGACCTTCGATAACGGCACCGCTACCATAAACACTGAGATCTGCGCAGAGCTCGGCTATGACTACGACACAGTCGCAAAGGCATTCGAGCCCTACTGCACCAAGATAAACACCATCACCACTGCTGAGAGCTTCAGCGACGTTGAGCAGTAATAAGGCTCAGAAAGAGGAAACGACATGGATATTGCAACGATACTGAGCCTTGGGCAGACAGCGCTTGAGCTGGGGCTTATCTGCTCGCTGACGGTGCTCGCACTGTATTTGAGCTACAGTATGCTCAATGTCTGCGACCTGTCCACCGACGGCTGCTTCACTCTCGGCGCTGCGGTCGGCGCGATCGTCGTGCTCTCGGGGCATCCGTATCTTGCGATACCCGCAGCGATGGCAGCCGGCGTGTGCTCAGGCTTTGTGACCGCCATTTTGCAGACAAAGCTCGGTGTTGACAGTCTGCTCGCCGGCATCATCGTGAACACGGGACTGTATTCCGTAAACATAGCAATCATGGGCGGCTCGTCGCTGCTCAACATGAACAAGGCCGACACCGTCTTCTCCATGATGAAGGAGCTTTTAAAGGGCACGGCTTTTGCAAAGCAGTATAAGCTTGCCGTTGCTCTCATCGCGGTGATCATTATACTTATTCTGCTCACGCTCTTTCTGAAAACGCGCCTCGGTCTTGCCATCCGCGCAACGGGCAACAATCCCGACATGGTTCGCTCATCGTCCATAAACACCGCCTTTACGACCATCATCGGTCTGTGCATCGCTGGCTCGTTCACGGCGCTGTCCGGCTGCCTGCTGGCGCAGTCGCAGAAGGCTGTGGATATAAACATCGGCACCGGCATGGTCACCATCGCGCTGGCCTCGCTGCTCATAGGCGGCGTTATCCTCGGCAGAGGCGGCATATTCACCCGCGCTGTCGGCGTGGTGCTCGGCTCCGTGCTGTTCAGGCTGGTATACACCATCGCGCTGCGCTTCAATATGCCGGCATTCATGCTCAAGCTCATCTCTTCGATCATCGTTGTGCTTGCAATTTCGATACCCTATCTTAAAAAGCAAATGCCGATGATAAAGCGGCGGCTCGGCTTCAGAACGCAGAAGGGCGGTGTGTGACATGCTGAAGCTAAACAACATAAGCAAGACCTTCAATCCCGGAACGGTCAACGAAAAGACCGCCCTGAGCGGCCTGACTCTCGATGTGAAGGACGGTGACTTCATCACCATCATCGGCGCTAACGGCGCAGGAAAATCGACCCTCTTTAACGCCATTGCCGGCAGCTTCTACACCGACAGCGGCAGCATCGAGCTCGACGAGCGCGACATCACCTTCATGCCCGAGCACAAGCGTGCGCACGATATCGGCAGGCTCTTTCAGGACCCCATGCGCGGCAGTGCGCCCGGCATGAGCATAGAGGAAAACCTCGCAATGGCTGCAAAAAGCGGCGGCTGGTTTTCGCATATCACCAAGGCGGATCGCGCACTTTTCCGTGAGAAGCTCGCGCTTTTGGGAATGGGACTCGAGGACAGGCTCACCCAGCCGGTCGGACTGCTCTCCGGCGGTCAGCGTCAGGCGCTCACGCTGCTCATGGCAACGGTCGTTCCGCCCAAGCTTCTGCTTCTGGACGAGCACACGGCAGCACTCGACCCCGGCACCGCCGAGAAGGTGCTTGAGCTGACAAAAAGCATCGTCGCCGGCGGAAAGATAACCTGCATGATGATAACGCACAACATGCAGTCGGCGCTCGATCTCGGAAACCGCACGCTGATGATGGACAAGGGCAACATAATCATGGATGTGTCCGGCGCAGAGCGCGAGGGCATGACCGTGCAGGACTTCCTTGACCGCTTCAAGGCCGGCTCCGGCAAAGCCCTCGACAACGACCGTATGCTGCTTTTTTAGTGGCGCACGGGGGCAGCTGCGGATACGCTTATTGCGGTATCCCGACCAGAAAAATTGGCGAAAACAAAAACGTTTCGCGTCCCATAGGCGCGATGCAAATCGTCTACATATTTAAAAAAGAGTGCAGATTTTTAGTCTGCACTCTTTTGCTGCTGTTCGTTATCGCTTTGCGAAAGATATATCTCCTCGCATTTTTGCTGGGCATCAATTATTATGCGCAATGCCTCCTCTGCGGCACGCATCATTGTGTAATACATCTCCTCATAGTCGGGCATAGTATCACCTCCTGCGTATAGTTTATGCGAATATCGCATAAACTTCAATATGCAATATTCGCATATCATAAAATTGCGCAGGGTGATATGAATGTACAGACGACTGCGCGATATGCGCGAGGACAAGGATCTCCGCCAGCGCGAGATAGCTGAAATTCTGAACGTGAGTCAAACGACATATTCGCGCTACGAAAGCGGCGAACTCGATATTCCGAGTGCCGCGCTCATAAAGCTTGCCGATTTCTACGGTGTCAGTGTAGACTATATTCTCGGAAGGACAAACTGAGAGGACACAGCTCGTCAGGTCTGTGTCCTCTCAGTCCGGCTAAGTCAATTAAGCTGCGCTCTTTTCAGCTGCGATGGTCGCACTTTCGGCACTGGATCATGGGCGTGTCGCCCTCGTCCTTGTAGAACGCGCCTGCCCAGCGGCATATGCTCTGGAGTATCGGCACGACCGACTCGCCCTTTTCCGTCAGCGAATACTCCACTCTCGGCGGTATCTCGTCATAGGACCGGCGCTGCACGATGCCGTTTGATATCAGTCCCTTGAGCGTGGATGCCAGCACGGCATCCGTTATATTCCCCATCTCGCGGCGCAGCTCACTGTAGCGCAGGGTACCCAGCGCGGCAAGCACGCAAATAATGCGGGAGTTCCATTTGCCCCCGAACAGCTCCATGCCGTATTCCAGCGGGCAGCGTATGTCCTTTTCAAGCTTTCTCTGATACATGGCGCTCTCCCCTTTTTGTTTTATCCATTATATCTCGATACCGCACGGCAGGCAAGCCGCCGTAAAAAAAGCAAAAACATTGAGCAGGAAAAGCCTGCTCAACATTTTTTCATTTTACAATTCCTTTTTGTTGTCCGCGCCGGGGGTCGTGACGATGACCTTCTCGGGCGTTATGACGAGAGCGCCCTTTGCCGTCGCCGCACCGTTAAACATCTTCTCGACCATGGCCTTGAAGGTGGCGACGAGTCCTCCCTCGCTGAGGTACACGGCGCTGCCCTTGATCTGATAGCCCTCCAAGCTCTGCGCATCGTAGGCTGAGATGGCTATGCGGCCATTGTTCGCAGCGAGATTTTTGAGCGTTGTGTCCAGAAACACGTCGCCGACGACGAGCTTTCCGTCGGGCGTAACGTCCTTGAACGCAACCGGCACAACATTGGGCTCCCCATCGCAGCAGGTGGCCAGATCCCACATTCCGCTTTTGAGTACCTTGACAACATTTTCATTCAGCATAACAGCATCCTCCTTGTTTTTTGAAGCTGCCCTTATTATAGCCGTAATACCCTGCCGCGGAAAGATATTGGTCGGTTTATGAGTTACTAATAAATTTGATAGTGCATATAGGCTCAGCGTTCGGATTTTCCATGAATGTTACCGCTGGGTTAAGCTCCAATGCTTATTATAGAATCATATTTCACAGCTATATAGCCTATACTCTGCTGTCTATTATTCTGTACGCTGCGTACAGCAAAAGCAGCAGCGCGGCATCGGCTGCAATGTGCGGGCGAAATAGCAGAACCTTCGGCAAAAGCAGCGTTCCGGCTGCGGCAATTGCCACGATCAGAAGCAGCAGACACACAAGCACATAGCCGTTCGCACTGAACGAATTTTTTGTTATGTAAACCACTGTCAGCGTCGCCGCAAGCAGCAGCGCAGCACCCATGAGCACGTCAGCTGCGTAAAGCGGCGTTATATACCACGCCTCTCCCTTTATCGCCCGTGTGAGTGCGGCAAACGCCGCCCATATGCCGAAGAGCACGCAAAGCGCGGGCAAAGTGTCACGCACAGCGGTCAAAATACGCTGTTTTGCGCTTATTTGTGGAATTTCCCCGATTATCTCGTTGCAGAACGCTTTATAGTCTCCGCCTATGACTCTCGGTGCTCCGTAGCCGCGGTTCTGCCCGTCAATAAGCATCTGCGTTATGTCGCGGCGCACCTTTTCCTGCTCGAGGTCGCTGATATTAGCACTTCTTATGTAAACCACAATGTCTGTCAGCGCATCATTCATCTCGCAGTTTAGCTGCTTTTCCAGCTCGTTATTTTCACGCCTGAGCGCTCTGGCTTCACTGCTCATTTTCATTTCCTCCTCCGATAGCATTTTCAACGGCATTGCACAGCTCCCTGTAGCTTTCGGTAAACGAGTCCAGCTCCTCCCTGCCGAGCGGCGTAAGGCTGTAATACTTGCGCTGCGGCCCGAGCTCCGACGTGCGGTACTGCGTGCTTACCAGACCGTTTTTTTCAAGCCTTAAAAGCAGCGGATATATCGTTCCCTCCGCTATCCTGCCGAAGCCATAGTCGCTGAGCGTTTCCGCTATCTCATATCCGTATGTTTCCCTGCGCGATATTATGGCAAGAATGCAGCCGGAAAGCGTGCCCTTGAGCATTTGTGACGGTATCATTGCAAACCTCTACTTTGCATTACATAGTACTTGAGTATATTGTAATGCACAGTAGTTTGATTGTCAAGAAAAAATCATAGTTTTTGCGCCATTATGCAATGTAACACATTTTTATATATGATAAATACTAATTTTAAAGAAAGTAATACAGTCATTAAATTTTATAAGGATTAGAAAATGAAATGGAAAAAGAACTGCTTGAAAATGCCGGATTCGGCACACGTGCAGTCCACGCGGGCAGCATCAGGGACACGCAGTACGGCTCTCTGACGATGTCCATCTATCAGACCTCGACCTTCTTCTTTGAAAGCTGTGAGCAGGCCTTCGAAAAGCTCTGAGCACAAGCAGCGTAAACCTCCCGCAGCCCTTCAGCTGCGGGAGGTTTGAGGCTGTCAAAAAACTATGCTGCTGAGTAGAGATATCCGCGCAGCGGGGGAGTTCGAGGGGTAGCGCAGCGGCGGCACGGGAGTGAATGACATGCCGGTGGCATGTCAGAGCCGTGCCGTGACCGAGCCGCAGCGAGAAAAGGCCCGCCTCGAGTTAGATAAACCGCCGTCGAAATCCTTGAGACATCAAGGATTTCGGTAAAAGCATTTTGAAGGTTTTCAAAATGCTCGGCGGAAAAGTGCAGTCAAAAAAATCCCGCAAGGGACTTTTTTGACAAGCGTAAACCTCCCGCAGCTAAACAGCAGTGGGAGGTTTTTCTTTTTTATGCTATGCTCATGAGCCGGACATCTCTGCCGGACAGAATTTCTTTTGCCATGCTTGAGCAGCAGGGGCATTTACCCTCGTTTTTCATAACGTTATACATTGCACCGCAATCACTGCAAAGCGCCTCACCCGGGACGGTTTTCAGCTCCATTTCGGCATTTTTGAGTATGGGAAACTGCGCTTTGACATAGTCAAAGTATTCGGTAAACACATTCGGCAGCACGCCGGCAAGCTCGCCGAGCTCAAGCGAGATCACATGTATCTCCTCAAGGCCGTTTTCCTCGGCGCACCGAGCGGCGGTTTCCGCTGCGGAATAAAGTATTCCTATCTCGTGCATGATCTGCCCTCACTTTTTCTTTGACGGCTTGTGGTATTTTGCACCCGAGGCATAAGACACATCGGGGTCTATCTTGGATACGCCGACCTCAACAGTCTTGACGGTAGGCTCATGGAACTTGCTCCAGACCATTCTTCTGCCCACCTCGCCGAGCACTGCGGGCACAAGCTGCTCTCTCGTGCATGGAGTGCACTCAAACACGCGGCGCAGATGTATTGCATCAAACTTGCAGCGGGTCGTGCACACACCGCAGCCGAGACACATATTTTCGTCCACATGAGAAGCACCGCACTTGAGGCAGCGGGCTGTTTCCGCCTTGACCTGCTCCTCGGTGAATACCTCGCGGTCATCGCTGAACGTGCGTGCCTTTGACGCAGTTCGCTTGCAGCTCTGACGGTGAGCATTATCATAGCTGCCGAACAGTACATTGTCCTTGTCGATCTCATGATAGAGATTGCGGTCGCGCCCTGTCCTGAGGTTTCCACCCCATACAAAGCGATGTATAGAATCCGCACCCTCTTTGCCGCAGGCGATTGCGTCAATTGACCATTGCGGACCCGTAAACACATCGCCTCCGACAAATATGTCGGGAACGGAGGTCTGGAAGGTCTGCTTGTCAGCTTCGGGATAATTGCCGCCGCGCAGCACTACATTCTCGCCCTTGAGGAGTTCTCCCCAGACCACACTCTGTCCGACTGCCAGCACAACATGGCTGCACGGAACGGTCACGGTATCGTTCTCGTCGAACACGGGACTGAATTTCCCGTTTTCGTCCCTTACCGACAGGCACTTTTTAAATACAACGCCCGTGACATTGCCGTCCTCTGTCAGTATCTCCTTCGGCCCCCAGCCGCAGCCGACAATAACGCCGTCCGCTTCTGCCTCGTCCATCTCGTCCTGAGCTGCCGGCATTTCTTCGCGGGATTCAAGGCAATACATATATGTTTTGCCCGCACCGAGACGTACGGCTGTGCGCGCCGTATCCACAGCGACATTGCCGCCGCCGATGATGACCGCGTCGCCATTGAGTTTGCTGTCCGTTCCATATTTCTGAAGAAAGTCCACAGCTGCAATAACGCCGCCGGCATCCTCACCAGGTACATTGACGCTGCGCCCGCCCTGACAGCCGATCGCAATATAAAATGCCTCATAGCCCTGCTCGCGCAGCTGCTGTATCGTTACGTCTTTGCCGACCTCAACGCCGCACTTAAACTCCGCACCGAGCTGACGGATAACGTCGATTTCAGCGTCAAGTACATCCTTTTCAAGGCGGAAGTTCGGCACTCCATAGCGCAGCATACCGCCTATCTTATCGTGCTTTTCAAATACGGTGACATGCTCACCCTCGACCTCGAGGTAGTAGGCACATGCAAGTCCGGCGGGTCCGCCGCCGATCACGGCAACCTTTTTCCCGTCCTTACGGGTTATCTTCTTTTTGGGGATGTATCTAGTTTCGGCCTCAAGATCGCGGTGCGCAAGGAATTTTTTCACCTCGTCTATTGCCACCGGCTGGTCTATGCTGCCGCGGGTACATGCCGCCTCGCAGCGGCGGTTACAGATAGAGCCGCAGACAGCGGGCAGAGGATTGTTGTGCTTGATGAGCTCCAGCGCCTCGTCATATTTGCCGAGAGCCGCCAAGCGCAGATAGCCCTCGACGGCCACATGTGCCGGACATGCCGTTTTGCACGGCGCAGTCCCTGTTTCAGCCCAGACATTTTCACGCTCATAAAGATAATCAGGATGCCAGCGCTCCTCACCCCACTTGAGGTATTCGTGCGGGGTCTCGCGGTAGTGATATTGCAGAGGCTTTTTCGGGTCAAGCCTCTGCCCCATGCGCACGGCGTTTTCCGGACAGGTCTCGACACACATTCCACAGGCCACGCATTTTTCAGGATCGACCTGCGCCACGAAATTGGAGCGGGTCATGCTCGAGTTTACGGAGTACATATCCGCACGAAGAGTGTAGCAGGTTTTATAGTCGCAGTTGCAGATATATT
>CAVGXR010000023.1:0-12585 GCA_963633225.1 Collinsella aerofaciens
GCCTCCGGTCGGAGTTGAACCAACGACACGCGGATTTTCAGTCCGCTGCTCTACCTACTGAGCTACAGAGGCATATGCTGATAAATTGGTGGGAACAACTGGACTCGAACCAGTGACCCCCTGCTTGTAAGGCAGGTGCTCTAACCAGCTGAGCTATGCTCCCTCATCAGCGGCTCGTTTATTATACTAAAGCTGACCCCAATTGTCAACAACAATTTTGAAGTTTTTAATCGTTTTTTGCCTGCTCGAGCAAAACGGCGATATCGTCCGGCGTGAAGGTATATACCGTGTCGCAGAACTGGCAGCTTACGTCAACGTTTTTACCCTCGGCTATCATGCTCCGCAGCTCGTCCTCGCCGATGCCGAGAATGGCGCTCGAAACGCGCTCTCGGCTGCATTTGCAGCGATAGCCTATCTCATCCTCGCCGACAATGTGGTGCTCAAGCCCCTTGAGCACCTGCTCAAACACGGCCTCGAGCCCATCCTCTGCCAATATGGTCGTCAGCGCGTCCATCATCGTGATGTTTTCCTCGAGCTTATCTATAAGCTCGTCGGGAGCGCCGGGCATGAGCTGCACGATAAAGCCGCCGGCGGACTTTATGCTCAGGTCGGTGTCCACCAGAACGCCGAGACCGCAGGCTGCCGGTATCTGCTCGCTTTCGAGCATATACGCCGTCAGATCCTCGGCTATCTCGCCGGAAACGAGCTGCGTCGAGCCGATATACGGCTCCTTGAGCCCGATATCGCGGCTGACGGTGATCATACCGTCGCGGCCAACCGCGCCGCCGACATTGAGCTTACCGTCCTGACGGAGGGGGAGCTCGACGCGGGGATTTGTCACATAGCCGCGCACGAAGCCCGCGCTGTCGGAAACGGCGATGACGCTGCCGATAGGGCCGCCGCCGTTTATGCGTATCGTGAGGCTGCCGTCGTCCTCCTTCATCATGTTTCCCAGCATGGATGCTGCGCACAGCGTCCTGCCGAGAGCTGCCGCCGTCGTGGGCGTGCAGCTGTGGATATCCTTTGCACGCTGCACAGTGTCCCTTGCGCTGACCGCAGACATTTTTATAAAGCCGTCTCCGGCTGTCGCTCTTAATATCTTGTCCATAATAACGCCTCAATATATGTTCGTATTCTTCGCCGATATGAACAGCCGTCCCTTGTCTCCCTGCGGGCAGTCGGTGTAAAAGCGAATCTGCTCAAAGCCCGCCCTTTCAAGCGCCGCTTTAAGCGCCTCGGGCGTGTGGGCGTATTCCACATGCTCCTCACACTCGCGCTGCCAGAGCTTACCGCGCCGCGAGAAAAGATCCATGCCGTACAGCAGACTCTTATCCTCCTCGGAAAAATCTGCGCGCCAGAGGCAGAGCACATCCTCCGTCTCATCGACAAAAATTTCGCCGTCGAGCGCCTTCAAGCTCTCGGGCGTTTTGATATCGAATATAAAAAGCCCGTACGGGCGCACGAAAAGATGCAGCCTGTCAAAGACCTTTTCAAGCTCCTGCGGCGGAATGTAGTTTATCCCGTCAAGCGAGCAGTAGGCGGCATCCACCGTGCCGTAAAGATCGAGTCCGGCTGCGTCCTGACACAGAAACAGCGGCGGGATATCAGCATTTGCCGCCTTGCCGGAGGCCTGCATGAGCATATCCGCCGATGCGTCAACGGCTATCATTTCATAACCGCGCTGCGCCATGAGCGCCGTCAGCGTTCCCGTGCCGCAGCACAGGTCGAGAATGGTTTTGAACTCTCCGCCGTCCCTGCCGAACAGCGCCTCATAGAAGCCGGCAAATTCGGGGTATGGGATATCGCCCGTGAGCGTATCGTACCACAGCGACAGCGGTCCGTAGGATGCGGCCATCAGCAGTCTTCATCCTGCTGCTCGGCAAGACGCTCAAATGCTATCTCATAGCCGTCCTTGCCGTATTGCAGCGAACGATTGACGCGGCTTATCGTTGCACTCGAAGCGCCGGTCTCGGCCAGAATGTCGTTATATATCATGCCCTTGGAAAGGCACACGGCGACCTGATAGCGCTGCTCCATTGCCTGAATTTCGGTGACGGTGCACAGGTCGTCGAAGAAGCTCATGCATTCCTCAACGGTGTTGAGCGTAAGTATCGCCTTGTACATATCCTTGTTGCGGGGCTTTCTGTTAAGCTTGTTCATGGGTAAACCTCCTTCGGTATCTTCGATGCATCAGCGCATTGAGTCCGCCGCTCGAATATACATTATTATATTACATCAACACATCACAAATGTAAAGTGATAATGCTGTGAATTGTGCTTAAGCTGTGTAGGTTTGTCCAATATGTTTGACAAACCTACACAGCTTACAGAGATAGAACTAAATTGTTGTTGATTAATATTGATAAATGTAATACAATATATATCAGAAATAAACGGAGGTGAAAGCAATGCCATTTGAAATGACGATGACCACGCTCTGGCTGATAGCCATGGTGTTCTTCCTCGTCGTCGAGGCGGCTACGGTCGGGCTTGTGTGCATCTGGTTTGCGATCGGCGCTCTGGCGGCGCTGCTGTGCGCGATGCTCGATGCTCCCGTGTGGCTTCAGATAGTCGCGTTTCTCATCGTGTCGGCGGTGACATTGTATTACACAAGGCCGCTTGTAAAGAAATATGTCAACAGCAAGGTCGAGCCGACCAATGCCGATATCGTTATCGGCAAGGAATGCCGCGTGACGGAGACGATAGACAATATCGCCGGAACGGGCGCAGTGTACGTAGACGGAAAAACATGGACGGCGCGGAGCGTGAGCGACAGCGAGACGATACCCGAGGGGACGCTCGTTACGGCGCAGCGCATTGACGGAGTGAAGCTCATAGTCATGTCCGCAGCCGAAGCGGTAAAATAATTTTTAAGGAGAAAGCAAATGCAGTATGTAATCTACGCGCTGATACTTCTTGCACTTATAATAATCGTAAGAAATATCCGTATCGTCCAGCAGAGCAAGGTAATGATAATCGAGCGCCTCGGCAAATATCAGGCGACATGGGGAACAGGCATTCATGTGAAGATCCCCTTCTTCGAGCGCGTTGCAAAGACCATCTCCCTCAAGGAGCAGGTCGCCGACTTCCCGCCTCAGCCCGTTATCACCAAGGATAACGTCACCATGCAGATAGACACCGTTATCTACTTCCAGATAACCGACCCCAAGCTGTACACCTACGGCATAGAGCACCCCATGGTCGCTATCGAGAACCTCTCGGCGACGACGCTGCGTAATATCATCGGCGACCTCGAGCTCGACCAGTGCCTTACAAGCCGCGACCTCATAAACGGTAAAATGCGCACCATCCTTGACGAGGCGACCGATCCCTGGGGCATCAAGGTCAACCGCGTTGAGCTCAAGAATATCCTGCCGCCCAAGGAGATACAGTCTGCGATGGAAAAGCAGATGAAGGCAGAGCGTGAACGCCGCGAGGCGATCCTGCGTGCCGAGGGCGAGAAAAGAGCCGCCATCCTTGAGGCCGAGGGCGAAAAGGAATCGGCTATTCTGCGTGCAGATGCGAAAAAGCAGCAGCAGATCCTCGAGGCCGAAGGCGAGGCCGAGGCTATCCTCAAGGTACAGACCGCGACTGCGGAAGGCATACGCCTCATAAACGAGTCAATGCCGAGCGACGCGGTGCTGAAGATCAAGGCTCTCGAGGCCTTCACCGCAGCCGCAAACGGCAAGGCGACGAAGATCATCATCCCCAGCGAGATACAGGGTATAGCAGGTCTTGCCGAGGGTATTGTACAGTCTATAAAGGACGTTCCGGCAGACGCGGAAAAGTAAGAAAATTTTTAATCAAAGACCCTGCCTCAGGCAGGGTCTTTTTGAGGTATGAAATGATAAAAGTAGCACAGTTTATGAAAGCCCACGGCATGGATGCCGAGCGCGTCGATCTTTCCGAGAGCACGAAAGCCTTCGCCGAGGCAATGCTCGCGGGCCTTGCCGCAGCGCAGAAGGACATGCCCATGCTGCCGACCTATCTTTATGCGTCAGGCAGGCTCAGAAAGGGCGAGAAGGCCATTGTCATTGATGCCGGAGGCACAAACTTCCGCACGGCACTGGTTCACTTTGACGGCAAAAACGCGCTTATCGAGTCGCTTGAAAAGCGCCCGATGCCCGGGGCGGAAACACCTGCCTCGTGGGACGAGTTCATATCCTGCGTTGCCGGCTGCGTGCAGCCGCTTCTTGCGCAAACGCCGGATATCGGCTTCTGCTTTTCGTATCCGGTTGACATAACGCAAGAGCGCGACGGCAGGGTGCTGGGTCTGACAAAGCAGGTCAGGATCGAGGGAGCGATCGGCTCGTACCTCGGTGCGGCTCTGCGCACGGAGCTTGAGCGGCGCGGTGAAAAGCCCGGGCGCATAGTAGTTTTAAACGACACTCCTGCGACTCTGCTTGCAGGCAAAGTCCTCGCCCGCGGCAGCTACGACGGATATATCGGCCTCGTCGCCGGAACGGGCTGCAACACCTGCTGCGAGATCGAATGCAGCAGGATAGCAAAGCTCGGGCTCACGGAAAACAGAAAAATGCTCGTTGACCTCGAAAGCGGCTCGTTCAACGCCTTCCCACGCGGCGATGCGGATATCGCAATGGATGCCGATCTCCCTGATACGGGCGAGTTTACCGCCGAGAAGATGATATCGGGCCGCTATCTGGGGCAGGTCTGCATGTATACGCTGAAAATGGCAGCTGCGGAGGGAATTTTCTCAGAGCGTGCGGCTGAGATGATAGAAAAAATGACCGAGGTCACGACCCCGACCATTGACAAATGGGGCAGTGGCCGCTTTCCCAAGGGACTCAGCAGCGAGGATAAGGTAAATCTGGTTTACATAATAAACGAGATATTCGAACGCTCGGCAAGGTGCATAGCCTCGATGCTCTGCGGCATACTTGAGCTGACGGGCGCGGGACAGCAGCGCCCCGTGTGCATTGCGGTGGACGGCTCGCTGTATTCGGCAAGCAAGCTTCTGCGCCCCGAGCTTGAGCGCTTCATGGACGTGTATGCGGGCGAGATCATGGGACGGCGCTATGAGCTTGTAAACGCCGAAAACATGAGTCTTATCGGAAGCGCCGCAGCGGTGCTGCTGTCATGAAAAGCGTGCTGAGAAGACTTGCGCCCGCGCTTTTGTGCCTGTGCCTGCTTATAACGGGCTGCTCGACTGACGCGGCGGAGGAGAAGGACCCGTCCAAGCTGCAAATTGTCTGCACGAGCTTTCCAGCCTATGATTTTGCACGCGAGATAGCGGGGGACAGGGCGCAGATAAAGCTGCTGATAAAGCCCGGGGCGGAGGTGCACTCCTATGAGCCAGCGCCGAAGGACATCATTGCAATACAGGAAAGCGATCTGTTCATATGCAACGGCGGCGAGTCGGAGGAATGGGTGGAGTCGCTCATAGACGGGAGCGTGAACGTCCTGCGCATGATGGACTGCGTAGAGACCGTGACCGAGAGCAGCGAGGGCATATATGCCGCAGAGGACGAAGACGACGGCGGGGAAGCGGAGGAGCTTGACGAGCATGTGTGGACAACTCCCGTAAACGCCGCGAAGATCTGCTATGCCCTGTGCGACAAGCTAATGGAGGCTGACCCCGGGCACATGAATGAGTATATGCTCAACTACGAGGTATACAACGCAAAGCTCATGGAGCTTGATATTGAGATACGCACAACGGTGTTAAACGGCGTGCGCAAAACGCTCGTTTTTGCCGACCGCTTTCCGATGCGCTATTTTTCACGCGAGTACGGCCTGACCTGCTACGCGGCCTACCCGGGCTGCGCCTCGCAGACCGAGCCCTCGGCAAAAACCGTTGCGTTTCTCATCGACCATGTGCGTGAGGAGAACATACCGGCGGTGCTGTACATGGAGTTTTCCAATGAAAAGATGGCCGATGTCATCTGCGAGGACACCGGCTGCAAAAAGCTGCCGTTTTACTCGGCGCACAGCGTCACGGCAAAGCAGTTTTCCGAGGGCGTGACCTATCTCGACCTCATGCGTATGAATATCGAAACACTCAAGGAGGCGCTTTACTGATATGGCGCAGATAACATGCAGGGACCTGAGCTTTGCCTACGACGGCGAAACTGTGCTCAGCGACATAAACTTTTCGATCGACGCGGGCGCGTATCTGTGCATCGTCGGCGAAAACGGCTCGGGAAAGAGCACGCTCATGCGCGGCATTCTCGGCCTGAAAGCACCTTCAAAGGGCGAGATAAGCTTTTCCGATCTCAAGCCGACGGAGATAGGCTATCTTCCGCAGCAGACGCAGATACAGCGCGACTTTCCGGCCTCGGTGCGCGAGGTCGTGCTCTCCGGCAGGCTCAACTCCATGCACGGCAGAATGTTTTACAACGCAGCCGATAAGGCCGCCGCAGCCGAGAATATGGAGCGCCTCGGAATCGACGATATTGCCGGCCGATGCTATCTCGACCTCTCCGGCGGCCAGCAGCAGCGCGTTCTGCTTGCACGGGCGATGTGCGCTACGAAAAAGCTGCTGCTGCTCGACGAGCCGGTGACGGGGCTTGACCCCGTTGCGGCAAACGAGATGTATAATCTCATAAAGCTCGTAAACCTCTGCGACAATACGAGCGTTATCATGATATCGCACGATATCCACGCCGCCGTGAGATACGCAACGCATATCCTGCACCTTGGCCGCAGCCAGCTCTTCTTCGGCACTACCGCACAGTACCGCGAAAGCGACCTTGCGCGAAGATTTGTGGGAGGGTCGAGAATATGATAGAGCTTGTAAAGGAAATGTTCTCCTACCACTTCATGGTCCGCGCCGTCGTTGTCGGCGTGCTCGTGTCGCTGTGTGCGGCGCTTTTGGGCGTATCGCTTGTGCTCAAGCGCTATTCGATGATAGGCGACGGCCTGTCGCACGTTGGCTTCGGCGCGCTGGCAATAGCAGCCGCTGTGAACGTCGCACCGCTGTACCTTGCCGTGCCCGTAGTTATCGCGGCGGCCTTCCTGCTGCTGAGGATAAACCAGAACGGCAAGATCAAGGGCGATGCCGCGATAGCGCTCATATCCTCGTCGTCGCTTGCAATAGGCGTTGTGACCGTATCGCTTACGACCGGCATGAACACCGATGTTTCAAACTATATGTTCGGCAGCATTTTATCGCTCAGCCGCGCAGACGCTGTTTTGAGCGTCGTGCTCTCGATCGCCGTGCTTTTGATGTTCGTGCTGCTCTACCCGCGCATATTCGCCGTCACCTTTGACGAGACCTTTGCCCGCGCAACGGGAACAAGGGCTCAGCTTATAAACAGCGTCATCGCCGTTCTCACCGCCGTGACCGTCGTTATCGGTATGCGCATGATGGGTGCGCTTTTAATTTCGAGCCTCATCATCTTTCCCGCGCTCACCGCAATGCGCCTGTGCCGCAGCTTCAAAAGCGTCGTTATATGCTCTGGAGCGGTCTCAGTCGTATGCTTTATCATCGGCATGGCCGCGTCCTACGCCTTTGAGCTCCCGTCGGGAGCGGCGATAGTCATCGTCAATATCATCGCCTTCGCGGCCTTCTCGCTCATATCATTCTTAAAAAAACGCGCATAAATTCATCAAAACAGCGAATATTCATCTAAAAATGAATATTATTCACTCTTAACGCCAGATTAACTATAAATAGCGAATATTTTTTCAAAAATTCCTTGACATGGATGCATAAACATGCTAATATAGGCATCGTCGTAAGAAACGGCGCATGATTTTGTTAAAAATTTTGATAAGAGGGATAAAAAATGAAAAAGATTACAGCACTGGTGCTGGCAATGCTCATGGTATTCTCGCTGTGTGCATGCGGCAGCAACACCGACAGTAAAGATTCCGACACCGATACGGCAAAGGATTATTCGAGCATGACTCTTGACGAGCTCAAGGCAGAGCTCAAGACCGTTGAGGACGGCAAGCTCACCGTAGCTACCAGCCCCGACTTTGCTCCCTATGAGTTCTACGTTGCAGACGAAAACGGCGAGTACAAGATCGTAGGCTTCGATATGGCTCTTGCTCAGTACATCGCCGACAAGCTCGGCCTTGAGCTTGAGGTCATCCCCATGGACTTTGACGGCACCATCAACGAGCTCGGCTCGAAGAAGGTAGACCTCGGCATGGCCGGCTACTCTCCCGACCCCGACCGTGAGGGCCTGATGAACTTCTCCTCGATCTACTACAAGGGCGGCCAGTCCTTCGTGTGCACCAAGGCCACCGCTGACAAGTTCCCGACCTTCGATGCAGCAAACAATGCTGACTACACCATCGGCGCACAGATCGGCTCCATCCAGGCAGACCTTGCAAAGCAGTACACTCCCGACGCAAACGTCGTTGAGATGGCAAAGGTAACCGATATCATTGCCGATATGCTCGCAGGCAAGATGGACGGCGCATTTATCGAGACCGCGGTTGCAGAGACCTACGCAAAGAACTACCCAGACCTGCAGGTCATCTATGATGTCCCATACGATAAGGAAGGCAGCGTTATCGGCGTAAACAAGGACAATGCGGCGCTGCTCGCGGCAGTCAACCTCATCATTGAGGAAGCAGTTTCCGACGGTGTTGTTGACCAGTACGTTGCAGAGGCAAACGAGCTTGCTTCCGGCGAGCACTTCATCCTCAGCGAAGGCCAGATCGTTGCTGAAGACTGACAGACCGATAAAAAGCACAGTTATTCTCCCCGGGCATCCCGGGGAGAATTTTCCCGTTTATTCAAGCTGAAAGGAAATTCGCTTAATGCTTACTTCTCTGATATCACCGGAGGGCTTCCAGCAAGTCACACGCTTCAAGGGCATGTTCATCGATGGCCTTGTCTGCACCGTTTCGCTCTCCCTTCTGACCGTTTTGTTCGGTTTCATACTGGCCCTGTTTCTGGCGGCGATGCGCCTTTCCAACTGGCGGCCGTTCAAGGCGCTCGGCCTCGACAAGGACGGCCACCTGCGCGATCAGGGCATCCTGTCGGCGATAAGCCGCTTCAATCCGATTAGCTTCCTGTCAAGCTGCTATGTCGAGCTGTTCCGCGCAACGCCTATGCTCGTTCAGCTGTTCATTATCTACTACATACTGTTTGCCAACATCTCGCTGCCAAACTTCAAGCTTTTCGGAACGATCCGCTTTGACAGGTTTTTGCCCGGCGTTGTCGCACTGAGCCTTAACTCCGCGGCCTACCTGTGCGAGATCATCCGCTCCGGCATCCAGAGCGTTGACGGCGGACAGACCGAGGCTGCGCGCTCGCTCGGCCTCACGCAGCTGCAGAATATGCGCTTTATCATTCTGCCGCAGGCAATAAAGAACATCCTTCCGGCTATCGCAAACGAATTTGTCACGATAATCAAGGAATCCTCTATCTGCTATACCATCGGCGTGCAGGAGATCATGTACGCTGTTGCCTCCGTCAAGGGCGCGACATACCGCATAGCCGAGCCTCTGCTTGTCGCAACGGTCGTGTACTTCTGCCTGACATTCCCCACCTCCAAGATAATCGAACACTTTGAAAGGAAGATGAGCGTCGGTGACAAACGATAAGATCATACAGGTAAAGGACCTGAAGAAATACTACAAAAAGGGCACCATCAAGGCGCTCGACGGCGTTACGGTCGATATTAACCGCGGCGACGTTATGGTCGTCATCGGTCCCTCCGGCTCGGGCAAGAGTACGCTCCTGCGCTCGCTCAACCTCCTTGAGGAGCCGACGAGCGGCACCATACTGTTCGAGGGCGTTGATATAACCAGCAAGAAGATAGACATAAACAAGCACCGTCAGAAGATGGGCATGGTGTTCCAGCACTTCAACCTCTTCCCGCACAAGACGATACTTGAGAACATGACCCTCGCTCCCATCGAGGTAAAGCATGTGCCCAAGGAGGAGGCCAAGGCCAAGGCCATGCAGCTTCTCGAGCGCGTCGGCCTTGCCGACCGCGCCGACGCATACCCTATCCAGCTCTCAGGCGGCCAGAAGCAGCGTATAGCCATTGTCCGCGCCCTGTGCATGGAGCCTGATGTCATGCTCTTTGACGAGCCGACGAGCGCACTTGACCCCGAAATGGTCGGCGAGGTGCTCGACGTTATGAAGGAGCTTGCGCACGACGGCATGACCATGGTCGTCGTGACCCATGAGATGGGCTTTGCCCGCGAGGTCGGCAACCGCGTCCTGTTCATGGCAGCCGGCAAGCTCGTCGAGGAGGGAACGCCCGAGGAGATATTCGAGCATCCGCAGAGCGAGCGCCTGCAGGACTTCCTGTCGAAGGTGCTGTAATAATGTATATGAACGAAAAGAAAAACGAACTTAAAAACGCCGCCATAGACTCAATCGGGTCTATGGCGGACTTCTGCAAAAAAACGGCGGACGAGATATGGGAAAATCCCGAGCTGTCGCTGAAGGAATACAAGGCCGCGGCGCTTTATTGCAGGATACTGCGCGAGCATGGCTTTGAGGTGCACGAAAAGCTCTGCGGCATTGACACAGCATTCTGCGGCTGCTTCGGCAGCGGCAGGCCGTACATAGGAGTGCTCGGCGAGTTTGACGCGCTCTCAGGGCTTTCGCAGAAGGCCGGACTGTGCGAAAAAGACCCAGTCGTCCGCGACGGCGACGGTCACGGCTGCGGACACAATCTGCTGGGCGTGGGCTCGCTTGCAGCGGCCTTCGCGGTAAAAAAATACCTTGAGGACAGCGGCAGCAGCGGTACGGTCATATTCTTCGGCTGCCCCGGCGAGGAGGGCGGCAGCGGCAAGGCATATCTTGCGCGTGAGCGCGTCTGGGAAAAGCTCGACGCTGCGCTGAGCTGGCATCCCTCGGATGTCAATCAGGTCAGGACGGGGACAAATAACTCGTCCATTCAGGTGCTGTATAAATTCAGCGGCGTTGCGGCTCATGCGGCCTCGAGCCCCGAGTTCGGGCGCAGCGCACTCGATGCGGTGGAGCTTATGAACATAGGCGTGCAGTTTCTGCGCGAGCATATGGCAAGCGACTGCCGCGTGCACTATGCGATCACGAACACCGGCGGTATATCGCCCAACGTCGTGCAGTCCGAGGCCGAGGTCTTGTACATGACCCGTGCAAACAAGGTGCGCGACTGCGTTGAGCTGCAAAAGCGTGTGGATAAGATAGCCGAGGGCGCTGCAATGATGACGGAAACGAGCTTCGAGCGCGTTTTCATCGACGGGACCTCGGAGCTTTTGCCTAACTACACGCTCGAAAAGCTCATGTATGATAACTTCGAGCAGGTAGGCGTTCCGCAGCATGACGACGCTGAGCGCTCCTTTGCTGCCGCCCTTCGCAGCACCTTCCCGCCGCAGACGGCAGCGCCGGGCATAGCCGCGCAGTTTGATGCGGATATAGCCGATACGGTCATGAAAATGACCCACGAGCTCAAGGATCCGCTCAACGACTTTCTCATGCCATATTACTCCGGCACGGGCTTTATTGCCGGCAGCACCGATATCGGCGACGTGAGCTGGCTCACGCCGGCAGCGCAGATCGAGGCCGTCACATGGCCGAGCGGTATGCCCGGACACACATGGCAGACCGTGAGCTGCGGCAAGAGCAGCATAGCCTATAAGGGTATGCTCTGTGCAGCCAAGGTTCTGGCCGCATCAGTCATTGATCTTATCGAAGATCCCGAGCTTTTAAAGAGCGCAAGAGATGAGTTCAAGCGCCGCTCCAAGGCCGGATACACCTGCCCGATAGAGCCGGGAGCTGTCCCTATTGCACTGTGACGAAGCGAAAATCAATTTGTTAACAAATTAAAGCTTTCATTTTTCAGGCTTATGTGCTATACTTCGGGTGTTTGTGCACATTGGAGGCATTGATATGAAAAATAAGCTTCTCTTCGTCCTTGTGCTTCTGCTCGTTGCGGCGGCTCTGCCGCTCACGGCGAGCGCCGAGCTCGGGCTCAAGCCCGTTGCCGACCCGTGGGACGATCCGAATAATCTTATAAAAGACGGCGGGATCTATACGGCGTATAATGAGGACGGATACATCGTCGCGTGGGAAACCCCAGAGTGCGATGTGAAGGGCAAGTATATGCTCATAAAAAACGACACCGAGCTCACCGTTGAATACCGCGTGAGCTATATGGGCGATGTCCCTTGGGGACATGTCACCGTCGCCGCTGACGACGGAGGCGAGAGCTTCACCGGCTGGGTGCTCATGAGCGACCTTCTCGGCGCTGACGGCAAGCCTGTGGTGCAGACACCCGTGAGCGTTCCCGATCACCCCATGATAGCAGACCCCACGCCCGAACCGACGGAGGATCCCGATGCAGCAGCTGAGGCAACGCCGACGCCGACCGTGCCGGTTCGCCCGCAGCAGGCGATAAACATCAACAACACCTACAATGCCGCTATCGTCTACACCTCGATAGCCATTGCCGCTGCTGCGATAGCCTTTGCCATCCTCGTTCTTGTAAAGCACAAGGCGCTGAACAAAAAGGGCGAATAAACCCGCCGCAAAGTGACATAATAATATTTGCAGACATAAAACCTTAGCACTCTAAGCATGAGAGTGCTAAGGTTTACATTTTGTTCACACAAACCACTAAGATTATTCATAATTATATGCTATTTTATATACATAAAGAAACAAAAGAC
>CAVGXR010000024.1:0-13565 GCA_963633225.1 Collinsella aerofaciens
GCTCCGAATGCTACCTGCACTCGCGGCCAGGCTGTCACCTTCATCTACCGCGCAAGCAAGTAATATAAAGCATATCCCAACCTCCCCAATCGTCGATTGGGGAGGTTTTTTGATGTGTCAAAATGTGCTCCGGCAGTTGACCTGCACATCATAATATGGTAATATAGAACCAGTATGCTTTAACATTTTATATGGAGAATATTTTTGATCAGGAGGAGCATAATGAAGAAATCAAGAAAAATACTCAGCCTGCTGCTGGCGGTGCTGCTGCTTTGCAGCCTGCTGCCCGTCGCGGCATCTGCTGAGAGCGCAGCAGCGGAGGATGATTATCCCTTCGTCTTTGTCCATGGTCTCATGGGCTGGGGCGACAGGTCGATGCTCGACCCGATCATGCCGTACTGGGGCATGACGACGGGCAATCTGATGAACTACCTGACGAGCAAGGGCTACGAGAGCTACGCTGCTCAGGTCGGCCCGCTCTCCGGCGCGTGGGACAGAGCCTGCGAGCTCTATGCCCAGCTCACCGGCACAAGGGTCGATTACGGTGCGGCGCACTCCGCCGAAAAGGGTCACGACCGCTACGGTATCACATACGAAACGCCCCTGTTTGAGGGCTGGAGCGCCGAGAAAAAGGTCAATCTCATAGGACACAGCTTCGGCGGCGCAACGACTCGTATGTTCCTTGAGCTGCTGGCAAACGGCAGCGCCGAGGAGGTAGCGGCGGCAAAGGCAGCCGGAACCGAGGTATCGCCGCTGTTTGAGGGCGGCAAGGGCGACTGGGTGTATTCACTCACGGCGGTAGCCGCTCCGCACAACGGAACTACCTTTATCGAGACCTGCGATATCTCAACCAAGGTCTTCACCGATTTTATCTACAACTTCGGCGCGTCCCTCGGCCTTACCAAGCTCAAGGGCGTGTATGATCTCCAGCTTGAGCATTTCGGTATCTACCGTCAGGATGACGAGACCGACCTTCAGTATCTCGTCCGCGTTCTCAACAGCAGCGATTTCATGAGCCATAATGATAACGCGATCTATGACCTGACCATTGACAATGCCCTGAAGATAAACGACGGCATCGAGATGCAGGACAATGTATATTACTTCTCCGTCTGCGGCGATGCAACGCATCAGAGCGCAGTCAGCGAAAACGAGGTTCCCGATTCCTCGGTGTTTATGCTTCTCAAGCCCTTTGCGGCGATGATAGGCAAGTACTATGATAAGTACACCGCCGGCGGCGTTTATATCGACAAGACATGGCTGCCCAACGACGGCATGGTAAACGTCGTGTCCGGCCTGTATCCTGTCAACAGCCGGCTTGAATGCGTCAATGCCGACGGCAGCAAGGCCTATGTCGTCTGCGACGGATACAATAACGAGGACTACGCCAGCGGCATATGGAACGTCCTGCCCACGCAGCCGTATGACCATCTGAGCATTATCGGCGGCATACTCTCGAACACGGTGTCGAATACCCGCCACCTGTACATGGAGCTCATAAGCCGCGTGACCAGCACCTACGGCAAGGGTACAGATAAGACCGACGACCCGATAAGCGAGGATACGCTGCCCTTTGCGGATGTGAGCCGTGACCGCTGGTCGTATGACTCTATCCTTAAGATGTACCAGCTCGGCATCGTCAATGGCCGCTCGGAGACGGTCTTCGACCCGACCGGCAATGTGACCCGTGCTGAGTTTGTCAAGATGCTTGCCTGCTTTGACGGCGTGGATACGAGCGCATACTCAAAATGCCGCTTCACCGATGTCAGCGACAAGAGCGTTTTTGCACCGTATATCGAGTGGGCCGCCAATAACGGCATCGTCTACGGCGTAAATTCAACGACCTTCAAGCCCAATGACAATATCACCCGCGAGCAGATGGCGGCTATAATCTGCCGCTACGCCGAGTACGCGGGAATAAAGCTCTCTGAGGATACAGCAGCCGTGAGCTTTACCGACGCTGCCCAGATAGCTCAGTACGCAGCGCCGAGCGTCACCGCGCTTCAGCGTGCAGGCATAGTCAACGGAGCTGAAAATGCTGACGGAAGCTACAGCTATTACCCGAAATCCTTTACGACCCGTGAGCAGGCCTGCGCCGTGCTCAGCCGCATCTGATAAGCTTAATAAAACATATAAAAAACCGTGGTTCGCCACGGTTTTTGTATTGCAATGGATTTAGACATTTAGTATAATATATCTAATACATTACTGTAAGGTGGGCTGGCTATGGCATACGTTGAATTTGAAAAAGTGAAAAAGACCTATCACATGGGCGAGGTGTGCATAGAAGCCCTGAAGGATGCGACATTTGAGGTCGAAAAGGGCGAGATATGCGTGATCGTAGGCGCGTCGGGAGCGGGCAAAACAACGCTGCTGAACATACTCGGCGGCATGGACAGCCTCAGCTCAGGCCGCGTGGTGCTCGACGGAGAGGAGATATCGTCCTACAACGCGATGCAGCTTACGACCTATCGCCGTTATGACGTGGGCTTTGTCTTTCAGTTTTATAATCTTGTGCAGAATCTGACCGCCATAGAAAACGTTGAGCTTGCCGCGCAGATATGCAAGGACCCCATGGATGCGGCGGAGGTCATCGACCTTGTGGGACTGCACGACAGAGCACAGAACTTTCCGGCGCAGCTGTCCGGCGGCGAGCAGCAGCGCGTTGCAATAGCCCGCGCCCTTGCAAAGAACCCGAAGCTCCTGCTCTGCGACGAGCCAACGGGCGCTCTGGACTATAACACCGGCAAGGCAATTTTGCAGCTTTTGCAGGATTGCAGCCGTAAAAACGGCATGACAGTCATTATCATAACCCATAACCACGCGCTCACAGCCATGGCCGACAGAGTCGTTTCCGTCAAGAGCGGCGTTGTTACGGATGTTAAGCGGAATGAGCACCCCATACCCATTGAAGATATAGAGTGGTAGACCCATGAACAGATCGACCTTAAAGCTTACAAAGAGAGAAATTAAAAACAGCCTCGGGCGCTATCTTGCGATATTTGCAATAATTGCGCTGGGGGCCGGCCTGTTTGTCGGTCTCCGGCTCTCCCGTCCTGATTTTCTGGAGACGTACAATAACTACACACAGCGCACGCATTTTTACGATTTCCGCCTTGTGTCCACCCTCGGCCTTACAGACGACGATCTTGCCGAGGTGAAAAAGCTCTCCGGCGTTACGCTTGCCGAGGGCGCTGTCGGCGCGGATTTCCTGTTCAATACGCCCGATGAGGATAACCTCATCATGATGGCTCAGAGCATAACCGAGGAGATAAACCTCATCGAGCTCAAGTCTGGGCGTATGCCGGAAAAGCCTGATGAGTGCCTTGCAGACCCCAATCTCTACTCCGAGGACGATATCGGCAGCACGATAAAGCTCTCTGAGGATAACAGCGAGCAGACCTTTGATACCTTTGCATATGATGAATACACCATAGTCGGCATAACTGAGAGCGTTTTGTATATCAATATGGAGCGCGGCTCGAGCACGCTCGGAAACGGCAGCGTCAAGGGCTATATTTATATACCCTCTGACGGCTTTTCGACGGACTACTATACAGATATCTACGTCTGCGTCGATGCCGAGGGCTATGTGTACTCAGACGAATACGAGGAAGGCTGCAAAAAATACGTTGAGCCGCTCGAAGAGCTCATGGCTGAGCGGGCGGTCGTGCGGCGCAATAGCATAATTGACGATGCCATGTCGCAGCTTGACGATGCAAAAGCTCAGTATGAGGAGGGCAAGGCGCAGTACGATGCTGCAAAGGCCGAATATGACAGCGGCTATGCCGCCTATACGCAGAAAAAAAGCGAGACCGAAGCCGAACTCGATGCTGCACGCAAGCAGATAGAGCAAGCTGAGAGCATGATGGGCGATTCGTCCGTCATCGAGCAGAAGCAGGCCGAGCTCGATGCTGCCAAGGCGGAGCTTGACAAGGGACAGGCCGAGTATGAGTCCGGCCTGAGCCAGTTTAACGCACGCTCCGCTCTTGCTTACAGCACAGTAGATCAGCAGATATCCTACTACGAAAACCGTATCAGCGAAAAGCAGAGCGAAATTGCGGAGAAAAACGCTGATATAGAAGACCTGAATGCCCAGCTTGCAGAGGCTCAGGCAAACGGCGAGCGCCTGAAGGCGAGGCTCATAGAGAGCAGGATAAAAACCGCAAACGACAGAATAAGCATTTTAAACAGCGAGATAGCGCTGTGCAATGAACGGCTCGAATCGCATAAGGAGAAACGCGCCTCGATCGATGCGGAGCTTGAGCCGTACCGCAAGCAGCTTGAGGATGCCAAGGCACAGCTCGATTCAGGCTACGCGCAGATAGCCGACGGACAGGCGCAGCTCGATCAGGCGCGTGAGATGATAAACAGCGGCGGTGCGCAGCTTGAGCAGGCAAAAAAACAGTACGAGCAGGGCAAGGCAGAGGCCGAGCAAGGCTTTGCCGAGGCCGAAAAGGAGCTGGCATCCGGCAAGGCACAGCTTGATGAAGCCAAGGCCGAGCTCGACAAGGGTGCAGCTGAGCTTGATTCTGCCGAAAAGCAGATAAAAAACATAAACCATGCCGATACATACGTCCTTGACCGCGATACGAACGCGGGCTACGTCTGCTTTGAGAGCGATACGAACGTCGTTCAGAGCGTTGCAGCCGTGTTCCCCGTGTTTTTCTTCCTCGTTGCAGCCCTTGTGTGCCTTACGACGATGACGAGAATGATCGACGATCAGCGCACGCAGATAGGCATAATGAAGGCGCTCGGCTATTCCTCGGGTGCTATTATGAGCAAGTACATGCTCTATTCCGGCAGCGCCACGGTGCTTGGCTGCATTTTCGGCATAGCAGTCGGAAGCATTGCGTTTCCGGCGATCGTATGGTTCGGCTACGGACTTATATATAACCTCTCCGGCCTTACGTTTACTATGGACTGGCCGCTTGCCATCGGGATAACGGCTGCAAACCTTGCGGTAACGGTGCTCGTAACGTGGTACTGCTGCGCAAAGGAGCTTAAATGCGTGCCTGCCGAGCTCATACGCCCCAAAGCACCTGAGGCGGGAAAGAGAATACTGCTCGAGCGCATACCGCTCGTGTGGAACGATATGAGCTTCATGCAGAAGGTGTCGGCGCGAAACATCATGCGCTATAAAAAGCGCATATTCATGATGCTCCTCGGCATCGGCGGCTGTACGGCGCTCGTTTTGACGGCGCTCGGCCTCAATGATACGATCCAGAACGTCGTAACGCGGCAGTATGAAGATATAATCCTTTATGACTACGAGCTGACCATGGCCTATGATATGACCGACGACGAGCAAGAGATATTTTTCCGAGATGCGGGCGATAACGTGAAGGACGCAATATTCCTCTATCGCGGCCTTGCGGAAATTGACGGCGGCGCTGCCGTCAAAAGCGCGACCCTCACAATATCCAACGGCAAGGGACTTTATAAGTTCATTGACCTTGCCTATGACGGCACTCCCATCGACTATCCAGGGAAAAACGAGGCGGCAATAAACTATAACCTTGCCCGTCAGCTCGGCGGTGTCGAGGTCGGCGACGAGATAAAGATCACAACGGCTGAAAAAAAGGAGCTCAGCGTAACAGTAAGCGCCCTGTTTGACAATTATGTGGACAGCTTTGTGTTCATTTCGCCCGAAACGTATGAGGAGCAGCTCGGCGAGGAGCCGGTGTATAAGTCCGCGCTTGCAAACGCGCCAACGGGGGAGAATGTGAGCGCCTGCGCTGCGGCAATTGCAAACAGCGTTGACGGCGTGAGAGGCGTAAGCCTGAGCGTCGATACAAAGGAGCGCATGAGCAGCATGATGGACGGACTTCTGGTCGTCGTTGCGGCGATAATCCTATGCGCCGGACTTCTGGCGTTCATAGTGCTGTATAACCTCACGAATATAAACATCTCCGAGCGTATACGCGAGATAGCGACGATAAAGGTGCTCGGCTTCTATCCGAAGGAGGCGGCGCAGTATGTTTTCCGCGAAAACCTCATCCTCACAGGAGCAGGCGCGGTGTTCGGCCTCGGCCTCGGAGTTGCGCTGCACGCCTTTGTCATGAACGCGATAAAGGTCGATATGATGTATTTCAAGCCGCATATAAGCTTTCTGAGCTTTGCGGTGTCGATCATCATAACCTTCGTGTTCGCCGCCATTGTCAATGCCATCATGCGCCGCAGGATAGACAACATCGACATGGCCGGCGCACTCAAATCAATAGAGTAATTTGACAAGAGAAAAACCTGTGCTGCTGCGATAGATAGCCGCGCAGCGGGGGAGTTCGAGGGGGCAAGGCCCGCCTCAAGTTGGATTGTAGCCATCAAAAACGTCCGTGAGGACTTTTTGACGAGCATAGCGAGATTTTTCGTGAAGCAAAAGCTTCACGAAAAATGTGGCGTTCTATTCATGATATCAAAAAGTGGACTTTTTTGATATCATGAATAGAGTAATTTGACAAGAGAAAGAGAATATATTATATTTAAAGATGACTAATTAATAAATTGTCAGGGATGCATGATATGGAGAATTTGCAATCATCGCTGCCAGGCTGGGAGATAGTGCGCTGCATAGGAAGCGGCAGCTCCGGCAAGGTGTATGAGGTAAAGAAAAAAGATGAATACGGCGGCGACTTTCACTGTGCGCTCAAGGTGATAAGCGTTCCGGGTACTCAGAAGGAGTACGACGAAATGCTCGGCTCAATGAGCGAGTTTGCCATGCGCGCAAAGCTTCGGGAAAAGGTCGAGGAGATCAGCAACGAGTACAGGCTGCTCGGCAATCTGCGCGGACATCCGAACATCGTCAACTGCGAGGATCAAATGATAATCCCGCACGAGAACGATCTTGGCTGGGATATCTATATCCGCATGGAGCTCCTGCAGTCCCTGCCGGACTATGTCCGTGAAAACGGCATGACGGTTGAGAATGTGATAAAGCTCGGCAGCGATATGTGCTCTGCGCTCGAGCAGTGCCGCGAGAACAATATAATCCACCGCGACATAAAGCCGCAGAATATATTCGTCAGCCGCTACGGAGTGTTCAAGCTCGGCGACTTCGGCGTTGCCAAGGCCACGACGATCAGAACCTCGGCAGACAAGGTCGGAACGTATTCCTACATGGCGCCCGAGGTCTACAAGGGCAAGGGCTATGACGACAGGGTGGATATATATTCCCTCGGCATGGTGCTCTACTGGCTCTTAAACGAGCGGCGCGGTCCCTTTCTTCCGATGCCGCCTCAGACACCGACGGCAGAGCAGATAAGCGATGCGCAGATACGGCGCTTCAGGGGCGAGAGCCTGCCGCAGCCGAAAAACGGCAGCGCGGCGCTCAAAAAGGTGGTCATGACCGCGTGCAGCTATAAGATAGCCGACCGCTACGCAGGCCCTGCGGAGTTTAAGCGCGCTCTTGCGCTTGCGGCATCGGGCAAAACCGAGCCCGAGCCCGTGCAGGTATCCTACGGCAGCGACGAGGCGACCGTGCGCGAGGACTTCAAGGCCGATCCGCGCCCCGAGTACATACCCGAAACGCCGCACGAGCCGAGGCCGCAGCCGAAGCCAAAGCCGCGCCCCGAGACTTCGCAGGCAAAAAAAACTCCGCCCAGACAGGCAGAGCCGGAGTCTAAGCCGAAAAAGTCAATGTTCGGCTATATACTTGCGCTGTTTCTGATCCTTGCTGCAATGGCGACTGCGATAATCGTTTTCGCGCTGTCGGGCAACAGCAATAACGACGGAGGCAGGAACGATACGCCCAAGGAAAGCGTTCAGCCCACGCCCACCGCAACGCCGGAGCCGGAAAAGCTTGATGTAAAGTCCGTCATGCTCAGCTCGCCGAGCCTCACGCTCACCGTTGAGGACGAGGCACAGCTCAAGGTAAGCTGTACGCCCGAGCCTGCTGCCGGACAGGATGAGCCGGAATATGTCTGGAAAAGCAGCGACACATCCATAGTCACCGTCACGCAGGACGGCAAGCTCAAGGCCGTCAGCGAGGGCTCGGCAACGGTCATGGTCTATGTCAAGGATAAGATGGAGGTGTACGATCAGTGCACCGTTATTGTTGAGCGCCCCAAGGTAACGGAGCTCACGATCGAGGAAATGCCGGTCAAGACCGTGTACACCGTGGGCGAAGAGCTTGATACGACGGGGCTCGTGCTCAGAGCCTATTACAATAACGGCTCGGCAAAGCGAATAACCGACCCCGAGGAATACAGCGTTGAGTGCGATATGACGGGTCTGGGCAACCGCGACGCGACCGTCACCTACGACGGCAAAACCGTCACCTACACCGTAAGAATAAGCTTGTTCGGATAAGAAAAATCCCGCCCTTGGGCGGGATCTTTTCTTATTTACCGAGCCTTGCGAAGTATTTGAATGTCATCGGCCAAACGACACCGGCAAAGAGAATGACGATGAAATAGCGCACGCCGTGAGCTATGCTGTGGCCGCCGAAAAGAGCAAGCAGCGGAGCCTTGAGCACTGCCTTGAGCGCAAGCAGTATACCGAGGCCGGCAACGACCTTTATTATCTGCGCCCACCACACGGCCTGAGTGGGGAAATGGATGTATTTTGTATCAATAAAGAACGTCAGCAGCAGACCGACCGCGCAGAACAGCATCATATATGCGTTTTTGATCCCCTCCGCATAGTTGTCTGGGTCAATGTCGGCGGGGAAGTCGTACAGCTCGACAAAGGCGACGAAGGCCGCGGCCATCACGATAAATACCACAAATATTATGTAAACCTTTTTCGGGCTCTTGTCCATGTCGCGGAAGAATGGATATATCACGAAAACGAGCAGCGTTCCGACGATGATCGACACGCCTACATCCAGCGGAGTGTGGACCCCAACATACATGCGCGAGAATGCCGTCAGCGCAATCAGCAGGACGAAAACGATCCTCAGCGCCGTGCTTTTATAAAACCTTGCCGGTGCGCCGAACACTGCAAAGGCGTTCTGCGTGTGGCCGCTGGGGAAGGAGTAGCCCGTGGCATCGGCGCGTGCGCTTTCGACGATGGTGAAGCTGGGATCCTTCACCCATGGGCGCGGTATGCGGAACCACAGCTTCAGAAACTGATTGATGATAGTACCCGCAAAGCCCACGGTCATCATGTAGTAGCCGCAGCTTTTGTTAAGGCACCAGAACACGATTATCGCTGCCGCTATGAACGCGGCCTCGCCGCCGAGATTTGTGACGAGACCCATCACGGTGTCGAGAAACGGCGTGCGTATTTTTTCAAGTGCGTAGAGAAGCTCCATGTGTCACCTCAGATTTTTTTCTTATACAGTACCATAAAGTAAAGCCGTCTGCAATGCAAACGGCTTTTTAACTTTTTCCTTTTTGTCAGGCCTCCGCGATTATGCGGTGAATGACCTTCGTAAAGCGCGCCTCGTTGTAGATAACGGGAACGGGGTAGACGGGGTTTGCTTCCTCCATTGCCCAGACGCACATCTGATGAATATCCTCTTCCTTGATGAAGTCAAAGCCGGAGGGTATGTTCATGCGCTTGTTCATGGCGCGGATCTCAGCGATGAAGGCCTTTGCCTTTTCCTCATCGCTGCCGCTCGTCTTTACGCCGGTGAGCTCGGCAAGATGCGCAAGCTTTTCGTAAACGGCCTCGCCGTAGTCCTCAAGGACGATCGGAAGTATGACCGCGTTTGCAAGGCCGTGCGGAGTGTTGTACAGTCCGCCGAGGGTGTGCGCTATCGCGTGCACGTTGCCGACACCGGCGCGGGTGAAGGCAAAGCCTGCTTTGAATGCAGCTGTGAGCATCTTCTGACGGGCCTCCATGTCGTTGCCGTCGTTGTATGCACGCTCAAGGTATTTGAATATCAGCACCGTGGCTTCCTCAGCCAGACGGAGAGATTCCTTGGTGTTGTAGGTCCAGCAGATATATGCCTCGACCGCGTGGGTAAGTGCGTCCATGCCGGTCGTCGAGGTGGTTTTCTGCGGGAGATCACGAGTGAGCTCGGGGTCAAGTATCGCGTACTTGGGGATAAGGCACAGATCCATGATAGCATACTTGTGATGCGTCTCGGGGTCGGTGATGACAGCGGCTATCGTCGTCTCGGAGCCTGTGCCGGCGGTCGTCGGAACGGCGACGAAGGTGGGTATCTTGTGCCTTACGCGGAGAAGTCCGGCCATTTTGTTCACCGGCGTGTCGGGATGCACGACTCTTGCAGCCGCGCCCTTTGCCGCGTCCATCGGAGAGCCGCCGCCGATTGCGAGGAAGCCCTGACAGCCGGTCTCGAGATATTTCTTCTGTATCTCGTTTACGACGGTGACGGTCGGGTTGGCAGATACCTCGGAATAATGCTCATAGGCGATGCCGGCCTTGTCAAGCGCCGCCTTTGCTATGGGTGCGATCGTTTTGCCGACCGTGCGGCCCGTTACGATCATGACCTTTTTCACGCGCTTTTTCTTGAAAAGCTCGGGAGCCTTCTGCAAAGCGCCCTCGCCCTCAATAGTGATCGGCTTACGCCAGGGCAGTGCGCGTGCGCCAATATTGAAAACAGCCTGGAATGAGCGGTAATATGCATTTTTTATAGCATCCATGTGTATTTCCTCCCAACATTTGATGTTTACTATTCTAATATATATATTTTGTTTAGTCAAGGAAAAAACAAGCTTGACAAATATCGAATATCGATATATACTGCAAGTAACATCGAATATCGATATATGAGGAGGTGAGCCGATGGCAAGAAAGAAGTTTTCGACATTGACAGAGCCGATGTTTTACCTGCTCATGTCGCTGCTCGACGGCCCGAAATGCGGCATAGATATAAGCGAGTGCATCGCCCGCCGCAGCGCGGGGCGGGTAAACCTCGGACCGGGCACGCTTTACGCGCTGCTTTCGGAGTTTGAACAGGAGGGATTTATAAAATACGTCGGCGTTGAGGGCAAGCGCAAGATATATGAGCTCACGCCGATAGGGGAGAAAGCATATAATGATGAGCTCGTGCGGCTCAGACAATGCCTTGATGACGCAAAGGAGGCGGAAAAAGATGGGCAGATACGTTAGACGCATAGTACCGTTCTGTGCGGGGGATATCCCGGCCGTGCAGCGCTGGCTTGAGGATATGGCCGAAAAGGGGCTGTTTTTCAGGGAAGACGGCATTTTGCTTTCAAAATTTGAGAAGGGCGAGCCTAAGAAAATGCGCTATCGCCTCGACTTCTGCGATGTCGTGGCCTGTGACATTCCGGATGACAAAAAAGAATTTTACGAGCGCAGCGGCTGGCATGTCGTCGGCGATTACAAAAACGATTTCGTAGTCGTCTGCACCGACGACCCCGACGCACCCGAGATATACACGGAGCCAGAGCTTTTGGTAAAGCCGCTGAAGAAGCTTGCGGGAAAGCATCTGTCCATGGCCATTGTCTTTCTCGTCATGGCGCTCTGTACGCAGCTCACGCCTTTCCTGGGGTCAATGTGGGAATACAGCAGCGATTTGCTGCACTTTTTCCTGAATATTAAGGCGTCATACGCAGCACTTGTTATCATAATGTCGCTGCTCATGCTGACGGAAGCGATCGTGCAGTTTTCGATATACAGAAGGCTCAGACGGCTTGCGGCAGAGAATGTGCTGCCGACCGAAAATCATCGCTCGCGGTCGATATTGAGATATGTGATGACTGCCGCAAGTGTGCCGCTTGCCATCATATGGCTCATACACTGGTGCTGCATTGTGCCTCAGCCGCTGTATGACGATGCGTCGGATGTCAGCTTTCCTACGGCGGAGGAGATCGTACAGCTCGGCACTTACGACAGAGACATGTCCTTTTACGAGACGACAGATGCATTTTTGATAAAGAAGATTGGGCTACATCAGGCAAAAAATCTGATAAACTCAGATGGGCAATTGACCGATGTCCTGCAGTATAGAGTAGAGTATTATGAATCTCCAACGACGCTGATCGCCAAGGGCTATTTTTCCAAACGCATGGCTTTCATCAAGGCGGAGTACGACCATAGCATACTCATCAGCATGAACGAGCTATCAAGAGTAAGGCTTATGGGATATGGACTCGGCAATGTGCCGTACTATCGTCAGGAGCAGTATGAAGAAGACGGAGCTGAGGTGTTCTGGCAATACTATAACAGAGGCGACAGCTGCGATGTGTACGGCATAAACCAGTTGGTCATAAGATATGAAAATAAGGTCATGGATGTTTACTGCGACGGAAACAGCGACTTTTACGAGCATATTCCAAAGTATATAGACTGTCTCAAAAGTGCAAAATAAACAAAGGCGGGAGCTCAAAGCGCGGGCTCCCGTTTTGATTTCGGTATTATTAACGATTGACTTTTATTGAGATTGCTTTAAAATATTAATATATAAGTTGATTTTTAAAGCAAAAGAGGGATTTGGCTTGAAAAAAATAACCAGAGTTGCGATCGTGACCTCGGGCGGAGACTGTCAGGGGCTCAATGCCGCAATGCGCGGTGTCGGCAAGGCACTGTACAATAAAATGGAGAACATAGAGATCTTCGGCATGTATGACGGCTACAGGGGTCTCGTAGACGGCGACTATAAGTATATGCAGCCGGATGACTTTTCCGGCATCCTTACACAGGGAGGAACCATCCTCGGCACCTCGCGCCAGCGCTATATCCCGGGAAAGGATATCGTTGACGACGAAGGCAACAGCATCATACCTGCGATGAAGGATACCTATAATAAGCTCAATCTTGACTGCCTTGTTATCATGGGCGGCAACGGCACGCAGAAAAGCGCAAAGCTCCTGATGGATGCCGGAATGAATGTCGTGACCCTGCCCAAGACCATTGACAACGATATCTGGGGCACCGACACGACCTTCGGCTTCCAGAGCGCCGTGGATATTGCAACAAACGTCATAGACTATATCCACTCGACCGCCTCGTCGCACAGCCGCGTGTTCCTTGTCGAGCTCATGGGGCGCGACGCGGGCTGGCTCACGCTGCACGCGGGTATAGGCTCGGGCGCGGATATAATCCTCATCCCCGAGATACCTTATGATATAGACAGCATCCTCAAGGCCATTGACAATCGCCGCCGCCGCGGCAGGAGCTATTCAATAATTGCCGTCGCGGAGGGCGCGAAGAGCGTTAACGATCAGATACTCACCGAGGAGGAAAGCCGCCGCCGCCGTGAGGAGTCGAAGCATTCCACAATATCCTACGAGATAGCGTCTCAGATAGAAGCAGCCATCGGTCAGGAGGCCCGCGTCACCGTGCCCGGACATTATCAGCGCGGCGGCCCCCCGTGCCCGTATGACCGCGTGCTGGCGACACGCTTCGGAACAGCCGCGGCAGACCTTATTATCAATAAGCAGTATGGCCGCATGGTCGCCATCCAGAACGGCCACATTGTCTCTATACCTCTTGAGGAGGCCGCAAGCAAGACTAAATTCCTGCCCACCGACCATCCCCTCATTCAGGTGGCACGCGATATCGGCATATCCTTCGGCGACTGAAATACAGTATTAATCAAAACCTCCGGCTAAGCCGGAGGTTTGAGACTGTCAAAAAACTATGCTGCTGCGTTGAGATATCCGCGCAGCGGGGGAGTTCGAGGGGGCAAGGCC
>CAVGXR010000025.1:0-7796 GCA_963633225.1 Collinsella aerofaciens
TTGTAGCACAGCCCTTGGAGAGGGGCTCTAAAAACTACTACTCTATAATACAAGGAGTACTGCCTGTAACTTAACGTCAATAAGGAGATAATCATGAAATTCAACAGATTAATAGCAACTCTGCTTGCGCTGTTATTACTTATAGCTTTTAGTGCCTGCGAAAATAATAAACTTAGCTCCATGCATCCAAACATAGCGCAGTCAGGAACGAGTGCAAGCGTCGAGCTGTCTGTTCCGGCAAACATAAAAATTGACTCGGCAGGTGAGACCGCCAAGCTATATGAGCTCACGATTGATGAAGCAGCTGCAATATCCCAGATCGAGCGATGCCTTGGCGTTGACTTATCGACAGCCGAAAAAGCACTTATGAGCTCGGCACCATTTATACCGTTCCGAATTATCAGGTTGAGATCGACTATGACGGCTACTGGTTTTATGAGATGACCAATTATCCGCCCTTCAGAGCAGGTCTTTCAATGAGCGATGACGAGGCAATCGAGATCGCAAAAAGCTTTGTTGAGGAAAAAGAGCTGTGGTCGGGCGGCGTTGACAACATTCAGGTCGCCGACCAAACCGGCATGCTTGATAACGGTACTGAGGGGCTTAAAATAAAGACCGTATACCTTTATCCAAATGTGGACGGGAAAACAGTTTTGGGAGTTTACAGGATCAGCATCGACATCAATCTCGAAGGCGAGATACTATCGGTATACTATTTGGTCAATCCAATCGGAAGCTCGAGCGAAGCTGCACTTAAAAGCCGCGCAGAGGTCACAGCCAATGTGCAGAACGAGGACTATTCCGCAAGCTTCACCTCTAACCTCACCAACGCAAAGATCAACGACTGCGAGCTCGGCTACTACGCCGACGGGGTCGAGCACAACGGCAAGACCTACCTCTTCCCTGTTTACATCATGACCGGCGAGGGCACAAATGCAAACGGAGAAAAAGAGGCGTTCGACATAATAATCGACGCAATAAGCTGAAAGGAGCCTGTCATATGCTGCGTCCCAAATGTTCCGCCGAAATGACAGAGGGCTTCATCGACAACGAAAAATGCCCGGTATATTGGAAGCCGCAGGGGTATGAGGAGGATATCCTCTCATTTCACGCCAGAACGCACGGCGGTAAGATTCAGCTTGGAGACGGCGGCTGCCTGCTCGGCGGTCGTGTGACCGCCTTTTATTGCAGCGGCTGCGATCTCGTGCTTATAGACGATATCAGGCATAAATAGATCATTCTGATCCGTACAGTAAAAAAATCCCGTCCGAGAGGACGGGATTTCAGACTGTCAAAGAACTATGGTAAATAAGCGTAATGGGTAGAATTCAATACGCAGCAGGGGGGCGTGTGATGGGGACAAAGTCCCTCATACTTTTTGCGGCTATAGAGCTCATAGACGAGCAGACAGGCACTATTTCATTTTCCCCAGTCGCCGGATATGCCGTCGGGGGCTTTCGTGCGGCGCGTGTCCCTGACCTCTGCGTCGCGGCTGCGAAAATCGTTCGGCGCGACATTTTCGCCGGATGGTATATCTCTGTGCTTTTTCGACTTCTTACTCATGCGTATCCTCCCAAAATGCAAAGTATAAGGCCGTATATGACGCTTGCGGTGATGCCGTAGACAATCACGGGACCCGATATGACGAACATTTTTGCTGCCGTGCCTGTAATGAAGCCCTCGGTCTTGAACTCCAGAGCGGGCGCTACCATGGCGTTGGCAAAGCCGGTTATCGGAACAAGCGTGCCGCCGCCGGCAAAGCGGGCGATGCGGTCGTATAGCCCGAGACCCGTCAGAAGTGCGCCGAGGAACACGAGCGTTGCGCTTGCAGCGCCCGCGGCATCGGCTTTTTCAAGGCCGCAGCTCGTATAGAGCTCAAGCACAGCCTCGCCGGTGCAGCAGATCAGACCGCCGACCAGAAATGCCCTGAGCATATTGCCCCCGCATTTCGAGCGCGGCTGATGAAGCTCCGAATACTGCCTGTATTCGTCATTGCTCATATTCATTCAAAAAACCTCAAAATGAAAAAATGCATCGGTACTCCCGATGCATTTATCATATCCCGATATGCCGCAGCTATACGTCCAGCTGCAAATTTTCAACGCCGTTTGCCTCAAATTCGTCCATATATTCGTCCATACGCGCCGCGAGAGCGCTCAGATCGTCGCAGTCCTCGCCGAGGTCGCGCCGTGCAAGCTCCTCGGCCAGAATGTCGAAGAACACAGCGTCCTCATAGCCGGCGATGGCCTCATGTATGCCGCCGTCCTCATATGCCCGCGAGGGGAAAACATGGCCGTGCCAGAGCTGAATAAGGCTTTTCATGCCGTTTTTCGAGCAAAGCGAGAATATCTTTTCCTGCACGATGTCATAGTCCTCGAAGCGGTCCGAGGTCCGTGTTGAATTGAGTATCCAGTTGCCTATATAAACAAGGTCTAAAAGTCTGCGAAATTCCTTTTCTGTGAGATCTATGTTCAAAGTCCTGCCTCCCCTTATGCTTTTGCTTCCATTATATCAGATTGACTTCTCTTTTGCCACAATAAAATCCTTGTAATTTCGGACAACTTGTCATATTATATTATAGTTACATTAGTATCATGGAGATAGTATGCAATGGACAACAGACCCATCGGCGTATTCGACTCGGGACTCGGCGGCCTGACGGCTGTGCGGGAGCTCAGGCGGATATTGCCGGATGAAAACATAATATATTTCGGCGACACAGGCCGTATGCCATACGGCGGGCGGCCACGGGAGCAGATGCGTATGATAGCGCGTCAGAACATTGCCTTTGCCGAGAGCTTCGGTGTAAAGACCATCCTCGCCGCCTGCGGAACGATATCCAGCAACGCGCCGGATATTCTTGCGGGCAACGCGACGAAGGCGGTCGGCGTGCTCACCCCGGGGGCGGAAATGCTCGCGGCGACCGGCAGGAAAAAGCTCGGCGTTATCGCAACGAAAACGAGCATCGAAAGCGGTGCGTTTCAAAAGGAGATAAGCCGCTTCGCTCCCACGGCGGAGATAACGGCCATCGCCTGCCCCGACTTCGTCCCGATGATCGAGAGCGGACACTATCTTGCGTCAGACCCGATGGTGCGGGACATTGTGGAGCGCTCGCTCGAAGCGCTGAAGGGCGTTGGAGCGCTGCTGCTCGGCTGTACGCACTACGGCCTCATAGCCGAGGCTATAAGAAAATATCTCGGTGAGGAGCTCATTCTCGTCGGTGCGGCTGACGCATCGGCGCAGTGCCTTGCGCAGTACCTGCGCGAGCACGATATGCTTGCCTCCGGCGACGGGAGCGAGAGCTATTACACCAGCGGCAGCACGGCAGATTTTGAGTCTCTTGCACCCGTCATGCTTGGCTATGAGCTCAAAAGCGCGGTCAATTTCGTCGAGCCCTTTGCACTTGAAGAGTGAGGTAGAGCATATGAATGCAGTTATTAAGATAACCGGCGTGCAGGGCTTTATGCAGCCCGAAGCCGACACGATCGAGTTCGTGACGGACGGCATTTACTGCCGCACCGAGGACGGATATCAGGTGTTTTACCGCGAAAGTGAGCTTACGGGGCTTGAGGGCACATGCACGACCGTGGACATCACGCCGGACGCGATAAGCGTTGAGCGCAAGGGAATGCTCAACGTGAAAATGGAGTTCCGCGAGGGAAAGAAGGACAGATTCCTTTACGATACGCGCTTCGGCGCAGCAATGATGGAGCTTGAAACGCGCAGGATAGCGGCAAGCTTTGACGATCTCGGCGGTGAGCTGAGCATTGACTATGTAGTCAACATGGAGCACACCGTTGCAAGCAGAAACACACTTAAGATGAGCGTAAAGCTCAGAAGCTGAGAGGATAAACGATATGGCAAATATGATACAGAAGGCAAAGCAGCAGGTCGCGGAGCTCGTGAACGCGGCGTATCTCACGGCAGCGGAAAAGGGCGAGCTGCCCGCAGGACTTACACTCGGCGGCAGCGTCGAGATACCCAAGGACACGGCAAACGGCGACTATGCCGCAAACTACGCCATGGCAAGTGCAAAGCTCATGCATATGCCGCCGCGCAAGGTTGCCGAGACGCTTGCGGCGAACATGGTGCTTGAGGGCAGCTGGTTTGAAAGCGTCGAGGTCGCAGGGCCGGGCTTCATGAACTTCCGCATGGGCGGCAAGTGGTATGCCGACGTTCTCAAAAACGTCGCCGAGGAGGGCGACAGCTTCTGCAACTGCAATATCGGCGAGGGTAAAAAGCTCATGGTCGAGTTCGTTTCCGCAAACCCCACCGGCCCCATGCATATGGGCAACGCCCGCGGCGGCGTGCTGGGCGACGCGCTGGCCTCGATCCTCTCCCGCGCAGGCTATGACGTGTGGCGCGAGTTCTACGTCAATGATGCCGGCAATCAGATCGAAAAATTCGCCGCCAGCATCGAGGCACGCGCTATCCAGCTCCTGAAGGGCGAGGACGCTGTGGAGTTCCCCGAGGACGGCTACCACGGCGACGATATCAAGGAGCTTGCCAAGCTCTTCTGCGAAAAGTACGGCGACGAGTGGCTTGAGCTCCCCACCGCCGAGCGCCATAAAAAAATAGCCGATTTCGGATTGTCGGTCAACCTGCCGAAGATGAAGAGCGATCTTGCCCGCTACGGCATCGTATACGATCAGTGGTTTCTTGAATCGAGCCTGCATGAAAGCGGCTATGTCGCCGAGTCCGTGCAGAAGCTCACCGACGCGGGCTTTACCTATGAAAAGGACGGAGCTCTGTGGCTGCACACCTCGAAGATACTTTCCGACAAGCTGCTTGCGGCGGGGAAGAAGCCCGAAGATATTGAAAAGCTCGAGCTCAAGGACGATGTGCTGCGCCGCGCAAACGGCTTCTACACCTATTTTGCCGCCGACATCGCTTACCACCGCAATAAGTTCGAGCAGCGCGGCTTTGACAAGGTCATAAACGTCTGGGGCGCGGATCACCACGGCCACGTTGCACGTCTCAAGGGCGCGATGGACGCGCTCGGACTCGACGGCGAGCACAGGCTCGATATCGTGCTCATGCAGCTTGTAAAGCTCATGCGCGGCGGCGAGGTCGTGCGTATGTCAAAGCGCACCGGCAAGGCTATCTCCCTGTCCGACCTGCTTGACGAGATCCCCGTTGACGCGGCGCGCTATTTCTTCAACTCCCGTCCCGAGTCGCCCGTTGAGTTCGACCTCGATCTCGCCGTGCGTCAGGACAGCGAAAACCCAGTATACTACGTCCAGTACGCCCATGCGCGTATCTGCACGCTCATAGCGGCGCTTGCAGCCGAGGGCAACGCTGTGCCGGATATCGAAAGCGTTGATCTTTCGCTGCTGTCCACCGAGCAGGAGCGCGAGCTCATAAAGCAGGTGGCGCTGCTGCCCGAGGAGATACGCCTTGCCGCCCGCGACTATGACCCCAGCCGCATAAACAAGTATGTCACCGAGCTTGCCGCCCGCTTCCACAGGTTCTACACAGCCTGCCGCATCAAGGGCGCGGAGGAGGGCGTGCTGAAGGCACGGCTCTGCCTTGCCGATACCGTCCGCAGCGTCATAGCGCTCTCGCTGTCCGTCATCGGTGTCTCCGCTCCCGAGCACATGTAGTTTCAGAGGCGCATTGACGCACCTGCCTGTACGTTTATCTCTGGCGGCACGGTATCGAAATAATGGAATAAACCGTTACGTTTCGCCTCCCATGGCTGCGGCCAATATTTGATGCAGAATTTCAACTGCACCGGCTTCTTCCGCAGCTTTCGTCGGGAACAGCACAGAAGGCGCAGCGGCAAAGTGTAAAAACGTCTCTAAAATAGCACAACGGGGGTATATAGATGGGAAAACTCAAATTCCTGCTTGCACGCATAGCGGGGCTTAACTGGAAGCAGATGTTCCAAAAGATAGATGCGGTTCGCGAGAAGTCCGGGCGCAGCAAGCTGCTGATATTCTTCGACATGGTCTGGTGCGGACTGCGGTATCAGGCCGGCTACATGGACTACTGGCTGTTTGAAATGTACGACCTCAACGCCGCCCAGCGCAAAACTATCCTTACCCGCGGCATAAACAACAGCTTCATCAAGAAATACAACGATCCGGCGTATATGCCGGAGATAGAGGACAAGCTCAGGTTTGCGCACAATTTTGCCGACTTTCTGCACCGCGACTGGCTCGACTACGCGGCGGCAAGTGATTCCGAGCTTGCAGCCTTTGTCGAGAAGCATCCCGTGTTTATGGTCAAGCCCGTGGACGGGCAGTGCGGACACGGCATCGAGAAGCTCGACGTGACAACGCTCGAGGTGCCCCTGCGCGAGCACCTTGACGGCTTGGGACATCATGTGCTGCTCGAGGAGTGCGTCATACAGCACCGCGACCTCATGGCGCTGCACCCGTACTCGGTCAACACCTGCCGCGTCATCAGCTTCACCCACGGCTCAAAAACCCGCGTCGTTGCGGCCTATCTGCGCATCGGCAACGGCAAGTATGTTGATAATTTCAACAGCGGCGGCATGGTCGTGCCCATCGAGGAGGACAGGGGAGAGATAATCTATCCCGCGCTGGACAAGTCTGGGAACCTGTACGACGTGCATCCGCTGACGGGCGTTGCGATAAAGGGATTCAGGATCCCGCTCTGGGATGAGGTCATTGAAATGGTCGAGCGTGCCGGTCGGGTCGTGCCGCAGGTCGGCATTGTCGGCTGGGATGTCTGCGTGACCGATAACGGACCGCTGCTCATCGAGGGCAATGATTATCCCGGCCACGATATCTACCAGCTCCCGCCGCACCGCACAAACGGCATCGGCGTTCTCCCCAAATTCCAAAAAGCTATTTCAGAGGCGCTTTGAGGCTGCGCTGCTTTCCCCTTGAGGGGAAGGTGTCGGCGACAGCCGCATACCCTGTTGCCCGCAGGGAGCTTATCTTTCCTGTTCCGCTTGCGCCGGACTAAAAACACTCTACAGATATTAAAAGACAGCTTGGACTTAAACATCCGAGCTGTCTTTTCTGCGTTTGATATTAAATTTAGTGCCGGCTTCACGGAACGGGCAAAGTTGCTTACAATAACATTGTGTTTGCCTGACGGCACAAATAAGCGGCGTAGCTTTATATAAAAAAATCAGCCGGCCATTGCTTTCTATATGTTGCCTTGTATCGACAAATATGGTGAACTGTAAATTAAGAGCGTGAGTACAGTGATTATGCGGAAAAAACAGGAAAACGAAGAAAAAGCAACTCACGGTTGCCTTGATGTAAACAACGTTTGCTTGACATCAACACAGTATCTTGGGTAGAATTGGAGTATAAAATGAAGTTAGAAGGAAAAATTGTTTTATTGCGAAAAGAGAAAGGATTAACTCAGCATCAGGTCGCGGAGAAAATCAATGTGTCGAGGCAAGCTATTTCTAAGTGGGAGTCAGGGTTGACGATGCCATCTATAGATAACTTGAAAAGTCTTGGCGAACTGTATGGAGTGCCTGTTGATTATCTGCTGAACGATGACATTGAATCTGTCAATTGTCAGAGCAATGTGACAGAAAAGCCGGACTCGCAGCCGAGCCGCAGAAAGCATAAGCGGCTGCTTATAGCGGTTTGCGTTATCGTATTGCTCATTGCAGGCGTATTGATCTACAGAACAGCCATGGCTGAGCAACCCAAAACTTTCGAGTTTGATGAACTGGAGCGTGATGAATGGGATACTACAGGAGCAGATGAGTTTTCGATTACTTGGTAATTATAACAGAGGAGAAATAAAGGAAAGACTAACTATTAAAAGTCAAGCCCGAAATGCGGAGGAGCGTTGAAAAATGT
>CAVGXR010000026.1:0-24189 GCA_963633225.1 Collinsella aerofaciens
GATCGACATGGTCGTTGAAGAGTGCGAGCAGGCAGGACACAAGTTCTGGGGCAAGGGCTTCTTCAACATCTGCTACAAGGTCATCACTCCGCTCGGCATGGCCTTCGTTCTGTACGCACAGATCACCGACTTCTTCTAAACTGCAACATAACATAACTTTAAGGAGCAGCTTTCACTGCTCCTTTTTCATATAAAAAAAGCTCCCGAGAACGGGAGCTTTAAAATTATCCTATCTGGCAGATATACGCTATCCTGCCGCTGTAGAAGCCTGAATACTTCGCCATGGGGTCGGAGCGGCTGTCGTTATAAAGCCATGTGCCGTCGGACTGCTTTACGAGCATGACGTAGTTTTCCGTCTCGCCGTCGTAGGAGTCTGTCAGTGAGGGCTCGCCCTGCGCCCAGACATAGAAGTCGCTGCTCTGTCCGTCAGCCCACTTTATCTGACCGTCGGAGTCACGATACGCGCCGATCCAGACGTACTGCACGCTGCTGCCGTCAAGAAGCTGGCAGAGCTTTTCGTAATCGGCTTCATCCTTTATCGTTGCAAGGTGTCCGCCGAGAGCGCGGCACTGTGCCTCGGCCTCATCCCAGCTCAGATCCTCGGTATACAGGATATACTGCGCCTCAGCTGGTGCCTCGCTCGGGGCGGGCGTCTGCACAGGCTCCGCCGTGGGCGCTGCTGTGGCTTCGAGCTTATCGGGGCTTTGCGTCTGCACGACGGGCGATGCAAAGTCAAGGTCTATACCGTCGCGTGCAAAGCCTACGCCGGCGAGCAGCAGGCTTATCAGCGCAAGAGCCGCAGCCGAGCGTCGGGCGGCACGCTTTTCATGGATCGTGCGCACCGGCTTTGACGGCGCGGGCTTTACCTCAGGCGCTTTTGCCTCTGCCTTGGGTTTAGCCTCGGGCTCAGGCTTCGGTTTTGCTTCCGACTTTGGCTTAGTCTCGGGCTTCCGTTTGGCCTTTGCCTTCGGTTCAGCCTTTTCTTTTTTCACCGGCTTCTGTTCCGGCTCGGGCTCCTTGACCGGCTCGGGCTCGGGTTTCTTCACCGGCTCAGGCTCGGCCATAGCTTCGGGCGCGGGATTTGGCTTTATCTCCTCCGGCTCGTCGCCGCAGTAAGCCCACAGTGACTTGAGCATCTCATACGGGCTTTCAAATCGCTGCTCCGGCTCGAAGGCCAATGCGCGCTTCAATATCTCCGCAAGCTCCTCGGAAACGCCCTCCGGCATCGGGAAGCTGTCGCCGCTCATGCGCCGCCGCAGAGCGTGGGCGCGTTTTTCCGAGCTCTGCTCGAGCTCCTCGGCAAAGGGGAGTCTGCCGCCGTTGAGCCCCGCGTACACGATCAGCGCGATGGAATACACATCTGCCGCCGCGCTCTCGTCGCCGTTCCAGAACACCTCAGGGGCAAGATATTCAAGCTCGAGCTTCGTCCAGCCGTTCTCGCCGCTTTTTCCGGACTTTCCGACCGCGACACGTCCATCCTCGGCAACATAGATATTGCCCGGACGTATGCCGCCCCGAAATCCGTTTTCGCCGCACTCCTCGGCGGCTATGCGGCAGAGCTTTTTCGCAAGCTCAAGGATCTGCTGCTCTCCGCAGTCGGCAAGATTGCCGCTTTGCAGCTTTTGTGGGTCAAACACGGTGTTGTCTGCCATGCCGCACCTCCAGAATAGATTTTTGCTGATTTACATAATATCACGGCAGCTGAGGCAAGTCAAACCATAATTGCCTGCGTTCAGAGCTTTGCGGCGATGCTTTCCGCTATGGAGCCGGCGTTCTCATCCATGACAAAGACGATATAGCCGTTTACCTCTTTTGTCACGGCGTTCTTTGCGATCTCGTACTGGTCGGCGAGATATTTATCGAAGCTGTTTTCTACCTGCTCCTGATAATCGGCCAGATATTTGAGCACCGTGTCCTTCTTCCCGTCGGCGGGCTTTACGACGGCTATAGCGTAGGCCTGCACGTTCATCAGCGAGACCGACAGTGCGCCGCTTTCGAAGCTCGCGGCATCCCATTCCTGCCATTGCATGAAATCGCTGACGTTTGCATCGTCTCCGTCAAGCGCGGCGGCGGGATTGTACTCTGCCATTTCTCCGCCGTTTTCGTTGATTATCGCGGCGAGCTCCTCGCTCGTGAGAGCGGCTGAGCTGCTTGACGCACAGCCTGCGAGAGCTGCAAGCAGCAGTGCTGCGGCAAGAACTGACGATAAAAGCTTTTTCATTTTTTCTTTTCCTTTCGTTTTCGGGCTTGGCCTTTTATTTCGCGCCCGAATATGATATTATTAATTAATTGCTAAATAGCACTCTGGAGGCAGTCATGAACGGACATGAATGTTATATAATCGGCGCAGGCGATTTTTTCGGCCTGCGCGACGAGCCGGACGACAGCGATTACGTCATTGCCGCCGATGCCGGCTTTGAATACTGCGAAAAAAACTGCATCATACCCGACCTTGTGCTCGGCGACTTCGACTCGCTCGGCAAAGCGCCGAAGCACCCAAACGTCATGCAGCTTCCCGTCGAAAAGGACGACACGGACACCATGTTCGCAGTGAAGCTCGGCCTTGAAAAGGGCTACAAGCGCTTTTACATCTACGGCGGTCTCGGCGGCAAAAGGCCGGATCACACGATGGCGAACATGCAGGCGCTGATGTATCTTTTGAGCCACGGCGCACGCGGCTGGCTCTTCGGCGAGCACTATGTCTGGACGGCGATAGAAAGCTCCGCCCTTCGCCTGGAGGGCGAGGGCGACGTTTCGCTGTTCTGCATAAGCGGCAGAGCCGAGGGCGTTACGATAAAGGGACTTAAATATGAGACGGACGATGTTGAGATAAGTTCCGACTTTCCTCTCGGCGTGAGCAACAGCTTTGTTTCCCCCGAGGCGGAGATCAGCGTCCGAAGCGGCAGACTTTTAATAATGTACGATATAAAGGTGAACGAAATTGACTGAATACGATGCGGGAAAATGCGATATAGCCGTGATCGGCGCGGGACATGCGGGCATAGAGGCCGCGCTTGCCGCTGCGAGAATGGGGCTTGACACGATATGCTTTGCCATAAACCTTGACAGCATCGGCAACATGCCCTGCAACCCCGCCATAGGCGGCACGGGCAAGGGGCATCTCGTGCGTGAGCTGGACGCTCTGGGCGGCGAGATGGCAAAGGCTGCGGATAAGGCCTGCATACAGTACCGTATGCTCAACCGCGGCAAGGGACCGGCGGTGCACTCGCTGCGTGCTCAGGCCGACCGGCGCAGGTATCAGGAGGTCATGAAGCTCACGCTCGAGAATCAGGAAAACCTGCGCGTAAAGCAGGCCGAGGTCGTCGAGATACGCACGGAAAACGGAGCGGTGAGCGCCGTTAAAACGCACACGGGCGCGGTGTATTCCTGCCGTGCGGCCATCGTCGCCTGCGGGACATATCTCGACGGCAGAACGATAGTCGGCGACGTTATCCGCTCCTCGGGGCCTGACGGACTGGCCGCCGCGAAGGGGCTCACGCCCTGCCTCAAGGCGCTGGGGCTTTCAATGCGCCGCTTCAAGACCGGCACCCCGCCGAGGGTGAACGCGCACAGCGTCGATTTTTCGAAAATGGAGCTTCAGCCCGGCGACAGCGAGCCTGAGGGCTTTTCCTTTGAAACGACCACCCCGCCGGAAAACAGGGCGGTGTGCTACCTGACATACACAAACGAGCGGACGCACAGGATAATACTTGATAATATCGACCGCAGCCCTATCTATTCCGGCGTTATCGAGGGCATCGGCCCGCGCTACTGCCCGAGCATTGAGACAAAGATCATGACCTTCCGCGACAAGCCGCGCCATCAGCTTTTCATAGAGCCCATGGGACTCGGCACGCAGGAGCTTTACATTCAGGGGCTGTCCTCCTCTCTGCCGGAGGATGTGCAGGTAAAAATGCTGCACACGATTGCGGGGCTCGAGCACGCGGAAATGACGCGCTGCGCCTATGCGATAGAATACGACTGCGTTGACCCGACGGAGCTGTACCCCACGCTGGAGACGAAAAAGGTCTCAAATCTTTACGGGGCGGGGCAGTTTAACGGCTCGTCGGGCTATGAGGAGGCCGCCGTTCAGGGCTTCGTTGCCGGTGTCAACGCCGCATTGAAGTTGCGCGGCGAGGAGCCAATGATACTGCGCCGTTCGGACGGCTATATCGGAACGCTCATAGACGATCTTGTCACCAAGGGCACGAACGAGCCATACCGCATGATGACCTCACGCAGCGAATACAGGCTGCTGCACAGGCAGGACAACGCTGACGAGCGGCTTTGCGGCATCGGTCTGCGCATAGGTCTTGTATCGCGTGAGCGCTACGAGGCGGTGCAGAAAAAATACGCCGAGGTCGGGCGCGAGATAAAGAGGCTTGAGAAAACCCATATCGCTCCGTCGGAGGAGCTCAACGCCTATCTTGCGGCAAACGGCACGGCGGAGATAAGCAGCGGCGCGTCCCTTGCCGAGCTCATACGCCGCCCTCAGCTGAGCTACGAGGGGCTTGAACCCTTCGACCCCGAGCGCCCCAAGCTCCCGCGCCCCGTGTGCTGTGAGGCGGAGATAAGCCTCAAGTACGAAGGCTATATAAAGCGGCAGCTCAAGCAGGTCGAGGATTTTGCCGGCATGGAAGGCAGACTGCTGCCGGACGATATAAATTACGACGAGGTCACGGGTCTGCGCCTCGAGGCACGCGAAAAGCTCAAGAAGATCCGGCCTCACTCCTTCGGTCAGGCAAGCCGCATATCCGGCGTGTCTCCGGCGGATATCTCAGTGCTTATGATTTGGATGGAGGGCAGGCGATGAAAAAGGTCGTGCTCGGATTTTCCGGCGGCGTTGACTCGGCGGTCTGCGCAAGGCTGTTGAAGGACTCGGGCTTTGAGGTGCACGGTCTTTACATGGATAACACCGACGCTCACGCCCTTGACGATGCCGTGAACACAGCCGAGTTTATCGGCATCCCGCTCGAGGTGCGCGATGTTCACCGTGAGCTTGACGAGCGCGTGTGCTCGCGCTTTGCCGAAAGCTATCTCAGAGGCGAAACACCGAACCCCTGCATTATATGCAATCCCACGCTCAAATTCAAGACGCTGCTCAGCTTTGCAGACGAGATCGGCGCGGAAAGTATCGCCACCGGCCACTATGCGCGGGCGGAAAACGGCGTTTTATACAAGGGTATGCCTTCAAACGATCAGAGCTATATGCTCTGCCGCATACGACGCGAGCAGCTTGACAGGCTCACGCTGCCGCTCGGCAGACTTGAAAAAACGCAGGTACGCAGGCTGGCCGAGAGCTTCGGGCTGCCGGTGGCGCACAAGCCCGACAGCATGGAGATATGCTTTATCCCTGACAAGGACTATATATCCTGGCTCGCAGCCCGTGCTGAGCTCCCGCCCGCCGGAAACTTCGTTTTCCACGGCGAGGTCATAGGCCGTCACGAGGGCATACACCGCTACACTGTCGGCCAGCGCCGCCCGGGACTTTATAACGGTCGAAAGCTGTATATCTCCGCGATAAACGCAGGGAAAAACGAGATAGAGCTCGCACTTTGGGAGGAGCTTTTCAAGACCGAGGTAATTGCACGGGACTTCAACTGGCTGTGCGAAGCTCCGAGTGAGCCCGTTCGCGCCACAGTGCGCGTGCGGCACACAAAGTGGGAAAACCCGCCCTGCACGGCTTATATCGAGGGCGAAACGCTGCGCATAGTCTGCGATGAGCCCGTGCGTGCTCCGGCACGCGGACAGTCGGCGGTGCTGTACGACGGCGAGCGCGTTCTCGGCGGCGGATTTATCGTTTGACAGCAGAGCTCGTGAAAATTGTCGCAAAAACCGTCAATTTGTCACTTGACGTGTTTATTCTTTTGTGAGAAAATATCGTTTAATATTTTATGATAAGGAGAAGCAATATGGCGATTTATTTTAACGAACCCTCGAGAACCTTCAGCGAATATCTTCTCATCCCCGGCTACACGAGCGAGGACTGCATCCCCGATAAGGTCAGCCTCAGGACCCCCCTTGTGAAGTTCAAAAAGGGCGAAGAGCCCGCGCTGAGTCTCAATGTGCCGTTTGCGTCGGCCATCATGCAGTCTGTTTCCAACGACACGATGGCGATAGCTCTGGCCAAGGAGGGCGGCATATCGTTCATATACGGCTCCCAGTCGATAGAGGACGAGGCGGCAATGGTGGCTCGCGTAAAGAGCTACAAGGCCGGCTTTGTTCCCAGCGCCTCGAACCTTGCTCCCGATGCGACGCTCAGGGACGTGCTCGAGCTCAAGGAGCTCAAGGGCTACTCCACCATGGCGGTCACCTCCGACGGCTCGGCCACCGGCAGGCTCCTCGGCATAATTTCCAGCCGCGACTACCGCGTATCGCGCATGGAGCTCTCCACCCCCGTTTCCGAGTTCATGACGCCGCTTGAAAAGCTCGTCACCGCACCCGAGGGCACCTCGCTCAAGGAGGCCAACGATATAATCTGGGATCACAAATTAAACTCCCTGCCCATAGTCGATGCAGAGGGCAAGCTTCTCTATTTCGTTTTCCGCAAGGACTATGCAGAGCACAAGAACAATCCCAACGAGATCCTCGACGAGCACAAGCGTTATATCGTCGGCGCGGGCATAAACAGCCGCGACTACGCCGAGCGCGTTCCGGCGCTCATCGAAGCGGGTGCTGACGTTCTGTGCATCGACTCCTCCGAGGGCTTCTCCTGCTGGCAGAAAAAGACCATCGACTTCATCCGCGAAAGATACGGCGACAGCGTCAAGGTCGGCGCGGGCAACGTTGTTGACGCGGACGGCTTCCGCTTCCTCGCCGAGGCGGGCGCGGACTTTGTCAAGGTCGGCATCGGCGGCGGCTCTATCTGCATAACACGCGAGACCAAGGGCATTGGCCGCGGTCAGGCCACGGCGCTCATTGAGGTAGCGGCGGCCCGTGACGAATATTTCGAGAAAACCGGCGTATACGTCCCCATCTGCTCGGACGGCGGCCTCGTGCACGACTATCACATGACCCTGGCGCTGGCAATGGGCGCCGACTTCCTCATGATGGGCAGATACTTTGCCCGCTTCGACGAAAGCCCCACGGCAAAGCTCATCGTAAACGGCAGCTACGTCAAGGAATACTGGGGCGAGGGCTCGAACCGTGCGCGCAACTGGCAGCGCTATGACCTCGGCGGTCAGAGCAAGCTCAGCTTCGAGGAGGGTGTTGACTCCTACGTCACCTACGCAGGCCCGCTGCACGATAACCTCGAAAAGAGCGTTTACAAGATAAAGTCCACCATGTGCAACTGCGGCGTGACCAATCTCTCCGACTTAAAGCGCGACGCAAAGCTCACGCTTGTGTCCTCTGTCAGCATCGTCGAGGGCGGCAGCCACGACGTTATCCTCAAGAACAACTGATATCAAAAAATCCCGTTCGTCTGAACGGGATTTTTCATCATTTCTCCATATTCTGAAGCCTTGTGTTCATCTCGCACAGGGCTTTTCTTATTGCCGCAAGCTCCTCGGCCACAGGGTCGGAGATGCTGACCTGATCGACCTCGCTTGCGTAATCGACCTTGATACCCTTGCGCTTTACGACGCGGGCGGGTATGCCGACGGCAGTGCTGTCAGGCGGTATCTCGCTGAGGACGACGGAGTTTGCAGCGATGCGGCTGTTATCGCCGACCTTGAAGGGGCCGAGCACCTTTGCGCCCGTTCCGATGAGGACGTTGTTGCCGATGGTCGGGTGGCGCTTGCCGCTGTCCTTGCCGGTGCCGCCGAGGGTAACGCCGTGGTAGATAAGGCAGTCATCGCCGATCTCGGCAGTCTCGCCGATGACGATGCCCATGCCGTGGTCGATGACGAGGCGGCGGCCTATCTTGGCACCAGGGTGTATCTCAATGCCGGTGCGGTGGCGGCTCATCTGCGATATCATGCGCGCAAGGAACATGAGATTGTGCTCATAGCACCAGTGGGCGCGGCGGTGGTAGCAGACGGCCTTCACGCCGGGATATAGAAGCAGCACCTCAAAGGGATTTTTTGCGGCAGGGTCGCGCTGAAGATACGCATTTATGGTTTCAAGCAGCTCATCAAACATCACTTGTCGTTCTCCTTAAACATGGGGCTGGACAGGTATCTCTCGCCTGTGTCGGGCAGGAGCGCCACGATGCACTTTCCTGCGTTTTCGGGGCGCTTTGCAAGCTCGATCGCGGCGTGCAGCGCTGCGCCCGAGCTTATTCCGGCGAGAATGCCCTCGCGGGCGGCAAGCGCTCTTCCCGCAGCGTAGGCATCCTCATCGGAGACCGTGATTATCTCGTCGTAAATGCCTCTGTCGAGCGCCTTGGGAATGAAGTTTGCGCCGATGCCCTGAAGTCCGTGCGAGCCAGCGTGACCCTCGGACAGCAGCGGCGAGGTCTTGGGCTCGACGGCAACGATCCTGACGCTTCCCTTGCGGCTTTTGAGGTACTGTCCCACGCCGCTTATCGTGCCGCCGGTGCCTACGCCCGCGACAAAGATATCGACCTTGCCGTCGGTATCCTCCCATATCTCGGGACCCGTTGTGACTCTGTGCGCGGCGGGGTTAGCCGGATTTTCAAACTGGCCGAGTATCAGTGCACCGGGGATCGACGCTTTGAGCTCCTCGGCCTTTTCGACCGCTCCGGCCATGCCCTTTTTGCCCTCGGTTAGCACGAGCTCAGCGCCGTAGGCGGTCATGAGCAGACGGCGCTCGACGCTCATGCTGTCGGGCATTACGATGATGACACGGTAGCCGCGTGATGCGCCTATCGACGCAAGGCCGATGCCGGTGTTGCCGCTGGTGGGCTCGATTATCGTGCCGCCGGCTGACAGCAGTCCCTTTGCCTCGGCATCGTCGAGCATCGCCTTTGCGACGCGGTCCTTTGCCGAGCCTGCGGGATTGAACATCTCAAGCTTGGCAAGAACTCTTGCGCAGAGCCTGTTTTCATCCTCAATGTTTCTCAGCTCCATGAGCGGCGTGCGCCCCGTGAGCTCCGATACTGACTTGTAGATTTTCATTTTTCTTCCCTCTGATCTGAAATTTGGCGTAAAAAAACGACGATGCATAATAGCATCGCCGCTGCAAATATGGCTTTAACACCGTATCAAGGCATGCGACGACGCTGACATCGACAAGCGCAGATGCCACAACAACAGCTATTGACAGACTTTACGTTTGCAATATACACGATCGCCGCTCCTTTCAATTCCTATTTCACGAATGGGGTTTTGCTGTAATGTATAATACGCCATAGAGCCGGATTTGTCAACAGCACTTGCAAAAAATCTGTCAAGGGCGTATAAACTTCTTAACACAGTCTTTATGCATAGTGTGCTATAATTAATCCAACACAGGTGATCGCATGAAAAATCGTATAAAAAAACACAATACTCTTTCAGCACGAAGCGAGGGCTGGCGCATAATACGCAACTGGTTCGTGCTCGTGCTGGTTTTCGTCGTGGCATGGGTGGTGTGCTCCTCGCTCAGCCGCGTCGGAACGACGGATACCTTCGTCCCGATGATATTCATTCTCGCGGTGCTCATAGTATCCATCGTGACCGACGGATATTTCTACGGCATCCTCGCCTCGGTCGTGAGCGTTATCGGCGTTAACTACGCCTTCACCTTCCCGTACATGAAGCTGAACTTCTCCATTTACGGCTACCCGATAACCTTCCTTACGATGCTCACGGTTTCCATCGTCATATCGACGCTGACAACGCGCTCAAGGGAGCGGGAAAAGCTCCGGCACGAGGCTGCGCAGTCAAAGCTGCGTGCGGATCTGCTGCGCGCCATATCGCATGATCTGCGCACTCCGCTGACATCTATAATAGGCTCTATCGACACGGTCATAAACGAGGATGAGCACATTTCGCACGCCGAGCGCATCGTCCTTCTTGGGGACGCAAAGCAGGACGCGGAGTGGCTCGTGAGAATGGTGGAGAACCTGCTGTCGATAACCCGCATAAGCGGCACGGAGCAGGCCAATATTGAAAAAAGCCCAGAGCTTGTTGAGGAGATACTCGGCGAGTGCATAGCCAATTTCAAAAAGCGCTATCCTGACGTTAACCTCAAAATAAGCATCCCCGACGAGCCGCTGATGGTAAGCGTTGACGCGATGCTCGTCCAGCAGGTCATAAACAATCTTCTGGATAACGCCGCGAAGCACGCCGAGGGCATGACAGAGCTGCATCTGGATGTCACGCACGACAGCAGTCAGGCGATCATCTCAGTTTCGGATAACGGCGCGGGACTCGACCCCGCGATAATCCCCGTCATCTTCCGCGGGCATATAGACCCTGCGAGCGGAAGAACATACGACAGCAACCGCTTCCGCGGCATAGGGCTTGCCGCGTGTCAGGCAATAGTTGCGGCGCACGGCGGAACAATAAGCGCGGCAAACCGTCCCGAGGGCGGTGCCGTTTTCAGATTTACTTTACCTATGGAGGAGAATGAAGAATGAATATTCGTGACAAAATACTCATCGTTGAAGACGAGCGCAGCATATCAAACTTCCTGCGCACCATACTCACCTCGAACGACTACGACGTTATTGTCGCCCGCTCCGGCGCGGAGGCTTATTCGATGATAACCTCGCACTGTCCCGACCTTATCGTTCTCGACCTCGGTCTGCCCGATATCGACGGCCTGCAAATAATAAAAAGCGTGCGCGAGTGGACGCTGCTGCCCATCGTCGTCGTCTCGGCTCGTGCGCATGAGCGCGACAAGGTCGAGGCGCTAGATCTCGGCGCGGACGACTATATAACAAAGCCCTTCGGCGCGGGCGAGCTTCTTGCGCGCATACGCACCGCGATACGCCATACCCGCACGGGTCTTGCAAACGAGACCATCGCCACCACCGGCAAGTTCAAGTCCGGCGATCTCGAGATCGACTATGACAAGCATCAGGTGCTCGTTAACGGTCAGAACGTCGGCCTTACGCAGAACGAGTACAAGATCGTTGCGCTGCTCGGCAAGTGCGCCGGAAAGGTGCTGACCTATGACTACATAATAAAGGAGCTCTGGGGTCCCGGCACCCGCGGCAACAACCAGTCGCTGCGCGTCCACATGGCAAATATCCGCCGCAAGATCGAAAAGAGCCCCGCAGAGCCGCAGTATATCTTCACTGAGATCGGCGTTGGCTACAGAATGGTCGAGGGTGATTAAATATTTACTCCAAGTTTACCAAATTGCATAAAAATTGCGGTATAATATAATTATATCGCAATTTTTATATCAGGAAGGTGAAGCAATGAGTCGATTCTTTAAGGAACAGCTTTTTCCCATCATAATGATAATAATCGGCGCGGGCTGCGCCGCGTTTTCGATCGAGTGCTTTCTCATACCGAACACGATACTTGACGGCGGCGTGACGGGCGTGAGCATGATGATAAACTACCTGTCCGGCATCAGCCTGAGCATACTGGTCATCATCATAAACATCCCGTTTTTCTTCGTCGGCTACAAGGCGCTGGGCAAGCGCTTTCTTCTGCGCGCCGTCATAGCCATGGCCGCGTTTTCCAGCTTTCTGGAGCTGTGCAAGCTCATTCCCTCGGTCACGAGCTCGGAGCTGCTGGCTGTCGTGTTCGGCGGAGTCCTGCTGGGCGTAGGTGTCGGCACGGTGCTGCGCCACGGCGGCTGCCTCGACGGTACGGAGATCGCCGCCATGCTGCTTTCCAAAAACGTCAGCGCGTCAACGGGTCAGATCATATTCATGATAAACATTTTCATCTACATAAGCGCCGGCATCCTCTTCGGCTGGGACAGAGCCATGCTCTCGCTGCTGACCTACTTCATCACCTTCAAGCTCATTGATATCGTTCAGGAGGGCATGGAGCAGGCCAAGGCCGCAATGATAATAACCGACCACGCAAGCGACATTGCCGACAGCATATATCAGCAGCTTGGCCGCACCTGCACCTTTATCTCTGCCGAGGGGCTTGTCTCCGGCAGCAAGAAAACCGTTTTGTACTGCGTGATAACCCGTGTCGAGGTAAACCAGCTCAAGCGCATAATAAGCGAGGCCGATGTGAGCGCGTTCGTGACTATATCGGAGGTCTCCGAGATCATCGGAAATCATATCAAAAACAGCGGCGCTATTGACGAAAAGGCGCAAAAACAGTAAAATGAATACACTATTTGTGTTCGGAGGATGTGCTCATGGATAAGCGCACAAGCAAGGAAAATTATTACCTCGATATTGCCGATGCGGTTTTGCAGCGCTCGACCTGCCTCAGGCGTATGTACGGCGCTATAATCGTGCGCAACGACGAGATCATTTCGACCGGCTATAACGGTGCACCGCGGGGCAGGATAAACTGCACCGATGCGGGCCGCTGCACGAGGGTCGAGATGAAGATACCCTCCGGCGAGCGCTACGAGCTGTGCCGCAGCGTCCACGCCGAGGCAAACGCCATAATCTCCGCCTCGCGGCGCGATATGCTTGGTGCAACGCTGTACCTCGTCGGACGTGACGCGCAGACGCACGAGCTTTTGACCAACGCAACAAGCTGCTCGATGTGCCGCCGTCAGGTCATAAACGCCGGCATCGCCCGCGTCATCATCCGCACCGGCGCTGACACCTTCAGCGTCGTCGATGTTGAGGATTGGGTCAAAAACGACGATTTTTTGGAGGCGCATTGAGGCTGTGCCTATACGGAGATTGCAGGTGCACGGTATCGAAAATGCTGCGGAAACCGCAGCGAGCTGTTAGCCCTTAGCAGTTAGCTGTTAGCCGAAGGTATTCGCTCGGAGAGAGAAACTACCTCCAATCCTCGTAGGGAACAGGCCTGCCTGGTCACTCGCCGTGGCGGGCAATTCGCATGAAGATTAAGCTGGATGTGGTTGCTTGTGCCCGACCGAAACTACCTCCAGTCCTTGTAGGGAACAGGCTTGCCTGTTCCGCATGGTAGGAACAAATATCTATGATTAAACGCAGAAAAGACAGCTCGGATGTATGTCCAAGCTGTCTTTTTTGTTTTACGTTTGGTTTTAGTCTGGGGCAGACGGGCAAAGTTTCGGTGCGCAGATAGCTTCAACAAGCGGAACGGGCAAGCCCGTTCCCTACAGGTGCGCCGATTTCGGTGCAGTGGAAGCTTCAGCAAACGGAACAGGCAAGCCTGTTCCCTACGGAGAATGGCGCAGCATTTGAGATGCTGACGCAACACTGCATCACACCTACGGTACGCGAAACGTCTTTGTTTTCTCCAGTGTTTCGATACCGTGCTACCGCAATATGCGTATCCGTAGCAGCCTCAATGCGCCTACGAAATCGCTTCGGATTTATATACGAACACGACGGTGGAGGTCATTTTATCGCTGCGCTGGGTGAAGATATCGTAGCTGCTGCCGAAATCGAGCCAGGCCTGCATACGCTCGGTGAGCGCCTGCTGCTGCGCCTTTGTGAGCGTTTCGATGCTCACGCTGTTTTCCAGCTTCTGCGTGAAGGCGATTATCTTGTTTATGCTCTCTCCGCCGAGCAGCCCTGTCATGCGCTCGAGCATTTCCTGACTTGCGTGCATGACGTTTACGAGGCTTTGCAGCTCGCTTATGATCGTCGGAAGATTATCCAGCGACTGCTGCACCTCAGGCGAGGACAGGTCGCGGTTGAGGTTTTCAAAGGTCGGGGCTATCTCGAGATAATCGCGGGTAAACTGCGCGAGTGCTCCGATGTTTGTGTTGAACTTTCCGATGAGCTCGAGCAGCTCCGAAAGATGCGTAAACTGCGCAAGCGTCTGCAGGCGGCTGGTGTCGATGCGCTCCATGTCCGCCAGCAGCGTCTCGAGCTTTGCGAGGTTGCCCTCGGTGACGTATTTGTTAAGAACGTCGATGAGCGCCTTGTTTTCCTTATACAGCTTTGCTGCGCGTCCCACGGAGTTTATAAGCTGCTCTATCTGCTGCGCGTCGCCGTAGAGCATCTGCACCATGTCGGCAAGGTCAAGCGAGCTGAACGCGCCCATGAGCCCCTGAATATCGCTGAGCATGGTTTTTACGCTTTCGGTGCCGACCTTGATATCGTCAGGTCCGAGTGAGGATATCGAGGAAAACGGCACGGCGACGAACATCATGTTGCCGAGGGCAAAGTCGCTGGCCTTGGCGGTGACGGTGTACTCGCTGCCGCCGAGCGTCGTTCCGAAATTGAGCCCGAGCTTGTCAATGCCGAGGCTGTCGTTCATGCCGGGCACTCCGGCGAAGAACACGAGCTGCCGCGAGCCGTCGCTGAGCAGCACGCCGTTCGGGGTCGAGACCTCGCTGAAGTTCTCGTCCGGCAGGATCATGCCGCAGATAAACAGCATGGGGCAGGATATCTCATATTCGCCGGCGGTCTTTTTGAGCGTGTTCTCGGCCTTTATCGTTATCGTGACATCGCCGCTCTTTCCGGCCAGAGCCGCGCCCTTTACCGCCTTGCCGTCGAGCGTGTAGCTGACGGATATCTTCATGGGCGGCGTTTTATCGCTGCTGCCGGAGTAATAAAGGTCGGTCGAGTCCATGTCCCAGTAGAGCTTATCGCTTTCGCGCACGGGCTCAAGGAAGGTCTTTACGTCCTTGATATCGGAAAGATCGCTCTTATCCTCGACGCGCACCTGCGGCATATCCGTGTGCAGCCTGTCGGTGACGCTGAGCTTTTTCACCTCGCCGTCGGGAGATACGTTTATATAAACCGTCTCCTCCTTGTTCACGGCGTTGTCCGTGAGCTCGTACTCGGGATGCTTTGTCGGCTCGGGGGTGCTCTCCGCCTCGTTATCGTCCGCCTTTCCGCAGCCGGACAGCAGCGCAGTGAGCATACTCAGAGCAAGCAGCATGGCAATATATCGTTTAGCTTTCATGTTTTAACCTCCAGCTCGGTGTCGTTTTGGCAATAAAGCCTTCGCACACGCACAATACGGGCGAGAGCAGAAGTATGATGACGATCTCGCTTATTATCGCGCCGCGTGCAAGCAGGGCGCACATACCGCGCACGATGTAGATATCGCACACGAGGTACACGCCGAAGGTAGCGGCGAAGAACACGCCCGCGCTCTGGAATATCGACTGCTGCGCCGCAGCGACGGCCTTGAGCATTGCCTCGTCGCGTGGGAGCCTTTGCAGCTCCTCGCGGAAGCGCGTTGTCAGCAGTATCGCATAGTCCACCGTTGCGCCGAGCTGCACGCAGTTTACGACAGTCGGATCGACAAACGATGCCTCCTTGCCCATGATGACGCTTATCGAAAGGTTTATCCAGATCGCAAGCTCAATCGACAGCACCAGTATCACCGGCAGCGAGGGCGATTTGAAGCATATTGCGATAAGTATGAATATCGCGGCTATCGACAGAACGGAGGTCACGGCAAAGTCAACATCCGTAGTGTCGATAAGCCCCTGAGTTATCGCGCCCTCGCCGGTTATGTAGGCGTTCGGGTCATAGGACTTGACTATTGCGTCCATCTCCTTGAGCTGCGCCGTCAGCTCGTCGGTCGCAGCGCCGTACTCGGAGTTTATCATCATAAGCTGCTTGCCGTCCTGCTTGCACAGGCTCATTATCTCGTCGGGGATGATATCGTCAGGTATCGCCGCGCCGACGACGGAGTTGTAAGCCAGCAGCGAGGATACGCCGTCCATGCTCTGGAGCCTGTGCTCCATTTCAATGAGCTTTTCTGCCGGCAGGCTGTCGTCTATAATGATAAACTGCGTGCAGGCCATGCCGAAATCCGTCTTGAGCTTGCTCAGACCCTCCATTGAGGTCAGGTACGACGGCAGCGCCTTGTCCATGCTGTAGTACATTTCTATATTCTTCTGGAGAAAATATGTCGGCGCGAGCAGCGCAAGGAACAGCAGCGCAAAGGCCTTTTTGTGCTTTATCGTGAATTTGTTCAGCCGCGTAAAATTCGGCACGAAGCTGCGGTGGCGGTATTTTATTATCTGCTTTTCAAACATCAGCACGACCGCCGGCAGAACGAATATGACCGTCAGTATGCCGAGGACAACGCCCTTTGCCATGACAAAGCCGATATCAAAGCCGAGCCCCAGCTTCATAAAGCACAGCGCCAGAAAGCCGAACACCGTCGTCAGGGAGCTTCCCATGAGCGCCGTCATCGACACCGTGACGGCCTCGGCCATCGCCTCCTCGCGTGTCTCAAAGCGCGGCTTTTCCTCAGCATAGCGGTCGATGAGGAAAATGGAATAGTCCATCGTAACGCCCAGCTGCAATACCGCCGCGACGCACTGGGTGATAAACGATATCTGCCCGAGGAAGATATTCGTGCCCATGTTGTATATGACGGCAAGGCCGAGCGAGAACAGGATGATAAGCGGCTGGAACCACGACTCCATCAGCACGCTCATGACCATGAGCGCAAGAACCACGGCGACGGCTATATACAGCGGTGCCTGCGTTTCGGCGATCTCCCGCGTGTCGTCAACGACGACGGAGAGCCCGCTCAGGAACTGATCCTTGCCCAGCAGTGTTTTTATCTGCGCAATGGCCTTCAGCTGGCTGTCGGCAGAGCCGCCGGCATCGTAGCGCACGAGCATCATAGTCTGACTGCCGTCGGCGCTGTAAAATATGTTCTTCAGCGCATCCGGCAGGATATCAGCGGGTATGCCGATATCAGCAATGGTATCGACCCATATGACCGAGGCCACGCCGTCTACCTCGAGTATTTCATTTTTAAGTGCCAGAGTCTGCTTTGGCTGCATATTTTCGGTTATGACGATGGATATCCCTGCGGTGTTGAAGGTCTTATCGAGCACCTGCTCGCCCTGCACGGATTCAAGCTCATCGGGAAGATAGGAGAGTATATCATAATTGACCTTCGTTCCGATGAAGCCCAGAAGCGCCGGAATGAGCAGCAGCAGCGCCGCAATGAGCACCGTCTTGGGATGCCTTGCCTCCCATAGTGCGATCTTTCTCAAGCTCTTACCTCTCGAACAATTGAGTATTTTGTCAATAATATCGCAAATCGGCGCATTTTTCAAGCTTGCGCACACTTCTTTTACTCTTGCTTAATATTCTTATTGTTGGTATACTGGATATAAAAGATGGAGGTGCAGTCATGGCAGGAGATAAATTCAAGGGACTTTTTGATTTTATAAACAACTTCGGGGACTCAACGCTCAACTCCTCGGTGCATGAGCCCGCCAGCGGCAAGACCGAATGGATATTTGGCCGCAGCGAGGACTGCGACTTCGTTTACTCCGCGCCCAAGGCCTCGCGCCGGCATTTTGCCATTGAGCTGCACGACGGGCACTATTACATACAGGACCTCGGCTCGACAAACGGGACGTATGTAAACGGCAAACGCATCGACCGCAAGGAGCGCATCTTCTCCGGCGACGTGATAACGATGGGCGGAGTGGATATAGTATTTTCAAAGGATATGCTGTTTTGAAGGCAACAAAATCCCGACCGGCAGGTCGGGATTTTTATGCCAATCTCAGCTTTTTTTCAGGAAAAAGCGCACGAGGATGATGCCGAGGATGGCAGCTATGGCCATGAAAACATAGACAGCGCCGGTCTCGGCTGCGCCGACACCGCCCGCCCAGCTCTGATCGACGCTCTCGTCGGTGTACTGTGCGGTCACGTCGTTTCCGTTCTCGTCAAGAAGCTTCACCGAGCGTATCGAAAACGCAGCGACCGTATCCAGCCCGTCATACTCAAGGCCGAGCATTTCCGTAAGCTCGCTGAAGCTGTAGAGCTTCAAAAAGTCGGGACTGTCGATATCCACGGTCATGGATGCGGCCTTTATGAAGCCGCCGTAGTAGACATGAAAGCTGAGCTCGGCAGAATATATGCCGCGGCAGTTGTAGGCTGCAAGCATATAGGTCTCGCTCTCCGAACGGTTCAGACCGGCTATACCGGCGGTCTTCTGCGACGGGGCGACTATCGAGTCAAGCGGTCTGTAGCGCCCGTTTATGCCGCGCTCGAGCTCGACGAAGCCCTGAATATTATCCTCCGTGTCGGCGGTGTAGAAAAGATACAGCCTGTCGCCGCGCTCTGCCCATGCGTGCACGGTCAGCGGTGTGCCCGTCACGAGCTTGGGCGGCTCTTCGCCGGAATACGGCGCGGGCATATCCTGCGTGACAAAGTCCTCGACGGCAGCCAGCCGCCCAGCCTCAGTGTTCTGATACTTAAACTCCGACGAATACAGCAGACACATAACGGCCACCGTGACCAGCGCCGCCAAAAGCGCGGAGAGCAGCTGCCGCAGCCTGTATCTGCGCAGAAAGCCGAGCTTCGGCGCGGGCGCACGCTCAACGGCGGGCTGCGAGCGCATTTCCGCCTCTATCCTGCCGCAGTCGGGGCAGGAGGCAAGATGCTCACTGACGAGCTCCGAGGTCCCGCTCTCCGTCAGCCCCTCAATGTATGCCGGCAGCAGATCGCGCACCACGCAGCACGATAATTTGTTCTCATTCATTGTTTTCACCTCTGATGATCTCCGCAAGCTCCTGCTTGCCGCGATAAAAACGCACCCTCGCCCAGACCTCGCTGCGGCCAAGTATCTCGCCGATATCGCGGAAGGAAAAATCGCCCGCAATGCGCAGGTGTATGACCTCCCGCGTGTCCGCATCGAGCCTCTGCATCGCCCGATAGAGCCGCTTTCGCTCGTCGCGCCGCTCCACGAGCAGCACCGTATCGTCTGGCGCTGCGATGCTCTCGGCAAAGCTATCGTCCAGCGGTGCCGTCCTCGACCTGCGCTCAAGCTCCTTATACCACAGCCTTTTTGCTATCGCGCACAGCCAGACCTGCGGTGAAGCCTCGCCGCGATATGAGTCAAGACTCTTGAGCGCCCTGTAAAACGTCTCCTGCGTCAGCTCCTCGGCAGTGCCGGCCTCGCCGCACAGTGAGAACAGATAGCGGTAAACACGCTTTGCGTGCTCGGTATAGATATCGTCACCTCTCGCCACGGACTTCACCTCCTTACAGCTATTAGTTCTTTTCGAAGACCATTCGTTACGGCGATTTTGAAAAAAGCCCAGGCACTTTTGCCTGAGCTTTTAAACTGTTGAGGTTTTACTCCTTTGCTGCGCTGTCAACGGAGGCCATGAACAGGCTGTTCTCCGCATCCGAGGGGATGAGGAAGCCGGTACGCGGCGAGACAGAGAAGGCCTCGACGCTCGGGCCGTCCATCAGGCAGCTGCGCTTGAACTGCTGGCTGAAATAGCGCTTGCAGTAGCTGCGGAGCCACTTGGTGAGCTCCTCGTCGGAAAACTCGTCGCCGTAGGCGGCCTTTGCAAGGCGCATGGTCTTGGCCGGAGAGAAGCCGCAGATCATCATCTTGTGCGTGAAGAAGTCCTGCAGGCTGTACGAGCCTACATTCTCCTCGCTCTTCTGCTCGATCTGATCGTCGTGTATCGGCAGCAGCTCCGGCGTTACGGGGCAGTCGAGAACGTCCCACAGAGCCTCGGCAAGGACCTTGTCCTCGGTATGCTGGGCAATGTAGCGAACGCCTGCGCGGACCTGAGTCTTGGTCAGGCCCATGTTCACATCGTACATGCTTGTGTGGTCGCCGTTGTAGGTGCACCAGCCGTCAACAAACTCGCTGAGATCCTCTGTGCCGACGTCAAGGCCGTTTACCTTGTTGGCTATATCCATGAGCACCTGCGTGCGCTCACGCGCCTGCGCATTCTCAAAGGCGATGGAGTAGTCGTCGTGGGCGTGGCCGATATCGTCAAAGTGCTTGTAAACGCTCTCGCCGATGTCGATAACGCGAACCTCCGCGCCGACCTGCTCGGCGACGATGATGGCGTTGGACTTCGTGCGGGAGGAGGTGCCGAAGCAGGGCAGCGTGCAGGCAACGACGTTCGTCGAGGGCAGACCCATGCGCTTCACGGCCTCTGCGCAGACCATAACGGTCAGCGTCGAATCAACGCCGCCGGAGATGCCGACGACGCAGTGGTCAAGACCGGCGTAGCTCATGCGCTTTACAAGGCCGGAGACCTGAATGTCTATCATCCTGCGGCAGTAGTTGCCCATGTCCTTTTCAAATTCAGGCAGATGCGGCAGCTTGCGGTAAGTGCGCGTAAGCTCCGTTTCGCAGACCTCCTCGCCCCAGTAGAGCTCGGAGTGGCTGTACTTATACTGGCTTCTGCCGTATTTGCCGCTCTTGCGGCGGAGGTTTTCAAGATACTCGATGTCGAGCTCAGAGACGACAAAGCAGTCCTCGCACTCATCGGATGCGAGTACCTCACCGTTTTCGGCTACCATGCACAGGCCGGAGTAGACGTTGTCGGTCGTGCTCTCGCCCTTGCCGGGAGCTGCGAGAACGATGCCGCAGCTGAGGTGCTTGGAGCGGTACTTGACAGAATCGGTGGCCTCGATGGTGGAGCTGACGGTCGCGGGGAAGGATGCAAGCGAGGCTATGACCGTCGCGCCTGCAAGAGCGTGGCGAGCTGCCGGAGAGTCTATGGCATCAGCGTCAGCGCCGAGCTCGACCGCAACGGAAAGTCCGGGCAGAACGTCGCTGGTGAACAGCAGCTCGGTATCAAAGAATGCGTCGAATTTTCCGCACACCGTCTCCTCGCCGCCCTCGTCGTCGGCTGCGGCAAAGACCGTGCCGTCGGTTTCGGAGCGGGGGACAAGACCCAGAAGCTCACCGTCGGACACGACCGCCGCGACGCTGTACAGCGCACCGCCTCTCGGCGCGTAGGGCAGGCCGACCACGACGAGCATGTCGCTTCCGGCGCTGGCCTCGATGACTCTTTCAAGCGCTGCCTCCGCGCCGCGCAGGAGCACTCTGTGGCCGAAAAGGTCATAGCAGGAGCAGCTCGTGAGCGTGAGTTCGGGGAAAACGAGCAGCTTTACGCCCTTTTCGGACGCTTTTTTCATGCACTCGATGACCTGACCGGCGTTATATTCCGTGTCGGCGACCTTGATCATCGGAGATGCGGCTGCAACTTTAATAAATCCGTCTTTCATTTTTATCACTCATTTCTCTGATTTTTGTATGTCAAATAAAGTTTCGCCATAATAGTGGATTATTATTTTCGACGATGCCTCAAAGCTGTCGGGAGCTATGACGATCGTGAGCTTATCCCCGTTTATGCGGCAGTCCTCAACGCCGTCAACAAGCGGGAGAAGATTATCCTCGAGCTCCTGCTCGAACTCGTCGAGATGCTCGGAGTAATACTCGGTCGTGTGCGGGCAGGTGTACTTATCGCCGAGGGGAGCCTCGCTCGTGAAGCAGAACACCATGAACACCGCAAACAGGATGAGGAACATTACGCAGCCTATGGGTTTTATCGCCTTAACAAAGCCTTCGCCTGCCGTCATGACACTACCTCCGAATACAAAAAGTTTCGTCTCATATAATACTGCACCCTGTACATCAGCTGCTCGGCATCGAGCCGGCTGCCGCTTACGCTGTCTGTGACCTCACCGTCTATGAGATAGAAGCCGGAGGTGTTTATAACGGGAAGCTCCGCCTGTACGTCGTTCATGAACTGCATATAGGCCGTGCCCTCCCAACCGAGAAGCGAAAACAGCTCGTTCATGAGATAGCAGGGGCTTATGTCCGGCCCCTGACCGGCAAAGTCGCTGCCGCACATCTCCTTGGCGGCATCGTTTGCCCAGATGAGATAGCGCGTGGTGTAGTAATTTCTGAAGCCCTCCGTGGTCGAGCGGTCAAGGCTTATGCCGAGCTCGGTATAGCACTGGCTGCCGTCGCCGAGCCACGGCTTGTGGTCGCCGTATACGACCAGCACGACAGGCTCGTCCATCGCCCCGAGCTCTTCCTTGAGCTCGCAGAGGTTTTCTATCGTATTTTTGACCGAGCCGAGGTAATTGTTGATAACGTAGTAGCTGTACTCGGAAACATCGCCGTTCCACAGCTCCTCGCCCCAGATGAGCTCATCGCTGCTGTACGGTCCATGCCCCTGATAGCTGACGTTGAACGAGAAAACATCCTTGCCGGATGCAATATCGGACTTGAAAAGCTTCAGCATCTCGGGGAAAAGCTCGTCGTCGGTGCTCGTCGGATAGCCGTATTTTTCGTAATATCCCTCGGTGTACAGATAATCCTCGAAGCCGAGATAGGTGTTTACATTATATCTATTGTAGAAGGTGCGCAGGCAGGGGTGACTGCCGTTTGCCGTGTAGCCCTGCTCACGCAGATACCAGACGTAGGAGTTTACGCTGCTGCGGTAATCCTTGAGCTCGGAAAAGCCGGTGAGGAAGCAGCGCTCGGTGTCTATCGTGCCGCCGGCAAAAACGTTCGTCAGCAGGTTCCCCGTATAGCTTTCGGCCTCGAGCGCGTGATAGGCGGCGTATATATCCTCAACTCCCTCAAGTCCCACCGTCGTAAGATCGGAAAAGGCCTCGAGCTGAATGGCAAGTATGTTCACCTTGCCGTCCTCGGGAATATCTGAATCACTGTAAGATGAGAGAGTGCTTTCGGCCTCTGCCTCGTCGTAGCCGTCGGGCGGAGTGTCGATAGCGGTGCTGATGCTGTGGATAAACGGGTACACAAAGCCCTTGGAAACGAAAACATCCGTCGCCTCCCAGCGGCTCGCGTGCTCGAAATTTGCCGTTTTCTCATCGTAGACCGAAGCGCTGGAGTAGACGAGCTTCCACAGCGGCCATACGCTCAGCGCGATAAGGGCGGCAATGGCTGCCCTCACTCTGCCGGATGAGCGGCCGCGCACGAAGAAGAACAGAAGCAGTGCTCCGACGGCGACGCAGACAAGGCAGAGGGCTATGCGCTTTGTGAACGTGATATTATAGTTTGCCGATACGCCCAGCGCCGTATGTATCGCCGTGATGTCGGAAAACATGAACGGATCGTCGCGGAATTTGAGCTTGAAGTAGTTTCCCACCGAGGCCGTCACGAAGATCGCCGACGTGCCCAGAAACGAGATCCACGCCCTGTTTATAAGGCAGTAGAGCAAAAGCTCAAACAGGCACACAGGCAGAAAGTTCAGAAAGAATATCAAAGGGTGCCGAAAATAGTCCAGCAGCATTTCGTAGCTGCCCATGCCGATGCCGAGAAACAGCGTCAGGCAGCATATCCCCGCCGCAGAAACGGCGAGCATTCCGTAATTCCACAGGTAAAAGCAAAAGCGCCGGCGCTGTCCGGCACAGGCGGGAATGTCTGTGCCGAACAGAAAATGCTGCTCTTTGGTGCCGGTCATTACTGCAGCCTCAGAACTTTATTCTCTCAGCGATATAGTCCTTGACCTCGCTGATGGGGATGCGCACCTGCTGCATACTGTCGCGCTCACGGATGGTGACGCAGTGGTCGGCCTCGTCGGTCTCGGTGCCGACTGTGTTGAAGTCGAAGGTGATGCAGTAGGGCGTGCCTATCTCGTCCTCGCGGCGGTAGCGCTTGCCGATGGAGCCGGTCTCGTCGTAATCGACCATGAACTCCTTGCTGAGCTCAGTGTAAAGCTCCATGGCGGGGCCTGTGAGTATCTCCTTCTTGCTCAGCGGCAGGATCGCGCACTTATAAGGTGCAAGCGCCGGATGCAGGTGCAGAACGGTGCGGATATCGTCATTGCCCTTCTTGTCCTGACCGACGACCTCCTCGTCGTATGCCTCGCACAGGAAGGCGAGCGCAACGCGGTCGCAGCCGAGGGACGGCTCGATGACATAGGGGATGTAGTGCTCGTTGGTGTCCTGATCGTAATAGGTCAGATCCTTGCCGGATGCCTCCTGATGGCGGCCAAGGTCATAATCCGTGCGGTCTGCAATGCCCCACAGCTCGCCCCAGTCGGTGAACGGGAAGGCGTATTCTATATCGGTAGTAGCGCGGGAGTAGAAGGCAAGCTCCGCCGGCTCATGGTCGCGCAGGCGCAGGTTTTCCTCGCTTATGCCAAGCGACAGCAGCCAGCTTTTGCAGAAGTCCTTCCAGTAAGCGAACCACTCAAGATCCGTTCCGGGCTTGCAGAAGAACTCGCATTCCATCTGCTCGAACTCACGGATGCGGAAGATGAAGTTGCCCGGGGTTATCTCGTTGCGGAAGGCCTTGCCGACCTGACACACGCCGAAGGGCAGCTTTTTGCGCGTGGTGCGCTGGATGTTTGCAAAGTTTACGAAAATGCCCTGAGCGGTCTCGGGACGCAGATAGCAGGTGGAGCTTGAGTCCTCGGTCACGCCGATGGCGGTCTTGAACATGAGGTTGAACTTGCGGATGGGGGTGAAGTCGTGCTTGCCGCATACAGGGCAGACTATATCCTCGTGCGAGGCTATGAACTCGTCCATTTCGTCGAAGGTCA
>CAVGXR010000027.1:0-35938 GCA_963633225.1 Collinsella aerofaciens
ACGGACATGATTATAAATACGCAGCCGAGCAGATGCTGCTGTCGCTCTACCCCTCAGAGCGGCCGGAATATCCCGAGGGCAGGCCGGAGGGAGACAGGGTCGAGCTGCGGCTCTCGCAGGGAGATATCTTCACGACGGCAAGCTGCCGCCTTGTGATAAACGGTGCAGAATACAGGGCAAAAAGCTCTGTCAGGACAGAGCTTATGACCGACGATATAGCGCGCAGCAAGCTTTGCAGCCGCATAATAAAAACCGCCTTTTACCGCGCCGCCATCCGCGCCGGACATAAGAAGCCCGCCTGGGGAATGCTCACGGGCGTAAGGCCGGGCAAGCTCTTCCGTGAGGAGCTTGAGGGCAGAAGCCCTGACGCGGCACTGAAAAAATTCATCGCCGACTATGACGTTACTGAGCAGCGGGCAGCTCTCTGCCGCGATACGGCGCTGGTGACCGAGAGCGTTATAAAAAGCCTTGATGAACGCGATATCTGCCTGTACGTCGGCATTCCCTTCTGTCCGACAAGGTGCTCGTATTGCAGCTTTGTGAGCCAGTCGGTCGAAAAAAGCATGAAGCTCATCCCCCCGTTTATGGATGCCCTGATGCAGGAGATCGACGCGGCAGCAGAAGCTGTGAACAGGCTCGGGCTCTCGGTCATATCCATCTACATGGGCGGCGGAACACCCACGACGCTGAGTGCGCAGCAGCTTGACAGGCTGTGCTCGGGGATAGAAGCCCGCTTTGACCTTTCGCGGCTGCGCGAATACACCGTTGAGGCAGGCAGGCCAGACACGATAACGGAGGAAAAGCTGCGCACCCTGCGTGCGCACGGCGTTGACAGGATAAGCGTAAACCCGCAGACGATGAGCGATGAGGTGCTTGAGGTCATAGGCCGCAGGCATTCGGCAGTGGATATCCTCGACGCGCTGGACACGGTGCGCAGAGCCGGCGGCATGGCGGTGAACATGGATCTCATCGCCGGACTTCCGTCCGACAGCGCCGAGGGCTTTGAAAAAACGCTCGACACCGTCATCGGCCTTGAGCCGGAGAATATCACCGTGCACACGCTCTCGCTCAAAAAGGGCTCGCGCATAACTCTCGAGGGCAGTCCCATCCCCTCCGATGCCGAGGTCGGGAAAATGCTCGATATTGCAGCCGAAAAGCTGCGGCACGGCGGCTGGGCTCCGTATTATCTTTACAGGCAGAAATTCATGTCAGGCGGCTTTGAAAACGTCGGCTGGGCAAAGCCCGGCAGCGAAAACATTTACAACGTGTGCATCATGGAGGAGCTGTGCTCCATCATCGCGCTCGGCGGCGGAGGCTCGACAAAGCTCATCTCCCCTTCGGGCGGACGGAACATCCGCTTCTTCGCGCCGAAATATCCGAGCGAATACATATCAGGTATACAAAAGACCTGCAATGACAAGCAGGGCATAATAGATTTTTACAGCAAGGAGCACAAAAATAATGGCATTTGATCTTAAAGAGATAAACTTCCGCACAGTTGCAGACCCCAAGGGCTTTATCGAGGAATGCGACGAGGTGTACGCAAAGCGCGTCAAGGACGCAGCCGGTAAAATAATCGAAAACAGCCGCCGCAGCCCGATAGTTCTCATGTCCGGCCCGTCGGGTTCCGGCAAGACGACGACCGCACGCAAGATAAGTGAGGAGCTTGAGCGCCGCGGAGTTCAAGCGCATTATGTCGGCATGGACGATTATTTCAAGACCGTCGATCCCGCTACCTCCCCGCGCACTCCCGAGGGCGACATTGACCTTGAGTCTCCCCTGTGCCTCGACATGGAGCTGTTAAACGAGCATTTTGACATGCTTGCCGAGGGCAAGCGCATATTCGTTCCGAAATACGAGTTCTCGCGCCAGATGCGCGTGCTCGAGCCATCGAAGTCGATAAAGCTCAAGAAGGACGAGATAGTCGTTTTCGAGGGCATACACGCCCTGAACGACATGATAACCGAAAAGCATCCTGATGCCTTCAAGCTCTATATCTCGGCGCGCAGCAATGTCGAGTTCAACGGTCAGGTCTGCTTCAAGGGCACATGGTTCAGGCTCGTGCGCCGCACGGTGCGCGACTATAACTTTCGCGGCGCAGACCCCGCAATGACGCTCAAGATGTGGGCAAACGTCCGCCGAGGCGAAAAAAGCTACATCTCGCCGTTCAAGAACAAGGCAAACTTCCTGTTTGACTCGGCCTTTCCCTACGAGATGGCCGTCATGAACGAAACGGCGACGCAGCTGTTCTCCTCCATTCCAGAGGGCATAGAGCGCTACGACGAGCTGCGCACGGTGCTCCCCGCGCTTCAGCTCTTCGGCGTTATCGACGAAAAGCTCGTCGCTCCCGATGCGCTGATACGCGAGTTCATCGGCGGCGGAGACTACGAATAGCAGCAAAAAAGCTCAGACCATCTGGCCTGAGCTTTTTTAAATAATACTTATAATGGTTGTTTTTTTATCTGTGCCCATTTGCGCGGGTATTTCGGGTGCGTGGGCTTTGTCTTTTCGATCACGACGGCGGCGTGGATGATATCCGTTCCCGGGATGGTGTAGCGCACTATATCTTTAAGCTCTGCGCCGAGCAGATGCATGGCCTTTTCCGCCTCCTCCGCCTCTCCGACGCAGTCGGGTCCCTTCATGGCGATAAACGTTCCCCCTACGCGCAGATACGGCAGGCACAGCTCGCAGAGCGTTCCGAGCCTCGCAACGGCGCGTGAAACGGCTATATCATAGGCTGCGCGCCGCTCGTCCGGCAGCTCCTCGGCACGTGCGTGGATGCACTGAACGCCCGTGAGAGCCAGCTTATCGCACAGCTCGGCGAGAAAGTCAATGCGCTTATTGAGACTGTCCAGCAGCGTTATATCCATATCCGGCTGCACTATCTTGAGCACCATGCCCGGAAAGCCTGCGCCCGTTCCGACATCGACCACCCTTTTCCCTGCAAAGCCGCAGACGGTGAGCAGTGCCGAACAGTCGAGAAAATGCAGCCGCGCAACGTCCTCCTGCCCGCTTATGGCCGTCAGGTTCATGACGCGGTTGCGCTCCTCGAGATATTCGTAATATGCCTTAAGCCTTTCGACAGCCTCTGCATCGGGCGTGATACCGAGCTGCGCAAGGCCTTCGTTCAATATCTTATCCATAAAAGCTCCAGTAAAAAATGAGTTGGGTCTTTACCCAACTCATTTTAGCATAATTAATTTCTTTTATCAATCACATAAAGAAATTGTGGTCGGCTATCTGACACAGCCATGTCGTTTCTATCATGCCGCTGCCCCAGTACCGTCCGGTCTGGAAGAACAGCGCGTCGCCGACGGTGTTATAGCCCTCGTATACAAGCTTTGCGCAGACAACGCTTATCTCATACGGCTCGCCGTAGATAGCGCCAGTTGACACAACGCTGAACTGGCCGGCCTGGAAGATAACATCCTTGATAGTCTCGCCGAAGCGTGCGTCTCCTGCGCGGTTGAGGATGACGTTTCCGACACCGATCTGTCCCGCGACGGGCTGGTTGCCGGACTCCCATGTGATGATCCTGCTCATCCAGTAGATATCATCCTCGTTGTAATACTCGTCCCCGCTCTGGAGGATCTGTTCGTCTGCCGTGCTTAAATCGATCGCGCCGGTCTCATCGTCCTGCGAAAGCTCCAGCGTAAATATCTTCGCCAGCGCGTCCGTCGGGATTATGAAGCATCCGTCGATCTCCATATAGCCGTCGGGAAGATAGAGGTACCTGCCGTTTGCGCACAGATAGTAGTCCTCAAAGCCGGCGGTGATCGTTATGCCGGCAACCTCGACGGTCAGCTCATTTATCTCTTTGTCATAGTTGACATCGGCATCATAGCCGAGAACGGCGCAGGCGGCTTCCAGCGAAACATAGGAGTTGTCGCCGATCATATAGCCGCGGCAGGAAAGCAGCCCGTCAACGTATACCGGGGTCTCGGTATAGCTGACGCCGTTGTCAGTTTCCTCGGCCAGCGCGGAGCCGCAGAGGAAAACACACAGCAGACAGATAACGAACACGAGTGCCAGACTGTTCTTTTTCAGTTTACTCATATAACGCTCCTGTCATAAGAAATACATTCGGCAAAACACCGAATGCCGCCCGTATAACTCTCGGGCATATTCATTATAACTGAAGCTTTGTAAACGAGTAAATAGTTATATTGCACAAAACAGGCCGTGTCGAATTGTGCACTTTTCACATAAGAGCTTTAAAAACCGCAAGATTTAGGTGCTTTTCAGGCTGTATGCACATCATTTTGTGCCTTAGTCAGCTTGCACAAAAGTCGAATTTCGACAACAAATTCTTAAAAAACCGTAAAAATTATTACAAATGTTAATCGCGTGTATAACGTTATGTAAATCAATTGCGTTATGCGAAAATATTATGTAAACTAATTTGCCGTTTTTATATGCAGTTTTTGAGCGCCTTTGCGAGCTGATCGGGGCAGGATGTATTCTTATATCCGCACCTTATACCCTCTAATCTGGCGGCGGCATCCTCGACCTTCATCCCCACCAGCAGCCGCGAAATGCCTTGCAAATTGCCGTCGCAGCCGCCTTTGACCTCCACTTTTTCTATGCGTCCGTCTTCTACATCTATCTCAAAAAGCTGCGAGCAAACGCCCTTCGGACGGTATGTAATATGCATTATAACACCTCAATTCTGAATATTATCGGTTTACATAATCACATGCACCGCTGCATATAGATCATACCACAGGGCAGCTTATAAGTACAGCATATTTTCCCCCGCGCCGCAATATATTTATCCGAGGGAGGGCTCGGTATGCTGGAAAAAATCAAAGTGATCTTCGTGGGCGGACTTGCCCTGTGCTGCCTGCTTCTGTTCGCTGTGTATCTGCGCACAGACGAAGACGACGCGGAAAAAAGCACAATTTCCGTAACGGAGAGCGTGCAGGAGAGCGCAAGCCCATCCGCCTCGCCCGCGGCTGCGCCGGAGCCTGTATCGAGCGCCGCGCCCACTCCTTCGATAATACCGACAACGATATCCGGCGGACTGTCGATAAAAAACGGCTCGGGCTTCGATATTGATATAAACGCCATACTCGACGAGGGCTGCTCGCTTCGGCTTGAGGCCGGTAAGCCGCAGATACTTATCATCCACACTCACTCAAGTGAGGCTTACTCCCCCGCCGGACTCGACAAGTACGACGATCTCGGTACGAACCGCACGCTCGACCAGAGCCTGAACGTTATACGCATCGGCACGGAGCTTGCGCAGATATTCAAAGACTGCGGCCTGAACGTCATTCACGACACGCAGGTGTTTGACTATCCGAGCTACACCGGCTCGTATAACCGCAGCGGCGAGGCTGTCGAGAAATATCTCGCCGAGTACCCGAGCATAAGGATCGTCATTGACCTGCACCGTGACGCGCTGTGCTCGGACACGGTGACATACAAGACCACGGCAACCGAGCAGGGCGTGTGCGCAAGTCAGATCATGCTGTTTGTCGGCAGCAATGCAAGCGGGCTTGAGCATCCGAACTGGCGGCAGAATCTCAGCCTTGCCGTGTATCTTCAAAATGCGGTGTACGAGGTCTATCCAAGCCTCATGCGGCCCATAACGCTCAGTCAGTACCGCTATAATCAGCAGCTCACCCCGGGCTCGATGATCCTCGAGGTAGGCAGCAACGGCAACACCCTGCAGGAGGCGCTTGCTGCGATACGTCTGTTCGGCAGGACAGCAGGCCCTGCGATCGCCGCGCTCGTCGAGTGAGGCGTACATTATAATACATGTTAAATTTCTTGAAAACATCTGTGCCGGTGTAGCATACGCCACTGTTATACTGCCTGTCTCCTATTATAATAAGTACAGAAAGACGAGACACGTCGTTCAGCATTAAAGTAAAGTGTAAAGTGTATTTATTTCAGGAGGTAAAATATTATGGCAAAATGGGTATGCCCCGTATGCGGCTATGTTCACGAAGGCGACACTCCCCCCGAGAAGTGCCCGATCTGCAATGTTCCGGGCAGCAAGTTCACCATGCAGTCCGAGGAAAAGACCTGGGCGGCAGAGCATGTGGTCGGTGTCGGCAAGGTCTTCGGCGCAGACGTTCCGGAAAATGTCCGTGAGGAGATCATCAGCGGACTGCGCGCAAACTTTGAGGGCGAGTGCTCCGAGGTCGGCATGTACCTTGCAATGGCTCGCGTTGCCCACCGCGAAGGCTATCCCGAGGTCGGCCTTTACTGGGAGAAGGCAGCTTACGAGGAGGCAGAGCACGCTGCAAAGTTTGCAGAGCTCCTCGGCGAGGTGATCACCGATTCCACCAAGAAGAATCTTGAGATGCGCGTTGACGCAGAAAACGGCGCGACTGCCGGCAAGTTCGAGCTGGCAAAGCTCGCAAAGCAGTACAACCTCGACGCTATCCACGACACCGTACACGAGATGGCACGCGACGAGGCCCGTCACGGCAAGGCCTTCGAGGGTCTGCTCAAGCGCTACTTCGGCAAGTAAGACAGTTTATCCGCGCTTCCGGCGCAAGGAATACTAATTGAAAATGCGGTTCACTTAAAAGTGAGCCGCATTTTTGCACCTGTATGCCGTTCAAAAGGTCGGAAAACGGGTACAGATCAGGCAAAATACTCTTTTAATATTTCGCAGAATGACTTCAGATAAGCGTTTGACTTCAGTGATTTGTAGTACATTCCAAAGGAATTGTCAGCCGGGCCGGTGAGCGGGATGACCACGAGCGCGGGATCGCTCGGGGCAAATATCTCAGGCATTATAAACATTCCGTATCCCGCCTTGGCAAGTATGATTGCCGTGGCTGCCGACTCGCAGAAATGCAGCTTCGACGGATCGCGCCCGCTTATCAGCTTCCCCCATATCTGAATATCGAAAAAGGACGATTTTATCGGCTCATACAGGATAAGAGCCGTTTTTGACAGATCCTGCATCGTCAGCTGCGTCCGTTCGGCAAGCGGATGGTCGGCAGAGCAAATGCACACCGTGGAGCTTTTCGCCAGCTCTCTGTATATTCCGGGTACCTTTTGCTTGCTGTCAGGCTCTTTAAGGGCAAGAAGGATATCTATCTTGTCCTCCTCCAAAAACTGATATAAATGCGCCTGTATCGGTATCATACGGATGCTCACATGAACCTCAGGGTGCACAGCGGCAAAGCTTCTCAGTATTTCCGGGAGCTCCTGAAGGTAGCCGTCGCTATGACAGCCGATGCGAAGCTCAGGAAACTCCCGCCCCTGAGCGGCTTCATAGCGTTTCTTTACGCGCTGCGTGGCCGCCACAATCGTCCTTGCATCGTCAAGCAGCAGAAAGCCCGCTTTTGTAAGCTCGACGGAATGAGTAGACCTGTTAAACAAAACGGTGCCGAGTTCGGATTCCAAGGACTTTATCTGGTGTGTAACGGCAGGCTGCGTGATATTAAGCCTCTCCGCGCTTCTGGCAAAATTCAGCGTTTCCGCAACTGTCAGAAAACAGGTCAGTTGAAAGCTGTTCATAACATGCACCCTTCTGCACTTAGGCTTGTAATAAAAGTTTTTTATTAAGGATAACACATTTTTAATTCCATTTCAAGCTTTTACGGATTATACTTTCGTACGTAGCCTAAATGTTTGCACGCTAACAAATTAAGCATCCGCAGTATGAAAGGGGTGAGCAGGATGGATGAGCATAAGCTGCTGCTGATAGTCAAGCAGCTGAGCATTTCGCTTGAGCAATATCAAAAGGTCAACATGCAGTCACTCGATCTGTCTCCGGCGCAGGCATTGATCCTGTCTTATCTGCTGGCCAGAAAGGACAGCCTGCCCTTGGCGGCAAATATGCAGGAGTCGCTCGGCATTTCGCGGGCGACAATATCCATGCATCTGAAGAAGCTGCGACAGCTCGGGTACATTCAGACAGAGACCGTGTCGGCTGACAACAGGAAGAAAGAGATAATACTGACACAGAAGGCCTATGACATAGAGGAAAAGCTGAAGGCTCTGCAGGCTCGGCAGGAAAAATGTCTTGGGCGCGGAATTTCGGAACGGTATATGGATAAGCTGGAGAAAAATCTCCAAACGATGCTGTCAAATATACAGGACGGAATGCATGATGATGTAAACGAATCAAATCGGAGGTAAAGCATGATAAAAACATTATTAAAAAGCGTTCGGCAATACAAGAAGGAATCCATTTTGTCTCCGATCTTTGTATCGCTGGAGGTAGCTCTTGAATGTCTCCTTCCGCTGATCATGGCAGAGCTCATTGACAGGATGACCGGCGAGGCGATCGGGCCTATCGTGAAATTAGGCATCGCGCTGGTAATCATGGCAATGTTTTCGCTGCTGTTCGGAGTTCTTTCCGGCAGGTATGCTGCGACTGCATCCTGCGGCTTCGCCAGAAATCTGCGGCAGGATATATTCTTCAAAATACAGGAGTTTGCTTTTGCGGACATTGATCATTTTTCAACCTCGTCTCTGGTAACGAGAATGACAACAGATGTCACCAATATCCAGAACGCCTATCAGATGATCATCCGCATCACTATCCGCACACCGCTTATGATCATTTTTTCCATGATCATGTGCCTGACTATCAATGTCCAGATGTCGCTCATCTTTCTTGCGCTGCTGCCCATTCTCGGCGTTGTGCTGTTTGGGATCGCGATCCATGTTCACCCTATATTCCAGCGTATCTTCCGCAAGTACGACGCGCTGAATAATTCCGTTCAGGAAAATGTCTCGGCGATCAGGGTCGTTAAATCCTTTGTTCGTGAGGATTACGAGAAGGAGAAATTCAGGCGTGCGGCGGAGGATGTGTGCAGCGACTTCACAAGAGTCGAAAAAACACTGGCGATCAACAATCCGTTTATGATGCTCTGCATCTATGCCTCCTTCATGCTGGTAAGCTATTTCGGAGCTAATATCATTATCAGCACCTCCGGCTCCGACCTTACCACGGGGCAGCTGTCCTCTCTTATCAATTACGGCGTTCAGATACTCACTTCAATGATGATGCTGTCCATGGTATTCGTAATGACCATTATGGCGACGGAATCGGCAAACCGTGTCGTGGAGGTGCTGACCTGGGAAAGCACTCTGTCCTCGCCGGAAAACGGCCTTCGTGAGGTACCCGACGGAAGCATACGTTTTGACAGCGTTTCCTTCCGCTACAATAACAAAAGCGAAAAGGCGGCTTTGTCTGATGTCAATCTGAGCATTGCTTCCGGCCAGACGGTAGGAATAATGGGCGGTACCGGCGCGTCCAAAACCACGATGATCCAGCTGATCTCACGCCTGTATGACGTCAGTGAGGGCAGTGTCTCCGTGGGCGGCCATGACGTGCGTGAATACGATCTTAATACGCTCCGCGACGCAGTGGCCGTGGTTTTGCAGAAAAACGTGCTCTTCTCCGGCACCATCAAGGAGAATCTGCGATGGGGCAACAAGGAGGCTACGGATGAGGAGCTGGTTCAGGCGTGCATATCGGCACAGGCCGATGAATTTATCCGGCAGCTTCCCGACGGATATGACACTTATATTGAACGCGGCGGCTCCAATGTTTCGGGCGGTCAGAAGCAGCGTCTGTGTATTGCCAGAGCGCTGCTCAAGAAGCCGAAGATCCTGATCATGGACGATTCCACCTCCGCAGTTGACACGAAGACGGATGCCCTTATCCGAAGGGAGCTGCGCAGCGCGATCCCCGAAACGACGAAGATCATCATTGCGCAGAGAGTTTCGTCGGTTCAGGATGCAGACATCATTCTCATGCTGGATGACGGCAGGATCGTGGAACAGGGCACCCATGAAGAGCTTCTGGCTCAAAAGGGCATCTATTGGGAAGCCTATGAGACGCAGACAAAGAGCAAGGAGGCGGTCTGACATGAAAAAGAATCAGAAAAAAACAGGCAGCTTCGGGCGGCTGATACGATACTTGTTCAGATATTACCCTGTCCTGCTCGTTATCACGATGATATGCATCGTCATCAGCTCCTGCGCTTCCGTAGCGGCCACTGCATTTATGCAGCGTCTGATCGACGAGTGCATTACGCCGGGGATCAAATCCGGCATGGCTGCGGTATGGCAGCAGCTCATTTCCATACTGACGGCCATGGGTGTGATCTATGTGATGGGCGTTGCGGCAGCCTTTATCTACACAAGGATAATGGCGGTCGTTACGCAGGGAACGCTGAAGCATTTTCGTTTGGATATGTTTGACCGTATGGAGACCCTGCCGATCAAATACTTCGATACTCATGCCCACGGCGACATTATGAGTACCTACACCAACGACACGGATGCCATCCGGCAGATGATCGGGCAGAGCCTGCCGCAGATGTTTCAGGCCTCGCTCACTATGATCTCGATAGTTTTTCTGATGCTGTATTACAGCCTCTGGCTGACTCTGGTCGTGTTTGCCTTTGCGCTCATCATGCTGAAGGTCACGAAAAAGTTCGGAGGGGTGAGCTCCAAGTACATGATGGAGCAGCAGAAATCTCTTGCCGAGGAAGAGGGCTTTATCGAAGAGATCATGGACGGACAGAAGGTCGTAAAGGTATTCTGCCACGAGGAAGAAAGCAAGGCCGATTTCATAAAGCTGAACGACAAGCTCTTCAAGGACAGCGAAACTGCAAACATTTACGGAAATGTACTGGGACCTATCCTGAACAACACGGGCAACCTGATGTATGTGCTGCTGGCGATTGTCGGTGCGCTGCTCATCTACTTTGACGTAACAAATGTAGGGCTTTCCGGCACGGCAGGCATTTCGGCGGGCGTGATCATCTCCTTTCTGAGTATGGCGCGTCAGTTTTCACAGACCATCTCGCAGATCTCCATGCAGGTATCCATGATCGCTATGGGCACAGCCGGTGCAGCCCGCATCTTTGAGCTGATAGACGAAGAGCCCGAGCACGACGACGGCTACGTTACCCTTGTCAATGCCCAGCGCGATCCTCAGGGCAATCTCACGGAGGCCGATCACGTCACAGGTCTGTGGGCATGGAGGCATCCCCACAAGGCGGACGGAACCGTTACCTACGTGGAGCTGAAGGGCGACATTCAGCTTCAGCACGTTGACTTCGGCTATGTGCCGGGGAAAACGGTACTGCACGATGTTTCCGTATACGCGCATCCCGGGCAGAAGATCGCATTTGTAGGTGCAACAGGTGCCGGTAAGACAACGATCACGAATCTTATAAACCGTTTTTATGATATCGAGGACGGCAAGGTGCGGTATGACGGGATAAATATCAACAAGATAAGAAAGCCTGATCTTCGCCGCTCGCTGGGCATTGTATTGCAGGATGTAAACCTGTTCACGGGAACGGTTATGGACAATATTCGCTATGGCCGGCTGGATGCCACCAACGAGGAGTGTATTGCAGCCGCAAAGCTTACCAATGCAGACAGCTTCATAAGCAGGCTGCCGGACGGATACAACACCATGCTTACAGGAAACGGCGCTAATCTCTCTCAGGGACAGCGGCAGCTGCTGTCCATCGCCCGTGCCGCGGTCGCCAATCCGCCGTGCATGATCCTTGACGAGGCCACAAGCTCCATCGACACGAGAACGGAGGCTCTGGTTCAGGAGGGCATGGATAATCTGATGGCCGGAAGGACGGTTTTTGTGATCGCCCACCGCCTGTCAACTGTCCGCAACAGTAAGGCTATCATGGTACTCGATCATGGCAGGATCATCGAGCGCGGCGATCATGACACATTGATCGCGCAGCACGGTACCTACTATCAGCTTTACACAGGAGCCTTTGAGCTGGAATAATTATCACACAATGTAAAAAAGACTTGCCCGCGGGCAAGTCTTTTTCAGTTCAATGTATCTGCATTAAGGGCAAACAGGCGCTCGACGGCTGTTTTTAATTGCGCATGCTCGGGGGCAGTGAGCTCGGGGTCGGAGGAAAGCAGCTCCTGCGCCGCCTGCTGCGCCGTTTGCAGGACATTCATGTCAGAGCAGAGGTCGGCAACGTGCATGGCCGGAAGTCCGTGCTGGCGCGAGCCGAAGAAATCACCCGGTCCGCGCAGCCGCAGATCCTCCTCGGATATCCTGAAGCCGTCGTTTGTTTTGGTCATGATCTTCAGGCGCGCCTGCGTTGCCTCGTTATCGCTGTCGGAAACGAGCACGCAGTAGCTCTTGTGCTGCCCGCGCCCGACACGGCCTCTGAGCTGGTGCAGCTGGCTCAGACCGAAGCGGTCGGCGTTTTCTATTATCATGAGCGCCGCGTTCGGCACGTCAACACCGACCTCGATGACCGTTGTCGAGACGAGAATATCAATATCTCCAGCGACGAAGCCGGACATGATCTCGTTCTTGTCCTTAGCCTTTAGCTTGCCGTGGACACAGGCGACTCTGAGGTCGGGGAAAGCTCTTTGCAGCTCGGCGGCGTGCTCCTGCGCCGAGCGCACATTCGGCGGAAGTTCCTCGCTTTCCTCTATCATCGGGCAGACGACAAACACCTGCCGCCCCTCGGAAACGAGCTTTCGGATAAAGCCGTTTAAGCGCGTGCGGTAGCTTTCCGTGACGGCAAAGGTATCGACCTTCTGCCGGCCGGGCGGCAGCTCGTCAATGACGGAGATGTCAAGGTCGCCGTAGATGATGAGCGCCAGCGTGCGCGGTATGGGCGTTGCGGACATGACGAGCACATGCGGCCTTTCGCCCTTGGATATGAGGCTCGATCGCTGGTTCACACCGAAGCGGTGCTGCTCGTCTGTTATAACAAGGGCAAGATCGGAATACTCAACATCCTCGGAAAACAGGGCGTGAGTGCCGATAATGAGGTCGAGCGCACCGGCGGCGAGCTCCGCCTTTACCTCGCGCTTCTGCTTTGCGGTCATCGAGCCCGTGAGCAGTCCGACGCGCAGCCCGAAGGGGCCGAGAAACGAGCTGAGCGTTTCAAAATGCTGTCGGGCAAGTATCTCGGTCGGTGCCATGAATGCGGAGGCATAGCCGTTTTTCCATGTGTACCACACGAGCGCCGCCGCAACGAGCGTTTTGCCGCTGCCGACATCGCCCTGAACGAGCCGGTTCATAGCCTTGCCCGAGCGCATATCGCGCACAGCGTCGGAAACGGCACGCTTCTGCGCTCCCGTCGGGATAAACGGCAGGCTTGCAAAGAACTCGTCGAGGCTTTCACCGTGCATCGTGATGCCGCTCTGCTTTGAGTGGCTGCCCTTCATTTTGCCGAGGGCACAGGCAAGCAGGAACAGCTCCTCGAAAACGAGCCTGCGCCGCGCAAGCTCGAGATCCTCAAAGCTTGCCGGAAAATGAATGTTCTCATAGGCATAGCCCGTCTGCGCAAGGCCGTATTTTTCGCGCAGGCTCTCCGGCAGGACCTCTGGCAGCTCCGATACGCAGGCATCCAGCGCCTGACGCACGGCAGCCATTATGAGCTTCTGCGAAAGCCCCGTCGTGAGCCGGTATATCGGAACAATGCGCCCCGTGACCCCGCCTATGGAGCCCTGACGCTCAACAACGGGGTTTGTCATCGTTCTCTTACCGCCCACGGCGACGATCCTGCCGTAGATATTCAGGCAGTCGCCGCGGTGGATGCTGTTCTTGATATAGGGCTGATTGAAAAATGTTATGTCAACCGAGCCGCTCTCGTCCACCACGCGGAATTTCACAAGCTCCAGTCCCCTTCTTATGCGCACAAGGTGCGCGTCCTCGGCGGCGAGGGCGTTTATGCACACCGTTTCGCCGTCGCAGGTCAGGGCGATGGGCTTGAAGCTGCTGCGATCCTCATATTTTCGCGGAAAATACGAAACAAGGTCACGGACGGTAAAGACGCCGAGCTTGTTAAACAGCAGCGCCTTTTTCTCGCCTATGCCCTTGCAGTATCGTATATCGGTATCAAGATAGTTCATTTTTGAAGTTTGAATCTCCATAGAGCCTCGCGGTCGGCAGGGTCTGCATAAGCTATGCCTACACGCGGCAGTTGTATTATGTTAACCTCGGTGCCGTCGTCTTCTATGCGCAGGCCGCCGCAGGAAAGGATGTCAAGACCGTTGAAGCTGCGGTCAATGCAAAGCTCCTTTGTGAGCTTTCCCGGGCCTTCAAAGCCCTCGCAGCAGCGGATGAGCACGGCCTGCGGCTCGTCCTCCCTGCCGGAAACGATATTGAGCATCTCGTGCATACCGTAGCAGAGGTAGACATATATCGTGCCGCCGTCGCGCCAGAGCAGCTCGCTGCGCTTTGTTTTGCCCTTATGCGCGTGGCAGGCGCTGTCTTCAACGCCGCGGTAGGCTTCTGTCTCCGTTATTCTGAGGCGTTTTTCACTTCCGTCAGGGAAGCTGCGCACTATAAGCTTGCCGACGAGCGCGGGCGCGAGCGTCAGCGCATCTGTGCGGAAAAAATCGCGGTCGGGCATATCACTCCACCATTTTGAGCGTGTAGTCCGTGCGGTTTGTCAGCGTAAACACCTCGAGCAGGCCGGTCGTGCACAGTATCTCGTTATCCTTGGTTATCATTATCATCTCAAAGCCGCCGTTATTGCGCCAATACTCAAGGGCGGCGTTCTCGCCGAGGATGAACATCGCGGTGGACAGGCAGTCGGCCAGCGTTCCGTCCGAGCAGACTATGGTAACGGAAACAAGCTCGTTATCGACGGGCTTGCCGGTGCTCGGGTCTATCAGGTGGTGATACTTCACGCCGTCGGAGCCTGTGAAATAGCGCTGATAGCTGCCGCTGGTGATAATGGCCGTCTCGCCGACGGACAGCGTTCCGACGTAGCTGCTCGTGTCGTTCGGGTCCTCGACGGCGACGGTCCAGTTTGAGCCGTCGGGCTTTGTGCCGAGGGTCTGAACGTTTCCGCCGAGGGAAACTATACCGCTGGTCACGCCGCTTTTTCGCATTGCGTCGATCGCGTATTTAGAGGCGCAGCCCTTTGCCACCGCGCCAAAGCTTATCTGCGTTCCCGCCGGCATACGCACCGAGTAGTTTGCCTCGCCCTCGAAGTTCGTGATCTCGGTCTGACCGAAGCCGAGCTTCTGGCGCAGCTCCTTTATCTCATCGTCCGAGGGTATGCGCCCCGTCTCGTCCTTGAACTCACCCCATGCCTCGTACAGCGGGTACACCGACAGGTCGAGCGCACCGCCCGAGAGATTATAAACGTTCAGCGCTGTGGAGAGCATTTCGTTGACCTGCGGCGTGACGATAACATCCTTGCCCTCGGCATTGTTTATCTGCGCGGTGTAGCTGCCCTCGTTATTTGGGTCGAGCATGTCATCCATTGCGTTTATCACGCCGACGGCGGCGCTGATGCCGTCATTTGCATATTTCCCGTAGGCGGTCAGCGTCATGACCGTGTCCATTGCATATATCTGCTTCTGCACGGGCTCGTCGCTTGAGCAGGCGCACAGCGGCAGTACCAGTCCGGCGCACAGCAGCAGCGAGATAATTTTCTTAGCCAGCTTCATATTTTATCCTCTGAGTGAAATTTATTTTTATATTAAATAAGTATAACATATATAAATCATGCTGTCAAAAACCTATGCTGACGAGAAAAACATCCGCGCAGCAGGGGACGTGTGAGGAGCAGCGAAGCGTCGGCGCAGTGAGACAAGGTCCCTGCTCAAATTGGATTATAGCCATCAAAAACGTCCGTAAGGACTTTTTTGACGAGCACAGCGAGATTTTTTTGATGCTTTCGCTTCACAAAGAAAATGAAATCCGAAATTTTATGAGCTCTGAAGCGCCGAAAATACTATAACTGTTTGTTGAAACAGATGACAGACACAATATATTGTTGCATACCGCAAAATGCTCAATTTACAGAACGTTTACGACTTTAATCGGCGCTTTACGACCGCGCTTGTTGACATAATGCGACTTGTGTGTTACAATTTGATTACACATTGAAATATTTCACGGAGAGTGCAAAAATGAAAAAACGACTTATCAGTTCAATACTGGCAGTGATAATGTGCGTTTCGCTGCTTGCCATTCCCGCCGATGCATCCGGCATAAGCGGGGCAAAGGCAACGAGTGCCCTCAATCTCAGAAGCGGCGCGAGCACGAGCAAATCAATAATAATGACAATGCCGGCCGGAGCAGAGGTCATAGTCGGCATGACGCAGGACGGCTGGTGCAAGGTCGTTTATAACAACACCGTGGGCTATGCCTCGGCAAGCTACCTCAAGACTGTCAGCAGTGTGAGCGGCAATTTCGGAACGGGCACGGTCTCGGGCGACAGCGTGCGAATGAGAAGCGGCGCAAGCACGAGCTCCTCCGTTGTCGGCACTTATGACAAGGGTACGAAAATGTCCGTCATAGGCGCAGCCGGAAACTGGTATCAGGTCAGCTACGGCGGCAAGACCGGCTATGTCAGCGCAGACTACATGAAGCTGTCGGTCGGCAATTCCGGCTCATCGTCCTCGAGCTCATCAACTCCCGCACCCACTGCCTCGGCAAGCGGCTCTGCTGCCGGCAGCGGCTACAAGGCAAGCGTCATCGGCACGAGCGTAAGGCTCAGAAGCCAGCCAAATACGAGCTCCGACACTCTCGGCTACTACTCCAACGGCGTTACGCTGACAGCGCTCGGCTCGGTCAGCGGCTGGTACAAGGTATCCTACAACGGCAAAACCGGCTATATGGCCTCGCAGTATGTCCGCATAACTCCGTCCAGCAGCTACTCCTCCGCGAAAAGCGGCAGCGTCACCGGCAGCGATGTGCGCATGAGAATGGGGCCGAGCACCGATTTTGCATCGGTCGGCACGCTCAGCAAGGGCGCAAGCGTCAAGATAAGCGGCGAGACTGGCTCCTGGTACGAGGTCAGCTATAACGGCAAATATGGCTACATGAGCAAGGATTACATAAAGATTGTCAGCACCGCCTCGACGCAGACGGTCGAGAAAATGGACAAGATCGGCATAATAACCGGCAACGGTGTCCGAATGAGAAGCGGAGCGGGCACAAGCTACTCCGTCATCGGCTACTATAACAAGGGCATTCAGGTTCAGGTCACAGGCAAGACAGGCTCCTGGTACGCAGTCAGCTACAACGGTCTGAGCGGCTACATCAGCAGCGACTATGTAAAGCTCAGCACCGGCAGTGCGGTTGCCGATCAGATAGTTGCAACGGCAAAGCAGTATCTCGGAACGCCATACGTCTACGGCGGCTCATCGCCCAGCGGATTTGACTGCTCGGGCTTCATGTACTATCTCTACGGTCAGTACGGCTACAGCCTCTGGCGCGGCGCGACCGGCCAGTGGAACAATAATGGTACAAAGGTAGACAAGAGCGAGCTTCAGCCCGGCGACCTCGTGTTCTTCTCCGACAGCGTCGATCCCATCGGCCACGTCGGTATGTACATCGGAGACGGCCAGTTTATCCATGCCTCTTCCGGCAAGGGCTGCGTCGTGATAACCTCGCTCAGCTCCAGCTATTACGCAAATCACTACACCGGCGCAAAGCGCATCATCCAGTAAAGCCGATAAGCAGAAGTAAATATGTGAAATAAATGAAAATATGCCCCGCAGTTAAGCATAACTGCGGGGCCGTGTATTTTGCGGGGCCTTCCTACCCTTCCGTCTCAAGGAGACTTCATTATGATATCACATTCTGTTATATCGTTAAAGGTGCATTTGCGACAAATATGCCGTCATTATTTTGTGGTTTATTCACAAATGAGCAAAAAGCAACTTTACAATGCTTGCAGCATGTCAAGGAATCATGAAAGCTCCTGTTTTTTCCACACTAAAAAACCCGTCCGAAACAAAGCTTCGGACGGGTTTTGAGTTTTGATTACATTTACATCATTACGGGGATCTTCAGGATGAACTTGTTGCAGTAGCGCGAGAGCATTGCCGCGATCTGCGCACGTGTTGCAGTTCCCTGCGGGCTGAGCGTTGTGTCGCTCGTGCCGTTTATGACACCCGAGCCGATGCCCCACTGGAAGGCCTGAGTCATGCCCTTGGATATCTTCAGAACGTCGGAATAGCCGAGGATATTCGCCGTATCGTACTGCGAGATATCGTCGCCGGCATAGTTCTTGGAATAGCGGAAGAGCATTGTTATGAGCTGCTCGCGGGTGATCTGCCCGTCAGGAGCGAAGCGCGTTTCGGAGTAGCCGTTGATTATGCCGTTTGCAACGCCCCAGCGCACTGCCTCGTAGCAGTAGCTGCCGCTCTGGACATCTTTGAAGCTGCAATCGCTGCCCGGAACCACGGGAGAGCCGGACAAGCGCCACAGCGTGGTTATAAACTGCGCTCTCTTGGTCGGGCTGTCGGGCGAGAAGGTCGTATCCGTCGTGCCTTTCATCAAGCCCATCGTGTACACAAAGCGTATATTGTTGTAGCACCAATCGCTGAGCTTCACGTCGGTAAAGCGGTTTATATAGCTGCTGTAATCGCTGTTCATGCTCTTTGCAAACAGCGCCGTTATGCTGTGATCCTCGCCGATGCTTATAAACTGATACGCGCTCTTATCGTCGAGCGTTACGCTTTCACCGTCAACGAGAACATTTTTGATGTAATAGCCCGCGGAGGCCTCGACGGTAAAGCTGAGCGCCTCGCCGCGTGCGGCGTTCATCGTATCGGGGCTTATCGTGCCGCCTTCAGTCTGAATGACGTTTATCGTAAACTCGTAGACGAGCTCGCCGTCGTCGCTGTAGCTGTCGTCGCCAGGGTACGGATCGACCCTCTCCCCTATCGCCCAGCTTGCCGTAAAGGTCGTCGCCGTCGGAACATCTACCAGACTTCCGGCTGCGTACAGCTCGTCGTTAGCCATCCAGCCGCGCAGATGATAGCCTTCATAGTAGACAAACGGCAGGCTCACCTTTCCGCTCTTGTCCTCGAGCACGCCGACTATGCGGCTGCCCTTATTGGGATCGAGCGTTGCGTTGCCGATCTTTATCGTACCGTAGTCGTAGATCGCAGCACCGCCGGTGGTTCTGATGCGGGCATTGGTCTCGACATTGAGCGTTGCCCTTTCCTTTATCGTGAGCTTGCTGCCGCCCGGTATCCTGTGCGGATTTCCTGAGTCGAGCGCTGCGTTTACGATAAATTCGCCGCTGTAGAACGTAAGGTCGTAGGCCGTGGGATCGTCGGTCTTGACTGTCTGTATCGTGAGGCTTTCCTGCGAGTAGAAAGCGCTGTTGCAGGTATCGTCTGCCTTGGAGTGCGAATAGATGAACTTATCGCCGTTGAGATTTATAAGACCTGCGTTTTTGATGACGAAGGTGCCCAGCAGCTGGTTCATGCTCGTTACAGAGACATTCGACATGATGATGAGCGTGAAGTCCGCCGTGTTGAGCGTTACATCGTCGTCAAAGGTAATGTCCTCGCGGTTTTTAAGCTGCGCGTTAATGAGCAGGGTTACCTCGCCGCCGCCCTCGGCTGCGTTTGCATCCTTCAGCGCCGAGAGGACCGAGAAGTATTTCTTGTCGTTAAACACCGCCTGATACTGCTTGTAGTCGTGGTCGCCCTTGGTATCGGAGGCGGAGATGAGCACGGGGAAGCCGGTGACACCCTGAAGGTAATATTCCTCAGAGTCGCCGATGCTCCAATAGCAGTAGTTTATCTCGGGATGTGCGTCAACGTAGATCTTCAGTGCGCTCGATGCATTCTTCGTGCGCGTGCCCTCAACGTTCACATAGTCGGCAAGGAGGCAGACAGCGCCCGTGCCGTTAAAGCTCTGCACCGTGGGGTACAGAACGCTGTAATCTCCGTCCGTGGGATATCCCTGCTGGCATGAGCCGTAGAGATAGTAGCAGTATTTGAGCTGCGTGCCGACGGGCGCTCCGGCTATTGCGCCGTAGGTGGACGCGCCGTTTACAACGCCGTAGCTCGTGCAGTTAACGACCGTGCCCATGTTGCCGCCGCCGATGATGCCGCCGGAATTTGACGCGCCTGCAACGGAGCAGCTCGACCAGCAGTTTGCGATCGTGCCGAAGTTGAAGTCTGCGCAGATGGCGGCGGAGTTTACGCCCTTGGACGTGACAGTGCCGCTTATGCCGAGGTTCTTTATAACGGCATCAAGACCCGTTACATGGCCGAAGAGTCCCTGATCGTCGGCACTGCTGTTGATATACAGGAATTTGATCGTGTAGCCCTGACCGTCGAATATGCCTTTAAACGGCTCCTTTGCCGTGCCTATCGGTGTCCACGATGTTCCGCTTGCGGCGGAATAGCTGACGGACATGTCGATATCATGCGTCATGAAGAAGATGATATCGCTGGTCTTGTAGCCCTCGTTTACATACTTTCTGAAGGCGACGAGGTCATCCATATTGCTTATGCTGTAGCAGCCGCCCTTTACACCGTCGGAGCGTGTGCTGTACAGTGCGCGCATGGTGTTTGTCGCCTCATAGTCGCCGCAGTAGCCGTCGTCAGCGCCGGTGCCACTCTGCTTGGGATTGACAAGCACGGGGAAATAACCGTTTGCGCCGGGTATCTCGTTTACGGAGGAGGCAATATGCCATGAGCAGTAGAGCTCGTTATTCTGCTTATAGACCCATGCGTTGAAGGCTTCCAGCATATCGTCGCCGGTATAGCTGTCAACGGTGATGGCCTTCTGGAGAGTGCACTTCTGCGTGCCGTCGGCATCGTATTTGAAGTACATGCAGTCGTTAAATACGCTGTCCTTATCGGTCTGGTTATAGAAATCGTCGATAAGGCCGTAGAGATAATAGCAGTTATTGAAGGTCGAGCCGTTTGATCTTCCGACAAAGCCGGACTTTTCGCCCTCGTCGCTTGTAGTGTAAAGCGGGCCGTATGCGCCGCAGTTGGATATTGTGGAATTGTGCGCATAGCCCACGATGCCGCCGACCTCGGTGGAAGCCTGAATTATGACAGACGACCAGCAGTTTTCGATAACGCAGTCGTTGGCTCGGCCCACGATGCCGCCGATCTCATCATCGCCCAAAATCTCACCGGCAACGCCGAGGTTTCTTATGGTGCTGCCCCAGCACTGGCCGAAAAGACCTGCCATGTCGATAAAGTCGGAAACTATGTAAAGGCCTGTGACCGTGTAGCCGCAGCCGTCGAAATTGCCGCGGAAATAGGTGATGTTGGATATGCCCTGATGGTTATTGAGCGTGGTTCCGATGGGTACCCAGCCCGCACCCTCAACGTCGATGCCCTGAGTGGCTATGTTTATATTGTCAGTCAGGTAGAAGTTTGCCTTTCTGGTCGAATAGCCCTCCTGAACGTACTTTGAGAGCAGTCCCATCTCATCGGCTGTCGATATGCTGTAGTTTCCGCCCGCCAGAGCGTCGGATTTGCTGTTATAAAGCTCGGTCATTGTGGCCGTACACTTATATATAACGTTATAGGGGTTATCTGTACGCTCCGTATCCTCCGAGCTTTCGCTTATATATTCAAGAGGCGTTGGATCGTTAAAGTATATGTGCACAGGGAAGCTTCCGCGCACACGCGCTATGCTCTCGGCCGATTTATCCTGCTTCCAGTGGCGCAGGTTCTGCCCCTTGCCGAGGGTATCTATCCAATAGTTTAGGGCATTGAGCACCTTGAGCGTTTTCTGTCCGCTTATATTGACGCTTTTAGTGAGGTCATACTCGCCGCTTGCGACCTTGAAGGGAACGTTTATACCATAGGTCCCGACGGTGGGAGTGCCGGAAGCATCGGAGTTATCGTCGCTGTAGTAGCAGTATTGCACGGTGCTGTTTACGGTCGATTCGCCGACGATTGCGCCGCACCTGTGGTTATCGGTCGCCGTGCCGTAGACTGCGCAGTTATATATCTTCGCATCATCCATGTAGCCGGCTATGCAGCCTGTTGACTTATCGCCGTCCACATTCATGCTGACCCAGCAGTTTTCGACCGTACCGGCTCTGAGGAAGCCGACTATACCGCCGGCATAATCCTTTCCGGCTATACCGCCGCCGACACCGACGTTTTTGATAACCGCCTGTGTGCTGTTTACATATCCGAACAGGCCGGCTGAGTCCTTGTTATCCTTGATTATGAGCTCGTTTATGACAAAGCCCTGACCGTCGAATATGCCCTTGAAGCTGTTTATTTCGCTGTTGCCGATGGGCACCCAGCTCTCGCCCTTATAAAACGAGCCGTTTGCAACGATGCTGAGGTCTGCCGTGAGGAAGAAGGTAGCCTCCTCCGTGTTGTGACCCTCGTTTACGAAGTTTGCGAGCATTTCGAGCTCTTCCACATTGCTTATGCTGTAGCAGGCACCGGCCTGTGCGTCGGCCTTGGATTCATAGAGCGTTGACATGGGCACACTGTCGGTATACAAGGGCGTTTCCGCAACGTAGCCCGGGTATGCGAGCATTGGGTATTTGCCGTCTACGCGCTCAATGCTGTCGGCAGTGGTGTCAAACACCCACTTGCGCCATCTCGTGCCGCTGTCAGCCGAGACCCATGCGTTCAAAAGTGCAAGAAGATCGTCGCTTGTAACGCCGCCGACGGTTTTTTCAGCTTCCGTCGGGCACATAGTGGGGCTGGAGGCAAAGCGCATCGTATCGACGCTGCTGCTGTCATCGCGGCTGCCGATATCGTTGTCGGCGCTGTAATAGGTATAGTACGCACAGCTTATCTCCGCGGCAGTGACCTTAGCGGCAATGGCACCGACATTGCCCGTGCCGCTGACCTTGCCGTAGTTTGTGCAGTTTATGATGCTGCCGCCGTTGACGATGGCGGCAATACCGCCGTTATTGCCCGTGCCGTTTACGCGCACGGAGCTCCAGCAGTTTACTATCCTGCCGGACAGGGTCGATGCTATGCCAGCTGCATCCGCGCCGTTTGAAACGCCGTTTACGCCGAGGTTCATGATAACGGCGCTCGAGCCGGCGTTCCTGAACAGATATGTTATAAGACCCACGACAGCATAGCCGCAGCCGTCGAGCGTACCCTCAAAGGCGTACTGCGGCGTGCCTATGCCGTTCCATGTGTTGCGGCGCATATCCACATCCGCCTTCAGATAGAAGGTAACGCCCTTTGTGTTTCTGCCGGCGGCAACATAGTCGGCAAGAGCTATGATATCGTCGTTATTGACGATACGGTAGTTCTGACCGGCCACGGCATCGGTGCTGCCCTTTAAAAGCTGCTCGACCGAGCCCGTGCATTCGTAACCGCTGCTGTCAGTCGCTGCCGAAGCCTCCGGAACAAAGCAGAACAGTCCCAGGATCATGGTCAGGCACAGAAACATGCTCAGCGTTCTTTTAAAGCTGTTTTTCATGCTTTCGTCCTCCTTGAGGGTATAACTCAGTATTCTTAAACGCAGGGTCACATAATGACCCATGTTTACATTAAACCATAATTATTATAAATTAATTAAAGAGCATTGACAATATATTTTTTCATAAATAAAATAGTAGAAAACACATGAGCTTGGGAGAGATAAGGGTATGAGAACACTTGTTGTTGAAGACGAAAAGCATCTTAACAGAATGATATCAGAGGCGATACTCGACGAGGGCTACAGCGTCGATTCCTGCTTCAATGGCCTTGAAGCGCTGGAGCTGTGCGAGTGCGCCGAGTATGACGTTATAGTGCTCGATATAATGATGCCGAAGATGGACGGCTTTGAATTTGTCAGCAGGATACGCAAGAACGGCTGCAAAACGCCTGTCGTGTACCTCACCTCGCGTGACAGCGTGTCCGATAAGGTGCGCGGGCTCGAGTCCGGCGGAGATTACTACATGGTAAAGCCCTTTGACTTCCGTGAGCTCATTGCGGTCATACACGTCATGGCGCGCAAAAGCGGAGATAATCACTCGAACGTTTACGAGCTTGCGGATCTGCGCGTAGATATAGCTGCAAAGCAGGTAACACGCAGCGGCAGGATCATAGATCTCACTGCAAAGGAATACGCCCTGCTTGAGTTCATGATCCGCAACAAGGGCATGGTGCTCTCACGCGAGCAGATCGAAAACAACCTCTGGAACTATAAATACGAGGGCGGCTCGAACGTCGTGAACGTCTACATCGGCTACCTTCGCAAAAAGATAGACGAGGGCTTTGACAAAAAGCTCATCCACACCGTCTGGGGCATCGGCTGGGTGCTCAGGGAGGACTGAGGATGTCTGCAAAGCTCAGGCTGACGGTCTGGATAGCCGTCATGATGCTGCTCCTGTCGCTTGTCATGCTCGTGTTCATCCTCTGGGTCAATCAGAAGGGTCTCGTGGACGACTCGCCCGAGCGGCTTATAGACACCGTAATAAACAACGAGCGCAAGTTTGAGACAGAGCGCAGTGAGATCGCGTGGGACGAGGTGGATTTTTATATTCGCGGCGTTTACTGCGCCTTCTATGACGAGAGCGGGACGCTTCTGCGCGGTGTGACCGTTGACGGGCTCAATCCCTCGGATATTTCCTTTGACGAATACGAGATGCAGACCGTCACCCTCGACGGCGACAGGTTTTACGTCTACGACGCACAGCTTAAGACCTTCGACGGCCAGCCCGTCTGGATACGCGGCATTGTCCCCGAAAACGACGACTCCGGCACGGCGCACACGGTAATGGTAATGACCATTACCCTGCTGCCGCTCATGCTGGTGATCAGCATCATCGGCGGCTGGATAATAGCAAAGCGCGCCTTCGACCCCGTTGAAAAGATAACTCAGACGGCAAACTCCATAAACGACGGCAACGACCTTACGCAGCGCATTGCTCTGCACGACGGCCCCTCGGAGCTCATAGCGCTGTCAAACACCTTTGACGGCATGTTCGACCGGCTTGAGCGCTCGTTTTCCGCGGAAAAGCAGTTTACCTCGGATGCCTCGCATGAGCTGCGCACTCCGATAACCGTCATAAAGGCGAGCTGTGACCGCGCAAAGCGCAAGGATTCAACGCGGGAGGAATTTCTCAGAACGCTCGAGGTCATAGACGAGCAGGCCGACAACATGTCCGCACTGGTAAACCATCTGCTGAGCCTGACGCGCTTACAGCAGGGCACGGAGCGTTATCCCCTCGGCGAGGGTGATCTGTCCGAGCTCGTGCGCGAGGTCTGCGAGGACTATATGCCCGAAGCGAGACGCGGCATAAGCCTGCACACGGATATTTCCGAGGGCATAAGCGCACGTTTCAATGCCCAGCTCTTCGCAAGCCTTGTCCAGAATCTGCTGCAAAACGCCTATCGCTACGGCAAGGAAGGCGGGAACATATGGCTCACGCTGCGCAGCGACGGCGGCAGAGCCTGCCTTACCGTGCGTGACGACGGCATCGGCATGACCGCCGAGGAGCAGGAAAAGGCATGGCAGCGCTTCTGGCAGGCAGATGCCTCACGCAGCGAAAATTCCGGCAGCGGCTTAGGGCTGCCGCTTGTAAAGGAGATTGCCGGACTGCACGGCGGCACGGTGAGCCTGAGCTCAGCGCCTGACGCGGGCAGCACATTTACGGTCGTTATATGATTGAAAGCCAATAACAGCAAAGGCCTCTTACTTCCCGAAGCTTTCGGAAAGCAAGAGGTCTTTTTTTACCGTTAAAATTTTCTCTCAGTCATCTCACATGAGGCCGAGGTTTGCCGGATGGAATTTGGCCGGAACGACGGCGATCTCGTAGCCGTCGGGATCCTCGATGTAATATATGTCCTTATTGAGCTCCTCGATGCTGACAAGTCCCATCTCCTTGTGCCGCTTATAGCTGCCCTCAAAATCGTCGGTCACAAAGGCGATATGGACATTATTCTCTCCCAGCTCATACGCCGTTTTGCGTTCGCCGTACCACACGAGGCTTATCATCGCTCCGTTGTGCCTGTCGCTCATGAAGCACAGCACCATGTCCAGCGTGCTCTTAGGGTGCATACGGAACACCTCCTTCATGCCGAACACCTCGGAATAGAACTTGACGCTGCGGTCAATATCCATAACATTGATGCCTATATGCCCTATCGCGTAACTCATTTGTTTTCCCTCACTCTTTGCTGTCAAGCTTGAAGTATTGCCGGATGAAGGAGTCTACCAGCGCAAGCTGCGACTCACTGAGTTTATCTATCTCGTCAAGCACCCTGCTCTTTATGGATGAATCCGTCGGGACAAGAAACATCTCGCCCTCGCCTGTCCTGAGCCAGTCGCCATTGACCTTGAAGGTGTTTTCTATCAGAAGCTGAAGCCTTGAGTTAAGCGGCATCTTGCCCTGAATGATCCGTGAAAAATAGCCCGGATCAAGATACAGCGCCTGAGCAAACTGCCTCTGCGACATGTTCAGCTCCTTGAGCAGCGTTTTCAGATTTTCATTTATATCAGACATGTCGTCTCCTTATATTTTCGTACTTTGATTATATTACAGTTCATTGCCTATGTCAACCTTTTATCAAAATTGTGTTGACATAGGCAATATTGAGTGCTATTATATTGTCATAGGCAACAAATCGCATTGCTTAGAGCATCAAAATAATTAAAAGAAGAAAGGAAATGTAAAAAGTGAAGTACAAAAAATTGTTTACTCCCATTCAGATCAACGGCGTTGAGCTGAAAAACCGCATCGTGATGTCCCCGATGCACGACGGTCTCGGGCTGACCGGCGGCGACGTGAACGAGCAGGTCATCGAATACTTTGCCGCAAGAGCCAAGGGCGGCGTCGGTCTTATCATCAACGGCTTCACCGTTGTGTGCCCCGACGAGCTGTGCGGCACGGCGGGAGCTGGTCAGTCGCATCTTACCACGCTTGATAACCGCAACTCCTTCCAGCTGCTGGCCGAGAGACTGCACGAGTATGACTGCAAGCTGTTCGTGCAGCTGCATCATCCCGGCCGCTCGGTATACGCGCCGCAGTTTCTCAACGGTGGCCGCCAGCCGGTATCGAGCACCGCAATGCCCGCTTCCCTCAAGGGAGATTCCCATGCCGCTCCCGCCCGTGAGTTGACCGTGCCGGAGATAAAGCAGATCGTCAAATGCTACGCCATCGCTGCGCAGGGCGCGTACACCGCAGGCTGCGACGGCGTTGAGGTACACTGCGCACACGGCTACCTCTTCTCACAGTTTATCAATCCCTTCAAAAACGAGCGCAAGGACGAGTACGGCGGAAACCTTGAAAACTGCTGCCGCATCGCAACCGAAACGCTCGACGCAATACGCAAGGTCGTGCCGAAGAGCTTCCCTGTATCCGTCCGTATAAACGGCTCCGAGGGTGATTTCCGTCCCAACGGTAAGGAGTGGGACATGAGCTACATGAAGGGCGTTGCAAAGCTTCTCGTCGAGCACGGCGCAGACATGGTCAACGTCTCCATGGGCGGCATCGACTGCATGCCCAACCCCGATATGCGCGCACGCTACCGCGACGATATCATAAAGAATATAAAGGACGTAGTTGACGTTCCAGTAGCGGCAGTCAATTGCCTGAAAACCCCCGAGGAAGCCGAGGGTATGCTTGAGGACGGCATTGCAGATATGGCAATACTTGGCCGTCAGCTCATCTGCGATCCCGAGTGGGCAAACAAGGCTCGCAGCGGCCGTGAGGAGGACATCCGCCCCTGCCTTTCCTGCAACAACTGCATCCATCACTCCTCCCTCATGCAGCCCATCCGCTGCGCGATCAATCCTCTCGCAGGACGCGAGGCGGAGGATAACACGCTCGTGCCCTGCTCCGGCAATGCCGTTGTCATCGGCGCAGGTCCTGCCGGCATCGAAGCGGCTCTCACTCTCGCAGCCAAGGGCTGCAATGTGACAATGTACGAAAAGTCCGGCGTTATCGGCGGCAGCATTAACCTCGCGGACAAGGCTCCCGGCAAGTTCCGCATGGACCTTCTTCTCGACTACTGGAAGCGTCAGCTCGAGAAGAACGATAAGATCACGGTGAAGCTCAACACCGAGATCACCGACGAGAAGCTCCTCGAGATAAAGCGTGAGCTCGACCCGAGGGTCGTATGCCTCAACGTCGGCGGCAAGCCCGTCGTCCCGCCGATGCCCGGACTTGAAAATGCAGTCACCGCGCACGATATTCTCTCCGGCAAGGTCACCGTCGAGGGCAAGCGCGTCGTTATCATCGGCGGCGGCATGACCGCGCTCGAGACTGCCGAGTTTATGGCAGAGCGCAAAAACAGCATCGTTCTTTGCGAGATGATGCCGCAGTTTGCAGCCGACACCTTCATCTATCGTGTCGCCAAAACGCAGCTCGGCCTTGCCCGTCAGGGCGTGTGCATGAAGCCGCACACCATGGTGCTGGGCGCAAACGAGGAGGGTGTTATGTACCGCGATCTGGTCACCGGTCTCGAGGGTGTGCTCCCTGCCGAGGTCGTTGTTCTGTCCCTCGGCGTTCGTCCCGACAGAGCTCTGCGCGAAAAGCTCGAGGAGAGCTTTGACAACGTAGTCGTCCTCGGCGACAGCAACAAGACCGGCACCCTTCAGAACGCCACCGGCGCGACATTCCACCGTCTCAAAAGAATATAAGTAAAATTTGGAAAGGAGTAAACACAATGGAAAGCTTCTACACTCAGGTTCCTCTTACCTTTTTTGAGGAAGATGCATGGAAAAAGGCCGCCGGTCTCTGCAAGCTTCAGGGCGTGACCAAGGCAATGCTCGTTTTCGGCAAGGTCACGCGCAAGACCGGTCTCGCCGATAAGGTCATCGCAAGCTTTGAGTCCATGGCAATAGACGTATACGAGTGGACAAAGGTAAAGCCCGACCCCAGCTACCACGACATAAACGAGGGCGGCAAGCTCGCACGCAAGCTCGGCGTGAACGCCGTCATCGGCATCGGCGGCGGCTCGGCGATGGACACAGCCAAGGGCATATACGCCATGCTCGGCAACCCCGACACCGACAACATCATGGATCACTGCTTCGGCGGACGCGGCAAGGCAAAGCCCATAAAGCGCCCCATGGCCATGCTTGTGATGATCCCCACTACATCCGGCACAGGCTCCGAGGTATCCACCGGCGCTGTCATCACCGATGATGAGATAAACTACAAGGCGACCCTCGGCGGTTTGCAGATTCTGCCGAACGTTGCTCTGCTCGACCCGAAGCTCGACGTTACCATGCCCTTTAATCTCACCGCTCACACCGCATTCGACGCTCTGACCCACGCTATAGAGAGCTACCTTGTCGGCGGCCTTGCCCACAAGGTAAAACCCCTTATGGGCTTCAATCCTCTCACCGATACCATGGGACTTGAAGCCGCACGTCTTATCTATGCAAACCTCCCGACCGTGCTCGAGCACCCGGACGATGTGGATGCTCGTGCGCAGGTCAAGTACGGTGCGATGCTCGCCGGTATAGGCATGTGCCCCGGCGGTCTGACCCTCGGCCACGGCATCGGCCAGCTCTTCGGCGCTCAGTGGCATATCCCTCACGGTCTCGGCTGTGCACTCGGACTTGTACCTGCTATCCGTCAGGGCACGAAGGTGGAGCACAACGACCGCGAGCGCTATGCGCGTCTGGCATATAATCTCGGCCTGAAGGTCGCCGACGGTGCCTCGAAGGAGGATATCGCCGAGGAGATAGCGCAGGCGATTGAGAAGCTCATGGCTGTTGCCAAGATTCCCACTGTGCGTGAGCTTGGCCACACTTCCGACGAGATTCCCGCGCTGGTCGAGGTCGGTATGAAGGATCCTCTCAATTTTGTCAGTGTAACTCCCGACGAGCTGCGCGGACATCTTGAGTATCTGTTCAACAAGTAAGCTCATCAAGTCAGTTTGTCAAAGAACCTCAGTTTTCGCAAGCTGAAAACCGGGAGTTCTTTGACAGTATGCAAAAGACCTCTTTGTTCCCGAAGCTTCGGGAACAAAGAGGTCTTTTTTATATGCACTGTATGGTCTGAGCTTCAGCTTATGCCTTGCGGACCTTGTCGATGTGGCGGGTGAGGTCGAGCATCTTGCAGGAGAAGCCCCACTCGTTATCGTACCATGCCATGAGCTTTACGAAGTTGTCGTTCAGAGCAAGGCCGGCCTTTGCGTCGAAGATGCTGGTGTGAGGATCGGTGATGAAGTCGGAGGAGACGACCTCGTCCTCGCAGTACTCGATAACGCCCTTCATCTCGCCCTCGCTTGCTGCCTTGACGGCTGCGCAGATCTCGTCGTAGCTTGCGCCCTTTTCGAGGCGGCAGGTCAGGTCAACGATGGAAACGTCGGCGCTGGGGATACGCATGGAGGTACCGGTCAGCTTGCCCTTGAGCTCGGGGATGACCTTGCCGACTGCCTTTGCAGCGCCGGTGCTGGTGGGGATGATGTTGCCGTGAACGCCGCGGCCAAGACGCCAGTTCTTCTTGGAGAAGCCGTCAACGACCTCCTGAGTTGCGGTGTCTGCGTGAACGGTGGTCATGAGGCCTTCGACGATGCCGAAGTTGTCGTTGATGACCTTGGCAAGAGGTGCAAGGCAGTTGGTGGTGCAGGATGCGTTGGAAACGACCTTGATGTCGGGAGTGTACTTATCGAGGTTTACGCCGCAGACGAACATCGGGGTATCGTCCTTGGACGGGCCGGACAGGACGACGACCTGTGCGCCTGCATCGAGGTGAGCCTGTGCCTTCTCGGTGGTCAGGAATGCGCCGGTGCACTCGAGAACATACTCAACGCCCAGCTCGCCCCAGGGCAGCTCTGCCGGATTGCGGTTGCCGACTACTGCAACGCGCTTGCCGTTTACGGTGATGGAATTATCATCATAATCAACAGTTCCCTGGAAGCGGCCATGCACGGAGTCATACTTTACGGTGTATGCAAGCTGTGCGGGAGTCTTATCAGGGGCGTTGATTGCGACGATCTCGATATCGTCGGCAACGATGCCGGCTCTGAATGCCAGACGGCCTATACGGCCAAAACCATTGATAGCAACTTTAATCATTATTATGTTCCTCCATTAATTTAATTTCAGCGTGGAAAACATTACTTGCTGTTTGATTTAAGTTTATCATATACTATACTCAAAAATCAATATTTCGATACAGCCAAATATACGATAAAAAATCGCCTTTTTCGGGGCGGCTATTGTATATTTTGCTTGTTTTTGATAAAATGATGCCGAAAATCATCTTGAGGAGAGCTTATCATGTCCGATTCCGTTCTCATATCCGCAGCACTTTCGATGCTCGACACGGCAGCGCTTGCAACGCGCCGCGGGAGGATAATTTACATGAATTCAGCCGCCGTGAGGCTGGCGGGCGCCGATCTTACGTCAAGGCCGCTGGATATGCTCATGCCGTCGCACATTGCGAACAATCAGGCCGACAGCTTTGTCACATCAGCCTTTATCGGAAGCCGCAGCTGCACCGTGAAGGTAGCATCCGCAAACGGCTACCGCATTTACATCATAAGCTGCGACGACAGGCTGCCCGCACCGAGCGACAGCGTTTTTGACACTCTGCGCTCGTGCATGTCGAATATAAAGTTCTCCGCCTCGTGCATCTCCGTCATTGCCGAGGATGCGGCAAACGATAAGCTGAGCGAATATGTATGCACCCTAAACCGCAATTATTACAGGGTAAAGCGGGCGCTCGATAATCTCGGCACGCTCTCCGGCATTGAGGAGGGCTCACTCCCCTTCTGCCCCGAGCCCGTGGATATGTCAGAGCTTTTCGGCAGCATGATCGACACCGTGAACATTCTCGCGCAGAAGCAGGGTATCGGCATATCGTTTCACGCCGAGGAGCACGTCCGCCTTGTTGCCGACCGCGGACTCATCGCGCAGATGCTGCTCAATCTTCTTGCAAACAGCATAATGAGCTGCGAGCGCGGCGGCAGGATATCCGTCTCGCTGCTGAGGACTGACAAGAGCCTCATCGTCTGCGTTGACGACAACGGCAGCGGCATCCCCTCCGAGGAGCTTGCCTCCGTATTCGGCAGATACAAGCAGCGCGGCAGCCTTTCACGGCCTGCCGGCAGCGGCATCGGGCTCTCGGTAGCCAAAAGCATAGCGGAGCTGCACCGCGGCACGCTTATAATCGAAAGCCGCGGCGAAAGTCAGGGCACGTCGGTGCGTGCAATGCTCTCGTATGACATACCGGCGAAAAAAAGTCTTTCCGCGCCGGATAATGAGTATAACGATTCGGAAATGCAGCTGATACTCACGCAGCTGTCCGGCTGTCTGACGCTCGACTGCTACTCGGAATTTCTTGAGGATTAATATAAATACAGCTCGCGCAGACGGCTGAGCTTTTCGTCGTTGAGTCCCATCTGTTCGCGCAGGAAGCTATCCATGCCGCCGTAGTTTTCGTCGATGGCATCGAAGGCAGCCCTGAGAAAGTCCTCGCTTACCGTATCGAGCGTGCGGATAAATTCCAGCTCTGCCGCATCGTCGGTGTAGCGCCTGCAATTTTCCACGAGGCGCTCCGTTCCGGGTGCGCAGCGGCTGCGCGTTATGAGGTAGTCGGAATAAATTTCATCGCGTGAAACCCCGAGTGCCGAGAGTATGAGCGCCGTCGCCGTTCCGACGCGGTCCTTGCCCATCGTGCAGTGATACAAAAGCAGCCCATCCTCGTGGCGCAGAAGTATCTCGAAAAACTGCCGGTAGTGCAGCACCGAATGCTCAAGCGTCACCAGCACAGGGTACAGCGAGCGCATCTGCGCCGCAGCATCGGGGCTGCGCTCCATGAGCCGCCGTATCATCTTTACGGTGCGCCGCGCCTCCTCGTCCTCCGTTTCAGGCTTGTCGTGCGTTATGCCGTCGGTCTTATCCTCGAGCATGGGACAGACGATGTACTCCGTGCCCTCGGGCAGGCGGTCCGGCTTCTGGATGCGCTCGGCAGCGGTGCGGAAGTCAACGACCGTGCGCAGTCCGGCGCTTTTGAGATATGCAATATCCTTATCGTCAAGGCGCGAAAGCATACCGCTGCGGATGAGGCGGCCATGCCTGAGCGTTCTGCCGTCAAGCGTTTCAATGCCGCCGAGGTCGCGGGCGTTCGGCGCTCCGCCGAGTATGATCTCAGGTGCGTACATCACCGCACCTCCATTCCGTAAAGCCGTTTTCCGTTTTCAAAGGTCGCCTGCTCCACTTCCTGAGGCTCAAGCCCCTTTACCTCGGCAATCTTTTCGATAACATATCTGAGGTTTGAGGAATCGTTGCGCTTTCCCCTGTTGGGAACGGGCGTGAGGTACGGGCTGTCGGTCTCAATGACCATCCGCTCAAGCGGGCAGAGCTCGATGACCTCTATCGCCTTTCGCGCATTTTTATAGGTTATCGGCCCGTCAAAGCCGAGATACCAGCCGCGCTTCAAGAGCTCGGCTGCCATTTCCGCGCTGCCGGAATAGCAGTGGAACACGCCGCGCAGCTCAGGATAGCGGCATACTATGTCAAAGCAGTCGCCATGCGCCTCGCGGTCATGGACTATTACAGGCTTTTTGAGCCTGAGTGCAAGCTCGATCTGGCGGATAAACAGCGCCTTCTGCTCGTCCTTGTGCTCTGCATCCCAGTAGTAATCGAGGCCGATCTCGCCGACGGCGACGCATTTGGGGTGCGCCATGAGCCCTTCAAGCTCGGAAAAAGCGTCCTCGCTGAGCTTGTCAATATCCTCAGGATGCCAGCCGGCGGCGGCATATACAAAGCTGTAGCGCTCGGCGAGGGCTATCGCGTTGCGGCTGCTTTCAAGGTCGCAGCCCGGATCGACTATGAGCCCGACGTTTTTCTCGGGCATGGACGCAAGCAGCTCAAAGCGGTCGGCGTTGAACGCGCCGCTGTCATAATGCGCGTGAGTATCAAATATCATCGGCAATACCTCCATTACAATTATAATTATATCATCACTTGCGATGCAATGGCAAGCGGTGATATAATGCTGCCGGAGGATAAATTATGGATTATTACGATATCTTGATAGATGGAATTTCCGACGAGCTATACGTTGAGCGTATAGTTCACGGCAAGTCGTGGATCGCGGCAGAGCTCAGCGGCGGACGCTACGGCATCGCGCTGCACGATACGCTGCAAAGCCGTGAGCGCAGGTTTCCGACGCTCGAGGGGCTTTCGGCGCGCAAGGCCGCGGGCGCGGTGCGCTCGTGGAACCTGCTCGAGGCATCCGAGGCCATGGCCGTGATAAACGCATTTTATAACACGCCCGAGCGTCTGGCAGAGCTCGGTGCACTGTGCGATTATAACAAAAGCTGCACCAAGGGCATGGTGACAGAGGGCAAAAAAATCGCCCTCATCGGGCACATGAGCTTACAGCCTGACGCGCTCAGAGGCGCAGATGAGGTTTACATAATCGAACGAAGCCCCAAGAGCGGAGATTACCCCGATTCTGCCTGCGAGTACCTTCTGCCAGACTGCGATATAGTCATCATGACAGCCAGCGCCGCCATAAACAAGACGCTGCCCCGCCTGCTGGAGCTATCGAAAAACGCCGAGACGATCATCATAGGTCCTACTGCTCCAATGTGTCCCGAGCTCAAAGCTCTCGGTATAGCGCGTCTTTCTGGCATGGTCGTGCGCGATAAAAACACCTTTGAGCGCTGGACGCTTGAAAAGTCCGGCAGCCCCTATCCCTACGGCGATGTGTTCATGATATAAGTTTACATAACGCAAAAACGAAGGATCTGCTTTTGGCTTCCTTCGTTTTTGTGCTATATTGTTAATTTTGACATGTGAAAATTGTATAGGTATACAATATTTTGTTTTGATTTCATTTTTCGCTTTGGAGTAATTGACTTTTGGGACATTTATTGTACAATTAACTTGTAATTTTTGTCGTGGGTGGTGATTCCGGTGTTTGTTTAAGTCCCAATTAGAGACGATTATGTTGTTTGCATTTATACCGACAACACATACAAGGAGGAATACAATGGTTGTTAACGACCCAAAAAGCAAAAGGAAGCAGATTATTGCTGTTATTATGACTTTTCTCATGCTAGCATCCCTCCCTTTATCTACGGCACATGCAACATTAGGACATACATACACCGAAAATAAACATATTTTTTTGTTGGAGAAACTGTCGGCTTCGCTCCATTCGCCGCAGTAGTTCGGTGCTATATTGCAGTTGATTATTCTCGTAACACATCGGCTTCAACAACATCTGCTGCAACATGTCTTGAAGTCGCATGCACCTTTTGGGCCGGTAAAGGAGTTGCTGATTTAACACCCTTCGCCGGTATACAGGCACAGTACTATAAAGACAGTACCACCACTCTTTTAAAGAGTCAGCAGCTTTATAAAGATGTCAGCTTTTATAAGGTAACTAACGCATCCTGGTATGCCGTGGCTGTCTCCGGAACACGGACAAAGACGAGTATGGGAAACCACAGAATTCGTGCAGAGGGTGGAGGAAACGTTAGCGTTCCGGATGCACTGTATCCGGGCTGCGGGTACACTGTGAAGTACTCTTTTTGATTTGGATCGGAGGTGTTATCATGAATAAAAAGGTATTTTTTGCCATTTTGGTATGTGTTATTGCAGCGCTGTCTATCACAATTGCCGTAACCGCTAACTTTGAGAGCAAGGCCGGAGAAGAAGCAGGACAAACGATCCATAATATTCAGAGCGCTTATTCCGGCGACGTCATTGTCATGACCGTCAACGGAACGAGCTTTTCCGAAAAAGAATTTCAAATTTACAAGTCAACCATGAGCAATACTCAGACCTCATACACCGATGAGCAGCTTCTTGACAGGCTCGCTCGTCAGCAGGTGCTTTTTGATGAGGCAAAGCGCCGCGGGCTGACCGCAACGGAAGCCGAGATTGACGAGGCAATAAACATGGCTAAGGACATTTTGCAGCAGAGCGATCAGTCGGAAAACAGAGCATTTTTAAAAAGTTATATCCAGCAGCTCGGCATGAGCGAGGATGAATATTGGGCAAGCATACGTCCCGCGTACAAAAAATCGCTTTCCATAGGTAATCTTCAAGACAAGCTTCGCTCCGAGCTTGCGGCTTCTGAAGGCAAGGAGTACGTCAGCATGGATGAATGGAATGATTATTTAAAAAATTACACAGATCAGCTTATAAACAGCGCAAGCATCCAGGTGTTTAATAACAAAGAAGCTTCCTGAGTATATGAGTCAAGAACTATGGGAAATAGACGTAATGGGTAGAATCCAATACGCAGCAGGGGGAGTGTGAGGGGTAGCGAAGCGGCGGCGCGGGAGTGAATGACATGCCGGTGGCATGTCAGAGCCG
>CAVGXR010000028.1:0-11099 GCA_963633225.1 Collinsella aerofaciens
CCGGCTCGCTCGAGATCCGCGAGTCGGTCGTCGAGGACGTGCTGATCCCCATCGCCGAGGATATGGGTCTGGGCTTCACGCTCATGGATCTTTATAATTACGAGCGCCAGCTCAAGCACGAGCGCAGCCGCGATGTCGAGCTGAGCGAGGATGAGCTCAACGCCGCCGACACCGAGTATCACTACTGGCTCGTCGATAAGGGCTGGGAAAACGACGAGTCGTGCTTCAAATAATTTTAGAGGCGCACGGGGGCAGTCACGGATACGTATATCTCTGGTGTCCCGACCGGCAGCATTGGAATAAATAAGAACGTTTCGCGTTTTTTTAGAGGCGCATTAGGTCTGTACCTATACGGAGAGTGCGGTGTCCCGACTGGTGGATGCAGACAAAATAAAAACACTCGCGCCTCCCGCGAGTACGGTGCTGTGTTTGTGCTTCACATCAAATACTGCAACGCACCCTGTAGGGAACGGGCCTGCCCGTTCCGCTTGTGGTGTCTATCTGCGCACTGAAATAGCCGCAACCTTGCCCGTCTGCACCAGACTAAAACCAAACACAAAACAGCAAAAGACAGCTTGGATTCAAACATCCGAGCTGTCTTTTCAGCATTTAATATTAAATTAAGTACCGACTTCACGGAACAGGCAAGCCTGTTCCCTACAAGGGCTGGAGGTAGTTTTGGTCGGGCACAAGCAACTGCGTCTTGCTTAAGCTGACGGGAATCGAACCCTGTCGGTTTTGACAGGCTGATTTTCACTCATGCGGCGTTAAAGCCCTTGCGAATACGACAGTATGCGCTGCGGACTTTGCCTTGCCTGAGCAAAAATCAGCTTTGTCAAAACTGCTCGCACCTGTCAGCAGACAATTTTCAGGTGATTTCCGGCTTTCTTTGATGCAGATGGGCTGACGCCCATCAAAGAGAAAAAGGCGGAAAGCGCCGAAAAGGGGCGCTGACAGGCGACAGGGTTCGGTTCCTGTCAGCTTTAATCTCCATGCGAATTGCCCGCCACGGCGAGTGGCCAAGCCTGTTCCCTACGAGGACTGGAGGTAGTTTCGGTCGGGCGCAAGCAAATGCATCTTTCTAACCGCTAACTGCTAACTGCCTCACTGCGCCTCTAAACGAGCATAGATGCCGTTTTTGGCGATGAGCTCATCGTGGGTGCCCTGCTCGGCGACGCGGCCATGCTCGATGACGGCGATGAGGTCGGCATTGCGGATGGTGGACAGGCGGTGGGCGATGACGATGCTGGTGCGGCCAACGCAGAGCCGGTCGAGCGAGGCCTGTATCCTCCGCTCGGTGACGGTGTCGAGGGCGCTGGTGGCCTCGTCGAGGATGAGCACCGGCGGGTTTTTGAGAAACACGCGGGCGATGGATATGCGCTGCTTCTGCCCGCCCGAGAGCATCACGCCGCGCTCTCCGATATAGCTGTCGTAGCCGTCGGGCATCTGCATGATCTCGTCGTGCAGCTCGGCAAGGCGTGCGGCCTGAACGATCTCCTCGTCCGTTGCGTCCGGCCTGCCGTAGCGTATATTTTCGCGCACGGTGCCGGCGAACATATACACATCCTGCTGGATGATGCCGATATTGCGCCGCAGCGAGGCCTGCGTGACGCTGCGCACGTCTGTCCCGTCAACGGTGACGCTGCCGCCGGTCACGTCGTAAAAGCGCATGATGAGCTGGCTGACGGTGGTCTTGCCGCCGCCGGAGGGTCCGATGAGCGCAAGGGTCTTTCCGGCCTCGGCACGCAGGGAGACATGGTGCAGCACCTCGATGCTGTCGTAGGTGAAGCTCACGTCGTTGAGCGCGATATCGCCCCTGACCTTGCCTATATCCACGGCCTCGGGCGCGTCCTTTATCTCGGGCTCGGTGCGCATGATCTCAAGAAAGCGCTCGAAGCCCGCCGTGCCCTGCATATATATCTCTGCAAACTGCGCGAGCTTGCGCACGGGGTTTATGAAGGTCGAGACGTACAGCGTGAAGGTGATGAGGTCTATATAGTCAAAGCTGCCCTGCATTATCATCAGGCCGCCGACCGCTATCACAACGACGGGCATGATGCCGGTCGTGAACTCCATGCCGCTCATGAACGCGCCCATGGTGCGGTAATATTCCTTTTTCGCGCCGCGGTAGAGCTCGTTTGCCGCGTCGAACTTCTCCTTTTCGAGCTCCTCGTTTGCAAAAGCCTTGGCCGTGCGCACGCCGGAGACGCCGTTTTCGAGCGCGGAGTAGATAACGCCCATCTTGCGCTTGACCTCCATGTTCGCGGTCTTCATCCGCACGCGGCATTTGAGCGTGAACCACAGGCACAGCGGCAGCAGCACCGCCAGCACGAGCGTCAGCTGCCAGTTGATCGTGAACATGATCGCCATCGCGCCGACGATCGTCAGGACGCAGATGATGATGTTTTCCGGCCCGTGGTGGGCAAGCTCGGTTATCTCGAACAGATCGCCGGTGAGCCTGCTCATGAGCGTGCCGGTGCGGTTGCGGTCGTAAAAGCCGAAGGACAGCTCCTGCATGTGGGTGTACAGGTCCTCGCGCATACGCGACTCGATGTTTACGCCCATGCGGTGGCCGAGCACCGTGATGACATAGTACAGCGCCGCCTTGAGCACATACGCCGCCGCCAGTATCGCCATGACCGCGAAAAAGGTCTTGTACATGCTCTGCGGCAGATAGGTCTGCATGCTGCTCTTCGACACATACGGAAACGCAAGGTCGATCGCCGCAACCAGCACCGCACACACCGTGTCGATAATAAACAGCTTCTTCTCAGCCTTTATATATTCCATGAATATCTGAAACGGACTTTTATCGGTAAATTTCATCTTATACCTTTCTTTTCAGCGGCGCATTTAGGCTGCACCTATACGCATATTGCGTCAGCACGGTATCGAAAATGCTGCGGAAACCGCAGCGTCTCGCATCCCGTAGGTGCGTTGCAATGTTTTTGCAGCATCTAAAAAGCTGCGCCACTCTCCGTAGGGGAACGGGCTTGCCCGTTCCGCATGTGGTGTTTATCTGCGCAATGAAGCCGCAGCACTAATGCGAAGCCATAGAGGCGGCGACGGCGAGCTCGTCGCAGCGGTTGTTGAACTCGTTCTCGGCGTGACCCTTGACCCAGTGGCAGTGCAGCTCGTGCTTTTCGCACAGCTCCAGCAGCTCCGCCCAGAGGTCGGGGTTGAGCGCGGGCTTTTTGTCGGCCTTTTTCCAGCCGTTGCGCCGCCACGAAACTGCCCAGCCCTTGCTGAGCGCGTCGATGACGTACTTCGAGTCCGAGTACAGCTCCACGACGCAGGGCTCCTTGAGTGCCTTCAGCGCCGAGATCACTCCCGTGAGTTCCATGCGGTTGTTCGTCGTCATCTTCTCGCCGCCCGAGATCTCCTTTTTTGCGCCGTTATAGCACAAAATCGCGCCCCAGCCGCCCGGTCCCGGGTTGCCGGAGCACGCTCCGTCTGTATATATCGTAACAGTTTTCATCATTTGAACCCAAACTTTCGCATGAGGATATTGTACTCGTCCTTTTCGATGATGCCGTTGCGCAGCATCTCCTTGAGCTGGTATGCGCGTTTTTCCTTATCCGTGCCGCGGTAAGCGGGCGTGACGTCCTCGTGGTCGTCGCCGCAGCGGCTGAGATCGTCACGCATTTTCTCGGTCAGGCGCTTACTCAGGCTCTCGCCCTCGGCACGCTTTCCGACAAATTTCGACATGTCAAAGTGCTGCGGCTTAAACTCGCGCTTAACGGGCTCTGGCCGCTCCGGCTCAGCGCCGCTTCCGCGCTGAGCGCTGTTCTTTTTCTCCCCGGCCTGCTGATTTTTTATCGCAAAGGCCGCCAGCACGGCAGCGCCGATCATAAGAATGACGAAAAACGCGCTGCCGCTGTCAAAGCCTACGGCATCAATGAACAAAAACAGCGCCGCAATGCCGAATATGACAAGCTTTACGAGTCCGCCCTCCGGCTCCTGATCCTTTTTTCTGTTGTCGTTCATTTTTCAGCCTCGCTTTCATTCTGTTCTTGGACGTTTATTGCAGCATCTTAAAGCTTGCGCTGCACCCTGTAGGGAACAGGCTTGCCTGTTCCGAAGCATAATGGTTCAGCCGGTAGTAAAAATCGCCCGCATATTCAAAATCCGCATTCATATATCATGCAGCAAAAGAAACAACAGGCGGAACGGGCAAGCCCGTTCCCTACAAGGACTGGCGGTAGTTTCGGTTGGGCACAAGCAGCTACGTTCTTCCTGATCTTAATGCGCATTGCCCGCCGCGGCGAGCGGCAGCTCACTCGTTATTCTCGGCTTCCGGCGCAGCCTGCTCGGGGGCTTCCTCGCTCTCCTCCTTATCGGTGGGCGCGATGGATATGACCTTCGCGTCGCCGGAAAGACGCATGACACGCACGCCCTGAGTGCTGCGCGAGAGGAGGCTTATGCTGCCGACATCCATGCGGATGATCGTGCCGTCGTCGGAGATGACCAGCAGATCCTCGCCGCCGTGGACGATGACCACGTCCGCAATGGGGCCGGTCTTATCGGTGATGTTGTAGTTTTTAAGTCCCATGCCGCCGCGGTTCTGGACGCTGTATTCAGATACGTCGGTGCGCTTGCCGTAGCCGTTTTCGGTGATCGACAGTATCGCCGAGCCCTCGGCTGCAATGCCCGCGCCGACGACGAAGTCGCCCTCGCGCAGACGTATGCCGCGCACGCCGACCGCATCGCGTCCCATTGCGCGTGCGTCGCTCTCGTTAAAGCAGATGGCCATGCCGTCGTGCGTTGCAAGCAGTATCTTATCCTCGCCGGAGGTCTGCAAAACGCAAATGAGCTCATCGCCCTCATCCAGCGACAGGGCGCGGATGCCGTTGGAGCGGATGTTCTTGAACGCCGACTGCGCGGTGCGCTTGACCGTGCCGTTGCGCGTGACGAACACGAGGTAGTTATCCTCGGTGACTCCCCTGCCGGCTATCATTGCGCTGACCTTTTCGCCGGGGTCGGTGGGGATGATGTTTATTATATTCTGGCCTCTGGCGGCTCTTCCCGCCTCGGGGATGCGGTAGCCCTTGCGGACATAGACCTTGCCGAGGTTTGTGAAGAACAGGATGCTGTCGTGTGTCGAAGCGGTGAACACCGTTTCCACATAGTCCTCCTCGCGTGTCGCCATGGCCTTAACGCCCTTGCCGCCGCGGCCCTGAGCGCGGTACTCGGCTGTGGGCAGGCGCTTTATATAGCCGTTGTGGGTGAGGGTGTATACGCAGTCCTCCTCCTCGATGAGGTCCTCGATATCTATCTCGTCCTCAACGTCCTGAATCTCGGTCTTGCGCTCGTCGCCGTACTTGTCGCGGATCTCCAGAAGCTCCGTTTTCAGCACGCCCTTGATCTTCTCGGGGTCGGCCAGCAGCTCCTTATAATAGGCTATGCGCTCCTCGAGCTCACGGTACTCATTCTCCAGCTTCTCGCGGTCAAGACCCTGAAGCGACTTCAGGCGCATATCCAGTATTGCCTGCGCCTGCACGTCCGACAGGCCGAAGCGCTCCATGAGGTTCTGCTTTGCGTTGTCGTAGCTGTTGCGGATGATGTGGATGACCTCGTCGATATTGTCCTGCGCTATGAGCAGTCCCTCCAGCAGGTGGGCGCGCTCCTCGGCCTTTCTGAGGTCGTATTTCGTCCTGCGCACGATGAGCTCTTCCTGGAACGTGAGGTACTCGTCGATGATGTGGCGCAGGTTGAGTATCTTCGGCTGGGTTTGGTTGTTCACCAGCGCCAGCATATTTATCGAAAAGCTCGTCTGCATCTGGGTCTGGGTCAGCAGACGGTTGAGCACGACCTGCGGGTTTGCGTCGCGCTTGAGCTCGATAACTATGCGCATACCGTTGCGGTCGGTCTCGTCGCGCAGGTCGGATATGCCTTCAAGGCGCTTTTCGCGCACCTGCTCGGCGATCGTCGCTATGAGCTGGCGCTTGTTGACCTGATACGGAAGCTCGGTGACGATGATCCTCGTCCTGTCCTTGCCGAACTCCTCAAACTCCGTGCGCGAGCGCATGATGACCTTGCCGCGGCCCGTCATATATGCCTGACGGATGCCGCTGCGCCCCATGATGATGCCCTTGGTCGGGAAGTCGGGGCCGGTGATATGCTGCAGAAGCTCGTTCATGCTTGCCTCGGGATTGTCCAGAACGCAGACGCAGGCGTTTATGACCTCGGTGAGGTTGTGCGGCGGGATGTTCGTCGCCATGCCGACGGCGATGCCCGACGAGCCGTTGACCAGCAGGTTCGGGAATCTCGACGGCAGCACGCGGGGCTCTTTTCTCGTCTCGTCGAAGTTCGGGTCCCAATCGACCGTGTCCTTCTCGATATCGCGCAGCATCTCGTCGGACATACGCGCCATGCGCGCCTCGGTGTAACGGTAAGCCGCGGGGGGGTCGCCGTCAACCGAGCCGAAGTTGCCGTGACCCTCGATGAGCGGATAGCGCATCGAGAAGTCCTGCGCCAGACGCACCAGCGCATCGTAAACCGACGCATCGCCGTGCGGATGGTACCTGCCCAGCACGTCGCCGACCGCCGTCGCGCACTTGCGGAAGGCCTTGTCATGCGTGAGGTTGTCCTCGTACATGGCATAGAGTATCCTGCGGTGCACGGGCTTGAGACCGTCGCGCACATCGGGCAGCGCACGGCCTATGATGACGCTCATCGCGTACTCGATATAGCTTGTTTTCATCTCGCCGACCAGCTCGGATCTGACTATGTGCTGCTCGGGAAATGCAATGTCCTCAGGTTTATAATCCTTGTTCTTACTAGCCATTTTTTTAATAGCGAATTAACGCTTCTCCTATACATATTGCGATTAGCCCTTAGCTGTTAGCAGTTAGCTGAAGGTATTCGCTCTCCGAGCGAATGAAATTCAATCCGTGCGCTTTGCGCACACCGCACTTATTACCTGTTACTTTTTATTTCTTCACTCGCAGCCACAGGCTGCGGCGCAGCTTTTGAGATGCTGCATAAACACTGCATTGCACCCACGGTACGCGAAACGCAGTTGTTTCCTCCATTATTTACGGTCGGGACACCAGAGATATCCGTATCCGTAGCCGCGTCAATTCGCCTCTAAAAATCAAGATTGACGGCGTATTTGGCGTTTTCCTCGATGAAGGCCTTGCGCGGCTCGACCTGCTCGCCCATGAGGATGGTGAATATCTCGTCGGCCTTGACCGCATCCTCGAGACAGATGCGGCGCAGGGTGCGGGTTTCGGGATTCATGGTGGTCTCCCACAGCTCGTGCGGGTCCATCTCGCCGAGACCCTTGAAGCGCGAGATATCGACCTTTGCGTTCGGGTTATCGCCGCGCAGCTCGGCGGATACGCGGTCGCGCTCATCGTCGGAGAAGGCGACCCGCGAGGTCTTGCCGCGGGTGAGCTTATACAGCGGCGGCACGGCGGAATACACATAGCCCTGCTCGATGAGCGGGCGCATGAAGCGGAAGAAGAAGGTCAGCATCAGGGTGCGGATATGCGCACCGTCAACGTCGGCATCGGCCATGATGATGATCTTGTGGTATCTGAGCTTGTTGACATCGAACTCGTCGCCGATGCCAGCGCCCAGCGCTGTTATGACCGGCGCGAGCTTATCGTTGCCGTAGACCTTGTCGGCACGCGCCTTTTCGACGTTGAGCATCTTGCCCCAGAGCGGCAGGATCGCCTGAAAGCGCGAGTCGCGCCCCTGCGTTGCCGAGCCGCCTGCCGAGTCGCCCTCGACGATGTACAGCTCTGTAAGCGATGCGTCGCGCTCGTTGCAGTCGCGCAGCTTATCCGGCATCTGGCCGGATTCGAGCCCCGTTTTCCTGCGCACGGACTCACGCGCCTTACGCGCAGCCTCACGCGCACGCGAGGCGGTCATGGCCTTTTCGAGTATCGCCTTGCCGACGGCGGGGTTTTCCTCCAAAAACTGCTCGAGCTTGTCGGAAACGACGCTGTCTACCAGGGTCCTCATCTCGCTGTTGCCGAGCTTTGCCTTGGTCTGACCCTCGAACTGCGGCTCGGTGAGCTTGACGGAGATGATAGCGGTCATACCCTCACGGCAGTCCTCGCCGGAGAGCTTGTCGTCGTTTTTGAGTATGCCGACCTTCGTGCCGTAGGCGTTGAGCACCCGCGTCAGCGCCGTGCGGAAGCCGGTCTCGTGCATACCGCCCTCGGGCGTGTGAATGTTATTTGCAAACGAGACGATTATCTCGTTGTAGCTGTCGTTATATTGCAGGGCTATCTCGGCCTCGGAATCGGCCCGCTCGCCCTTCATGTAGATCACCTCGCTGTGCAGCGGGGTCTTGTTCTGGTTTATGAACGAGACAAACTCGCGGATGCCTCCGGCGTAGCACATCTCGTCCTTCTGCTCCTTGCCCTCGCGCCTGTCCTCGGTGGAGATATACAGGCCGCCGTTTAAAAACGCCTGCTCGCGCATACGGGTATGCAGGGTGTCGTAATCAAACACGGTGGTGTCGAACATCTCGGGGTCGGGCTTGAAGCGAACGGTCGTGCCGCTGCGGTCGGTGTCGCCGACTATGCGCATCTCCTGCGTGATATTGCCGCGGGAGAACTTCATCTCGTGGATCTTGCCGTTTCTGTGGACGTGCACTATAAGCCACTCGCTCATTGCGTTTACGACCGACGCGCCGACACCGTGCAGGCCGCCGGATACCTTGTAGCCTCCGCCGCCGAACTTGCCGCCGGCGTGCAGCACTGTGAATACGACCTCGAGCGCGCTCTTGCCGGTCTGCTCCTGAATGTCCACGGGTATGCCGCGTCCGTTATCGCGCACGCAGATAACGTCATCGGGCTCGATGACGACCTCTATGTGGTTGCAGTAGCCTGCCAGCGCCTCGTCGATGGAGTTATCGACTATCTCGTACACGAGGTGGTGCAGACCCGACGACGAGGTCGAGCCTATATACATGCCGGGGCGCTTTCTGACTGCCTCCAGTCCCTCGAGCACCTGGATCTTCGATGCGTCGTATTCCTGTGTGATCTTCTCGTTAATATCCGACATTTTCTATCGCCTTTCAATGTAATTTGCTTTGGAAGTAAAAAAGTCTCTTCATATATACCCTGTTTTCCGTCAGAACTTGTACATTTCCATACAAGATTTTTTTAGAGGCGCATTGACGCAGTCACGGATACATATATCTCTGGTGTCCCGACCGGAGACAATGGAGGAAATAAGTACGAGCGGTTAGCCCTTAGCTGTTAGCTGTTAGCCAGCGGTATTCGCTCTCCGAGCGAATGAATTTCAATTCGTGCGCTTTGCGCACACCATAATTTCTTCATTCCTTCATTCGCAGGCGCAGCCTGCGCGACGGATGAGGTGTAATTAAATCCGTGCAGCAGCGCCGCACACATTCGGCTAACGGCTAACGGCTAACGGCTAACAGCTAACTGCTAACAGCTAACTGCTAATCCCCCATTCTCCTGCTCAGCGTCTGCGGGGACATCTGGCTGAGGTAGACGGTCGTTTTGCCGCAGTCGCGGCAGACGACGAAGCTTTTTGGTATATCCTCCGCGACGTTCACGACCTGCCCGCATTTTTCGGCATTGGCGAGGTATTTGCGCGTCAGGTGCGACTGGCTGGTATTGTCGAGGTCAAAAACGCCGACTATGCTGTCCGTGCGGACGACAGCGCCCGCGCCCAGATGCAGATACATCAGTCTATCCTCCCGTTTTTGACGTGCAGCACCTTGCCGCCGGTGCGCCGCGAGATGCCCTCGTCCTCGCAGCAGCTTATGAGCGTCTGTCCGCCGCCGATGCGGTTGAGGACAAACTCCTGCCGCTTGGTGTCGAGCTCTGACAGCACATCGTCAAGCAGCAGTATCGGGTACTCGCCGGTCTCGTCGAGGTATATCTCGCGCTCGGCGAGCTTTATCGAAAGGGCTGCCGTGCGCGTCTGGCCCTGACTTGCAAAGCTCCGCGCCGGCCTGCCGTTTATGCTTATTATGAGGTCGTCCTTGTGTGCACCCGAAAGGCACTGGCCGGAGTCGAGCTCGGCTTTTCTGTGCTTTTCCATGTGCTCGCACAGGTCGTAGAATATCTCCTTTGCAGGGCCGGTAGGGTCCTTTACCGTGGACACGGTCGAATATTCGATGCCGAGCCTCTCGTCCGCGCCGGAAAACTCGCTGTGTATGGGCGCTGCCTCCTCCGCGAGGCGGGCTGCAAACGATGCCCTGTAGCGGATGAGCTGCGCGGATGCGCGGCACATACCGTCGGAAAACTCGTCGAGAGTGTCCAGCAGCGAGGGCTTGTCGCGCCAGTCCTTGAGAATGCGCGTCTTGCTCTCGTAGAATTTGTTAAACTGCGAAAGATACTCGGCATAGCGCGGGCGTATCTGGCAGATGGCGTTGTCCATCAGCCGCCGCCGCGCCGCCGCACCCTCCTTGATGAGGTTGAGGTCGTCGGGGCAGAACAGCACGACATTTAAGGTTTCGGCAAGCTCGGAGGCCGTTTTCTTGACAGAATTGACGGTTATCTGCTTTCTCAGGCCGCTGCGCAGAAGAATGCGCACGGTCTGGCTGCGCTCGTGGCTCTCGACCTCGGCGAGGATCTCCGCGCTGTCGCAGCCGAAGCCTATGAGCTCGCGGTCAAAGCGCGTGCGGAAGCTGCGCCCCATTGCGAGCATATACACCGCCTCGAGCAGGTTTGTCTTGCCCTGCGCGTTTTCGCCGTAGACAACGTTCGTGCCCGGCGAGAGCACGGCTGTCTCAAAGTCGTAGTTGCGGAAGCCGTTGAGGGCTATGCGCTCAATTTTCATCTTACAATCTTAACGGTCTCGCCGGCAAAGGAAACCACGTCGCCCTCGCGCAGCTTTTTTCCGCGCATGGTGCATTTTTCGCCGTTTACCTCGACAAGACCCTCGGCAATGACGTATTTCGCCTCGCCGCCCGTACCCACCAGCGCCGCATACTTCAGCAGCGCATCGAGCTTTATAAATTCCGTTGTTATCTCTATATCCATTTTTTTAATAGCGAATTAACGCTTCTCCTATACATTTATTGCTTGCGCCCGACCGAAGCTACCTCCAGTCCTTGTAGGGAACGGGCTTGGCCACTCGCCGTGGCGGGCATTTCGCATTAAGAT
>CAVGXR010000029.1:0-6566 GCA_963633225.1 Collinsella aerofaciens
GCCTTGCAATGACCACCTTCGGCATCGGCATCGGCAACTTCTTCGGCGGCTCGCTGATAAAGCTCACAAACGCCGAGGTCCCGTCGATTGCACTGTCGGCAACCAGCAAGGTGTTCAGCCGTTCGCTGCCCTTTGCCAATGACCTCGGCTGGTTCGGCAAGATGTTTTTAAGCTACGGCTTTCTGGCATACGCGGCGGTCATCATTGCCGTCATAACGGCCTATGTCATCAAAAAGACCCGCGTCGGCCTCAACCTCCGCGCCGTCGGCGAGAGCCCCGCGACTGCGGATGCCGCCGGCATAAACGTCAACCGCTACAAGTATATTGCCACCTGTGTCGGCAGCATGATCGCCGGTCTCGGCGGCCTGTACTACGTCATGGACTACGCCTGCGGCGTATGGTCAAACGATGCCTTCGGCGACCGCGGCTGGCTTGCCATCGCACTGGTCATCTTCTCCGTGTGGAGGCCGAACCTTGCGATCGTCGCATCCATTCTCTTCGGCGGCCTGTACATCGTTTATCTCTACATTCCGGCAGGAACGCAGCTTTACATGATGGAGCTGTACAAGATGCTTCCGTACCTTGTAACCATCATCGTGCTCGTGATCGTGTCGATGCGCAAAAAACGCGAGAACGAGCCCCCCGCGTCCCTCGGCCTCGCCTACTTCCGAGAAGACCGATAGAATATAATAGAATAGAATAGAATTAAGCTCCGTGAAATCTTCACGGAGCTTTTGAATTTTTATAACGTCCCGAGGTAGCCCTCGAGGATGAGGCTTGCCGCGACCGCGTCAACGGTTTTGCGGTGCTTTTTTTCTTTTTTGCCGTTTGCGTGGAGTATCGCATGCGCCTCGACGCTGCTGCGGCGCTCGTCCCACATGACGACCGGAATATCGGTCTTGCTCTCAAGCAGAGCGGCAAACTCGCGGCATTTTTCCGCTCTCGCGCCCTCCGAGCCGTCCATGTTCTTCGGAAGCCCCAGCACGAAGCGCTCAACAGAGCGTAGCCCTGCCTCACGGACTATCTCGTCTGCCAGAGCGTTTGCATCCCACTGGTTTACCGTCCACGCCTCGCCGACGAGGATATTCATCGCGTCAGAGACGGCGAGCCCCGTGCGTGCGTCGCCGTAGTCTATGCCCATTATCCGCATATCCTCACCTCATTTCAGACCGAAGCAGGCGCGTATCTGCCCGCATATATAAAGCGAACCGAAGGCGCAGACCATAGCACCCCGCTCCTGCGCGATATCGCGTGCAAGGGAAACACCGTCCTCGATGCTGCCGGCAACGCAGACCTCGCGGCCATCACCCTCAAAGAACGCAGCAAGCTCCGACGCGGGCAGAGCACGCTCGGAGTTCGGCGTTATGCACACGCATGCACCAAACAGCGGCTTGAGCGTCGAGGCAATCGCCTTGTAATCCTTATCCCTCAGAACGCCGACGAGCGCGACGCGCTCAGAGTCGGGGAAATAATGCTCAAGGCACTCACGCAGAGCGGCGGCGCACTGCGGGTTGTGCCCGCCGTCGAGCACGAACCAGGGATCCTCCGTGTGCAGCACCTCAAAGCGTGCAGGCCACGCGACTGCGTACAGGCCTGCTTCCACGGCATCGTCGCCGATATCCCAGCCCTGCCTGCGCAGAACCGATATCGTCTCAAGCACCGTCGCCGCGTTGCGGCGCTGATGCTCGCCCAGAAGCGGTATCGCATAGCTTGCACCGCCGTAGGAGAACACCTGCCCGTCGATGGAGTCAAATTCAAGGCGGATATCCTCAAAATCGGGGACATACAGCTCGGCGCTCATCTCGCGGCAGACCTCGCGCACAAGCTCCATCGTCTCGCCGTACTGCTGATACATGACGACCGCCGCGCCGTATTTTATAATGCCGGCCTTTTCGTAGGCTATCTCCGACAGCGTGCCGCCGAGAACCGCCGTGTGGTCAAGGCCGATGTTCGCTATGACGCAGCATTCGGGGCAGGAGATGACGTTTGTTGCATCGTATCTCCCGCCGAGGCCGACCTCGAGAATGACGATATCGCAGCCGGAGTCTGCAAACCAGCGCAGAGCCGCGGCGGTCATCATCTCAAACTCCGTCGGGTGCTCGTCCATTGCGTCGGCGTGGCGCTGCATCTCCGTTACGACAGCGGCGAGCTCGGCATCCCCGATCTCCTTGCCGTTTATCTGCATACGCTCGTTGAAGCGGCTGAGATACGGCGAGGTGTAAAGCCCCGTTTTGAAGCCGGCTCTGCGCATGACGGATGCAAGCATCGCGCATATGCTGCCCTTGCCGTTTGTTCCGGCGACGTGTACGAATTTAAGCTCCGACTGCGGATTTCCCATCCGTGCAAGAAGCTCCGTTATGCGCTCGAGCCCGAGGTGCGAACCTCTCCACGAGCTTCCGTTGATGTATTCCAATGCCTGTTTGTAATCCATATTCAGACCTTCACTCAGCTAATATATTTTGCGATAAACGCATCTATCTTCGCGGCGTATGCCGCGCCGTTTGCAAACATTGTTTCTATGTGCCGCGCACCCTCTGTAAAGAGAAGATCCCTGTCGGCGGAGCAGGCTGCATAGGCCTGCGGTGCGTTTTCGAAGGGAACGGTGGGGTCGGCCTTTCCGTGCACGAACAGCATAGGGCACGCAGCATTCCCGAGCTCGCCGATCACGTTCGTTTCGCTGAGCTCGTAGCCCGCAATGTGCCGGTTGAGTCCTTCGATGAGCCCGTATGCCGGCCCGAGCTGCGGGCGCAGTATGGGACGCGCATCGACAAAGCCGCTGTCCTCGACGATGAACTTCACCGTGTCGGGAACGCAGGAGCTCATTTTCATGACCGTCGCTCCGCCGAGGGAAAAGCCATGCAGAATGACCTGAATGCCGCTTCCGAATTCCTCTTCGAGAAAGCCCAGCCATTTCAGGCAGTCGCGGCTTTCAAAAACGTCGTAGCCGAACCATCTGCCGCCGGAGAGGCCGGAGGCGGTGTTGTCGGGGCAGAAGATATCAAAGCCGCGGCTGTGGTAATATTCGTGCATCATACCGGCGGTCTCCGCGTGCTCGGAGTGGTAGCCGTGGACGATGAAGGCGATCTTTTTGCTGAATTTTTTGCCGCAGGGGAAGTAAAAGCCCTGTAAGCTCTCGCCGCGCTCGGAGCGGATGCTGTAGCAGAGGTGAACGCTGCTCTCGAGCGCCAGCGCATGGCCGTCACGCCAGAGGTAGTAATCCGGCGCGTGCGTTTTCCTGTCCAGCAGAGCGTTCATGATAAGCGGACGGCGGCGCGCAAAGATGTATCTGTAAACATCCCAAACGGCAAGCGGCGGTATGGCCGCAAGCAGGTATTTTTTCTTCATATCAGTTCACCGGAAGTATCGCGCCGACGCTCGACAGCAGCGAAAAGGCTATGACAAGTATCTGAAACGGCAGCGCACCGAATTTTCCGCAGATGGGGGATGCGCCCGTGCGCCTGCGCGAGCGGTTGTAGGCGATGATTATGCCGATGCCGGTGACGATCTGGATGATGCTTGCAAAGCGCGTGAAGCCGACAAAGCTGCTCACGCCGAACAGTGCCAGCACCAGACAGGGCAGGGAGGCCAGAAGCCAGCAGAGATTCCTGCTCCAGCCGGTCTGCTCGCCGACGATATCGCGCAGGTTGAGCGTGTTCGCCCAGAACGAGGTCGCAAGCGCCAGAAGCGTGAATATGTAGCCGATGATGGCGACCCAGCCGCCGAGATGACGCGAAAGATCGACCAGCGCACCGTCCTCGGAGATATCCGAGCCCGCGCCGAGCAGCGTCATGAGCGTTATGATGAAGATGAGCGCAAGGTTTATTCCGAGCCCCGCTGCAATGGCTGCACGGATGCGCCTTGCGTCGCCGCCCAGACCCTTTACGACCTGCGGCGTGCTCATAACGGCTGACAGCGAGAACGACACCATGCCGAACAGCGCAAGTGCATTGTTGAAGCCCTGCCAGCCACTGGGGAGGGGGCTCACATCGCGCAGAAGCGTTGCTGCAAGCAGAATGCCTACAACGCCGACCATGAGAAACACCGATATCTTCTCGCATATGCCGACGAGCTTCATGCCGACGAACACAACGCCCGCGCCCAGCGCATAGAATATCAGCATACCGGCGATATCCGGCAGGCCGAACCAGTTTCTGAACACAGCCGCAGCGCCGGTCAAAAATGCGCTGACGTTCACGATGACGGAAACGCCCAGCAGGATAAAGGCAGTCCATGTGAAAAAGGTCTTGACCCTGCCGGAAAAAAGCTCCGCGTCAAAGCATTTTACAAACTGCGCACCGTTGTTGTTAAGACTGAGCTCTGCAATGAGAAAATGCAGAACGAGCGCCACCGCGTAGCCGATAAGCAGAATAAGCAGCGTCTCTCGGAAGCTGTTGTGCGCCGCAAGATAGGGAACGGACAATATGCCCGCGCCCACGCCGTGCCCGACGATTATGCTCGCGGCTTCCATGAAGGTGAGCTCGCTCTCACCCTTTATCTTTGCCATGTGCCTGACCTCCGTCAGCGATAATTTTTCACCATTTTACCACAGTGCGCCCTGCATTACAATAGGAATCAGAAACGTTATGTAAACTGCAGCGGGAATGCGAGGAGCTGTATATTAACGCTTGCACGGAAGAAAAAGAAGCAGAAGAATAAAAATGACGAACCTCTAATCTGGTTCGTCATTTCTGCAATTTGAGTATTTACTCCACATTTACGATTTTACGCATGGTTTCACAGGGCAGCTTCACCACTCTGCGGTCATATGTCATAAGACCGTTGACCTCTTCCTCCACATCGCTCAGCTGCGTGTATACAGCGGCGGCAAGCCCCTGCTCATAGGCGGGCTTTATCTGCTCCGAGTAGAGCTTTTCAAGCGCTCTTTGCAGATCCTTTGTGTTTTTGAGCTTTTTGTAGCCGAAGTCTGCACTGCCGAAGCTGTGCCCCTCGCAGCGGAGATTGTAGCCGCCGAACTCCGTGAGCATGACTGCGCGGCCAAGCTTATCGGGCTTGAAGCTGTATTTTTTGAAATAGACATGCAGGCTTTTTGTCTTGCCTATCTTCTGGTCGTGCCAGCCGGAGGCGTGGTCTATGGTGCGCGTGGGATCCATGCTTTCTATCTTTTCCGCGATGCGGGCTGCGTCAAACTGACCCCAGCCCTCGTTAAAGGGGACCCACATGGCTATGCATGGGCAGTTGTACAGAAGCCCTATCATTTCGTTGAGCTCCGTTTCGTATTCGACCCTGCCCTCGAGATCGTCCCTTGCAAAGAGCCTGTAGCGTTTATCGCTCATGTGTATGCCCGTGACGAGCGGCGCGGAGATGACGGCGGGATTATAGCTGCCGCCGCCGTTTATCATGTCCTGCCAGACGAGCATGCCCAGCCTGTCGCAGTGATAGTACCAGCGCAGAGGCTCGATCTTTATGTGCTTGCGCAGCATGTTGAAGCCCATGTCCTTTGCGGTCTGAATGTCGAAAACGAGCGCCTCGTCCGAGGGAGCGGTGTACATGCCGTCGGACCAGTAGCCCTGATCGAGCAGTCCGTTGTGGAAATACGGCCTGCCGTTTAAAAACAGGCGCTTTACGCCCTTGGAGTCTGCCTCGACGGAGAATTTGCGCATGGCGAAGTAGCTTTCGACACGATCCTCGCCGCAGATAACGGAAAAGTCGTAGAGCTTCGGGTTCTCCGGCGACCATGGCTCAAAATTCGGAACGGGGATGCTTGCCGGAAGCTGATACTGCTGCCCGCCGAACAGGGCGTAGGCTCTGCTGTCGCCGACGGTGTCGGCACGGACGCGGACGCAGGCACTGTCGAAATCCGGCGTTATGTGCAGCGCCCTCACGCAGTCGTGGGGGATGCACTCTGCCCACACGGTCTGCCAGATGCCGCTCTGCGGAGTGTACCATATGCCGCCGCGCTTCGTGCGCTGCTTGCCGCGTGAGTGATATGAGGTGTCGCTTAAGTCTCGCACGCTCAGCGACAGCTCGTTTACATCCTTTGAAAGAAAGCCCGTCGCGTCAAACTCAAAGGGCAGATAGCCGCCCTTGTGCCTGTATGCGCGCAGACCGTTTATGTACACCGTGCAGCTCTGATCTACCGCGCCGAAGTGAAGAATGACGCGGTGCCCCTCGGGCAGCTCCGGCCTTGCCCAGCTGCGCCTGTACCACAGGTATTCGTCGGGTCTTAGTATGCGCCCTACGCCGGACAGCTCACACTCCGGCGAGAAGGGGACGAGTATCTTGCCGTCCCAGCTTTCCGGCTGCTTTTCGCCCGCGGCGGTGAAGGCGTAGTCCCACAGACCGTTGAGATTTATGTACGACTCGCGCCGCATCTGCGGACGCGGATATTCCGGCAGCACATTGCTTTTGTCCAGCGCTGCTCCCCATCGTGTAAGCATGGCGATACCTCCATCTTATTATATATGTAGTATACAGCATAAACATGATTTTGGTAAGCCCCGTTTTAATAAAGCGTATATGACTGCCGAATATTGATAAATTAACTGCAAGTAGCAAATTTTGCGTTAAAATATGTGCAGTTGTTAATCATTTGTCATGATAAAGCG
>CAVGXR010000030.1:0-4085 GCA_963633225.1 Collinsella aerofaciens
CTATCAAAACGGAGGATATCGCCGGAGCGTTGTATATGAGCCGCCCGTACTTGTCTAAGAAATTCAAGGAGGATACAGGAGAAAATATCGCAGACTTCATCCTAAAAGAAAAAACGGAGGAAGCAAAACGCCTCCTCCGCTACTCGGATAAATCTTTGACCGCTATCGGTTCGTATCTCGGCTTTTCCTCCGCCAGCCATTTCTCCCGTGTTTTCAAAGCATATGTTGGAAGCACTCCAAGGGAATACCGGGAAAAGTACAATTAAGCCGGGAGTAAATTGGCGTCTGAAATACGAGAAGTCTCTGGCAACAGGCCGGAGACTTCTCGTATTTCATTAGTCTGTGATTTCTGTGCCACCCTGGAATTTGAAGGTCATCCGACCGTCAGTGTGGACGGTTACTGTGTCGATAATGGTCAGCCAGAGCTTTTCGTCAAACTCAGTGAGGGCATCCAATTCCTGCACCTCAAACATAAACGCTCCGATGGCTTCTGCCTGGGCTTCCCGTGCTGCCTTTGTGGTGCGGAGCTGCTCAAGCTGTGCCTTAGCCTTTTCGTACCGCTCCACAAATCCATTGTAGCGGGCGGCGTATTCAGACTGGTTCTGCGCCGTCTGTGAATTCTCTGCAATGCAGCGTTTTGTCAGTTCGGCCACCACATCGATCTCCTCAAGCAGGCTCCCGATTTCTGCATCAATGCCCGTGCAGTCCGTCAGCGTGGCTTGCATTAAGCGACAGTCCTCAAGGATGGTGTCCTTGCTGTCGATAATGGCGTTGAGGGCGGTCACGAACCGTGCTTTAATAGTTTTCTCGTCCAGATGCGGCGTTTCGCATTTGTGTTCACCCTTGAATTTGCCGTTGCATTGCCAGATGACCCTGCGATATTTTGAGGTCGAGTTCCAGACTTTCGAGCCGAAGTAGGAACCGCAGTCCCCGCAGACGATGCGGGATGAGAAGATGCTCTTTCCGCTATACTGGCGGCTTATCCGCTTGCGCCGGGCAAGCTCCGTCTGGACTTTGTCGAACTCTTCCGGCGTAATGATCGGCTCATGGCTGTGTTCCACATAATACTGCGGCACCTCGCCCTCGTTGACCTTTCTCTTTTTCGTGAGGAAATCGACCGTGAAGCATTTTTGGTGCGGGTAACAGGGGTCGAACCTGCACGCCGTAGGCACGAGAACCTAAATCTCGCATGTCTGCCAATTCCATCATACCCGCGAATATTCATAACCTGTGATATAATAGCACAGCATTTATTTTTTTGTCAATGATAGAAAAAGAGTGTTGACTATTGAAATTAAAGTAATTAGAATAGGCTGTCGGGAGTTGAGCACCATCACTCCCGACAGCTTAAGCTGTCGGGAATCGAACCATGCCGCCTGTCAGTGCCCATTTTCGGCGCTTTTAGCCTTTTTCTCTTTGATGGGCGTCAGCCCATCTGCATCAAAGAAAGCCGGAAATCACCTGAAAATTGTCTGCTGACAGGTGCGAGCAGTTTTGCCAAAGCAGATTTTTGCTCAGGTAAGGCAAAGTCCGCAGCGCATACTATCGTATTCGCAAGGGCTTTAACGCGGCATGAGCGAAAATCGGCCTGTCAAAACCGGCAGGGTTCGGCTCCCGACAGCTTATTCAAATCAAGAGGGTTATAAAATGATTGCTGCGATAGTTAACGCGCTGGGTATTCTCATCGGAGGGACGCTCGGAACACTGCTCAGGACAAAGATAAACCACAAGCTTGTTGACTGCCTTATGACCGCAATGGGTCTTGTCGTCCTATCCGTCGGCGTGCAGGGCATCGTCAGCTCATCGGACACGATGTGCCTTGTTTTATGCCTTGCTATAGGCGCGATTATCGGGCAGGCTCTGAAGATCGACGAATTCATAGACGGCATGGGTGTGAGAGTCGCAAAGCTCTTTGAGGGCAAGAAGTTTGCCGAGGGCAGATTTGCCGACGGCGTTATGAGTGCATCCGTCATGTTCACGGTAGGCGCTATGGCAATAATGGGCTCGCTCGATGCGGGACTGCGCGGAAGCTACAGCGTGCTGTATACAAAGGCCGTCATCGACGGGGTCGCTGCTGCGGCAATGTCGGCGGCAATGGGCATAGGCGTTGTGCTCTCGCTCGTGCCGGTGCTGCTCTGGGAGGGCACGCTCACGCTGCTTGCCGGAGCTCTGTCGCCATATCTCAGCACAGAGGTCATAAGCGAAATGAGCGCCGTGGGCGGTGCTATATTTATCGGCATGGGCTTTAACATGATCGGCGTTACCGACCGCAAGGTGAACGTTCCGAACCTTTTGCCGGCTATCGTTCTGCCGATAGCGTATGTTCCGCTGTCTGCATGGATCGGAGGTCTCGTATGAAAAAGAACAAATACGCCGCGTGCGTCATTGCGGCAGGCACGCTGTGGGGCTTTATGGGCTTTTTCCGGCGCACGCTCGATACGATGGGCATATCGGCCATAAGCTGCATCTCCATAAGATGCGTTTTTGCAGCGATCCTGTTCGGGATCATCATACTCGCAACGAACCGCTCTGCGTTCAGGGTTCGCCTGAAGGATGCGTGGATATTCGTCGGCAGCGGTATAATCGCGCTGCTCGTTTTCGGCGTGTGCTACTTCAAGGCCATGGACTACATGAGCCTTTCGGCGGCGGCGATACTGCTGTACACCGCGCCCTGCTTTGTTATCCTGTTCTCGGCGCTGCTGTTCGGTGAAAAGCTCACGGGGCAGAAGCTTGCCGCGATGGTGCTCGCCTTTGCCGGCTGCTGCCTTGTGTCCGGCATCGGAAGCGGCACAACGATAACTCCCATAGGTCTGGCGCTCGGCCTTATCTCCGGCATATGCTATGCGCTGTACAGCATTTTTGGCCGCTTTGCGCTCAATCGCGGATATTCGAGCCTGACTATTAATTTTTACGCCTGTCTGCTCGCAGCCGTTGGTGCGACGATCATCGGCGGAACAGAGTATATTGATATCATAACGCAGTCGCCGTCAAACCTCGGCTTTGCCTTCGCAACGGGACTCGTTACCTGCTTCCTGCCGTATCTTCTGTACACCTACGGCCTTAACGGGCTCGAAAACGGCAAGGCCTCCATAATGGCCTCGATAGAGCCCGTCGTTGCGACGATAGTGGGCGTTGTGATATACAGCGAGGCGCTCACTCCGATGAGCGCAGCCGGTATTCTGCTCGTTCTGTCGGCCATCGTTCTGCTGAACATAAAGACAGGCAAAAAACAGCACACTTAATAAATCAGCCCTCCGTGAAAAAGGAGGGCTGATTTATCATTTATTTTTTTAGTACCATACTGCCGCTGCGTGCCCCTGTGAGGACACCGTCCGAAACTGCCTCTTCGCCGTTTACGAACACATAGCTTATGCCCTCGGCGCTCCTTCCGGGCTCATCGGGAAACACCCTGAGACCGTTGGGGTCAAAGAGCGTCACGTCGGCAAACATGCCCTCTGAAAGGCGGCCTCGCTCCGTAAAGCCGAAGCGCTCGGCTATCTTCCAGCTCATTTTATTTATGACGCTCTCCCATGAGATATTGTTTTCACGCCCCTGAGCATCCATCTTGCCGGGCTTTAAGCCGCTGACGGCTATGCGCGTCGTGCCGTGGCCGATGAGCGGAACGATGTTCACAAAAAGCCTTCCCTTTGTCTCATCGACAAACTGTCTGAAGCTTCCCATCTCTGGCCTCGAAAAGCCCCGCGCCGACGTACTGCTTATACTGTGAGCCGCGCTCTATTCCGAAGCAGGAAAAGCCGCAGTTGCCGGTAACCTGAGTGGTGATGCCCTGACGCAGGAAGGGAGCAAAATACACCTCAGCATTGTCGTAATCGCAGAAGAAATCGTTATGGGAGTGAGCGTCAATAAAGCCCGGAGCTATGCACTTTCCCGTGCAGTCGATAAGCTTACCGGCATTGACCTCGGCACTTGGCCCGACATAGCTGAGCCTGTCGCCGTCAATAACGACATCTCCCGTGAAGGGCTTTGCACCAGCGCCGTCATAGATAAGCTGACGAGAATCGAACCCTGTCGGTTTTGACAGGCTGATTTTCACTCATGCGGCGTTAAAGCCCTTGCGAATACGA
>CAVGXR010000031.1:0-45801 GCA_963633225.1 Collinsella aerofaciens
AAGCATTTTGAAAGCTTTCAAAATGCTCGGCGGAAAAGTGCAGTCAAAAAAATCCCGCAAGGGACTTTTTTGACAAACTGAGCTCCCCGGGAAAAGTCCGGGGAGCGGCTGTAAGGAGAGCTGCCATGCAGAGCCTGCCTGTTTACATAGACGGAAAAGAATGCGGAAGCCTGAGGATATACAGCGACGGGCTCATGAGCGTTTTTGATGCCCGATGCAGTGCTGCACCGGCAGGGCCTGTGCGCCTTTATCTATTCGGCGAGGGTAAAAGCGCCCTTCTGGGCACGATGAAGCCAAACGGTACGGGCCTTGGCATAGTGCGGCGCTTTTCGCGCTCAGAGCTCAAAAAGCTGCCGGAGAAGCTTGAATACGCCGCCGAGCGGCCTGTGCCGGTAAAGGAGGGGAGCGACACCCTGTGGCGGCGCGGCGCAATGGGCTGCCTTTTGACAGACGGGCTAATTGCGATACCGGCAGATGAGGCGCAGCTTGGCAGAGTCGCGGATAAGCTGCGCATCATAGAGGGGCGGACATATCTTATATTCGAAAGAAAATGGTGATATATGTGGAAAAATTCAGCCGCTTGTGTTAAGATGACAGCATAATAGATATAGTAATGGAGGTATCTGCTATGCTGATGACTGATATTATCGTAAAAAAGCGTGATGGCGAAAAGCTGAGCGCGCAGGAGATAAGATTTGTCGTTGAGGGCTACACGAGGGGCGATATCCCGGACTATCAGATGTCGGCGCTCATGATGGCAATACTGCTGCGCGGAATGGACAGGGAGGAGACGCTTGAGCTCACCATGGCCATGCGTGACTCCGGCGAGACGCTCGATCTGAGTGCCATAAAGGGCGTCAAGGCCGACAAGCATTCTACCGGCGGCGTTGGCGACAAGACCTCGCTCATACTGTGCCCCATGGTTGCCGCACAGGGCGTGAAGATCGCGAAAATGTCGGGCCGCGGCCTCGGACACACGGGCGGAACCATAGACAAGCTTGAGAGCTTTCAGGGCTTCAATGCGTCTGTTTCCGAGGAAAAGTTCATTGAAAACGTGAATAAATTCGGCATTGCAATAGCCGGACAGACGGTCAACCTCGATCCGGCGGACAAGAAAATGTATGCACTGCGCGACGTTACGGGCACAGTGCCGAGCATCCCGCTGATCGTGAGCTCCATCATGAGTAAGAAGCTTGCCGCCGGAGCGGATGTTATCGTGCTCGACGTTAAAATGGGCAGCGGCTCGTTTATGAAAACCGCCGAGGACGCAAGGGAGCTTGCCGAAAATCTCACGGCAGTCGGAAAGCTTGCGGGGAAAAAGACCGTGGCAGTTATAACGAATATGGACGAGCCTCTGGGTAACGCCGTGGGCAACGCGCTTGAGGTCAGGGAGGCGATCGAGGTGCTGCGCGGCGAGAGAAGAGGCGAGGTGCTCGAGCTGTGCCTGACACTTGGCGCGTGCATGCTCACCGAGGCCGGCATTGCCGAGAACGATGCCGCAGCACGCGGAATGCTCGAAAAGGGCATTGAGGACGGCTCGGCTCTAAATAAGCTCGCGCAGCTTGTTGAGGCTCAGGGAGGCGACAGCAGCGCCGTGTTTGATACCTCGCTTCTGCCGCAGGCGCCCGTTCAGCTTGAGGCTCTGTCCGACAGCTCGGGATATGTAAAGCACATCTGCGCCGACGAGGTGGGTCTCGTATCCATGCATCTGGGCGGCGGCAGAGCCACAAAGGAGAGCGTGATAGACCTTTCCGTCGGTCTTGTCCTCAAAAAGAAGGTCGGCGACAGGGTGGAGGCAGGAGAGAGCCTTGCAACGATCCATGCGCACAGCCTTGAGTCTGCGCAGAGGGCTGCCGAGATGCTGAAGGGCTGCTACAGCTTGGCTTCCGAGCCTGTCGAAAAGCCGCCGTTTATAAAAGGTATAGTGAGATAGGAGAACAACAAAAAAGGACAGTCAAGCGACTGTCCTTTTTAGCGTGTCAAAAAAGCCTGCGGCTTTTTTTCACGCTGAAAAACACGCCACATTTTTTGTGAAGCTTGCGCTTCACGAAAAATCTCGCTACGCTCGTCAAAAAACCTGATAAATCAGGCGTTTTGATGGCTATAATCCAATTTGAGGCGGGACCTTGTCCCCCTCACGCTCCCCCTGCTGCGTATTGGATTCTACCCATTACACCTATTTTCCATAGTTCTTTGACAGTCTGAGGACAGTCGTATGACTGTCCTTTTAGCTTGCAATTGCAATCAGCACCGAGGCGAAAACTATCAGCAGCGAAAAGCCGATCTCACCGGCCCAGACCATGCGGAGCTGATCCTCGGATATGACCATGCCGTAGCTTTTTACCTTCTCCTGCGGCTTCGGCTGCGCTGCGGCCTCGGCATCGGTTTCAATTCCGGCTGCATCCATATCCTCGGCAGGCTCGTCGGGAATATCGCTGACGGCAGCCTCATCTTCGAGTTCATCGGAAATATCGCTGCTGACGTCCTCATCGTCCAAAGGCTCAAAAGCCTCTTCCGACGCAGGCTCGTCATGCGTATCATTCCGGCGCAGCTTCGGTATATTGATCTTCGGTATGCCGCCCTTAGGCAGCTTAACCTTGGGTATCCTGACCTCGGGAATTTTTATTTCGGGAATTTTTATTTCTGGAATGTTGAGCTTCATATCGTTACCTGAAAACGGTGGGCAAAATGCCCACCGTTTTTAAATTTACGGAATTACTCAGCCTCAGCCAGAGCCTTGGCCTCTTCAATGACCTTCTGCTGGACATTGCCGGGAGCTTCCTCGTAGCGGATGAACTTGCAGGTGAACGAGCCGCGTCCCTGAGTCATGGAGCGCAGATCAATGGTGTAGGAGCTCATCTCGGCCATGGGGACCTCAGCTTCAACGGTCTGCATACCGTCCTCGGCGTTCATACCGAGAACCGTGCCGCGGCGCTTGGAGGAGATATCGGACATGATATCGCCGAGGTTTGCGTCGGGGATGGTTACCTGAAGAAGACCGATAGGCTCGAGAATGGTGGGCTTTGCCTTGGGGATGCCGTCCTGATATGCAAGACGTGCAGCGGTCTGGAAGGCCATATCGTTGGAGTCAACGGGGTGGTAGGAGCCATCGTACAGCGTAGCCTTCAGGCCAACCAGAGGATAGCCGGCGAGAACGCCCTTCTGAACAGCGTTGCGCAGACCCTTTTCGACGGAGGGGAAGAAGTTCTTGGGAACAGAGCCGCCGAATACTTCCTCGGCGAAGATCATCTCGTCCTGCTCATCCTGCGGCTCGAAGCGGATCCAAACGTCACCGAACTGGCCGGAACCGCCGGACTGCTTCTTGTGGCGGCCATGAGCCTCGACCTTGCCCTTGATCTTCTCGCGGTATGCAACACGTGCGGGCTTGAGCTCAGTCTCAACACCGAAGCGGCTCTTGAGCTTTGCGCACAGAACGTCAACCTGAATGTCGCCTGCGCCGGAGATGACCATCTGATGAGTCTCTGCATTGTTGACGAGAGTAAAGGATACATCCTCCTCGTTGAGTCTGGAAAGGCCGCCTGCGACCTTGTCGTCCTGACCCTTGGTCTTGGGGGAGATAGCCATGGAGTAGCAGGGATCGGGCATTTCCAGTGCGGGGAGCTCGACCTCGTGCTTGGGATCACACACGGTATCGCCGGTTTTCCACTCCATCTTGCCGACGGCAACGATATCGCCGCAGCAGGCTTCCTTGACCTCGGTGGTCTTCTTGCCGCAGATGGTGTAGAGTCTGCCGAGCTTGTCGGTGCTGGAGGCACGGACATTGCGCAGCGAGAGGTCGGCGGTGATCTTGCCGGAGACGACCTTTACAAAGCTGTATTTGCCGAACTGGTCGGAAACGGTCTTGAAAACAAAGCCGCAGACAGGCTCGGCGGACTTGTCCTCGGGAGCGGGAACATAGTCGCAGACAGCCTGAAGGACGGCCTCGGTGCCGATGTTGGACATTGCCGCGCCGCAGACAACGGGAACTACGCTGCGCTCGGCAAGGCCGGCCTTGAGGCCGGTGACGATCTCGTCGTCGCTAAGCTCCATCGTGTCAAGGAACTTCTCCATGAGCTCTTCGGCGGTGACGGCTGCCGCATCCATAAGCTCCATGCGCAGCTCCTCGACCTTATCAGCGTCGGCTGCGGGGACAGCGACCTTTGCAGTCTTGCCGCCTTTTGTCTGATAAGCGGTGTTGTGAACAAGGTCGATAACGCCGCTGCCGTCGGACATGGGGATCATGACAGGGCAGACGGCTGCGCCGTACTTTTCCTTCAGTGCGGCCAGAACCGCGTAGTAGTCGCCGTGCTCCTCATCTATCTTGGAGATGTAGAACATCGCCGGAACACCGGCGGACTTGAGGTATTTCCAGCTTCTCTCCGCGCCGACGGTGATGCCGTCCTTTGCAGAGCAGAAGATGATGCCGGTCTCGACGACGCGGATGGCGGCGAGAACGTCGCCGACAAAGTCAAAGTAGCCGGGGCAGTCAAGTACATTGATCTTGCAGCCGCCGAAGTTTACGGGAGCGACGGAAGTTGCAATGGTGATCTGACGCTTGATTTCCTCAGCGTCGTAGTCGCAGACGGTGTTGCCGTCGGTGACCTTGCCCATGCGGTCTACAGCGCCGGTTGTGAACAGCATGCTTTCAGCAAGGCTGGTCTTACCGCTGTTGCCGTGACCCATGAAGCAGATGTTGCGGATGTTTTTGGTTTCGTAGCTCATGTGTTGCTTCCTCTCTTGAAAGATATATTAAAAATTTAATTTCGTCTGAAACGCAATCAATTAATTATACACTAATATATAATTAATGGCAACATTTTTTTAGGGCGTACTTATCGTGAAGCTCAGGATGACGCTTATCAGCAGCCATGCCAGCAGATAGCTGAGCGCAGTAACGACGCTTGGCAGTGCGCTGAGGCTTATAACGAACATAACGAGCATACCGATCACCGCGCTCAGAACGCTGAGCATTACGCTCAGCCTGATGCGTCCGAAAAGTACCTTTCCGTGGTCGGCAAGGCTCACGAGCGGCATCAGACCCTCACGCGAGATGAGCGCTGCGGGCTTGCTGCCCTCGGCAGGCTCAGCCCCCGATATCGCATAGCGCTCGGAGTATGGCGGGAAGTCAAAGCCGTCTGTAGGCATATCGAATTTTACCGACAGCATCTGCGGCGTGATATTAAAGTCACGCACGGCAAATATTGCGTGTCTGCCGGAAGCAACAAGCCTGCTCAGTGCATCCCTTACAGCGTCTGATGCGGTGTACTCCATCTCAAACACGCCGCAGATGATGCCCGCGACAGCAACGTATACGCCGTTGCTGAGAACGTATTTCTCCGGCAGGACCACACCCATGAGGCGCATGAACGCGGCGTTACCGCAGTAAACATCCTCTCCGTCAACCATGGCGGTAAGGCCGCCGCTTTCATGCACCGAAAAGGCCTCGACCGGCATAAGGCTGCCGCCGGCCTTGCGCATGAGCTCGCTAAACGGTGCTGTCATGGAGCTTCCCGAGGCTGAGATTATGCTTCCTGCGAAGGATATTATCCGCTCCGGCTCCATTCCGGCGAACACTCGTGTACGGCTTATCCTGACGCAGCCCTTGGGGAAAAGATCGGTGTCGCTTATGATGATGTGCTTTGCCTTGCCGATATCGTAAAGTCCCGACCATCCGGCTATAGTGGAGCCGCTGCGGATCAGACTTTTTGTCGAGATGAAAAACGGCAGAGGGAAGCTTATGAGCATAGCTATTGGAGCTGCGCATACGAATATGCCGGAGAGAATGTGCGCAAAGGATGCAAAGCTCTTGCTGACGACGGCTGCGATGAGACTCAAAACAATGGATGCTGCGGCAAGATAGGGCGTGAGCACGCCGAAAATGGATTCGTCCGGCCCGTCCTCCTCCGTGCGGCGTACAATGCCGTCAACGGATCGCCTGCCCTTGACAAGGGTGATGTCTCCGCCGGATATATCCGACTGAGCCGTGAGCACGAAGGGATTCTTCGCGGCGGCAGCCGTGTTCAATATGATTCTGTTGCTGCGGGCGTTCAGAACGCAGCCGAGCAGCGTGAATGCTATCGTGAGCGAGGGGATAACGCAGAAGGGCACGAGCTTTTCACTGACATTTGCCGCCGACAGGAATGCGTCTATCATGCACAGCAGGCAGGATATGACGATCAGTGCGCTTGCGTGAAGCTTCAGCCGGACTATGCTCATTATGCCGGTTGTTATGATGTCAAGCCCGCAGATCATGACAGCTGTCATCATGATAAGGCACACGGCGCTTTTGACTCCGGCATCGAACAGCGCACCAGGTACGGGCAGACCGTAGGATATGTACATCATCACGGCGCACAGCACGAAGGCAATCCTGCTGCGCAGACGCAGACCTGCGATATGCTTATCGTAAAACTTCGCGGCCTTGTCCGGCTGCATTTCCTCGCCGAGCTCCTCCGTTTCATAGCTCGTCTCGCTGAGCGTGACCTGACTTTGCTTTATTTTCATTGCGATAAACGCAAGTGCGCTTATAAGCGGCACGGCGACGGATTCGCGCAGCGACTTATGCTCTCTGCGCGTCTTTTCCTTTTTCGGGGGCTCGGGCTCTATAACGGTGTAATCGGCATCGGTGGCGTATTTATCCTCCGTATCCTCCGTTATGCCGGAGCCCTCGTAAAGATCAGGCTCAGGCTCCTGAGCGGGGGCACTGTCAATGCGCAGCTTTGTCGGCTCAGACTCGGGCTCGGAAGCTTCCTCGAGCTGCTCGGCGGCGGGGAGTTTTTCGGGCTCACGCCGCTTCGTGGGCTCGAGCTCTGACGGCTCCGGCATATGCTCGGACTCGGAGGGCTCGGGCTTCGGAGGCTCCGGCGCTATTATGTGCTCGGCAGTCTTTTCTTCGCGCTTAAACTCCGCTATTATGCGCTCAACCTCGTCGATGGGCTCGGAAGCCTCCTGCGGCTCTTCGCAGGGCTTTTCCTCCTCGCCCTCATGACTTGGCGGAGCGGGGGAGGGGCCTGTGCTGCCGTCGAGCGCAAATTCGCGCCGTATGCTCTCAGGATCAAGCGATGCGGTGCTTTCCGAAATGCTGTCCTCCGAGGCAAACTCCTCTGCTATCAGCTTCGGATCAAAGTCGTAGACCTCCTGAGCCGGAGCAGCTTCAATGCCGTCGTTTATGAGCGCCGAAAACAGCTCGTCGTCATTCTCGGACAGATCCGTCAAGGGCACTGATGGCTCGAACACCGGCTTTTCGGATACAGGCTCCTCGTCGAGAGAGGAAAACTCGCTCAATATATCGTCGAGATCAAAATTGAAAGAGCTTTTATCGTTTGAACTCATGGCTTACCCTCGGCTGCTGCGCTGGCGCAGTACTTCATACATAATAACTGAGGCGGCTGCGGAGGCGTTGAGCGAATTTATCTTTCCGGCCATCGGGATGCTGACTATGAAATCACAGCTTTCCCGAACGAGCCTGCCCATGCCGTCGCCCTCCGAGCCGATGACAATTGCGCAGGAGCCGGTGAAGTCGGTGCTCCACAGCTCGCTGCTGCCTCCGGCTGCCGCACCGTAGACCCATACGCCCTTATCCTTCAGCTCCCTGAGAACAGATGGGATGTTCGGAACGCGGGCTATCTTCATGTGCTCGGCAGCGCCTGCCGAGGCCTTTCCCACTATGGCCGTCAGACCTGCGCTGCGGCGCTTGGGAATGATAACGCCGTGCGCACCGGCACACTCCGCGCTGCGGATTATCGCGCCGAGATTTCTCGGATCGCTCACCTCGTCGCAGACGATTATAAACGGCTGCTCGCCGCGCTCGTCTGCAAGCGCAAGGATATCGGAAACCTCGCAGTATTCGTTTACGCCTACGAGAGCTACAACGCCCTGATGCACCTTCGTAACCGACATGCTGTCAAGCTTGCGGCGGTCGGCATCCACAACGACTATGCCGGCCTCGCGTGCCTTGGACGCTATATGGCCGAGGGTCTTGTCCGTCTCGCCCTTGGCGATGAATATCTTATCTATGCTGCGCCCGACGCGCAGCGCCTCAATAACGGCATTTCTGCCCTCTATTATATCGTTTTTAATTTCGAAATTATTTTCTCTGTTCTGCATGTTTTCACCTATGCTCATAATAATTCAAAATACATTCTAACATATCCTTGTAAAAGTTTAAAGGAAAAGTTTTTGACACGACAATTTTTTTGTGGACATTATCGCGGTTTGGTTGTAAGATGCACTATAGATTATTATGTATAACTATGCCCTGCGAAAGGAAAGCAAAATGAAAAAACTCAACAAAAAGATCGACATGTTCTGCTACAGGCATCCGAGATTCGGCATACCCAACCTTATGCTGTACATTGTCGTTGTAAGTCTTGCTGTCTGGCTCCTGAGCATCATGGACAGCAGCCGCACGCTTTTAAGCTACTTCGCATTCTCGCCCGCGCTCATATTAAAGGGTCAGGTGTGGCGGCTTGTAACGTTTATGTTCATACCGCAGGATCTGAGCATGTGGGCTCTGCTGTTCTTTTATTTTTATTACTGGATCGGCAGCACACTTGAGCGCGAGTGGGGTACGGCGAGGTTTAATATCTTCATCTTCTCCGGCGTTATACTGACCATTATCTACGGTATGCTGATCTATCTCATCACCGGCCAGTCGGCCTCGATAGGAACATATTACATCTATCTGTCGATGTTCTTCTCCTTTGCAACGCTCTTTCCGAACACGCAGGTGCTGTTCATGTTCATAATCCCCATGAAGATAAAATGGCTTGCATATGTAAACGCGGCGTTCTTTATTTTTGAGATGCTGGCAACGAAGTTCCCGTATAATCTCCTGCCGCTTATCGCAATGCTCAACTATCTCATTTTCTTCGGCTCTGACCTCATATCGACCCTGTCCTCCGGCAGAACGCACTACCGACAGACGACGGTAAACTTCAACCGCGAAAAGCAGAAAATGAAATATGAGCAGCGCCAGAAGGATTATAACTACAAGTGCTGTGTCTGCGGCAGGACCGACAGGGATTTTCCGAACCTTGAGTTCCGCTACTGCTCCAAATGCGCAGGCTATCACTGCTTCTGTCAGGATCATATAAACAACCACGTTCATTTTACGGAATAAGGATACGGGGTGGATAAGGATATGGATAAGAATAAAAAGACCACTGCCGGAACGATCGCAGGAGCGGTCATACTCGTGCTGCTTCTGGCGGTACTGGTGTTTGTAGTCATGCGCGGCGTTGCGGCGAACAAATCGCTCGGCGAGGCAAAGGAAAGCCCCATTGTCACGGCTGCTCCCACGCCCACGCCGACTCCCGAGCCTACGCCGACCCCAGTTGGACTTGCAAACTTTAAGCCCCATTCGGTTGACGGCACCGAGCCCGAGCGCCTCATTTCGAGCACGGCCATTATGGTAGACGGCGAGATCGTCGAGGAGTACGAGAGCGATTACGAGATAAACTTCGACCTGCCGGAGAAATACACCGAGCTCGAGGGCGTTGTGACCTTCCGCGGCGATAACTACCGCACGGGAGCGGCCTACGGCACGGCCACTGTAAGCGAAAAGAAGCTCACAAAGCTCTGGACGCAGTCAACAAGCGGCCTGAGCGATACCGACGGGACCTACTGGTCCGGCAGCGGCTGGACGGGTCAGCCCCTTATCGTCAAGTGGCCGGAGGCCACGCGAAAGAACATGAGCGCAATGTACGACTGGGCGAGAGAGAAGGAAGACCTCGTCGAGGTAATATACGCTACGCTCGACGGTCATGTTTATTTCTATGAGCTCACGACTGGCGAGTACACTCGTGAGCCGCTCAACCTCGGCTTTAACTACAAGGGCGCGGGAGCGCTCGACCCGCGTGGCTATCCGATACTCTATGTCGGCTCCGGCGTTGACAGCATAAACGGAAAATCCCGCGTCAAGGTCGTCAACCTCATCGACAACAGCGTCATGTTCGAGTTTGGACAGAACGAGACCTTTGCCAACCGCGGCTGGCATATGTTTGACTCCTCGCCTCTGGTGAGCGCCGACACCGACCAGCTCATCTATCCGGGCGAGAACGGCATACTTTACATCATCCACCTGAACACCAAGTACAATGAGCAGACGGGTGAGCTGTCCGTCGATCCTGACAACATAGTCAAGTGGAAGTATAACGGCACGCGCACCGGCAGCCAGTACTGGCTCGGCGTAGAGTCCTCGGCTGCGATAATCAATAACTATGCCTTCCTTGCCGATAACGGCGGCAACCTCATGTGCCTTGACCTCAATACGCTCAAGCTCGTGTGGGTGCAGGATGTTCTTGATGACACGAACTGCTCGCCGGTCGTTGATATAGAGGACGGGCATCCCTACATCTACATAAGCACCTCCTTCCATTACGGCTGGCGCTCATATTCAACGGCGGAGGTACCAATATTCAAGATCGATGCCGAGACCGGCGAGATAATCTGGCGCACGGACTACACCTGCTATACCGTGCAGGATCTTTCCGGCGGCGTTCAGGGCACTATCGCTGTCGGCAAGAACAAGCTCTCGGACATGATCTTCGTTCCCGTTGCGCGCACTCCGGGCGCAAGCTCCGGCACGCTCGTTGCGCTTAAAAAGGACACGGGCGAAAAGGTCTGGGAGAAGGAAACGTCAATGTACAGCTGGAGCTCACCCGTAGATTTCTACGATTCCGACGGCAACGGCTATCTGCTCTACTGCAACTCCGGCTTCAACATGTACCTGATCGACGGAAAAACGGGCGAGGAGCTCGACTATATGAACCTCGGCGGAAATATCGAGGCTTCGCCGGCAATGTACGGCAATTATGCCGTCATCGGCACACGCGCCATGCGCACATACTGCATAAAGGTAAGCTGATAAAAAGATATATAAGGGAAGGGAAAAAACAATGAAATACGCAATATTCTACTTCAGTCCGTGCGGCGGCACGAAGTCCGTTGCGGACATCTTCAGCAGGGAGCTTGGCGACGCTCCCATGCAGGAGCTGACCACCCCGAGCATGAACACGGCGATAGACCATGATACGCTCACATTCTTCTTCATCCCCGTCTACGGCGGCAGGATACCCAAGCCCATGTATGACCGCATGAAGATCATAAGCGGCGATAACACGCCCTGCGTACCCGTCGCCGTTTTCGGCAACCGCGCTGTGGATGATGCTCTGCTCGAGATGAGCGAGCTTGCCGCAAAGTGCGGCTTTGTGACCGTCGCGGGCTGCGAGATAGTAGCTCCGCATTCGATCGACCCGCAGTTCGGCGCAGGCCGTCCTGACGCAGCCGACAGGGCCAAGATACATGAGTTTATTGAAAAGCTCAAGGCAATGGACAGCTTCAGCCCGGTCAAAATGCCGGGCGATCCGAACTACGCAAAGAAAAAGAGCGTACCGCTGCCGCTGTACCCTGCTGCGACCAAGGAATGCACCGGCTGCGGCATCTGCGAAAAATACTGTCCGGCAAACGCAATAAAGGGAAAGCACATGACCACAAATCCCCTCAAGTGCATAAGCTGCATGAGATGTGTCGCCATGTGCTCGACCGAGTCGCGCAGGGTTCCGGCTCCCATGCGACTGACGGCTCACCTTACGCTCAAGAAGCTCTGCTCAGAGCGCAAGGAGGATAAGTTCTACATCTGAAAATTGCAAAATTTCTGACAATTTAATATTGTGTTAATACCTATTTGTATGATATAATGTTAATTGACGGTAAAGACCTGACTGAAATAAGGAATAAGGAATAAGGTACAGGAATAAGGAAGGAGCAAATATGGCAAGAGAAAAAATAGCGGCTCTCGGTAAGAAGATAACCGACCGCGTGCCGCAGAAGCTCGGACTTGAGAAGATCACCGAGACAGACCCCGAATACTACGGCCTTGAATGCGTTATTACCGACGAGGAGGCCGACATTGCGCTGGCAATGGATGTCCGCAAGCCCACCACTCCCGAAAAGCTCGCAGCAAAAATGGACAAGCCAGTCGAATACCTCCGTAAGAACATGGATGTAATGTCCGATAAGGGCTTGCTGGAGTATAACTACGACACCCCCGACGGCAGCCGTCAGTACGTTCTGCCCATCTTCGTTCCGGGCTCTGCCGAGCTCATGAACATGAATCTCGAGCAGGTCGAGAAGTACCCACAGATAGCAAAGTTCTTCGAACGTATGGCGTTCCTGCCGCTGACGAAGATCACTCCGCTCGTGCCTCCCGGAGGCAACGGCATCGGTATGCACGTTATCCCCGTCGAAAAGGCGATACCCGCAACGAACGAGTCTGTCAGCATCGAGCATATCTCCCACTGGCTCAAGAAGTACGAGGGCCAGCTCGGTGTCGGCTACTGCTCCTGCCGCAATGCAATGCGCATCATGGGCGAGGGCTGCGGCGAGATGCAGGAGGAGCTGTGCATAGCGGTCGGAACCTTTGCAAGATACTGCGTTGAGACCGGCAAGGGCCGCCCCATAACCTATGAAGAGGCCATGCGCATACTCAAGCGCGCCGAGGAAAATGGCTATGTCCATCAGATAACCAATATCGACGGCGAAAACAAGATCTTTGCCATCTGCAACTGTGCGCTCGGCTCCTGCTTTGCTCTGCGCACCTCTCAGCTTTTCAACACTCCCAATATGTCCGCCTCGGCCTACCGTGCGCATGTCGATAAGGAAAAGTGCGTGGCCTGCGGCAAGTGCGCCGAGGTCTGTCCCGCAGGCGCTGCCAAGCTCGGTCAGAAGCTCTGCACCAAGGACGGCCCCGTTGTGTATCCCAAGCAGCCCCTGCCCGATGACAATCACTGGGGCGAGCATATGTGGGATCCCGATTACAAGAACAATAACCAGAAAAACTGCCATGAGAGCGGCACCGCTCCCTGTAAGGCCGCCTGCCCCGCGCATATCGCCGTTCAGGGCTATATCAAGATGGCCGCACAGGGCAGATATCTCGACGCTCTCAAGCTCATAAAGCAGGATAACCCGTTCCCCGCAGTCTGCGGCAGTATCTGCAACCGCCGCTGTGAGGATGCCTGCACCCGCGGCCAGCTCGACCGTGCGGTAGCCATCGACGAGATCAAGAAGTTCATCGCCGAGAAGGAGCTGAGCGAAAAGACCCGCTACATCCCCGAAAAGCGCCGTCATAAGACTCCCGACACCGATTATGTCGAGAAGATAGCTATCATCGGTGCCGGCCCTGCCGGTATGAGCTGCGCCTACTATCTGGCCGAAATGGGCTATGCAAACGTCACCGTTTTCGACCGCAACCCGATACCCGGCGGTATGCTGACCCTCGGCATCCCGACCTTCCGACTCGAGCGCAAGGTCATTAACGCCGAGATCGACGTTCTCAAGAAGATGGGCGTAAAGTTCAAGTGCGGCGTTGAGGTCGGCAAGGATATCACCATACAGCAGCTGCGCGAGCAGGGCTACAAGGGCTTTTTCGTCGCCATCGGCGCACAGAAGATGGCAAAGCTCGGCGTTCCGGGCGAGGAGCTCAAGGGCGTGTACGGCGGCGTTGATTTCCTGCGCGAGGTCAATCTCGGCAACAAGGTCGAGCTCGGCAAGAAGGTCGCTGTTGTCGGCGGCGGCAACGTTGCAATGGATGTCGTCCGCACGGCTGTCCGCCTCGGCGCGGAGGAGACCTACATAGTCTACCGCCGTTCCGAAAACGAGATGCCCGCAGACAAGGAAGAGGTCGCCGAGGCAATGGCCGAGGGCGTTAAGTTCTGCTATCTCAATGCACCTGTCGAGATCACCGGCACGGCAGCCGGAAAGGTCAATGGCCTGAAGGTCGAGATCATGGAGCTCGGCGAGCCCGACGAGAAGGGGCTGAGAAAGCCCGTCGGAACCGGCAAGTTCAAGACCATCAAGGTCAACACCGTCATCGCCGCGATCGGCCAGACCGTTGACTGGGGCACGCTTGATGTCGGCGAGCTCAAGACCGCCAAAAAGGGCACGGCAGTTGCAGACCCCGTGACCCTCCAGACCGCACAGAGCGATATCTTCGTCGGCGGCGACTGCTACACGGGCCCGAAGTTTGCCATCGACGCAATTGCGGCAGGCCGCGAGGGTGCGATCAGCCTGCACCGCTATGTCCATGAGGGACAGAGCCTGACCCTTGCCCGCAATCCGCGTGATTTCTACGAGCTGGACAAGGACAATGTCGTCATTGACATCAACTGCTTTGATGCGCCTGTTCGTCAGGAGGTCAAGCACGATCCGCGCAAGGCCAAGACCATGAAGAACGACCGCATCACCTTCACCGAGGACGAGGTCAAGGCTGAGGCCAGCCGCTGCCTGGGCTGCGGCGTGTCGGTAGTCGATCAGAACAAGTGCATCGGCTGCGGCCTGTGCACCACCCGCTGCGAGTTCGACGCGATCCACCTGCACCGCGATCACCCCGAGGCGAGCAAAATGGTCAACACCGATGACAAGTACCTGCCTCTGGCGGTATACGCGGCAAAGCGCGGCGTGAAGATCAAGATCAAGGATCTCAAGGAGAAACTTGCAAAGTAAGCACATCGGAGGAAGCATCCCATGCATGAGCTTGGAACCGTATTTTACGTAATAAAGGAAGTTGAGAAGCTCTGCGACGAGAACAGCCTCACGAAGGTCGGAAGCGTTACGCTTCAGATAGGCGAGGTAAGCGGCATAATACCGGAATATATCGTCGATTGCTGGAACTGGGCTGTAAAGGAGTCCAAATACATGAAGGAGGCCGAGCTCAAGGTCGAAAAGCTTGAGGCCGTGACCTTCTGCGAGGACTGTAAGCAGACCTATCCTACGGTGAAATACGCAAAGGTGTGTCCGTATTGCCAGAGCGAGAATACATATCTCGTCACCGGCAACGAATACATAATAAAAGAGATCGAAGCAATGTAAATGTAAAAAGTAAACCCTCCCGTTCGCATGAACGGGAGGGCTTTTGACATTTATTTCAGAGTTGAACCGCTGCCGGCTTTGCTCAGACTCTCTTCCACTTTGCACCGTTGGGAATATCGGTGACCTCGATGCCCTGAGCCTTGAGCTCGTCGCGTATACGGTCGGCCTCGGCGAAGTTCTTGGCCTTCTTCGCGTCGGCGCGAGCCTTCAGAAGCGTCTCTACCTCGGCGTTGCTCTCGCCGGATTCGGATATGACGGTGAACTCGCTCGTGCCGGAAACGGCCTGCTTTTTGAGCTCTTCACGCCGTGCATCGGCCTTTTCAATGAGGCTGAGGCTCAGAACGCGGTCAAAATCCGCGATGACGGCAAGCTTCGTATCGTTGTTTGTCTTGTACTTGAGCACATCGTACAGCGCAGTGACGGCAAGCGAGGTGTTCAGGTCATTGTCCAGCGCGGCGGAAAATCTGGACTTGAGAACAGCGGCAGCATCCTCGTCAACAGCCTCGCCTGCGGGAGTGAGCGCTGCGATGCGGTTAATGAGCTTGTTGTATGCGCCCTGCGCATTGTCGAGGTTTTCCCAGCTGAACACGAGCGACTTGCGGTAGTGGCTCTGCAGGCAGAACAGACGGTAGGCGAGGGGATCGTAGCCCTTTTCCTCAAGAAGCGATACAGTGAGGAACTCGCCCTTGGACTTGCTCATCTTGCCGGAGTTAGTGTTCAGGTGCAGAACGTGCATCCAGTAGTTGCACCATTTGTGACCGAGGTAGGATTCGGATTGTGCGATCTCGTTCGTGTGGTGCGGGAAGGCATTGTCTATGCCGCCGCAGTGGATATCAAGATCCTCGCCGAGATGCTTCATGGATATGCCGGAGCACTCGATGTGCCAGCCGGGATAGCCGACACCCCAGGGAGAATCCCATTTGAGCGCCTGATCCTCGAACTTGGACTTGGTAAACCACAGCACAAAGTCGTTCTTGTTGCGCTTGTTAACATCCTCCTCAACGCCCTCGCGCACGCCGACATCGAGATCATCGGCGTTGAAGTCGTTGAAAATGTAGTAGCGCTCGAGCTTGGAGGTGTCGAAATAAACGTTGCCGCCGGCGAAATAGGCGTAGCCGGTGTCCATGAGCTTTGAGATTATCTTAATATATTCGTCGATGCAGTTTGTCGCGGGCTCAACAACGTCGGGGGTCTTGATATTGAGCTTTGCGCAGTCGGAGAAGAAGGCATCGGTGTAGAACTTGGCTATCTCCATGACGGATTTGTGCTCGCGCTTTGCGCCCTTGAGCATCTTGTCCTCGCCCTCGTCAGCGTCGCTGGTGAGGTGGCCGACATCGGTGATGTTCATGACTCGCTTGACGTTGTAGCCTGCATAGCGCAGATATTTTTCCAGCACGTCCTCCATGATATACGAGCGCAGGTTGCCTATATGCGCAAAGTGATACACCGTCGGACCACAGGTGTACATCTTTACTATGTCAGGGTGATTGGGAACAAAGTCCTCTTTCTTTCTTGTTGCCGAATTATAAAGCTTCATAACATACTCCTTATGAAAAATTAATGCCTCTCATGGCAAAGACCATGAGAGGCGTAGTTTACGCGGTTCCACTCTCTTTTGTAGCTTATCTGCCTTAACGCGGCATACGCGGAGGCATTTCCTCCTCCGAGGCTCACGGACGCATTTCCTTTCCGTCACCGCAGCCATGCTCTCAGCAAATGCACGGCATCTCTGGATGGGTGAGAGGGGAAGTACTTCTTCCGTTCAGCGCCAATAGAATATTAACATTGCCGGCGAGCCGTGTCAAGCGCAGTGCTTGAACACGCCGATGTTTTTGACGAAATATTCAACGCCGGAATACAGTGTTGTTGCAAGTATCAGCACCCAGCACACGACGGCGACCGCCTCGGGCGCGGGGAACCAGGAACGGGTTGCAATGATGAGTATGCCGAGGGCGACCATCGTAACGCCGGTCTTTATCTTGCCAGACCATGCCGCGGCAATTACGATGCCCTGCTCGACGGCGAGAAGCCGCAGGCCGGAAACACCGAATTCGCGCAGCAGAACGACGGCGACGACCCAGCCCGGCATGAGCCCGACCTCAACAAAATAGCACATTGCCGAGAGCACGAGCATTTTATCCGCCAGAGGATCCATGAATTTTCCGAAATCGGTGACAAGATTGTACTTTCTTGCTATCCTGCCGTCAACGAGGTCACTCAGACATGCAATTATGTAAACCGCAAGTGCAAGATACGGAAGCTCAAGGTACAGCAGCACCATGAAAACGGGAACAAGAATTATTCTGCCGATGGTGATTTTGTTGGGTAGGTTCATTTACTATTCCTTCTCTCCGATAAGATTTCCGTCGTCCGAAACGGCGGTGATGTGAACGTTGACTATCTCTCCTTCGCCGCAGCGTCCCGTGAAGAACACAAGTCCGTCGATATCCGGCGAATCATAGCAGCTTCGACCGATCCACACGCCGTCCTCGTCATGATCGGTGCATATGACGGGGAGCGTCCTGCCGACGAGCGAGGCCGCGAAATCATCCATTATTCGCGCCTGAATATCCATGATGAGCTCGGCGCGGCGCTGCGCCTCCTCAAAGGGGACATGCTCCATTCTGGCTGCCGGCGTGCCCTCCTCGGGAGAGAAGGGGAAAACTCCGGTGCGCTCGATCTTGGCCTCGAGCAGGAAGCTGCACAGCTCCTCAAACTCGGCCTCGCCCTCTCCGGGCAGGCCGGAGATAAGGCTCGTGCGCAGAACCAGACCCGGAATGCGCCGCCGCAGTGTTTTGAACAGCTCGCGTATATCGTCGCCCGTACCGTGCCGGTTCATGGCCTTGAGTATTTTGTTGTTTATGTGCTGGATGGGTATATCCAGATATTTTACTATCTTGGGGTTTGAGGCTATCTCGTCTATGAGCTCGTCGTCAAACTGGTCGGGATAGGTATAGTGCAGCCTTATCCACTCAACGCCGTCAATTTCGCTTATTCTGCGGCAGAGCTCGGCAAGGCAGCGCTTACCGTAAAGATCGGTGCCGTAGCGTGTTATGTCCTGCGCGATGACGATGATCTCCTTAACGCCGTGAGCTGCCAGATCACGAGCCTCCTCGACGACGTTATCAAGCTCTCTCGAGCGGTATCTGCCTCGTATGTACGGTATCGCGCAGAAGGCGCAGAAGTTATCGCAGCCCTCGGCTATGCGCAGATACGCCCATGACGGGCCGGTGCTCACCACGCGGGGTATCTCGTCCACGGGGGCGCTGTTGTCGGCAAAAATGCTCACGGGCTTTTCCTCAAAGACTGCGTCCACAGCCGGCACTATATCGCCGAAGCTTCCGACACCGAGTATCGCGTCAACCTCCGGCAGCTCGTCTGTCACGGCGGCGCGGTAGCGCTCGGTAAGGCAGCCGGTGACAATGATCTTGCCGAGCTTACCCTCGGCCTTGAGCTTTGCCATTTCGAGTATCGTGTCTATCGCTTCGCTTTTTGCCGCGTCAATAAAGCCGCAGGTGTTTATTATAACGGCATCCGCGCCCTCGGGGGAGGGGGCGAGAGCATAGCCTGCTTCGTTCAGCAGATAGAGCATCTGCTCGCTGTTAACAAGATTTTTTGCACAGCCCAGAGAGATCAGGGCAATCGTCCTATCCATTCAGTAATCACCTTGAGTATCAAATTCGTTAAGCGCGTGTTTTATCTGCTCCCATGAGTAGCCGCGCCGGAACAGCGCGTCCGAGACCTTTTTGACCTGCGCTCTGTCGCCGGGGTCGGAAAGCCTTGTGCGGATAAACCGCTCAAGATATGCGTCCTGCTCCGGCATCTGCTCCAGCGCCTCGTCCCACATTTCACGCGGAACGCCGTGCCGCCTGAGCTCCTGCTTTATGCGCGATGCGCCGTAGCCCTTGGCCGCATAGTGCCTGACGACGCTTCCGGCGTATTCGGCATCGTTTATAAGCCCCATCCGGCACAGCCAGTCGGCGCAGTCCTCGGCATTTTCGGGCGTTTCGCCCTTTTCGACGAGCTTTTTCCTGAGCTCCTCACGCGAAACGGGGCGGGCGTTCAGTATTCTCAGCGCCCGCGCCTTTGCCATTGCAAGACCCGAGGCAGATACAAGCTCGTTATATGCGTCCTCGTCGAGCTCCATGCCGGAGTGGACAAAGCGCTCGGTTATTATGCCAAGCGTTGTCCTGAGCTCAGTGCCGTCGGAGAAAATGAGTGTAAAGCGCTCGGGCGAGGTCTGCTTTATCTCACGCAGCGTCACGTTTCTCAACCTTCAAAATCGTCGGCGGAGATATCCACCGCACGGCCTGACTTATGGGCGGCCTTGCGCGCCTGCGGGCTCATGAGCTTGTAGGCGTTGTCGCGTATCTGCTGCTCGAGGCTGTCGCATATCTCGGGATTCTGCAGCAGGTATTCCTTGACCGCATCTCTGCCCTGAATGCGCTGCTCGCCGACGGTGAACCATGCGCCGGCCTTGTCGATGAGCTCGAGCTTAACGCCGAGATCGACTATCTCGCCGACCTTGGATATGCCCTCGCCGTACATGATGTCAAACTCCGCCTCCTTGAACGGGGGAGCGCACTTGTTCTTTATTACCTTCGCTCTTGTGCGGTTGCCGATCATCTCGCCGCCGACCTTCAGAGTCTCTATCCTGCGCACGTCGATACGCACCGAGGCGTAGTATTTCAGCGCAAGACCACCGGGCGTAGTCTCGGGATTGCCGTACATTACGCCGATCTTCTGGCGCAGCTGGTTGATGAATATGACGGTGCAGCCGTTTTTCGAGATGCATCCTGCCAGACGGCGCATGGCCTGCGACATCAGCCGCGCCAGAGCGCCGACAACCGAGTCGCCCATCTCGCCCTCAAGCTCTATGCGGGGGATGAGCGCCGCAACGGAGTCAACGACCACAACGTCCACCGCGCTTGAGCGCACGAGGCTCTCGGTTATATCCAGCGCCTGCTCGCCGGTGTCCGGCTGAGAAATGAGCAGACTGTCAATATCCACGCCCAGAGCGCGGGCGTAGGCCGGCTCGAGTGCATGCTCAACGTCAATGTACGCAGCCTCGCCGCCGGCCTTCTGAGCCGCCGCGACGACGTGCAGCGCAAGCGTTGTTTTACCCGAAGCCTCGGGACCGTAGATCTCGATGATCCTGCCCTTGGGAACGCCGCCGATGCCGAGAGCAAGGTCAAGGGACAGCGAGCCGGTTGACAGTGCCTCGACGTTTACGGGGATATCGTCGCCCAGCCGCATGATAGCGCCCTTGCCGTAGTTTTTTTCTATCTGTGCTATACATGTCTCAAGTGCCTTTTTCTTATCGCCTGCCTGAGAGTGCGTGGAGATGGGAGCTTTCTTTTTTTCAGCCATTTCTTTTACCTCTGCTTTTTATCAGAATTCGTTTTTCCATTTTCCTATGACGACGCGCTCAAAGCCGAGAGTGTCGTTGCGGCTCTCGACGGAAACATAGCCGGCATTTAAAAGCATGAGCTTTACCTCGTCGGCCTGCCCTTCGCCGACCTCGAACATCATAAGTCCGTTCGGGCGCAGCGTTATCGTCCAGTATTTTATTATCGCTCTGTAGAAATCAAGGCCGTCCTCGCCGCCGTCGAGCGCCGTCATGGGCTCGTAGTCGCGCACAGAGCAGTCAAGCTCGATAAGCTCGAACGAGGGGATATACGGCGGGTTTGAAACTATAACGTCAAAGCTTCCGATGCTCATCGGAGGCCATGCGGCAGCGTCCGCGTTCATTGGGATTATTCTTGATGTGAGCTTATTATCCTTGATATTCTTCCTGCATACCTCGAGCGCCGAGGGACTTATGTCCGCCGCCACGACACGCGCTGCCGGAAGCTCGTTTGATATCGCGCAGGCTATGCAGCCGCTGCCGCAGCACAGGTCGAGCACGCGCCCCTTCATTCCCATGCCCTTTATCGCGTCTATCGCGGCGTCAACGAGTATCTCGGTATCCATGCGGGGGATGAGTACATCGGGCGTAACGGTCATCGGGAGCCCGTAAAACTCCCACGAGCCGGAGATGTACGCAAGCGGCTCACCCTGAAGACGGCGGCGGATCATGCTGTTTGCCTTTTCCTCTATCTCCGGCGAGGTGTACAGATACATATCGCGCATGAGCTGTTCAGTAGTCTTACCGGCGGCTGCGGCCAGCAGTATTCGGGCCTCGAGGCTGAAGGCCTCAACGCCGTTGTCTCTCAGTGCATTTCTGACCGAGAAGTAGATATCATTATATGTTTTAGGCATTTTCCGTATCCTTATTTACCATGCATCGCTGCCTTTTTCTTCGGGGATGACGAGCTCAAGCGCACGGATGGCGCATTCTATCATCTCGTCGTCGGGCTCGTTTGTCGTTATGCGCTGAAACTGCTTTCCGGGCCATGACAGTATGGCAGAGCACAGATTGTCGTGCCTGCCGACCCAGCGGTTCAGCTCATAGCTTAATCCTACGATGAGCGGCAGCATGAGAAACTTAAGCCCCATGCGCAGCATTGTGTCGGAAACATGAATAAACGAGCCGGCGATTATACTTATTATAATAACAACAAAAATGAAGCTCGTTCCGCATCTCGGGTGCAGCCTCGGCTGCGGACGCACATTCTCTACCGTCAGCGGCAGACCCTTCTCATAGCAGAAAATGGTCTTGTGCTCAGCCCCGTGATACGAAAACAGACGCTTCATATCCTTCATTTTCGAGCATAGTATCAAATATACAAAGAATATTACGAGCTTGAGTATGCCCTCAAGCAGCGTTCTCCAGTAAAAATCCGCCTTGACCGCGGGAAACAGCCCGACGATAAAGGTCGGAAGGAACAGAAACAGAAACAGCGAGAGCGCAATGCCGAGCACCACGGCAACACCGATTATGATCTTCTGCGCGGTCTCGTCCGAAAAATGCTTTTCTATCCAGAGGTCTATCTTATCCGGCTCCTCCTGCATATCCTCGGGAAGCTGCTCGGCTGAATACGAAAGAGCCTTCACACCGTTTACCATCGACGATATGAACGCGGCAACACCGCGTATAAGCGGCAGACCGAGAACGGGAGCCTTATCCTTTAAGGGTCTTACCTCCTCGACCTTCTCAACCATCTCTCCCGAGCCGCGGCACACTATTGCGCGCTTATCCGGCCCGAGCATCATTATGCCCTCGATAAGAGCCTGACCGCCTATGGAGGTCTTGAATTTTACCGAAGACTCAGCTTTTTTATCTGACATTTATATACCTCAATTTTCCGATAAGGGCAGGCTTATCGCGGCAAGACAGCCGCCGTTTTCGGCGTTCGTGATATCCAGTCTGCCGCCGTGACGGGTGATTATCTCGTCGCACACCGCAAGACCTATGCCGCTGCCGCGGTTTTTGCTGCTGCCCTTGTAGAATCTGTTTTTGACAAAAGGAAGCTCTGCGGCAGGGATGCCTCTGCCGTAGTCGCGTATGCGGATGACGACCTTTTCCTTTTCAAGCGACAGCGTTATGTCAACCTTTCCACCGTCTCCGCCGTGCTTTGCGGCATTGTCCAGAAGGTTGAGGAACACCTGCTTCAGGCGCTCGGGGTCACCGGATATGAGCGGAATGTCATACTCTGGCGGAGTATAATTGACCTCGATGCCGGCCTCGCTCATAAGCTTGCCGTAGGTAAACATCGAATCCTCAAGCTCGGCGGCGATATCCACAAGCTCCATGCGAAGGTTGAATCTGCCGTCCTGTATGCGCGTAAACTCCAGAAGATCGGCCACCATGCCGGTCAGCCTTTCGGCCTCCTTGGAGATTATCTTGACACCGCGCAGGGAGTCATCCTTTATTGCGGGGTCGTATTGCAGCGTTTCGCTCCAGCCGAGGATGGCAGTGAGCGGCGTGCGCAGCTCATGCGATATCTGCGATATAAACTCCGCCGTGGCTTTATCCGAGCGGGCTATTTTTTCGGACATGATATTTATGTCGTCCGTGAGCCGGCCAATCTCGTTATCACCGACCGAGGGCACCTGAGCGCCGTAGCTTCCGTCGGCAATGTGCTTTGCCGATTCGCTCAGATCCTCTATAGGCTTTGATATATAGTGATCGAACCATATGTTCACAAGAATGATATACGCCGCAATTATAACGGCGATGACGATTGCCGGAATTATGAGCTTGTTCGCGGCAAAGGCAATAAGGCATGCGATAAGGATGACCGCCACAACGCTTGACGCGAAGAGCTGCCATTTAAGATCTTTGAAAAACATTAGACACTTCCCGGGAAATAATATGCATTAGTAGCCCCACTTATAGCCGAAGCCCCAGACCGTCGTGAGAAATTCGGGCTCGGTGGGATCAGCCTCGATCTTCAGGCGCAGCCGGCGTATGTTGACATCCACCGTTTTGAGCTCGCCGGAAAAATCATCGCCCCAAACGGCCTTGAGTATGTCCTCACGCGACATTGCCTTGCCGGGGTTTTCCATGAACAGCTTCATCAGCAGATATTCGATCTGCGTGAGCTTCAGGCGCTTGCAGTCCTTTTCAAGGGTACGGTTGCGCGTATTGAGCAGGAACGGGCCGCTCGATATCTCGTAGCTGGGCTTGTCGCCTGCGTCATTTCCGAGGCGGCGCACGAGCGCGTCAACACGGGCGGTGAGCTCGGCGGGGGAGAAGGGCTTTGTAACATAATCGTCAGCGCCTGTCATAAGACCCGTGACCTTGTCTATCTCCTGACTCTTTGCAGTCAGCATGATTATGCCGATCTTCGAGCCCGAGGCGCGAATGCGCCGGCAGACCTCAAAGCCGTCAATATCCGGAAGCATAACGTCCAGAAGTGCAAGGCTGATATCAGGATTTTTTTCGAGCAGAGCCAAAGCGGTCATGCCGTTTTCGGCCTCAATGGGCTCATATCCGTTACGGCGGAGGTTGATGACCACAAAACTGCGGATATTCGGTTCGTCTTCAAGTACGAGTATCTTTTTCATGGCTTGGCCTCTTTCTTATAATATTACGTTAAAATATTGTAACATATATTTTTCGATTATGGTAGTGGTAAAAACAAAAAAATTATAATCCAAAAACAAAAAATTACACGAATATTATAAATACTCCACTTGAATAATGCTCTTTTATAGGTTATAATGCTTTTTGTTTCTACCCGCCGGTGTGATGGAATGGTAGACGTAGCGGATTCAAAATCCGCCGGGGGCGACTCCGTGTGGGTTCGAGTCCCACCACCGGCACCAGAGGATCCGAGAGTCCCCCATGCAGGGAGCTCTCGGATTTTCTGCATATTGCGGGTTCAAAAAGGAGAAGCAGATGGATAAGCATGAACTTACCGAGCTGTTAAACCGCGTAGCGGACGGGACCCTGAGCCCTGACGATGCGGTGCTCAAGCTCAAAATGCAGCCTTTTCAGGAGATAGACGGCTACGCAAGGGTGGATCATCACCGCGGCATCCGTCAGGGAGTGCCCGAGGTCATATACGGCGAGGGCAAGGCAAAGGAGCATATCCTCGGCATAGCAAGGGCAATGCTGAAAAATCATCAGAGTACGATACTCATAACGCGCCTTGGCGAGGATGCGGCGGAGTATATAAGGGCGCAGCTGCCGCTGGAGTACAACAGCATGGCGCATATCGGCATCATCGGCAAAATACCCGAGCCCAGCGGCAAGGGGCGCATCGTTATTGCAACCGGCGGAACGAGCGATATTCCCGTGGCCGAGGAAGCGGCCATGACAGCCGAGGCCTTGGGCAATGATGTTCTTCGCCTGTACGACGTGGGCGTTTCGGGCATACACAGGCTGCTTTCTAATATGGACACCGTCATGACGGCGCGTGTAATAATCGCCGTTGCCGGTATGGAGGGGGCGCTGCCGTCGGTTATCGGCGGCCTTGCCGACTGCCCCGTGATAGCGGTTCCCACAAGCGTGGGCTACGGCGCGTCCTTCGGCGGCGTTGCGGCGCTTTTGAGTATGCTCAACTCCTGCGCGAGCGGAATGTCGGTAGTGAATATAGACAACGGCTTCGGTGCCGGCTATCTTGCCAGCATGATAAACCATCTTGACTAATATGAATTTAAACGAATTTTTCACCGAACATAACAAAACAGCGCTGGCCTTTTCAGGCGGCGCTGATTCGTCATACCTGCTGTATGCCGCAGCTTCCTGCGGAGCAGATGTGCAGCCGTACTACGTTAAATCGCAGTTCCAGCCGGAGTTTGAGTACGAGGACGCACGGAGACTGGCACACGAGCTCGGCCTTGTACTGCGGGAGATAAATATTGACGTTCTGCAATTTGACGAGGTGACTGCCAATCCGTCAAACCGCTGCTATTACTGCAAAAAGCGCATCATGGGCGCTGTACGCGCTGCGGCAAAGGCCGACGGCTACGATACTGTTATCGACGGCACCAACGCAAGTGATGACGGCGGCGACAGACCTGGCATGAGAGTGCTTGTCGAGGAGGGCATCCTCTCACCGCTCAGGCTGTGCGGTATAACGAAGACCGAGCTGCGCAGGCTCTCGCACGAGGCAGGGCTGTTTACATGGAATAAGCCCGCCTACGCCTGCCTTGCAACTCGCGTTCCGAGCGGAGAAAGGATAACGGCGGAGAAGCTCAGAGCGGTTGAGGAGAGCGAAAGCTATCTGTTTTCGCTCGGCTTTACAGACTTCCGCGTGCGTCTGCGCGGCGGCGCTGCGCTGCTGCAATTTACGGCAGGTCAGCATGAAAAAGCGGAAAAGGAGCTTGAAGCGATAAAATCGGAGCTTTCAAAATATTTTGATGCCGTGAGGCTCGATCCGCAGCCAAGGGAGGAGAGCAAATGAAAACGCTTTACATCGACTGCGCAATGGGCTGCGCCGGTGACATGCTCACCGCCGCGCTTTTAGAGCTGCACCCCGACAGAGCCGCCTTTATATCGCGCATGAATGCCGTGCTTGACGGCAGAGTCGTGCTCACCGCCGAGCCCGATTCAAAATGCGGCATAGCAGGCACTCATGTCAGCGTTCTGATAAACGGCGACGAGGAGGGAGAGCCTGAGCGGCACTGCCATCAGCACACGAGCGTGACTGAGATAATGAATTTCATAGATACTGTTCCGCTGTGCATCGAGGTAAGGGAAAACGCAAAGGCGGTGTATTCCCTCATCGCAGGGGCCGAGAGCAGGGTACACGGCAGCTCTGTCGAGAATGTGCATTTTCACGAGCTCGGCTCGCTCGATGCGCTGGCGGATGTCCTGAGCGTGTGCCAGCTTATGCACGAGCTTGCACCCGAAAAGGTGCTGGCCTCGCCAGTGAACGTAGGCTCGGGCTTTGTAAAATGCGCGCACGGCGTGCTGCCTGTTCCCGCTCCTGCGACGGAGCTCATACTGCGCGGCGTTCCGATATATTCAGGGCAGATAAAAGCCGAGCTGTGCACGCCCACGGGCGCTGCGCTGCTGCGGCATTTTGCCGCTGCCTTCGTCCCGATGCCGCTGCTCAGAGTCGAGCGCACAGGCTACGGTACGGGTAAAAAGGATTTCGAGGCTGCAAACGTCGTGCGCGTCCTGCTCGGCGAGACGGAGGAGGAAAGAGAGCAGATCACAGAGCTTGTCTGCAACCTTGACGACATGACTCCCGAGGAGCTTGCCTTTGCAATGGAGGAGCTGTTCAGGCTCGGCGCACTGGATGTGTATTTCACCAATATCGGCATGAAAAAAAGCAGACCAGGCGTGATGCTTAGCTGCATGTGCCGTGAGGAAAAGCGCGGGGAGATGCTCAGCTGCATCTTTAAGCACACAACGACTCTCGGTGTGCGCGAATACAGCTGCGGCAGGTACAGCCTTACGCGCAGCGTTGAAACAGTTAAGACGCAGTACGGCCCCGTGCGCGTAAAAACCGCCGAGGGCTTCGGCGTAAAGCGCTCAAAGGCCGAATACGACGATCTCTCAAAGCTTGCGCGTGAAAACGATACAACGCTGGCCGAAATAAGAAAAAAGCTGAAATAAATGTTAACATATGTGCCGCTTTGCGGATTTACAAAATGGTAATTGCATTTCTCTGCCGGTAAAGCTATAATTGTTCTGCTAAGTAAGGAGAGAAAAATGAATAATTTTGAGTATTTTAAGCCCTACGAGGGCGATAAGCCGTATATATTCATAAGCTATGCGCACGCGGACGACGATGTGGTTCTGCCCATTATCAGCGATATGCACCGGCGCGGCTATAACATATGGTACGACGAGGGAATTGAGGTCGGCAGCGAGTGGCAGGAGTGCATAGCCTCGCACCTTGCCGACGCGCATCTTGTCGTTGCGTTTATATCAAACGCCTACATGCGCTCGGATAACTGCCGCCGCGAGATGCACTATGCGCAGTCAAAAAAGATAAAGACCATAAACATATTCGTCGAGGATACGGCGCTCACGCCGGGCATGGAGCTTCAGATAGGCAATATCTATGCGCTGATGAAATATACATATCCCAGCGACGAGTATTTTTACGATAAGCTGTACAGCGCACCGCTTTTAAACAGCGAAAACTTTGCCGATTCAGCGCCGCGTCCGACGACCGAGACACAGAAATCAGCGCCCGTACCGCCTCCGAAAAAGAAGGAGAAAAAAGAAAAAAAGAAAAGCGGCAAGGCAAAGAAGATAGTCGGCTGGTCTGCTGCCGTCGTTGTGTTCGGCCTTGTGCTGGCAGCGCTCATCGTCGGCTATTTTACGGGCTACCTCGAAAAGCTCCTCACACCGACAACGCAGATAGAAACGCTTGCCGACGATACGGTGTGCGAGTTTAAAAACAGCATTTTTGAAAACGCCGCACGCGAGTACACTGGCAAGACCGACGGCGATATCACTGTCGGCGAGCTCAAGGGACTTACCGAGCTGTACATCATCGGCGATGAATACAGCCTTAACGAGCCCGCAGCCGGTATCGGCAAGGTCAGCCAGAGCGACAAAACGGCATCCTACACCGACTGGCAGGGCAACAGCCGGACGGTGAGCCGCGGCAGTGTAAACGAGCTTTCGGATATTGCGTATTTCACAGGCCTCAAGACCCTGTGGCTCCAGTATCAGAGCCTCGGCAGCCTCAGCACTATGCCGGCCTGCTCGATAACGAACCTGAACCTTGACGGCAGCCGTGTGACTGATCTGACAGGTGTCGGCAATCTGCCGGAGCTGCGGAAAATAAATGCCGACTATGCCCCTGTCAGCTCGCTCGGCGACCTCAAGAAGTGCCACGAGCTCACTCATGCCTCGTTTATCGGCGCAAGCGTTACCGATCTTTCGGTCTTCAAGCCGCTTACGAAGATACAGTCCGTTGCGTTTTCAAACTGCTCGCTGAGCGATATCTCGCAGGTGCTGGACATGAGCTCGCTGCGCAGCGTAAGCCTCTATGACTGCAACCTCAGCGGCAGCTTCTTCGGCTCGTTTGACCGCGAGCGTGCGATAACGGAGCTTGAGCTTGTAAGCTGCACGGTCGATTCCACAAGCGGCCTTGCCGATTTCACCGGCCTTACCATGCTTCGCATCACAGGAACCCGCGGCGTTTCCGACTGGTCGGAGCTCGACTCTCTCACGGCGCTCAAGACCGTGTATATTGACGAGGGACTTGCCGGCAGCTTCACCGGCGAGCACGGCTTTGAGGTTATAACAGAGTAAACATTACCCCGAGCGCCTTGGCGCTCGGGGTAATTGTATAAATGTGCTCTGTTATGCGTTATCAGGTAATATCGCGCTGCGGTGAATGTTCATTTTCATCAACTCAACTTCGCGGTCAATGGCGCTGATGCCGGAGCTTATCTGCTGTGTTGTGCAGCCGACATAGCTTAAACGTATGAAATTCTCGTGGCGTCCGCTTTGACTGAATACAGTGCCGGGCAAGAGCTTTATGTTCTGATTGCGCATTCGGTTCCAAAGCTCCATTGAATTTATTCCGTCCGGCAGACGAACCCAAAAGAATACTCCGCCGTTATTGCCGGGGTAGGGAAGCGAAAGGTGCTGCGCAGCGCTGAGCTCGTGCGCCATGTGCCGCCGTTTTTCGGAATATGTTTTTCTCAGCTTTTTCAGATGAGCGTCGTATGCGCCGCTTTTAATATACACCGACAGCGTTTCCTGAAGAATAGCAGGGTTTGCTATATCGGTATTGAATTTGGCCATCAGCAGCTTTTTCTCAAAGCGTCCGGGCACTGCCATGTATCCCAAACGCATGCCTGGAACGAGATTTTTTGAAAATGAGTTGAGATATAAAACGGAATCTCCGCCGGCAAGCTTACGGAATGAATGAGGCTCATCACCGGAAAAATCGAGTTCGCCGAGGCAGTCGTCTTCAATGATCGTAAAACCGAAGCGGGAAGCGAGGTCGAGGAGCCTATACTGCTTTTCGGTACTCCAGCTTACATTGGTCGGGCAGTGAAATTGCGGCATGGTGTAGTAAAAATCAACTGAGTTTTCAGAAAGCAGCGATAAAACGGCATCCATATCGGGGCCGTCATCGAGCATGGGGACAGTCAGTATTTCCGCGCCTGCACGCCGAAAACAGTTTACGGCCACGGAGTAGCTGGGATCCTCGGCCAGAATAACGGTGTTCTTGCTGACCAGCGATTTGCATATCAGGTCGATGCCCTGCTGGCTGCCGCTGACAATATGGATGCTTTCAGGCTCGGCGTAAATACCGTTTTGCTCAAGACGGGTACGAACCGCGCCTATAAGGGATGAAACTCCGCGTGTCGGCGGATAGCGGAACAGCACATCCGAGCGATCCTTTGCCAGCTCCTGAATGATCCTCACAAAGTCCTCAGTTTCCTCAGAGCCGGCTATCGGAGTGCTTGTTGCAAAATCGCATACATCTGAGGAACTGTACTGACCGTCCTCAAAGCTGTCGAGCACGACACCGTCCGCATAAAATTCAAAATTGTCTAACGGCAGGGCATAGCAGCCGCTGCCGTGGCGGCGTTCTATGTATCCGTTTGCCTCCAAAAGATCATAGGCCTTTTCAACAGTGGAAACGGTTATCGCATATTTCCGGCTCATGAAGCGATACGAAGGCAGAGCCTCTCCTGCCGCAATATTGCCGCGCAAGATCTGCAGGCGAAGTGCGGTGTATATCTGCTGATGCAGGCTTCGCTTTCCGTCACGGTTCAATTCGATCTGCTTCATTCCGGCCTCCACTGTTGTGCTACACTTTCATAACTGTAGCACAACACTTAAATCGTCAAACATATTGAATGTTCTGAGCTCTTTTGTGATAATAATTATAGCATATTGAGAAGCAAAATTACAACAAATAAACTCAGAAAGGAATTTCAGTATGAAAAATCATTCTTACAAGCAGGCGACCGCAGTTGTCCACGGCAATCATACCAAAAATGCGATGGGAGCACTTGCGACCCCGATTTACCAGACATCCACTTTCGTTTTTGACTCTGCCGAGCAGGGTGGCCGGCGCTTCGCAGGGCAGGAAAGCGGGTTCATATATTCACGTCTGGGCAATCCGACCACCAGTCAGCTTGAGCAGAAAATAGCACTGCTTGAGGGCGGCGAGGACTGCACGGCTTTCTCCTCCGGCATGGGTGCAATTTCCGGAACTCTTCTTTCTCTCCTGAGCGCCGGAGATCACATCGTTGCAGACAGAACCCTTTACGGCTGCACCTTCGCTCTTATAAATGAGACTCTGCCTCGTTTCGGCATCAAGGTTGACTGCATAGATATGTCCGATACCGAGGTCATGAAAAAGACCATTTGCCGCGATACCAAGGTCGTCTACTTTGAGACGATAGCAAACCCCAGTATGAAGGTCATTGATATTGCGGCGGTCGCGGCCTATGCGCACAGCGTGGCTCCAAACTGTATCGTCATCGTTGACAACACCTTTGCAACTCCGCTTCTTGCTCAGCCGCTCACTCTGGGTGCAGATGTCGTAGTCCACAGCGCAACTAAATATCTCAACGGACATGGCGACGTGGTTGCCGGATTTTCTGTTTCACGAAAAGAGATAATGGACAAGATACGCATGGTCGGCCTGAAGGATATAACGGGCGCGGTGCTTGGACCTCAGGAGGCGTTCCTCATTCTCCGCGGTCTGAAAACGCTCAAGGTGCGCATGGATGCCATCTGCGAAAACACGAAAAAGGTAGTTGACTTCCTCGTTGCCTCGCCTTATGTAACAAAGGTGTTCTTCCCCGGACTTGAAGACAGCCCTTATCATGAGACAGCAAAGCGTGAGCTCAAGCAGTTCGGCGGCATGATCTCATTTGAAATGAAAGATTTTGAAAGCGCAAAGAAAGCGCTCAACAATGTCAAGCTCTGCGCATTGGCGGTCAGCCTCGGCGACTGCGAGTCGCTTATCCAGCATCCGGCTTCGATGACCCACTCCATGTGCACAAAGGAAGAGATAGAAGCCGCAGGCTTCTCGGATCGGCTCATTCGTCTGTCGGTAGGCCTCGAAGATCCCGATGATATTATTGCAGATCTGAAACAGGCGTTTGAAGCGGCCTGCAGCTGATTTGCATGTAGCGGCGTGTCACTCATTCCCTCCGTAGTGACCGAGCCGCAGCAATATTTTTCATGAAGCGCAGGCTTCATCAGCACCCCCAAAAATCCCGCGAGGGATTTTTGACAAACCAAAACACGACCGGCAGGAAAACTGCCGGTCGTGTTTGCTATTCGGTTTGTTCGCCCTCGGCTGAAGGCTTCGGATCAACATCCAGCGCGACTATCTTTTCCGTCAGCAGCTTATACAGATGCGAGTATATGGCTGACTCCACGACAAGATGCTTGACCGCCCCGTCGTCTCTGCTGCTGGGGTCGTAAACATCGACGGCAAGCTGCCGCACCTGCTCGGTGCACAGGCGGCACAGGCTGCGGTGGCGCATGACGAAGTCGTTGTATATATCCCTGACCTCGTCCTCGGCTATGCCCATGGGGATGATCCTGCTCACGACCGAGATGCTAAGGCTCTGCTTGAGCGTGCATATCATGATGAGATAGGCAAGATGTATTCTTGTATATTTTTTCTTAACGGGAGCGGGCATGATTTTCATGCGCACATAGTTGTTTATCGTGCTCGGCGTTATGATCGGGTCGCTGCCCTGAGAGTGCGGGAACAGGTCGAGAAAGCGCGATACAAGCGATGTGACCTGATCCATGTACAGCTCAAAATCAGGCAGCTCATCCCATGACGGAAGCGAGAAGCCCGAGATATATTTATCCCAACGGCGCAGCTTTGCCGCGACATGCTTGCTGTTATATATAGGTCCTACCTCCCACGGTGAGTTTTATATTTAATGATTATAGCACCAAGCCGCAGACATTACAAGAAAATATAATATTGATTATTACCTTCGAGCGGCAGGAACTGCTGCTATGTGCATTTATCCATGCCGAGCCAAGGTATTTTCAAAAAAGTATTTACTTAACGCCGGAAATGCGGTAATATGATATAACATATTAGATACATTTCGTATCTTTCTCATACGGAGGTGTATGATGTCAATAGAAGTATTCACTGATTCTGCTGCCAACATTCCGGCAGCAAAGCTCGAGGAGCTTAATATACATGTGATCGCGTGCAGCTATGAGCTGGGCGGCAAGATCATAAAGTGCCCCTTAGCCCCTGAGGATTTTGACGGACACGAGTTTTACGATATGCTCCGCGCCAAGACCGAGGTGCGCACGAGCATGACCAATTCGCATGATATCGCCGAGGCCTTTGAGCCTGAGCTCTCCAAGGGCAGCGATATTGTCTACATAAGCATTTCCTCCGGCATCAGCGGAACGTTCAACGCAGGCCGCCTTGCTGCCGAGGAGCTGCGCGATAAGTACCCCGAGCGGCGCATAGAGGTCTTTGACTCCATGGGCGCAGGGCTCGGAATCGGACTGCTTGCAATGAAGGCCGCCGACTACCGCGACGAGGGACTTAACATGAACTCCCTCATCGAACGTCTCGCGTCCGACCGCAGCGGCCTGTGCGAGTATTTCACCGTCGATGACCTCATGCATCTGCGCCGCGGCGGGCGGCTGTCCGGCATTGCCGCGATGGTGGGCACGGTACTCAACGTAAAGCCGCTTCTGCGCGGCGACGAGGAGGGCAAGATAGTCGTATTTTCCAAGCTTCGCGGCAGAAAAAAGGCGATCGAGGCCATCGCCCACGAATACGAGGCCAAGGCCGTTGACCCGCAGCATCAGCGCGTTGCGATAAGCCACGGCGACTGCCCCGAGGATGCGGAAAAGCTCGCCGAAATGGTGCGTGCAATAGCCGAGCCGCAGGAGCTCATCATAGCTGCCCACGAGCCGTACACCGGCATCCACGTCGGCCCGGGTATGCTCTCGCTGTTCTTCATCGGCGCAGGTAGATAAATTAAATAAGCTTCCGGCGCAGCGAATCGCTTTGGTTCGCTGCGCCGGTCTGTTTAATCATTATTCAGATAAATGCTCAGGTCAAGGTCAGCCAAATCGAGTAATCAAAGACTACACATTATCGGTCTCAGCAGGGAGATCCGATATTTTTCTCAAGCGAATCAGTGCAGCAATACTGAATACAATGGCAGCAAATGCCGCGCCGATTGGGATATCCATGTATTTGTGATAAAACTCTGCGGCAGTGCATCCAAGGTCAAAAACATACGGGATGACCCAATATACCGAACATATGATCCCGTCGCATAGCAGTAATTGCAAATATGACCGAATGTGTTTCATTTATTGAACCTCCTATAGGTTACTTAGGAAAAACAATTCATGCGCCGCTAATCATTAGGTATCTTGCTGATGAGTAATAATTATGCATGTGCAAATAAGGTCAGCGCCGAGGACGATTGCTTTAGCTACCAATCGTAATGCGGCGCAGATGTTTTCTCCGCTGCCAACAGGAATACTGATATCAATAGCGCGGAAACAAATTGCGCTCAGAATTATGATGACAAAACAATAAACAGCTTTTCGTATCAGCTTAGAACGATTTGACATGGTTCCTCCTTTGTTCTTAGTAGTAAACATACTCCTTATGATAGCTTACGCCACAAGGCTTTTTAACAACTCCGGTTCCAATTTTTTCTTCATTCGTAGTTCCCTGTATACCGCAATTTCCTAAACTTCAGTTTTTGTTCTCCTTTGTTATTAATATTCGGCATAGTTGGTGATCGTGATAGTTTCCGTGGTTTTTGCGTACAGCGTGAATGCTGTCGTGCAGCGGTAGCTGCCGGAGCCGGTGCAATATTTGCTATGTGCTTCGTTTATTTACACCAATGGACATTCAGCAATTGCAATGTTTTTGAAATAGTGTTGAAGTATTGTGACGTATCCACCGGAAGTGTTTTTTGCTCTATATGCAGCTCCCATTTGACACATTCCATATTTATGACCGCCCGCACCAGCAGCTAAGTCTGTGCAAGTGACGGCTTGTAATGCGGGCTGACTGGGGTGTGAACGAGTGCCATCGCCTCCGCAACTGGAAAAATATGCACCCCATATACGTTTGTATACCGCACTGCTTGGATGGTATAAAAGAACTGTTGTAAAAAAATTCCATTTGTCTTATTGAAGATTGCTTCTGCTGCTGCAAAACCTTCGTCGGTTGTTTTCGTGCGGTCATAGACCTGACAGCAGGCGGATGAACACACTTTATAAGAAGAACCCGAGTGATTGGAATATTCTGAAAGAGCATACTCTAAGAATGTGTTTGCAACAATGGCTTGAGCTATATAGAGAGCCTTGATTTGACTTGTATTTAAGCCATTCTGTCTATAATAGCTTGCACCATATAATTCGGATGAAACAACCGTGCCTATGTATTCCTGCCTCCGCACGCTGGTCACGCTGCCCTTATATAGAATGTTAAAAACTGTTGCTACAGACGGCGGTGATGAAAGAGATGCAGTATTGGCAGAGATTCCGTATGTGTCTGCACAGGACATATCAATTTCAGGCGGGACTTGCTGTTCTCCGCGGTGGAGCTCGTAGAAGTCTTGTGACATATCTGCATTTTTCGAAATGTCAAATGTGAATATTGTTGTACCTTCGAAGTGGTCTACGCTATAGTTCGAATATACGGAACTGAGGTATCCGTCTGCACTTATATTCCAGTCATAAACTCCGTCGGGCATATTTGGAATCTGAAATCGACCGTCACTGCCTGTCGTGACCGAAACGATACCGTTAACGCTGACAGTAGCTCCTGCGACAGTCAGCTGAGAGTCAAAATCCTGTACAATGCCGACAACATTGGAGCTTCCGGTATACAAAGTGTCGGTCTCTCGGCTATAGAATGAGTGAGTGCTCATATCAATGCCATCAACATATTCTGTTGCTGAACGCTCGGCATAATTGCTGAATTTATTTTCGAGGTCGGCATTTTCAATTGCAGATATGCCAAAAGCCGATGCGTCAGTACTGCTGTCAGCAGATAAACTGCGGCTATATAGACTGTAGCTTCCGTCAGCGTAAGCATCCACTGAAAAAGGTACTACCATTACGGAAAGTGCTAAAATAATTGCAATGATTCTTTTCATAACTATTCTCCTTTGTTTCTAATATTCGGCATAGTTGGTGATCGTGATAGTTTCCGTGGTTTTTGCGTACAGTGTGAATGCTGTCGTACAGCGGTAGCTGCCGGAGCCGCTGAGCTGCTCTTTGAAAGATATCATCATTCTTGAAGAGTTTACGCTGTGGTAAATGTAATTATCGGAAGTGCCGACATTTACCTTGACCCACTTGGTTCCGGACTTTTTCTCGATACAGGTCTTTGTCTTGATTTTTGTTACATCACTTTTGCCGCGGCATATGAGAGTAACAGACGCATTTCCGCCTTCGGCAATGCTAAATGCAACAGTCGGATTTGCTGTGTACAGGCTTAGAAGCTCAATGCCGCCGGACGGCTGCGCGGCATATGCGGAAACGGGTACGCCGGTGATGATCAAAAGACTCAGTATAAAACAGGCTATCCTTTTCATATATTTTCCCTCCCTTCTGTGTTTTTTTGTCCCCTTATCTATATAGACAGAGAAAAACGAAAAAATAGGACAACTTTTCGAAAAAATTTTTTAAATTTTCAATTGACTTGAAAATACATGAAAAATCATATACACTGTCATCGGAACAGGGGGGATCACCTTGCTGATGCTTTATGCAGCCGTTATTGACGATGCGGCTGAGCTGCGAAGATTCGAGAAGATATATTATGCATATCGTGATCAGATGTTCTTTGTCGCAAATGATATTCTGCACGATGAGCACGAAGCCGAGGATGCCGTGCAGAATGCGTTTATGGGCATAGCCAAAAACATAAGAAGCCTGCCGACCGATGATAAGCGCGTTGTGCGTGCGTATACGCTGACAGCGGCGAAGAATGCGGCGCTAAATATGCTTCCGGCTAAGAAGCGGCGCGATGATCAGCTTGATATTGACGAGATAGAGCTTGCAGATAGCATTGATGTTTTTGCTCAGATCGCTGCCTCCGAGGACAGAGAGACCTTGTCGAGAGCGATAGGGAAGCTGCCGGATATATACAGAGACGTGCTGCTGCTGCACTGCGTCTGCGGACTTAAAGCCGTGCAGACGGCGCAGCTGCTCGGGCGAAAAAAGGCGACCGTCGAAAAGCAGATAGCAAGAGCACGAAGGCTTGTCGTCAGGCTGTGCATTGAGGAAGGAATGGTGCTTGAACATGGAAAAAACAATGACGATATTTGAAAATGCGCTTCTTGATAAGGCGCTGCGGAGCTTTGACTATATCCCCGCCGCCGAAGAAATTAATCACGAATTTTCGCCGGAGTTTGAGCGCAGGTCGGAAAAGCTTATCAAAAAAAGCGCCTCGAATGTTTGGCACTGTGTGAATACGACCGCGAAAAAGATACTTATCGCAGCGATAATTGCGGCTCTTCTCACGGGCACGGTTCTTGCCGTTCCCGCGCTCAGGGAGGGGCTTATCAGAATATTTATCCATGACGACGGCAATCTATATTCCTTTACCGTTGACCGAAACATGATAGCAAACGCACCGACGGAGATCGAAACGGCCTATTCATTGACGTATATTCCTGATGGCTATGAACTCGCTAACACAGTAGCTGTCCGTGAAGGTGTCGTATCACTCACTTATATAGATGAAAACGATAACTGGATAGACTTCAGGCAGGAGATAGTCACGCAGGATCCGCGCAACAGCCTCAGCGGAGCGGATTCCGAGCGCTCGGAGCTTAAGCATGTTGTGCTAAACGGCTATGAGGTGATACGGATAATCCACGAGGAGGACGAGGTGCAGCTCGTGTGGACGGATGACGAATATTTCTTCGAGCTGTTCTGCGATAAGGGCGGCCTCGACGAGGCGAAAAAGGTCTTTTACGGCATAAAGCCCGATGCCGAGCTCACGCAGAGGCTGGCAAACGGCGAAAGCATAATGGAAGGTAAATTTGTTGTTGATTAAGATTAACCGCGTTTTTCCGATTTGAAAAACGCGGTTTTTGTTGTGCCAGAATGCAAAAGCTGATATAATAAACTGATTAAATACTGCCTGCGGTGCTGCCTGACGCAGCCTAACAAGGAATTCGGTGTAAATCCGAAGCAGTCCCGCTGCCGTGAATGGCGACGAGGGCGCAGCAGCCACTGCTTTTATTAAGTGAGCGCTGAATAAATGACAGTCAGCGTCTGAACGGATAATCTGTGCCCTGATTTAGTCACGTTTTCTTGAAATACACAAAGTATTCCTGCGAAAAAGTGCCGTTATCAGAACCCAAATTCTCTCGCCCAGCCATCTGACGCATTTAATCATCGCTTACTTAGCGGGAAGGCGCGCCTGAGCTTGACCCATGAGCCGGAAGACTTGCCGCAGAGCATGTGTTTGAAATTCTAAGGAGGTGGGATATATGCGCGAGGACGCATGGACGCTCAACATTACCTACGAGTAGGATAAAAAGGAAAAACGAAAAACAATTCACTTGGAGGTAAAAATATGAAAAAAAGATCACTGAGCCTGCTTCTGGCTCTCTTAATGGTGCTGAGCCTCATTGTGCCCGGCACGGCAGCATTTGCCGACGATGCCTCGCAGTGGCCGAGCTTCCGCGGCAGCGATACGAACATGGCTGTAAGCGCAGCCGAAACTCCGGCCGATGCACAGCACACGACGCTCAAGTGGGCAAATCAGCTCTCGAGCGACTGGAGCAAGGCTCCCTCTGCGCCGATAATCGTTGGCGATAAGCTCGTCACACTGTGCGGCGATGAGCTCACGACGCTCTCAATGGCCGACGGCAGCGTTGTAAAGAGCGTTAAAACGCAGGCCTCCTCCGGCTACGGCCTGATCACTCCTGCCTATGCCGAGGGTATGATAATCGCACCCCTCACCAATGGCATTATCGAGGCCTTCGATGCCGGAACGCTCGAAAGCAAGTGGGTCTACACCGATAAGCTCGGCGGCCAGTCCCTGTCACCTGTGCTGTATTCCGACGGCAAGCTCTACGCCGGCTTCTGGAACGGCGAGACCGAGGACGCAAACTTCGTCTGCCTCGATGCCGCGACCGGCACATGCGACTGGAGCTACACCGTCAAGGGCGGATTCTATTTCGCCGGTGCAGTCGCTGTGGGCAGCTATGTCGTAGTCGGCACCGACGACGGCGCTAAGGACTCCGTTGGCGACGGCGCACTGATGGCCTTCAAAAAGAGCTATGCAGAAAACGAGGATGTAAAGCCCGTATCGAGCGCATCCCTCACCGGCTGCGGCGATGTGCGCAGCAGTCTCGCATACTCCGACGGCAAGGTCTACTTCACCACCAAGGGCGGCTATCTCGGTTCTGCTGCCGTTGACAGTGCCAGCGGCGAGATAAGCGGCGTAAATACCGTCTCCTTCGGCGCTCAGAGCACCTCTACTCCCGTTGTCTACGGCGATTACGTTTACTTCGGCGCAGGCAAGGGCTTTTCCGATCCCGGACTGTTCGTCATTGCGGACAAGAACACCCTCGAGGTCAAGAACACCGTAGAGCTCAAGGGCTATGCCCAGTGCTCGATGCTCCTGTCCACGGCCTATCTCGAATCCGAGGGCTATCTGTATTTCTACAGCACCTATAACACCACCCCCGGCGGCGTTTCTCTCATAAAGGTCAAGGCCGATGATGTCAGCAAGACCGAGCTCGTCGAGCTCTTCGGTGCCGAGGGCTATGAAAACTACTGCGTCTGCAGCCTCATCTGCGATGCCGACGGCAATATCTATTACAAAAACGACAGCGGCACGATCTTCTCCCTGAGCAACGAGCTCAGCGAGGACGTTCTCGTAAGCATCGCAAACAAGGGCGGCGTTGAGCTCAGCTACGCCTGCGTCACCGCATCCGACCGCAACGACGACGGCATCATCGACATTGACGAGGTGCTGTGCGCAGCGCACGATAAGTATTACGAGGGCGGCGCAGCTGCCGGTTACGCCACCGCAAGCAGCGAGTACGGCGCATATATAAGCAAGCTCTGGGGCGACGAGAGCGGCAATTTCGGCTACTTTGTCGATAACAGCATGGCCATGAGCCTCGGCGATAAGGTCAGCGAGGGTCAGCATGTCTATGCCTATGTAAACGCAAACGCATATCCCAACAACGACGCATACGCCTATTTCGAAAGCTCCACGGCAGACACTGCATCTTATGCGTCCCTCACCCTCAAGCTCACCGCTCAGAACGGCTACGACGAAAACTGGAGTCCCAAGTTCGAGGCGTATGACAATGCTCAGCTCAAGGCCTACAGCAGCGATTTCAAGACTGAGATAAAGGACTTCAAGGCAGCCTTGCTCGGAAACGGCGAGTACAAGCTCAGCTTCCTGAGCGCCGGCGAGTACTGCGTTGTCGCAACGGCAGAGAATAATGCCATTATCCCCGCAGTGTGCATGGTAAGCGTCAAGGAAACTGAGGGCTTTGACGATGTCAAGGACGGCAGCTATTACTACGATGCCGCAATGTGGGGCAGCGCAAACGGCGTAGTCAACGGCTACGGCGACGGTATCTTCCTTCCCGACGGCCAGTGCACCCGCGCCCAGATCGTGAGCTTCCTCTACCGTCTGGCAGGCAGCCCCGAGGTAAGCGGTGAGTGCAGCTTCAAGGATGTTCCCGACAGCTGCTATTATAAGAATGCCGTTATCTGGGCAACGGAGAACAAGGTCACAAATGGCACGACCGCGGACACCTTCTCTCCCAACGCCGTGTGCACACGCGCTCAGGCAATGACCATGCTCTACCGCTACCTTGGCACTCCCAAATACGAAGCCGGCAGCAGCTTTGCAGATGTAGCTGACGGTGCGTTCTATGCCGATGCGGTAATGTGGTCGGCTGCAAACGGCGTGGCACAGGGCTATAATGACGGTCTCTTCCGTCCCAACGCAGCCTGCACCCGCGCCCAGATCGTAACCTTCATCTACCGCGCAGCAGCGTGATACATTAAATGAAAAAAAGATCAGCAACACTTTTGCTCTGCGTTCTTATTATATGCAGCCTGCTTGCAGGCTGCATGAAGAACGCGGAGGCCGTAAACTTCGCCGGGGACATTGACCTCGGCGAAGACGGCATTGTAAAAAAAGAGGTTTTCGAGCAGCTGATAAGTCAGAACAAGATAGCCTCCATATGCGGAAAAAGCGGCGCGTACAGCTATAAATGGACGGTATCGGGCGCTGATGTAAGCGAGCCGAGAGAGCTGTGCATGGCTGTAGATATAGCGGAAAACGCCGATGGCAGCGTTGCTGTCACATTAAAAAGCGGCGAGAGCTTCGGCTTTCTGCCCACGCTGTCTGTAACGCTGAATACCAAGTGGACTTCGCTTGCGGCAAGCGTTTACGATGATGAGGGCAACAGGCTCTCGGCTGCCTCCGTCACGGGAAGCAAAAGCACGAGCCTGAGCTTTAAGCTCTCAGACGGCGTTTTTGCCTACACTGTCCGCGCCGATGAGGAAACGCCCGCGCCGGAGAGCAGCGCAAAGCTTTCCGACGGCAGCCGTACCGAGCAGGACGAGTACAGAACAGACCCTGTCCCGAGCGGAAAGCCCGAGCCCGTCGAGCCGGAAAATACGCCCGCCGATACGACGCGCAGAAGCTATTGCAACTTCTCGATAGACTGCACGACGATACTATCAAATCTCAGCCAACTGAAGCCGGAAAAGCTCGATGTTCTGCCGTCTGACGGCATTATTTTGAATACCGTCAGCGTTGAGATATACGAGGGCGAGACGGTATTTGACGTTTTGCAGCGCGTGTGCCGCGAAAACGGGATACAGCTTGAGGCATCCTTTACTCCTGCGTATAACAGCGCCTATGTCGAGGGCATAGGCAACCTCTATGAAAAGGACTGCGGATCACTGTCCGGCTGGACGTATATGGTCAACGGCTGGCAGCCCAACTACGGGTGCAGCCGCTATGCGCTGCATGACGGCGACAGGGTCGAGTGGCGCTATACCTGCGATCTCGGCGCTGATGTCGGCGGAAGCGTGGCGGCATGAAAGACGCTTTTTCCAGACTTCATCCGGCGGTGAGCTTTGCCTATTTTGCCGCCGTGCTTACGCTCACGATGCTGTACATGCATCCGATGCTGCTTGCTCTGAGCCTCATGGGCTCGGCAGTCTATGTCTGCATCCTGAAGGGAGCGCGGCACTTTGCAAAAACGCTCCTGTACCTTGTGCCGTTTCTTATTCTGATGTCGCTCATAAATGCGCTGTTCAACAATGCCGGAGTCACGCCGCTTTTCTATCTTTCAAACGGCAACGCGATAACAAGAGAGGCGCTCACCTTCGGCCTTTTTGCTTCTATGATGTTCTGCGCGGTCATACTGTGGTTTGACTGCTTCAATGCCGTCATGACCTCGGATAAGCTGCTGTTTCTGTTCGGCAGGCTCAGTCCGTCGCTGTCGCTGCTGCTGTCAATGTCGCTGCGTCTCGTATCGAAGCTCGGACGCAAGATACGCAGCATCGACGCTGCCAGAAGTCAGATAGGCAGAGGCAGTGCGCAGGGCAGCCTTTTCACCCGCGTAAAAAACAGCATGAATGTGCTGTCGGTCACGCTCACATGGGCGCTTGAAAGCTCCGTGACGGCGGCAAACTCAATGAAAAGCCGCGGCTATGGCACAGCCGGAAGAACGAGCTTTTCGATATATAAATTCGAGCTGCGCGACGGCATAACGCTTGCTGTGTGCGCATTGGCCGCGGGAGTGACCGTCGCCTGTGCTCTCGGCGGCGGCATCTATGCACGCTATTATCCCTCGGTCATAATAAGCGGCTTCGGCGGCGCGTCCGCGTCCGGCACCGCGGCGTTTGCGCTGCTGTGCTTTGCGCCCCAGCTTTTTGATGCAAAGGAGGCTCTCGTATGGCGGCGTTTGAGATCCGCGATCTGAGCTTTACATATCCAAACGAAAACAAGCCTGCTCTCGAGCATATCACGATGGATATTCCCGAGGGCGGGATAAGTCTTATCTGCGGTGCGAGCGGCAGCGGAAAGAGCACGCTTCTGCGCCGGCTGAAAAGCTGCCTTGCAGACCACGGCAGGGCAGAGGGTGAGCTGCGCTTTTTCGGCAGAGCCCTGAGCGAGGTGCCGGAGGCCGAGCAGGCACGGCGCATAGGCTTCGTGTTCCAGCATCCCGATGATCAGATAGTGACCGACAAGGTCTTTCATGAGCTCGCCTTCGGGCCTGAAAGTCTCGGCTGGGAGCAGAGCAGAATGCACCTTGCCGTTGCGGAGATGGCAAGCTATTTCGGCATAGCGGAGCTTTTTGATAAAAGCGTCGCTGAGCTCTCCGGCGGTCAGAAGCAGCTTGTAAATCTCGCGTCGGCTGCCGTGCTGCGGCCCGACGTTCTCATTCTCGACGAGCCGACGAGCCAGCTTGACCCGATTGCCGCCGCGGATTTTCTTGCAACCGTGCGCAAATTAAACGAAGATCTCGGTCTGACGGTCATACTCACCGAGCACAGGCTCGAGGAGGCGATGCCGATGGCGGATATGCTTGCCGTTCTGGAAAACGGCAGGCTCATTGCCTGTGATGCGCCGCAGAAAGCCGCGATGCAGATAAGAGGCAGCGCCGTGTTCTCGTCAATGCCGGCGGCTGTCAGGATATTCGCCTCACTCGGCGGTGAGGGCGAAGCACCGCTGACGGTGGGGCAGGGCAGAGCATTTATCGCCTCGCAGCTGCATAATGCGGTTGACATAACGCGAGAACACAGCTTTGAGCACGGTTCTCCCGCCGCAGAGCTTAAGGGCTGCTGGTTCAGGTACGAAAAAAATGCCCCCGACGTTCTGCGCGGGCTTGAGCTGAAGCTTTATGCGGGCGAGATATGCGCTCTGCTAGGCGGCAACGGCTCGGGCAAGAGCACGAGCATCGGACTTTTATCCGGCAGACTGAAGCCATACCGAGGGAAGGTCAAGAGCAGCGGTGTGCGCATTGCGGCGCTGCCGCAGGATCCGCGTGAGCTGTTTGTCAGGGACACGGTGCTCGATGAGCTGCGGGAGCTTGAGAGCAATGAAGCTGAGCTTGAGCGCATCGTACAGCTCCTTGAGCTCAATGACATTCTTGAGCGCCATCCCTTTGACATTTCAGGCGGCGAGCAGCAGCGTCTTGCGCTCGGAAAGCTGCTGCTGACGCAGCCCGGCGTTCTGCTTCTCGACGAGCCGACAAAGGGCATGGACGGGCAGTTCAAGCAGCGCTTCGGCGAGCTTCTGAGGAAGCTGCGCAGCGAGGGCAGGGCCGTGTTTCTGGTAAGCCACGATATCGAGTTCTGCGCCCGCTATGCCGACCGCTGCGCCCTGCTGTTCAGGGGCGAGACTGTGGCTGAGAGCTCACCGCAGGAATTTTTCTCCGGCAACTTCTTTTATACGACGGCAGCGGCGAAGCTCAGCCGCGGCCTCATAACTGGAGCCGTCCTCTGCGAGGAGGTGATCGAGTGCCTGAAAAAATGAAGCACAAGCGCATAGCTGCCGCAGCCGCCGCACTTGTGCTGTCGGCGATAATTATAATTGTCGAAACATACCTCTGGAATAACCGCAGATACTATCTGACCTCGCTTATTATCATACTGCTTGCCATGCTGCCGTTTTTTGCACGCTTTGAGGGCAGAAGGCCGCAGGTACGCGAGATCGTGCTGCTTGCTGTGATGACGGCCTTTGCCGTTGCGGGCCGCGCCGCGTTTTACTGGGCACCGCAGTTTAAGCCCGTGTGCGCGATAGTTATTTTAACGGCGGCGGCCTTCAACGCCGAGGCGGGCTTTATAACCGGCGCTGCGTCGGGTCTGATATCCAACATGTTCTTCGGTCAGGGACCGTGGACACCGTGGCAGATGCTCGGCTTCGGACTCGTCGGCTTTTTTGCCGGAGTACTGTTTTCGGGCAGAGAGGTAAAAACCGTGCCGCTCGTGCTCTACGGCTTTTTCTCGGTGCTCATCGTCTACGGCCTGCTGCTCGACACGGGCTCGCTTCTGATGTATTCGCAGGATGTGAGCGCTGCCGCGCTGCTTGCCATGTACGCATCAGGCTTTGCCTTTAACCTTGTCCACGCCTCAGGCACGGCTGTGTTCCTGCTTCTGCTGAAAAAACCCGTGCTGTCAAAGCTCAGGCGCATAAAAACAAAATACGGAATGATGACTTGATGTGCAGATACGATGAAATAAAGTGTCTGCACATTTTTAAAATCAAAAATAATGATATTGCCTTAAAAATGCATTTTTCCGCTTAACGATGCAAAATCGCGGAGAAAACGGAGAAAATGCACTTCTTTAGACGAAAAACGCGGCATGAAATATTCCGTTTGACTAAATACACAAAAAAACTGCGTTATTTTTGGTGATTATGGCATGCGATTATCTTGAAATTAACAAGCATAAATGTTGACGTTAAAATTACATGATGCTACAATATATATGTGTTTGAATGCGTTCATATAATGAACGGAGGTTACTTTTAATGAAGAATGTTAAGGTCCTTATCGGCAACTACGGCAGCGGCAAGAGCGAGCTTGCGCTCAACTTTGCAATGCAGGCCGCAGCACGCGGAGACAGGACAGAGCTTATTGACCTTGATATGGTCAATACATATTTCAGACTGACCGAGCGCGGCAAGATGGTCGAGCAGAAGGAGATAAGGCTTGTATCTCCGAACTATGCCTGCTCGGGTATCGAAACGCTGTCCCTGCCGGCGGAGGTCGCATCGGCCTTCGTGCTTGACTGGGATACGGTCGTGTTCGATGTCGGCGGCGACGATGTCGGCGCAACGGCTCTGGGCCGTTATCATCAGGATTTTGTGGAGCTCGAGCCCGGCGCTCTTGAGGTGCTCAATGTCGTAAATATCCGCAGGCCGCTCTCCGGCACGGTCGAGAAGCTTATAAGGCTTCAGGAGGGGATGCAGGTGCATTCAAGACTCCAGATAACCGGCATGATAAACAACGCAAACCTTGCAACGGAAACGTCCGTTGAGGAGCTGCGCGACGGATACAAAATGCTCAAGGAGGTCTCCGACAGGACGGGAATCCCCGTGGCGTATACGACCGGCAAAAAGGATCTGCTTGAGCAGTTTCTCGCCGAGGGACACGATCCGAAGTATATCGGCAAGCCCATTGCAATAGATGTGTACATGCACCGTGACTGGGATTCGTATATTAAATACGGCCTGCACACTGTGGACCCGCAGAAAAACTTCAAGCATTAAATGCGCGACCCCGCTTTACGCGGATTATAAATATATCAGCAAATAGCAAAAATAAAGAAAAGAGGTAGCAACATGGTAAAGGTAACCATCAATGAGAACCTGTGCAAGGGCTGCGGTCTCTGTGCAAGAGCGTGCCCCAAGGGTTGCATTGAACTTTCCAAGGCAAAAATCAACGCAAAAGGCTATCACCCGGCAGAGGTTGTAAAACCTGAAGAGTGCATCGGCTGCGCATCCTGCGCACGCACTTGCCCCGACGTGGTAATCCACATCGAGAAGGATTAAGGAGGAAATTATAATGGCAAAAACTCTTATGAAGGGTAGCGAAGCTATTGCAGAGGCAGCCATCAGA
>CAVGXR010000032.1:0-18776 GCA_963633225.1 Collinsella aerofaciens
TGCACGCCTACAAGCACTTTGTCCGCAGCGGCATCGGCCTGCGGCAGTTCTGCGACATCGGTCTGTGGGCGCGGGAGTACCACGCTGAGATTGACTGGCAGCGTCTACATAACCAGTGCGCCAGCGTCCATGCGGCGACCTTTGCTGCCGAAGCATTCCGCATTGCCAAGGACTATCTCGGCATCGAATTTGAGCTGCCCGCGCCGTGGGATGCTTCCCTCGACGTTGAGCTGTTGCTGCACGACACTCTCTGCGGCGGCGTGTACGGATCCAACGACTATACCCGGCTCCACTCCTCCACCGTAACGCTGAATGCCGTCAAGGCCAGCCGAACCGGCGAAAAGAGCAGCGTCCTAAGTACGGTGTTCCCGAAGCGCGAGTATCTGGAACATCGCTACCCGTACCTCAAAAAAACATCCATATCTGCTGCCGGTAGCATGGGCACAAAGCATCGTGCACTACACCAGCGAGAAGCAGTCCGGCGCGGACAACAGCGCTTCCGGCTCCATCAAGCTGGCCAAGGAGCGTATTGAGCTTATGAAGCGGTATGGGATAATGGATTAGAAATAGGAAGCCATATGATTACACAGGTGGCCGTGGGATTGGTAATTATCTGCAATACAACGTTGTTTGAGGTGAAAATATGAACGCTCAAGAACGGGAAGTGTTTTGGAAGACCCTTTGTACATTGCCTGGCGTTGACCCAAAGCGGGATGCTGAAAAGTTGATGAACACTGTAAAATATCCAAAGTTTCTTTTCCGATATCGTTCAGTTACTTTGCGTAATCTTGAATCACTTCGCACGAATAAGCTCTATTTTTCTTCAGCAAATTACTATGACGATCCGTTCGATACATTTTTGCACATTGATATTGAATCCATTCGTCGGGAGTTTTTAATTGCATTTCAAACTCGCGAAAGCATAGAAGCACTTATAGAAGGGGTTAAAAACATCATCGGCGGAATGTTGACCGAGGAGCAGAAAGCATTCTTTACGGCTGATAATGTTACAAATATGCTTTCGAACGGTCTTGTCGAAAATTTTCTCAATTCAGCCCTTGCATTACGTGATGAAGTTAAAAAGGATACCTGGTCGGTTTGCTTTTCTGAAAATGGATTTAATGAAGTGCTCTGGCTGAAATATGCAAACCAACATAAAGGGTTCGTTCAAATTTATGACCTTGAAAACAGCGAAAATTATCTATGCGGAAAGCAGGAAAAATGCCAGAATTGTGGAATCGAAAAATTTGGAACGCCGCTATATCCTATCTACTATTCGGACAAGCCGTATGATGCTACCAACTTCGCAAAAATTGTAATGCTCAAAAAAACAGAGGAGCTTTCCGGCACACAGATTCCACAGTATTTATACGACAGTATAGGCAGCGGAATGTGGGAGCGTGAAAAGACAACGCTGATTAAGAAAAAGTGTCATGAATATGATGAAGAATGGCGCATGATAACCGGCTGTCAAATGAAAGCTCCAATTATGATGGAATGGATCCCAAGCGGGATTATTCTTGGCTTAAGAATGGACATAACGGAAGAGAACCTTGTCGTTAGCATGGCGAAAGAAGCCGGAATCAAAAACATCTATAAATCGATCATTGATTCAAAAAACACGCTGAATGCTATATCAGTAACGCCGAAGTAAACTTAACCGTCAAATCTGAATGCATATAAACTGACATGCCCTGCAAATACTGCCGGACATGTCAGTTTATATGGTTCTATAATAGATGCGGGGGAACATTCATTTGAGGAAGGCGAGCTGCTTCCATCATTCACCGCGTAGTCGGTAAATATTCTGCTGTACTGTTACCTGTTATTATCGGCGAGTCGAAGCGTATTTCGCGGTTTGGCTGCATGGAACGCAGGAATAAAGCACATATTCTATGTTGTATCGCTCAGTTCCAGCCACAACATGGCCAACATCAATCGAACACACGAGCAGAGCATGCAAGAGTATCTGAATATACGCGAGAACCTGCCCGACATGGATGTATCCATAGATCTTGCAACGACCTTCGGATGTCCATTTGAGGGCAAGCCATCGAAGCAAGCCGTCGTTGACTTCATTGGTTCTTATGTTGAAGCAGGAGTTAATGAGGTCGACTTGTGTGATACCGTTGGTCTTGCAAACCCTGCACAAGTACGCGAGGTAATTGCTGCTGTAAGGAAAACGTTCCCTGCCCTTGAACTTCAGGTTCACATCCACGACACACGCAACATGGGAATGGTGAACACTCTTGCTGCCATCGAAGCCGGCGTAACGAAGTGCCAGTCTACGCTCGGCGGTCTGGGTGGCTGTCCGTTCGCGCCCGGCGCATCTGGTAATCTGGCTACAGAAGATCTCGTCTATATGTTAAATGATATGGGTTTTGAAACCGGTATTGATACGAACGCACTAATTGCCGCCGCACGTCTGGAAAAAGAATTGATTGGTGATGGCAATTTCAGTGGTCATCTGATGAATATTGATTCTCCGCAGTGTTCTGTCAATTTTCGCTAATTTATTGTACTATAATCAGGAACACACCTTATGCGTAATGCAAACGCCCTACTAAACTGAAGCGCAGCTAAAATTGGTCAAATATTCGTAAATCTATAAATCTAAATATTGGGCTATTGTAAGATTTAATATTTGTAAATTGCTGGTTAAGTCATAAAAAAGCCTAACAGCATCTCCCCTATCGTCCCCATTCTTCCGTCACTGTCCTCCGTCACCACACCCAACCGCAGCTTTTTGACAGTTCCTGCATGGGGAAGCTGAATTTTTCCTGCGGCGGCAATGTCATCTGCGGCGGGGCATGGCGATTTCTTGTCCGTATATCCGACAGCTCACGTTTGAACTGCTGATGTCTGTGCATTTTAAATAATGTGTAATACGTCAATTTAGTGAGATTTAATAATTCGATTATTAGTTTATTGACATTTAAATAAGCCTGTGGTATCGTTCGATTAGGATCTTCTGTGCACAGGAAGTTATGTTTAACGTGGCCTCCCAACATATTTGGGAGAGGAAATTAAGAAAGGGAGTATTTTATGAGCCCGCTATTAGTAATTGTCTGTATAATTATCTCAATTGCATTTCTTGTATTTCTGACCGTTAAGGTCAAGCTCCACCCCTTCTTTGCACTTACCGCCGCAGCCATTGCTTTCGGTCTTATGATGGGACACAACATCAATGATATTATGACCTCCTATGCAGACGGCCTCGGCGGAACGATCTCCGGAATAGGCATTGTCATTGCCATCGGCACCGTTATGGGTGCGCTGCTCGAAAAAAGCGGCGCTGCGGAGACCATGGCAAAGACCATACTGAAAATAACCGGCGAAAAGCACGCCGCGCTCGGACTTGCCTTCACCGGTTATTTTGTCTCGATCCCCGTATTCTGCGATTCCGCATATGTCCTGCTGTCCCCGCTTGCAAAGCGCATGGCTCGTGATACCAAGGTGAGCATGACGACCATGGCCGTTGCGCTGGCAATGGGTCTGCACGCAACGCATATGCTCGTACCGCCCACACCCGGCCCTCTGGCTGTCGCCGGTATTCTGAACGCCGACCTCGGTCTGGTCATACTGCTTGGTATGCTCGTCTCCATCCCCGTCGTTCTCGTGGCTCACCTTGCCGGAAAGATACTTGGCAAAAAGTATTATTACATGCCCGAGGAGCTTGCCGCTGAAGCGACTCCCGAGGAAAACCGCAAGTACCCCAGCCCGCTGGCAGCATTCCTGCCCATCATTCTCCCTATCGTTCTCATGCTTCTGCGTACCGTTGCATCACTTGACTCCGCTCCTTTCGGCAGCGGCACTGTTTACAATCTCTTATATTCTCTCGGCAACACGAGCGTTGCCCTGCTCATCGGACTTATCATCGCATTTATCTCCTATATGAGAGTTTGCCCGCATGACAGGACCGTCTGGACGTTTGACGGAGAATTTGGCGAAGCGCTTAAAACTGCCGGTCAGATCGTGCTGATCGTCGGTGCAGGCGGCGCATTCGCAACTGTGCTGAAGATGTCCGATCTCCAGAGCATCGTGGAAAACGCATTTTCCGGCGCAAGCGTCGGCATTCTCGTCCCCTTTGTCATCGGTGCGATCTTCCGTACAGCCATAGGCTCGGGCACGGTCGGCATGATAACGGCTGCGTCTATGCTTCTGCCTCTGGTCGATGTGCTGGGCTTCAACACTCCGATCGGTCTTGTCATCGCAATGCTGGCATGCGCATCCGGCGGCTTCATGGTATTCCACGGCAACGACGACTTCTTCTGGGTCGTTACCTCAACATCCAATATGAAGCCGGAGGTGGCATACAAGGTATTCCCGCTCATCAGCGTCCTTCAGGCCCTGACCTCCCTTGCCTGTGTGTTTATCCTCCAGTTGATATTCCTTTGATTCAGAACAAATCTATTATGTGAAAGGATATGGAACAATGAAAATCAATGATATCTACACTCCCGCCATTCTGCTCAATCTTGATTACATGGAGCATAACCTTAAAAAATACTGTGATGAGGCTGCAAAGTACAACAAGCAGATCTGGCCTATGATAAAGACGCACAAAAGCACGGAGCTTGCCAAGCTTCAGGCCGAATACGGCTGCACCGGCTATCTGTGCGGGACACTCGACGAGGCGGAAGCCATGTGTGCAGCAGGCATGAAAAACATCATGTACGCATACCCTGTGGCAACTGACGTGTCAATTGGCCGTGTTGTCAAGCTGGCGAAGAAATGCCCCGGATTCATCATCCGCATAGACTGCCTCGACGCTGCCGGTGCAATAAATGCAGGCGCTCAGAAGGCCGGCGTGACTGTCAACTACACCATAATCATCGACAGCGGCCTGCACCGCTTCGGAGTAAAGCCCGAAAAGGCCGTGGAATTTGCCGGTGCGATGAAGGGCTTTGACCATCTCCGCTTCAAGGGCATCTCCTCCCATCCGGGACATGTTTACAGTGCCTGCTGCCACGATGATATAGAAAAATACTGCAAGGACGAGGTCGGCGCGATCGCAGCCGCAGCAGATGCTCTGCGTGCCGCGGGCTATGAGCTTGAGGTGATCTCCAGCGGCTCAACGCCCACCTTCTGGGGCTCTGTATCCGATAAGAACATCGGCATTTATCACCCCGGAAATTATATTTTCAACGACACTATACAGCTTTCCACTGAAACTGCCGAGGAGGACGAGTGCGCAATGTATGTCCTCGCTTCCGTTATCTCGCATCCGTCGGAGGAGCTATTCATATGCGATGCAGGCGCAAAGTGCCTCGGTCTCGATCAGGGAGCGCACGGCAACTCGTCTATCAAGGGCTTCGGCACTGTCAAGGGTCACCCCGAGCTTACCGTTTACAGTCTCTCCGAAGAGGTCGGCAAGCTGCATGTTGACGGTCACACCGACCTCAAGGTCGGCGACAAGATATTGATCATCCCCAACCATTCCTGCTCTACCGCCAACCTCACCAGCTACTATATCGGCGTTCGCGGCGATGAGGTAGACCATCTGGTGCATGTGGATATCCGCGGCAATTCCACAACGAAAAATATCTGATTTTCTCAGGCAACACGCAAAAAGCAGCTGTTCAAATGAACAGCTGCTGAGACTGTCAAAAAACTATGCTGCTGCGTTGAAATATCCGCGCAGCGGGGGAGTTCGAGGGGTAGCGAAGCGGCGGCGCGGGAGTGAATGACATGCCGGTGGCATGTCAGAGCCGCGCCGTGACCGAGCCGCAGCGAGAAAAGGCCCGCCTCGAGTTAGATAAACTGCCGTCGAAATCCTTGATATCTCAAGGATTTCGGTAAAAGCATTTTGAAGACATTCAAAATGCTCGGCGGAAAAGTGAAGTCAAAAAAATCCCGCGAGGGATTTTTTGACAAACTGAGCAGCTGTTCAAATGAACAGCTGCTTTTTCATCGTTTTATCGTTTTTATCAGAAATTCGGCGGAGAGACTGCGAAAACAAGAGACATTTCGCAGTCACCTACATTACGCCAGCTGTGCTTTATCTCGCTTTTTATTCTGACGCTGTCTCCCGCGCTCAGAACGACGCTCTCATTCTCCAGAACGAGCTCGACCGTACCGCTGAGGATAAGCGCGACCTCCTCGCCGATGTGGCTGAGCGGCTGCGCACAGGAGGCTGTGCCCTGTTTGAGCGTCATCATTATCATTTCAAGATTTCCGCGCATATCCGGCGTGAGCATTTCATAATCGACGCCGTTTTCGATCACATGCTTGCGTTTATCCCGCCTGACAACGTCGTTTTCGACGCTTACCTCGTCCATAAAGAAGCGGAACATCGGCTCGTCCAAGGCCTTGGACAAAAGCCTTATCGTGTTTAAAGAAGGGTTAGCCTGTCCCTTCTCAAGCTGGCTGAGCATTGACGGGGTGATCTGCGCCTGCTCTGCAAGCTCCTTCATCGTCAAGCCTCGGTTTATTCTGCAATTTTTTATTTTCAGCCCTATTTGTAATCCGTAATCCATGTTTGTCCCCTTATTTTGAGTCTGCGAAGTATTCTACCACAACGGGCTTAAAAATGCAATATATTCAAGTTCGTAAGCTGATGCGCAAAAATTTACGCCGCTGCACATAAACACGCAGCGGCGTAATTTATCAGTCGAACTTGGGCTGGGCTTCGTAATCGGTATACTGGCGGTCAAACCTTTTCTCCTCTGGCAGGAGGTCAAGGCCGATGGTGCCGCCGGGATTCATGTTGTACTTCGGGTCAAAGTAGTTTTTGAGCACCTTGAACACGCCGTACTCCTTTTCGCCGATGTAGCCCTCAAGCCACGGGGCGAACATTTTGCCGATGCCGTGATGGTGGCTTATCGACGCGCCGGAGCGCTGGATAGCGTCGAGTATAGTGGTGTGGTACGCCTTGAACGCCTTCTCGTCCTGCATCTTGGTCAGGAAGATGAAGTACAGGTTCGCACCCTGCGGGTAGCAGTGCGACATGTGGGTCGTGACCACGGTGTTGGGCAGCGCGTGGCAGACCTTGCGCACGTCAAGGTGCACCTGCTCCATGTTCGACCAGTTGACGGTGCATTCAAGCGTGTCGGTGGTGATGCCGAAGTCCATGAGAGTGTCGCGCAGATAGGGGTCGTTGAAGCGTCCCTTCTCCCAGCTCTTTGTGACATAGCCGGTCAGGGGCAGGCCGCCGTGCTGACGGGCGATCCTCGAGATGTTCTTCGCAACGTTTTTGGAGTAGCCCTTTTCGCCGTCGGTGAAGCCGAGGAAAAGGCAGCGCTCCATGTCCTTATAGCCGAGCTTGTCAAGCAGCGGATACAGCGGCGTATCATCGACGTTGTAGAGCCTGAGCATCATGCTCGTCTCCTCCTGATCGGACAGGCGGAACACGGAGGAATAGCCGCACTCATGCTGCATCATCTCGCGGGCAGCCTTCATTGCCTCGTCCCACGTCTTGAAGATGTAGGAAAACCTTCTGCGGTTCTCCGGCATCCAGCGGAATATCTTCAGCGTTACCTCGGTCAGCACACCGAAGGTACCCTCTGAGCCCATCATGATCTGGTTGAGGTCGGGGCCGCAGGCCTCACGCGGGTAGTGGCTGGTCTTTATCGTTCCGATAGGCGTTGCGTACTTCTGGCTGAGCACAATATCCGCAATGCAGCCGTAATAGGTGCTGTTCTGACCCGCACCGCGGGTTACCGTCCAGCCGCCGACGGAGGAATACTCAAAGCTCTGCGGGAAATGGCCGCAGGTGTACTGACGCTTTGCGCCGAAGAGCTCCGGCGCGGACTGGAGCGTCTTTTCAAGGTCAGGGCCCGACATGCCGGCCTGAACGGTTATCGTCTGGTCGATCTCGTTAAACGACAGCACCTTATTAAAGCGCTTTCTCATGTCAAGCGAAATGCCGCCCTTTATGGGCTCAACACCGCGTGTAACGGAGCTGCCGCCGCCGTAGACATACAGGGGTATATCGTGCTGCGTGGCATACGCTACGATCCTCTCGACCTGCTCGGTCGTGTCGGGATAGAGCACAACGTCGGGCACGGAGTCGATGATCTTATGGCGCAGGCGGAGGATATCATAGGCGGTGAAGCCGTATGCGACCGCAAGGCGGTCGTAGTCGGAGACGGAAAAGCCCTCCTCGCCGACGATCTCCTTTAACGCACTCAGGTGCTCCTGCGCAAGCTTCACGGGGTGATTGGAAAGATCGACGGGGTCAAAGCCTATATCGTCGGAATATTCCTTAAAGTCGTCGTCAGTGAGCTTGAAGACCTCCTTCATCATCTTGTACAGCGATTCCTTGGGGGTCTTGAAGAACTCGGGATCGCCCCAGCGGAATATCGAGCGATAGCTGTTTGCCGGTGCAGGGGTCTTTACCCATTTGGGCTCAAAGCCCTTGTACTGCTTATGACTCATCAGATCATGTTCCTTTCTTTGAGGTTGTTCATAGTGGCGTACAGAGGCCTTACGTTTTTGTATATCTTGCGGTAGACCTTGTTGTACATATTCATATAGATCTCATGGTTCTTCGGGTCGGGCGTAAACACGTCCTTTTCGTGCACCATGCTCTTTATTGCCTCGTCGAAGTCGGAAAACTCGCCCTTTGCGACGAAAGCCACCATTGCAGCACCCAGCGAGCAGGCCTCGTGCGTGTGTATGCGCTTGACCGGCAGGCCGAAGGTATCGGCAAGGATCTGGCAGGCAAGCTCACTCTTCGAGCCGCCGCCGCCGACATAGAGCTCCTTTATCTGCTTTTTGCCGCGCTTTTCCATGTTTTTCATGGACATGTAAAGCTCAAGGCAGATACCCTCTATGATGGCTCTGTAAATGTGATACTTCGTGTGGTAATCGGAAAAGCCGATGATCGCGCCGTAGGAGTCGGGCTTGAGCACGTCCGGCGTCCAGTAGGGCTGGAGCATGAGCCCCTGACAGCCGGCGGGGATCTCGGCGGCCTTTTTGTTGAGTATCTCCTCAGGCGATATGCCGAGTCTTTCGGCCTCCTCTCTGTCCTTGTCGGCAAACTCCTTTATGAACCAGCTGAGCATCCAGAAGCCGCGGAACACCTGAATTTCGGGGTTCCATGCCTTGTTGATGACCGCCGGATACGAGGGCAGGAAGGTCTGCGGTTCAAAATACTGCTCGGTGTACATCTCTATGGTCGAGCTCGTTCCGAAGGATATGGATGCCTTGTCGTCGCTTGCAACAGAAAGGCCGAGCGTCTCGCAGGCCTTATCAGCGCCCGTTGCGATGAGCGGCAGTCCCTCGGGTGCGCCGGTGAGCGCGGCGGCCTCCTTCGTGACATAGCCGAGCACCTCGCCGGAGGGGATAAGCTCATACAGTCTGTCCTGCGGAACATCGTAGAAGCAGCGTGTGAGGTCGTTTTCCTTCATCCAGCGCTTTTTCTTATAGTCCATTGGTATGTGCGCTATCGTGTTTGCCGGAGTGTCGGCAAGGCGGCCTGTCATGCGGTAGTTGAGATATGCCGGCAGGCAGACTATCTTCTTTGTCCGCGCCCAGACCTTGGGCTGCTTCTGGCGCACCCAGTTGACCTTTGAGGTGCGGTAGACTATCCTCGTGCCCTTGCCCATGCCGATGAGCTCAAACACAGCCTCCTTCCACAGCGGGAAGGGATCGTCGTAAACGCATTTGCGCGCATCGAGCCAGTGGATGATATCTCGCGTGGGCTTGTAGTTTTCATCAAGAAACACGAGCGTATCACGGATAACCGTCACAGCGCAGGCGATAATATCGGGCAGCTTGTCGGCATTGCGCGCCATGAGCGCCGTGGATGCCCTGCACATATTATCAAAATAAAAATCCGTTTTCTGCTCCGCCCAGCCCGGACGCTGCCGGAAATAGGGCTCGGCGTATTTCACCTGCTCCTTGTCCACGATATTTCCCTGCTTATCGACCAGTATGGCTCTCGTGCTCTGAGTGCCGACATCGTAAGTCAGGATGAGTGGATTGTTCATCTTTCTCCCTCCGTCTGTGTATTTATATTTATCGTTTTAACAAATCGCTTGTTGAAATAACATCAACGCCGAGACCGAGCACGTTTTCTATAACCGGCTCTCCTCTGCCGATGCGCTCGGTGACCGTCACGGCGTTTATCTCGCGCATAACGTCAAATATTCTGTCCTTCGGGATATCGTCGGAGACTCTGACCGGCAGCACCGGCGCGTCAGGGAAAACGGTTCTGACCGTCGAGCATACAGTACGCTTGGGTCCTGTCATTTCACTTATTGCAAACTCGCGCCCTCTGGGACAGCTGTTGCCTGTGACCGTAAGCTCTCCGTTCTTTTCCTCTGCCGTGAGGCGGCAGCCACGCGGGCAGCCTATGCATACGAGCTGCTTCATTGTACCACCTCTATCTCAAAGCGAAGATCGCTGCCTTCGTTTATCTCAAACCTCGTCATGTCCAGCGTGAGCTGCTGCATCTCGGGCGGGCGCAGGAAGGGATAGCTCTTTTTCCAGACCTCCTTACCGTCAAGCAGCAGTCTGAGGACGCTTTTTTCCATGACCTTCTTCGAGCGGAAGTAAAACATCGTTTTTGAATTATCGCCGTTAAGGTCAAGCTGCTGCGGGACAAGGTACAGAAATTCATCGCCGATGTGTATATCGAGCCTTCGCTGCTCTGCCGCACAGTAAGCGGCGGCATTTTTTCCGGCAGAAGCGCCTGACTCGGAAACATAGTCAACAAGGTCGTTTACATGCAATGCGTTGCCGCACGAAAATATGCCCGGAACTTTTGTCATAAGCTGTGCGTCACATACAGGGCCTCCCGTGTGGCGGTCAAGCTCAACGCCCAGCGACAGGGCGAGCTCATTTTCAGGAATGAGCCCGACGGACACGATGAGCGCATCGCATTCTATCCGCTCGGCGCTCTCGGGTATGGGCTTAAAATTATCGTCCACGGCGCAGACCTCGACAGCCTCAAGCCTGTCTGCTCCGAAAACCCGCGTGACTGTATGGCTCAGGTAAAGTGGTATATCATAGTCGGTAAGGCACTGATAGATATTTCTCGTAAGTCCCGAGGGCGTAGGGTTGATTTCATACACGCCGAGCACCTGCGCTCCCTCAAGCGTCAGACGGCGGGCCATGATAAGGCCGATATCGCCCGAGCCGAGGATGACGCATTTTTTCGTGGGCATGACTCCAAGTCGGTTTACATAATGCTGCGCAGTTCCGGCAGTGAACACACCCGCCGGACGTGTTCCGTGAATGAACACCTGCTTTGCGCTTCTCTCGCGGCAGCCGGTTGCAAGCACGAGGCTCTTTCCCGTGACTGTGCGCAGGCCAAGGTGCGATACGAGCGTGACGGCAAAGCCGTCCGCTGTTTTCTCCGCACGGGTGACAAAGGTGCTGCACGAAACAGCTATATCCGACTGCGCGGCCTTGTCCATGTACCGCTCGACATACTCCGGTCCCGTGAGCTGTTCGCCGAAGCTGCGCAGGCCGAAGCCGTCGTGAATGCACTGCTTGAGCATTCCGCCGAGGCGCTCCTCGCGCTCGACTATGAGCGTTTTCGCTCCCTGCTCATCAGCTGCAGCAGCCGCAGCAAGGCCGGCAGGGCCGCCGCCTATCACGATAACGTCATAATCATGCATTGCCGCGGCCTCCCTTTTTGCTCTCGAACACTATCGGCGACTGCTCCGAGCTTTTCTTTACCTCCGTGAGCGGAACGCCGAGGTACTCGGCTATGATCCTCACAACGAGCGGCGAGCAGAAGCCTCCCTGACATCTGCCCATGCCGGGTCTGACGCGCTTTTTCACGCCGTCGAGCGTCGGAAGGCATACGGGGCTGCGGAGCGCATCGAGTATCTCGCCGCGGCTTACCTCCTCGCAGCGGCACACGATAAGGCCGTAATCTGGATTGCTTTTTATAAGCGCCGCACGAGCAGCGTCATCCATCTCCGCAAGACGCGGTGGGGCCTTGCGCACGGGGTCAAAGCTCTCGTTTTCGGAGGCGTTCAGAAGCTGCGCTATATAGGCCGCAACATCCTGCGCGACAGCCGGTGCGGTCGTAAGCCCCGGAGACTGTATGCCCGCGACATGGTATATATTTCTGGTTTTTCTGCCGGGCTCGATGATAAAATCCTCCTCGTAGGTAGGAGCGCGAACGCCGGTGAAATATGTTATTATGTCCTTCTCCGTGAGGGTGGGCATGGTAATCTTCTGCTTTGCAAAAACACGCGCAAGGCTCTCGGCACTGGTGGCCGTATTCTCGCGCTCGGGCGTTTCGACGGCATCGGGTCCGACGAGCAGGTTATCATGCGCCGTGTGCAGTATACCGCCGCCCTTGGTATGCGTATGCCCCGGCGTTTTCGCCCCGACAACGGAGGCGATGGTCTTGAAGCTCTCGCCGGTTTTCTTATCAAGTATGGAGTTTGTACCCCTGCGCGGATGGATGCTGAAAAACCTGTCCTGCGCCATCTGCGCGACTATATCCGAGTAAACTCCGGCGCAGTTTATTACCTCACGCGGATAGATTGTGCCGCGATTTGTGTATACTGCTTTTATCTCGCCGTTTTCGACCTTCATGCCGGTGACGGCGGTGTTCAGCGAAACGCGGGCGCCGTTTTTAACGGCGTTCTCGGCGTAGGCTATGACGAGATTATAGGGGCTTACGCTGCCGGATGAGGGGTTTGAGAGTGCAAATACAACATCGGACGATATCCTCGGCTCCCTTGCGCGTATCTCTCTGCCCATGACTATGCGCGTATCCTCAATGCCGTCATGATATCTGCGCCATTGGGCATACAGCCACACGAACGGCAGCAGGCTCCTGCGCGTAAAGCAGGCGTACTGCCCCGTGCGCTTGAAGGGAACATCAAGCTCACGGCAGATATCTTCATACATGCGGTTTGCCCTTCGTATATACCTGTGCTTGAGCGAGCCCTTTGAAAGGTCAACGCCCGGATGCACCTCGCCGTCATTTCGTCCCGACGCGCCGAGGGCAAGGTCAGCTTCCTTTTCTATGAGCAGGATATCGAGCTTGTATCTTGACAGCTCCCGCGCAGCGGAGCAGCCGGAAATGCCGCCGCCGATGATGAGAACGTCGGGACGCTCGCCGTCAAGGGTCTTGTCGCTTATCGCGGGCATGTGCATTTTCTCCGGCTTCACACCCGCGCAGACGATATCGTTCACAACGTGCGTGCGGGAATGCGGCACTGCTGCCGTCATACCGGCGGCGACAACATCGCTCCAATCGGAAAGCTCGCCCTTTAAAACGATGCAGTTATCGGAAAGCTCTGCCCTTACCGCATCGCCGAAGCGCTTTTTGAGTTTTCTGTTTATGCGTTTAATGTTCATTCCCAAACCTCTTTCACTGTAAAAAATTATACACGCATTCTACTTTTATGTCAATTTAAACTTAGCCGCACTTTTTTCGCATAGTTCTTGAAATTTTGCTCTCAATAGGATATTATAAATTAGTTTCAGTATTATTTTCTGGAGGATCGCATGATAGAAAAACACTCTCCTGTACGCAGCTTTATTGAAAAGCTGCTCGTGCTGTACATCATCATAAACCCGCTTATAGATTTCTGCACTGGACTATATATAAAGGAAGTGCTCGGTGCGACGGAGCTTGACGTTATAAAAGCCGAATTTTCAAGCACTCCGAGCCTTTATATACGTCTTGCCATGCTTGCGGTGTTCGGCCTGTACATCCTCATGCGCAGGGAAAAGATAGCTATAAGCACGCTGGTGATAATGGGTCTTGCCTTCTGCGCTTCGATAGGCGTGCTGCTGCTGAACGGTGCAAAGCTCTCTCTCGGCACCGATGTCAAGTACTTTATCAAGTACTGCTATAATATCGCCATGCTGTTTGCGTACATCTCGCTTTTCCGAAGCCTGTGCAGGGATAAGGCCGAGTTCGTGGAAAAGCTGTTTAACATAGTGCGCTACACCTGTATCGTATGTGCGCTCGGCATTCTCGTGCCCTACGTTTTCAATCTTGGCTACTACACCTATGCCGACCCGCTCGGCTACCGCGGATGCAGAGGCTATTTCTATTCGGGAAACGACATTACCGCCGTTCTGACCGTTACGCTGCCCATAGCCGTTGCAAGCTTTGTTGAGCTCGACTGCAAGCTGCTTTCCAAAAAGAGCATCATTGCCGTGCTCGCTCCGGCACTTGCGATAGTTTCGCTGCTGCTGATAGGCTCAAAGACCGCCTTCATAGCCGCCATAGGCACCTGTCTGCTCATCCTCGCCTTTGCACTTGTAAGGCTTCGCAGGGACGGCAGCAAGCGCATAAAGCGCCTGCTGTGGCTCGTACTCGTCGTGCTGATCATTTTCATCGTTCTGGGCTGCATTGTCAGCTTCAGCCGGCTCTACGGTGATATCTCCGTCTGCTTTGACGCACCGTCCACCGTTGCCGAGGAAAAGGGCATTGAGGTTGCCGTCCTCAGCGGACGCAGCAGCAAGCTCGTCCAGCAGATCCACCGCTTCCAGTGGGGCGGCCCTGCCACATGGCTGTTCGGCATAGGCCGCAGCACGGTGGAATATATAATCGAAATGGATCTGTTCGAGGTCGTTATATATTACGGCGTTGTGGGCGCGGCGGCAATGCTCTGGATCTATGTCTGGGCGGCGGTCGAGTTTATAAAGTCTCTGCTGAAGAAATTTGACCTCATCGGCTTTGCCTTCTTTATCGCCCTCGGCATGACCTTCGGCTACCTCACGCTGGCAGGTCACGTCCTGTTCACCGTCACGAGCGGGCAGTACTTCGTCCTCGCCATCGCGTTCAGCAGGCTCTATTTTGCCGACGACGCGGAGGGCGCGGATATTAAGCCCAAGCTCCTCACAAAGCTTCTGAAGGCATGAATAAGCGAAAAATCTCCCGTCCGCGGACGGGAGATTTTTTTATACTTAATACTTATTATCTTACTTTGTGCCGAAGATACGGTCGCCTGCGTCGCCGAGACCGGGGACGATGTAGCCGTGCTCGTTGAGATGATCGTCAAGAGCCGCAACATAAATGTCAACATCGGGATGATCCTTCTGCATACGCTCAACACCCTCGGGAGCGCCGATGATGCACATGAGCTTTATGTGCTTTACGCCGTCGTCCTTCAGGAACTTGATAGCAGCGGAGGCCGAGCCGCCGGTGGCGAGCATGGGATCGACGACGATAACGTCTCTCTCGTCGATATCGGGCGGCATCTTGAAGTAGTACTTAACAGGCTCAAGAGTCTTAGGATCGCGGAACAGGCCGATATGACCGACCTTGACGTTGGGCATCATGCTGACCATGCCATCGACCATGCCAAGACCGGCACGCAGGATGGGAACGATCGCAAGCTTTTTGCCGGCGATACGCTTTACCGTTGCCTTTGCCACGGGAGTTTCTACCTCGACCTCCTCAAGGGGAAGATCTCTCGTTGCTTCATAGCACATGAGCATCGCTATCTCGGAAACGAGCTCTCTGAATTCCTTAACGGAGGTTCCCTTGTCTCTGAGGATCGACAGCTTGTGCTGGATGAGGGGGTGGTCAAATACGCATACCTTGCTCATTATTTTTCTCCTTTGTTTAGTCCGCTCCTGTGTGGAGCCTATTTATATACACCGGCAAGCCGGTTCTATATACTGTTTCCTATTTCATTTTTGCCTGACGCTCGCGCTCGGCCTGACTCAGACGCAGATACACCGGCAGAAGATCGTCGGCAGTACCGGGGGTGCTGCCCTGAGCCGCCATGCCCACGCCCCATGCGCTCTGGTACAGAAGGTTCTGCGGCGCTATGCGGCAGCCGATACCGGCGCTGAGCATATATTTGTATGTAAGCTCCGCTCCGTCGCCGACGAGGAAGGCATTTTTGCCGCGTATCTCCTCTGCAAGCTCCTCAAGAGCTATCGCTCTGTCCCCGCACAGGCGCTGCGGCCTTCCGCTTTCGACGGTAAACAGCGCATTATAGACCTGACTGCGCCGTGCATCCATCACGGGGCAGACGAGCCCGCCGGCGGACACGCCGTGCCACGCCATAGCCTCAAGCGTAGAAACGCCGACGCACATCTTATCTGCCGCCCACGCAAGACCCTTGACGGTGGAAACACCGATTCTGATCCCCGTAAAGGAACCAGGTCCGTGAGCAACGGCGATAAGATCAACGCCGGCGATCGTATTTTCAGTATTTTTAAGTATATCGTCAACCATCGGCAGAAGCGTGCGGCTGTGAGTAAGTCCGCTGCACTGACTGTACTGCGCGATGAGCTTTTCATCCTCCATAAGCGCGACTGACGCGGCTTTTGCGGAGGATTCAAGTGCAAGTATCAGCATTTTGCATTTCCCTCCTCAATGGTGATCTTTCTTTCGTTATCGCTGAGCTTTTCAATGCGCAGGACTATCTCATCGCCGAAGAACGCATCCTCGACCTTCTCGCTCCACTCCACGGCGCACACCGCGCCGCGGCGGAGATAATCCTCCCAGCCGATATCAAACAGCTCATCCGCACTCTCGAGCCTGTACATGTCAAAATGGATGAGCTCGCGCTCACCTATATATTCGTTGACAATGGTAAACGTCGGGCTGGACACGCGGCAGGAAAGCCCCATGCCCCTTGCCATTCCGCGCACGAAGGCCGTTTTGCCCGCGCCGAGGTCGCCGTACATGGCGATGACGCTGCCGTCGGGGAGATCCTTTGCAAAGCGCTCGCCGATGCTCTCGGTCTCTGCCTCGCTGCGGCTTATATACGTCTGCACTGATCTCACCTCATTTTTAAACTTTTTCTGAATTTGAATTATACCACAAGATACCTCATTGCGTAAAGGGCAATATTATGCTAAAATGTAGCCTGTCCGATTGTGATAATTTGTGAAATCGAGCATTTTTGAAGGGCGGCGGCGGAAATTAAAATAGATTCCAGAAAAATTAAAGACTTTTTCAGGCGAGCGGATATTTTTCTCCTCGCCATATGCACTGTGTGCACGGTCTTTGGAATAATCATGATATACAGCATGACGCAGTCCTACGGCTGGACGAAATATGTTTTCGTTCAGACCTTTTCGATGTTCATCGGCATAGCTGCGTTTGTTGTGTTCACGGTCATAGACCCCGACCTTATTGCAGACAAGTGGGTATATCTTACGATATTCAACGTGCTGTTTATCGTCGGCCTTCTCATCTTCGGCACGGAGGTCAACGGCTCCCGCGCATGGTACCGCTTTGCCGGCATCGGCGTTCAGCCCTCGGAGATAGTCAAGGTCATATTCATCGTCCTGCTGGCCAAGCAGGCGGCAAACTATAAGGAACAGCGCACGCTCAACAAGTTTCCCTCGGTAATAAAGCTCGGTCTGCACTGGGCACTGTATTTCGGCCTTATAGTCGTCATCCCGAACGACCTCGGCAGTGCGCTGATATTCATGGCGATATTCGTCATCGTCCTCATCTGCGCGGGCATAGCATGGTACTGGATGGCGGCAGCTGCGGCAATCGTTGCGGCAATGATACCCCTGTTCTGGAACTTCCTTCTCAAGGACTATCAGAAAAAGCGCATCCTCGCACCGTATATACCCGATGTCGTTGACCCCACGGGTCAGGGCATAACCTGGCAGACCAATCACTGCAAGGACGCGCTGGCCTCAGGCCGCTGGACGGGTGTCGGCTTCGGTCAGGGAAGCTTTTCGCAGAGCAGCTACAATGCGCGCCACACCGACTGCGTCTTTGCCTCCATCGGCGAGGAGCTCGGCATGGTGGCCTGCCTTGCCATCATCATACTCCTGAGCATAATAATCATCCGCTGCTGCGTCATCGGCCTGCGCTCGGGCAGCCCCTTCGGCATGCTGATATGCTTCGGCGTTGCGGCGTCCCTTGCCTTCCAGACCTTCGTCAATATCGGCATGTGCATCGGCATAACCCCCGTCGTCGGCATAACGCTGCCGTTTTTCAGCTACGGCGGCTCGTCGATCGTTGCGATGTACGCCTGCATCGGCCTCGTGTCGGGCGTTAAATACCGACCAAAGCCGCGGCAAAACTTCCTGCAATATCAATAATCTTAAAAGCTTCGATCCTCGGACCGGAGCTTTTTTCATTCTTCTTCGCCGTGGGTTTGAATCGCCTTGAAGCTGCCGGCAACGGTCTCATACAGCTCGGCCAGCCGCTTTACCAGCGTATGCCCGATATTACTTGGCTTTAAAAGTTAAGCCAAGCCTATGAATTTCATGGCCTTGAAGCTTTGCAGGACAGTGTTTTTAAGCTCCTCCTCGCTCTCGCGCTTGCCGCGCTCGACCCATGTGACCATGATGCCCATCATAGCCGATGAGATGATGGAGACAAGATAGTCAAACAGTGCAGCGTCGCCGAAGTCCGCAAGTGAGCCGCGCAGACTGTCCGCGCAGCGGCGCAGGCTCGAATACAGCATGTCGCTGCGCCCAATGCAGACTACTGTCTCAACCATGTCCGCATGGCGGAACCATGTTCTGAACACCGCCTCGCTTATATTCGCATAGCCAGCCGTGAACGCCTCCTCAAACACTCTGTCGCACATGAGGGCGAGCACATCCTCGATGCGGTCAAAGTTGCGGTAAAAGGTCGAGCGGCTCACGCCGGAGACACGCTGTATATCCGATATCGTTATGCTCTCAAAGCTTTTTTCCTTCAGGCACTGCCTGAGCCCGCCGCAGATGAGCTCTACCGAGGTCTGAGCGCGCTTATCCGGCTTTATGTGATACATAATTTTCTCCTTTGTATTATTTCGTTGCGGTACTATTGTATCACAAATGCTTTTGTGCTACAATCGCAGCATGAAGATAATTTAACAAAGACTAACTATTAAAAGTCAAGCCCGAAATGCGGAGGAGCGTTGAAAAATGTA
>CAVGXR010000033.1:0-10774 GCA_963633225.1 Collinsella aerofaciens
TATCATTTCCAAACTCTGTTGCTGGCATAATTATACCCAGCCGTTGAACTAATGCGGTTCTCTGCCTTTTGTAATAAACAATATGCAGTCAGCATTTTCACTTTTCTATCCATGGCTTGCGTTCTATACTTTTCAGCTTATAAGCTCCGTGCAGAGCTCGGGGTTTATCGTCTCGGGGCTTGCAGCGCACATGGCGGCGGCCTTCATGGCGGCCGACGCGCTTTCGGCTATGCCGAGGCCGTTCACGCCCGCCCAGATTATTGCCGCCGTTGCCGCGTCGCCGCAGCCGGTGCAGTTTACGATCTCGCTCGTCTCGCAGGGGAGCTTTATTATCTCACCGTCGGAGGCTGCGACTATGCCGTCGCCGCCGAGGGAGACAAAGACCTTCTTCACGCCCGCACGCAGCAGAGCCTCCGCTGCGAAAAGCGAGGTGCTCTCGCCAGTCATGCTCTTTGCCTCAAACTCGTTTGGCTTGAAGGCCGTGAGCTTACTCAGAGCCGGCTTGAGGCGCTCGGCCTTGGCAGCTGACACGGGATCTGCGTACAGCGGTGCGGTCACGTTCTCGGCGATCCATGAGACGGTCTCGCGTGTGAGGTTTGCATCGAACACGACGGCATCAGCCGAGTTTATCTCTTTTATATGCGCCTTCAGATATTCGGGCGTAATGCTCGCGGATATGTCCGTATCGCTCACGCCGACGAGCATATCGCCGTTTTCGTCGGTGACGTAGAGATAGCTTGACGTTCTTCCGCCCTTCATGCGGCGGCTCAGGTGCATATCCATGCCGAGCTTTGTGCAGCTTGCATACACGCTGTCGCCGTAAACATCGTCGCCGATGGCTGCAATGAACTTGACATTCAGCCCCAGCAGGCAGAGGTTATGGGCAATGTTCCTGCCCACGCCGCCGGCGCTGAACGAGACCGTTCCAGGGTTTGAATCGTGCATACGCGGCGCTTTGTCGGGCCGGCCGCATATATCCATGTTCACGGCACCGATAACTACTACAGTCTTATTCCCCATATGCCCTCCGCATATTCTCTTATCGCACGGTCGGCGGCGAATATGCCGGCCTCGGCAGTGTTTGTTATCGACAGTCTTGCACGCTCAGCCGGATCGGAGATGACCGAGTACATTCTGTCGTGGGTGTTGACGTAATCGCGGTAATCCGCGCAGAGCATATACGGATCGCCCTTGTACAGCAGGCCGGAGACGAGATCGGAATAGCTCTTGCCGTCGGCAAAGCCGCGGCTTATCCTGTCAAGCACCGCGCCGAGCTCGGCATCCTCGCGTGCATAGCGCTGCGGATCGTAGCCGTTTGCCTTGAGTGCATTCACCTCGTCGGTCTTGAGGCCGAACAGGAACATATTCTTATCGCCGAGGCGCTCATACATCTCGACGTTCGCGCCGTCGAGCGTGCCGATGGTCACAGCGCCGTTGAGCATAAGCTTCATGTTGCCCGTGCCGGAGGCTTCCTTGCCGGCTGTGGATATCTGCTCGGATACCTGAGCGGCAGGCATGAGAGCTTCCGCTGCCGATACGCGGTAGTTTTCCATGAAGCAGACCTGAAGCTTGCCCTTGCACAGCGCATCGCGGCTTATATCGTCGGCCAGCGAGCAGATGAGCTCGATGATACGCTTTGCGGTGTAGTAGCCCGCGGCGGCCTTTGCGCCGAACACGAAGGTGCGCGGCGTGAACTCGGCGTTGGGGTTTTCGTGGATCTGCATCTGCAGGCGCGTTATGAGCATTGCGCACAGAAGCTGGCGCTTGTACTCGTGCAGGCGCTTTACCTGAACGTCGAGTATCGCATCGGGGTCAAGGGCAAAGCCGTCGTTTTTGGCAAGGAACTTTGCAAAATCATATTTATTCAGCCGCTTTATCTCGTTTACGCGGTGCTGAACGTCGGCATTTTCGGCATAGTCGAGAAGGCCAATGAGCTTTTCGGGCTTTGTGAGGTATTCGTCGCTCTCGAGAAGCTCGCCTACCAGACCGTGCAGGCGCGGATTTATCTGCGCAAGCCAGCGGCGGTGGTCGATGCCATTCGTGACGTAGGTGAAGCGCTCGGGGCGGAGCTGGCAGATGTCCTTAAACAGGTCCTTTTTCAGTATCTCGCCGTGCAGTCCCGAAACACCGTTTATCTTATAGCAGGCGGCAAGGCAGAGGTTTGCCATATGCACCTGACCGTTGCGGATAATGAGGTTATTGCCGACCTTTTCGCTGTTTCCGAACTCGGCGATAAGATGCTCGCACCAGCGGCGGTTTATCTCGCACAGTATCTCCCACACTCGCGGCAGCAGCGTCTGCACAAGATCCTGCGGCCATTTTTCGAGCGCCTCGCTCATGACAGTGTGGTTGGTGTACGCAACCGATGCGCTCACCTGCTCCCACGCCTCGTCCCAGCCGAGGCCGTAGTCGTCCATCATGATGCGCATGAGCTCGGGAATAACGAGCGCCGGATGCGTGTCGTTTATCTGTATCGCATGGTGCTTTGAAAAGCTCCTTATGTCGCCGAAGCGCTTCATATGAGTCTTTATGATAGACTGAGCGGTGGCTGAGAGGAAGAAATACTGCTGCTTCAGGCGCAGGGTCTTGCCCTCGAGGTGGTCGTCGGCAGGGTACAGCACCTTGGTTATGACCTCGCTCATTGTGCGCTGCTCGAGGCTCTTTACATATTCGCCCTCGGAGAAGAGGTACATATCCAGCGCGCTCGTGCTCCTCGCGTCCCACAGGCGCAGAATGTTGACCTCATTGCCGCCGTAGCCGGCTATGAGCATGTCACGCGGAACGGCGGTGACCGTCTGATAGCCGGTGTGCTCTGCGTGGTATCTTCCAAAGCTGTCCCAGCGCGGAGAGATCGTTCCGCCGAAGCGCACCTCGACGGCCTCGTCGTTGCGCGATACCAGCCAGCTTTCGGCAGCTGAACGCCAATCGTCGGCGACCTCGGTCTGCTTGCCGTCAACGATCTTCTGGCGGAAGATGCCCAGCTCGTAGCACAGCGAATAGCCCGTAGCGGGAACGCCGAGCGTTGCCAGCGAGTCCATATAGCAGGCGGCAAGCCTGCCGAGGCCGCCGTTGCCGAGACCGGCATCGTTTTCCGCCTCGAATATATCCGAGGCATTGCGGCCAAGATCGCTCAGTGCGCCGGTAAGCGCGTCGGCTATGCCGAGGTTGAATGCGTTTTTCATGAGACTGCGGCCCATGAGAAATTCCATGGACAGATAGTGTACCTCGCGTTCGGGGCATCTTGTTTCCTCAACGGCGAGCAATCTGCTCATTATCTCGCGGATGACTATGGCGCTTGCCTGAAACACCTGATCGTCGGTCGCGGTTTTTGCTGTTACGGCGAAGTGCGCACACAGCTTATCTTCTATTGCGCTGCGTACCTCGTCGCGTGAGATCTGACTTGTGAACATATTTTGCTTGACTCCTTAAAAACGGGCTTCTATATTATATCTTCGTGCCCTTCGGGAGCACGACCGGCAGCTTCTCGCTGCCCATTATGGTCTGGAACGGTGAAACGCTCGACAGCTTATCTGCAATGACGTTTTTCATGATAACGCCCTCGCCTATCTTCGTGCCGCGCATGAGCACACAGCCGGAAAGCTTCGCGCCGCTGCTTATACGCACGTCGGAGGAGAGAATGCAGTTTTCGATCTCGCCCTCTATTATGCAGCCGTCGGCAATGAGGCTGTTTTTCGCGCTCGAGCCCTCGGCATAATAGGTGCTGACATCCTCGTGGGTCTTTGTGCGCACGGGGCGGTCGGGCGGGAACAGCTCGGCGCGGTTTTCGGCACGGAGCATATCCATATTTGCTTTGAAAAATGCCTCGGTGCTCATGATGCGCTTGCCGTAGCCCTGATGGAAGAATACGTTTACCTTCCCTCCGGCAGCGAGATAATCGGCTATCGCGTCGCGGTGGAAGTGATAGCGGTTTGACGCAGCGCAGGCATCCATCATATCGAGCAGGAGCTGCTTTGATATTATATACGCCTCAAGCGAGGCCGCTCCCTCTCCGGCGGCGGTCTGATTGAATATCATGCCGCGTGCAAAGCCGTCGGGATCCACGATATAGCGGTGGTGCTTATAATCGGGCGTTGTGTCGGTGCATATGGCAGTTATCTCCGCGCCGGAGTCGATATGCCGGCGGCAAGCGGCACGCAGGTCTATATTGGCCGCGGTGTTGCCGTGCATCATGACCACATACTTCGCATTTATATCCTTTATATATGTCGATACGGCATTTAATGCCTCGATCGTGCCGGTATAGTCGCCCTGATGATACTCGGGCAGGCCAAAGGGCGGCAGCATACGCAGGCCGCCTATCCTGCGTCCCATATCCCAGTCCTTGCCGCTGGCAAGATGATCGAGCAGCGACTGATAGTCGCGGCGCATGATAACGCCGACATCGTGTATGCCCGCGTTCATGAGCGAGGACAGGGCAAAGTCGATGAGTCTGTATCTTCCGCAGAAGGGCAGCGAGGACGCCGTGCGGCGGCGGACAAGCTCGCCCAGCTCGGGCACTGCGCCGTAAGCAAAGATTATCCCGTGAAAATCGCTCATTTTCAGACCTCCTCGCTCTTGTATATCATCGCGCCGGCTTTTACGCAGGCATTTTCTCTTATATCTATCCTCGGGCCGCAGGTAGCAACGCCCCATGCATCGCTGCCGTCGGGCGGGGCTCCGACATGTGCGCCGCTGTGAATGACGGTCTGCTCGCCGATGATGGCATACTCGACCGTTGCGCCGCTTTCGACCCTCGCGCCGGGCATCAGCACCGAATAGAGCACCTTTGCGCCCTTTTCGACGACTGCCGACGATGAGAGCACGGAGTTTTCGACCTCACCCTCTATCGTGCAGCCCTCGGTGACGATAGAGTGCACGACTCTAGCGTCGGTTCCGACATAATGCGGCGGCTGCGCGACGCTTCTTGAGCGTATCGGCCAGCTCGGATCGTAGAGATTTATAAGCGTTGTGGACAGCATGTCCATGTTCGCATCCCACAGGCTCGTTATCGTGCCGACATCGCGCCAGTAGCCGTCAAAGCGGTACGGCCAGAGCTTTTCACCGGCTGCAAGCATGTTGGGGATTATATTCTTGCCGAAGTCCTTGCTCGAGTTCGGATCGTTTTCGTCCTCGACAAGGTACTTGCGGAGCTTTTTCCAGTTGAATATGTATATGCCCATGGAGGCGAGGTCGCTCTTGGGCTGCTTCGGCTTTTCCTCGAACTGCTCAACATAGCCGTCCTCGCCGAGGTTCATGATGCCGAAGCGCGTGGCCTCCTCCATCGAGACCTGCAAAACAGCTATCGTACAGGCAGCGTCCTTTGCAATGTGCTCGTGCAGCATCTTTGAGTAGTCCATCTTGTAGATGTGGTCGCCCGAGAGGATAAGAACATTGTCGGGATCATACATCTCGATAAAGCCGATGTTCTGATAGATGGCGTTTGCCGTGCCGGAAAACCACGAGCCTGTTTCACCGGCGGTCTGATAAGGCGGAAGGATGAACACTCCGCCGTCAGTCGAATCGAGATCCCATGGCTGTCCGCCTCCGATATAGCTGTTTAGCTGGAGAGGCCGGTACTGTGTGAGCACGCCCACCGTGTCTATTCCGGAGTTTGCGCAGTTTGACAGTGGGAAGTCTATTATGCGGTATTTGCCGCCGAAGGGCATATTGGGCTTTGCCACGTCCTGCGTAAGGGCGTAAAGCCTTGAGCCCTGACCTCCGGCAAGGAGCATCGCTATGCAGCTTTTCTTCATGTCATCCGTCCTTCCTGAACATTATTTTACTGTAAGCGGCAAAGTGCCGGTACTATACCATGTATTAAGCCCGTGAAAAACTTAAGTTTTTGTATTGTATTTATTCATCGCCCTGTCCGCGCCCTCGGTGATATAGCACTCGACGGCATCGGCCGCTCTTTTTGCGGCATCCTCCATGTCGGCAGCATCCTGCCCCCTGAAGGCGGCAAGCACCCAGTCTGCCATATCGTAATCAGGATGCGGCGGAGCTCCGACTCCGAGCCGGATGCGCGGGAACTGATCCGTTCCGAGCCGGGCAATGATGCTCTTAAGGCCGTTGTGTCCCCCTGCCGAGCCGCCGCGGCGGATGCGGATCTTGCCTATGGGCAGCGCGGTTTCGTCGGACACGACTATGACGCGCTCGGGCGGCACCTTATAAAATTTCGCCGCCTGAGCTATCGCGTCGCCGGACAGGTTCATATAGGTCTGCGGCTTCATAAGCAGCACCTTGTGAGAGCCAAGCTCGACCGTCTGCGTAAGTGCCTTGAAGCGCATTTTGTTTATGCTCACGCCGAGCTTCCTTTCCATGGCATCAGCCGTCATGAAGCCCGCGTTGTGCCTTGTTCCGTTGTATTTAAGTCCGGGATTGCCGAGGAATGCAGCGATCCACTCGACCCCGCCTTTGGAGAAAAACATTTTACTCAAACAGATTGGAGATGGATATCTCCTCGTAAACGCGCTGGATAGCCTCGGCAAACACCGGCGCTACGGACATGTATTTTATCTTATCGCAGCTCTGTGCATCCGTGGGATACGGAATGGTATCGAGAAGCAGCAGCTCCTTGATGCAGCTGTTTTCAATGCGTTCGATCGCGGGGCCGGAGAGAACGCCGTGGCTTGCGCAGGCAAAAACCTCTTTTGCCCCGCCGATCTCGACGATCGCCTTTGCAGCGCCGCACAGCGAGCCTGCGGTATCTACCATGTCGTCGAGCAGGATGCAGGTCTTGCCCTCGACACTGCCGATGATGTTCATGACCTCGGACTGATTTGCCTTCTCGCGGCGCTTATCGACTATAGCCATGTTGCAGCCGAGCTTCAGGGAGAAGTTGCGCGCACGGGCAGTGCTTCCGACATCGGGAGATACGACCATCACATCGTCGTTTTCCTTTCCGAAAATGTCTATATAATGCTTTGCAAAGAGAGGAGCGCCAAAAAGATTGTCAACGGGGATATCGAAGAAGCCCTGAATCTGGGCAGCGTGGAGATCCATAGTCAGCACACGGTCTGCACCTGCGGCGGTGATAAGGTTTGCCACGAGCTTTGCGGAGATGGGATCGCGGCTCTTGGCCTTGCGGTCCTGACGGGCATAGCCGAAATAAGGGATAACGGCGGTGATTCTGCCTGCCGATGCTCTGCGCATTGCGTCGATCATAACGAGCAGTTCCATGAGGTTGTCATTGACGGGCTTGCTGGTAGACTGCACGATGAAAACGTCAGCGCCTCGAACGGGCTCGTGAACGGATATCGAGCACTCGCCGTCGGCAAAGTGCGAACATGAGCAGTCGCCGAGGTTTTTGAAAAGCTGGTTGCATATCTGCTGTGCAAGCTTGGGATTGGAGTTGCCGGAGAACACCTTTATCTCCTTACCGTGTGAAATCATTTTTAATCGTCCTCTCTGTATTTATTTTTCCGCAGGGCTTTTACCCCATTGTCTTTATCCATGCGATTATATCAAATATGCGTCCGTTTGAAAAGGGGGCTTAATAAACAATTTTGTAACCAATTTGAACCCGTCTCTGTATGAAAAAACAAGGGCAGCAAAAGCTGCCCTTGTTTTTTCAGTTAAGCGGCATTATATCAAGCGCCGACCTTAACGCATTTATTTTGTTTTCAATATCGTAGGAGGCGAAAAAGATGTCCTTTATTCTCTGCATTTCGCCGCCGGTCACAAAGCCTGCAAGTATGCAGAGCGCTCCCAGTATCAGCGCTATGAGCGCGACAGCCGATACGACCTTCCATGCCTTACCCATTGACCGATACCTCCTTAACGCAAAGCCTTCTTCCGAGCGATACGACACCGCCGGCGACACCCCTTATGCCGTACACAAGCATGAGTATGCCGAGCCACAGCAGGATGAGAGCCGCAGCAAACGAGATAAGCACCGCGCCGGCACACAGCATGATATCGGCAAATATAACGAGCGATGAAAACGCAAACGACATGAGCTTCGCGCCTGCCGCTATCACCAGAACGCCAAGTCCCAGCAGCGTGAGCGTGAGCACGACCGACAGAGCCAGCAGCACAAGTCCGATGGGTATCGCAAATATCAGATACAGGATGAGCAGTGCGACATTTGTCTTATATCGCGTTGCTTCCGCAGGAAGCTCGCCGCTCTCGGGCTCTTCAAAGAATATCTCCGCCTTGACTTCCGGCGCTTCCGGCGCTTCCGGCTCTTCGGGCTCTTCGGGCGCTTCCGATTCCTCCGCAGCGGGCTGCTCGTCCTGCGTTGGAGCTTCCTCGGCCTGTTCAGCTTCGGTTTCCTCAGCAGCTTCTTCGGCAAGGGTCTCCTCCCCTGCGGAGAGCTCCTCCACTTCCTCGGCGGGCTCCTGCACAGCTTCGGCCTGCTCTGCCTCGGTTTCCTCGATGACCTCTTCGTCACCGGCAGCCTCGGGCTCCTCACCTGCTTCGGCGGGCGCTTCGCTCTCCTCTGCGGGAGCTTCTTCGCTCTGTTCCGGTTCAGCGCTCTCCTCTGCCGGAGCTTCCTCCGGTGCTTCATTCTCCGGCGTTTCCGGCTCGGCAGCTTCCTCGGCTGCGGCGGAGGCTACAGGCTCGTCAAAGAACATGGGCTTGTACTCCACGCCCTCCTCAGCTGCCTTCTCGCGGCGGATCTCCTCGATTATATCCGCATACGAAAGAGTGGTATCGACCGTCTGCGGTTTTTCTTTTTCCTTTTTAACGGGAGTTACGATCAGATGCTCGGCTGCGGGCTTATCGGCCTTGGAATCGGCCTCGACCGCGAGCTTGCGCTCGGAGCGTCTGTAGGTTCGTGAAATCGTAACGGCGAGCTTTGTCGGCGAGCCGAAGCTTTCAAGCAGCGCCTGCTCATCCTCGGCCTCGTCCAGCAGCTTATTGTACTGCTCAAGGATGTCTTCCCTATCCTCCTTGAACATGAATGCCAGAAGCTTTGAAAGCTCTGCCATATATCTCTGCCTGTTGATATGTGTCACCTCCGAAAGGTTTCTGAAAAACAAATCCTCTGAATTTATACTATTATAGTCAAAAAGTTCACGCAGGTCAAGATTTTTTATATTAACAGAATGTATTGACAAGCTCTGCCTTGTTCGATAAAATAGCTTGGTTATTATAATTAAATAAGGAGAAAATATAATGGCAAAGGATAAAAAAGTTGAACAGATAACCGATATGGAGCAGGATTTCGCCCAGTGGTTCACCGACGTCTGCACGAAGGCGGAGCTGGTCGATTACTCCGGCGTCAAGGGACTTTTCATCCTGCGCCCATACGGCTATGCCATTTGGGAGAATATACAGAAGGAGCTTGACAGGATGTTCAAGGAGGGCGGACACGAAAACGTATCCATGCCCCTGCTCATTCCCGAGAGTCTGCTCCAGAAGGAAAAGGATCACGTCGAGGGTTTCGCGCCCGAGTGCGCTTGGGTGACCGTCGGCGGCTCGGAGGAGCTGCCGGAGAGACTGTGCATCCGTCCGACCTCGGAGACGCTTTTCTGCGACCACTGGAGCCACACGGTGCATTCCTGGCGCGATCTGCCGATGCTGTACAACCAGTGGTGCTCCGTGCTCCGCTGGGAGAAAACGACCCGTCCCTTCCTGCGCGGCAGAGAGTTCCTCTGGCAGGAGGGTCACACCCTGCACGAGACCGAGGCCGAGGCACGCGAGGAGACGCTGCGTCAGCTTGAGGTCTACGCAAACCTGTGCGAAAATTACCTTGCAATGCCCGTTATCCGCGGCAACAAGACCGAGAAGGAAAAGTTCGCCGGCGCAGTGAACACCTACACGATCGAGTGCATGATGCACGACCACAAGGCGCTCCAGTCCGGCACAAGCCACTACTTCGGCACGGGCTTTGCCGAGCAGTTCAATATCACCTTCACCGACAGGGAGAACAAGCAGCAGCACCCGCACCAGACCTCATGGGGTCTGTCCACCCGCGTCATCGGCGGTATAATCATGACCCACGGCGACAATAACGGCCTCGTCCTGCCTCCGCGCATCGCGCCCGTGCAGGTCATCGTCGTGCCCGTCGCACAGCACAAGGAGGGGGTCACCGAGAAGGCAAACGAGCTGTACGCCGCTCTCAAGGCAGCGGGCATCCGCGTCAAGATAGACCTCAGCGACAACAGCCTCGGCTGGAAGTGTGCACAGTATGAGATGAAGGGCGTTCCCCTGCGCATTGAGATCGGCCCGCGTGATATCGAAAACGGCGTGTGCATGGCCGTAAGGCGCGATAACGGCGAGAAGATCTCCGTAGCGATCACTGAGCTGGCTGAAAAGATCCCCGAGCTGCTCGACGCAGTGCAGCAGGGTCTGTTCGACAAGGCTAAGAAAAACCTCGACGAGCACATCTTTGAGGCTCACTCCCTTGAGGAGGCAAAGCAACTTCAGGAGGAAAAGGGCGGCTTCATAAAGACCATGTGGTGCGGCGAGCTTGAATGCGAAATGAAGATGAAGGAGCAGGCTGGCATGTCCTCGCGCTGCATCCCCTTCGAGCAGGAAGACCTCGGCGATACCTGCCCCATCTGCGGCAGGAAAGCCAAGCATATGATCTACTGGGGCGTAGCATACTGACAGCATAAAACAGCATAAAATATAGTATTTCAGGCCGGGTCAAACGATCCGGCCTGTTTTTCGTCCTATTCATCTTATCCTTGTATTATAGAGTAGTAGTTTTTAGAGCCCCTCTCCAAGGGCTGTGCTACAATGTAAGGGATGCTGTGGATTGGTAATCAACTCCTACCGCAAGACGGTTCATGAAAGGCTCCAACCACAGCCCTTTACAGTATTG